>DAOUBK010000034.1:0-197832 GCA_034432635.1 Roseiflexus sp.
CGACGAGCGGGGCAGCAACCGTGACAACCGGCAGGATGTCGAGCGGAGCAGACGTCGTCATAGCGCTCTCCTTTCGGCGTATTGCCCCAGTCATTGTAGCACACGCGCCTCTTTTCGCGCACTCTGCTCTTCTCCCCTTCCCCAGGCTTTGCTCAGCATACATTGCTCGCACGTAGAGCGAGCGGCATAATAATAACTCTTGCTCAAAGCGGTGCGGCGCTCAGGCGAAGCGCCGGGGTGATGATGCGACAGCGTACCCTGACTTCTATGACACCAGATTTGATATAAGAGTGTTCCTCGAAGGGAGAGTTCCTGGAAGAGATCGGCAGATCGACGCGTGCGGCATCTTATCGACCATGCCCGGCCATACTGATACCGAGCAGAGTTGCGGCGGTCGCAAAACGCTCCGTCCAGATGCGCGCGCGCTGATCACCTGCGCGTGCGCGCGCTGCCAGTTCGGTGTAGTGGGTTGCGCGGATAGCGAAGACGGCATTCTGGGCACGCCACAGATTGATCTCGAAGGGCAGCGCGCGCACCAGCCGCGCCAGATTCAACAGGCGGTCGAACAGTACCGACGACTCCGGATCGGTCAGGAGGCGTGCGGTGACCTGTTCGATGGAGCGGCGCAATTCACCGATCAGCGGTTCACGCACCAGTGACACCCCCGCACGATGCGCCGAGTCGATCAACGACCGCGCCCGTTCAAAGTCAGGAGGGTCTGCTGTGAGTGCCCGATAGATCGCCGTGCTCATAGCGTACTCCGCGGCTATGGCGACCTCGGACGGCAGCGGGATGCCCTGATTGGTCAGGAACGAAATCAGCGGCGTGTGGCGGTCGTAGAGCCGCTGATAGGCAGCAGCCGTCTCTTCGAGGGCGGGCGCCAGGATCGCCCGAACAATAGCTCGCTGTTCATCATAGAAGACCGACTTGAGCGAGTAATCGAGGCGTCCAAAATGCCGTGTCAGCGTCTGCACAACATCGGCGAGATCAGCGCGTTCGAACGCCGGTGAAATGGTGTGCAGCAGATCGGCGTAACTCTCGGCGCCATCCTCGGTGCGCACGGCGCCGATCAGGTTCTGGTCGCCGAGATGTAGCACGCCATAGCGCAATTCCGCTGACTCGAGCGTAATCGTTGATGTGACACGCGCCACTCCCAGCGCCAGTTTTGCGTGCCCGGCTTCCATGACCCGGTGACGTCGCTGCTCGACAGTGTAGCAGTAGACCCGCTGCGGATCGGTCTGGATGTTGAACAGCGAAGTGGCGGCATAGTGCGCCGCCACCTGGCGCAGGTCTACCACGTGCGGCAGAACCAGTTGCTCGTAGACGCCGTGGCCGTTGACAAACTGTGGTACGTTACTGGGCGCCTCCGCGAGCCGCCGCAGGAACTCCGGTTCCAGATCGTCGCCATCGAGCGCGCGTGCAAGCTGAATCGCGCGTGCAGCGTAGTGCAGCACCTGAACCGTTTCGATCCCCGACAGTTCGGCGAAGAACCAGCCGCAACTGGTGTACATTAACATGGCTTGCCGCTGGATCTCGAGTAAATGCAACACCTCGATGCGTTCTTCGGCGTTCAGTTCACGGGTCGCATGCTCGGCGAGGAACGCATTCACCGCTTCGGGTGATCGGTCGAGCACGACGCGAATGTAGTCATCGCGCGCCGCCCATGGATCGAACAGCAATCGTTCGGCGACAGCCTCGAACCGTGCTGCGAGCGTATCGCGCAACCAGTCGAGCGCGGCGCGGAGCGGCGCACGCCATGTTTGCTTCCATCCTTCACGCCCGCCGGTGCTGCAACCGCAGTCGCTTCGCCAGCGCTCGATGCCGTGGAAGCAACTCCATGAGGTGTTTTCAGCGATCTGCACCTCGTGCGTTGGCGGATGAATAGCCAGAAACGCAGAATAGTTCGTCAGACGAGCCAGGCGCTCGCGTTCGAGATAGTGGAGCGCATATGCCAGCGCCATATCGCCACGGGGATGGTGGTGTCCGTAGGACTCACCATCGGTGGCAATGTGCACCAGTTGTGGTCCAACACGCTCGTGGAACCCGCCAAGCAGACGATGGGCGAAATTGTCGCCGTTATAGAGCAGTCCCTCGAATGCGACGGCGCGCGAGATATGACCATTGTAGAAAAAGATGACAATCGTGCGACCGGACGGCAGATGCTGCAGGTACGGCATTGTCGGATCAATTCTACCGCTGCTGACATCCTGCCAGGCAGTTGCACCGATCTTCCGCACGGCGCGCGCCTGATAGGGCGACAGAATGGTAAAACGGATACCGCACTCTGCCAGCGTTTCGAGTGTTTCGATATCAACGGCTGTTTCCGGGAGCCACATACCCTCCGGCATCCGTCCAAAGCGGCGTTCAAAGTCACGGATCCCCCAGATCACCTGCGTCCGCTTATCGCGCCGGTTTGCCAGCGGCATGATCATATGATTGTACGCCTGGGCAATAGCAGACCCGTGACCGGCGCAGAGCGCCCTGCTCTGCCGGTCTGCCTCAATAATCGCGTGGTAGGTTGCAGGAACATACTTTTCGAGCCAGGCGAGCAGGGTGGGACCAAAGTTGAAACTGATGCGACTGTAGTTGTTGACAATCTGAATGATCCGACCGTCGCCATCAAGAATGCGAGACGCTGTGTTGGGCGTATAGCATTCGGCGGCGACGCGCTCATTCCAGTCGTGGTACGGATGGGCTGAGTGTTGGGGCGCTATGGTTTCGAGCCATGGATTTTCCCGTGGCGGCTGGTAGAAATGACCATGAATGCAAACGTAGCGTTCCACTCCTCACTCCTGCTTCTTCCGCTCTTCCCACAGTTCGGTGAATGTCTTTGGCGCAAACGGTGGAAAATCGCGTTGCTTTGTCCATCCGTCGAGTGGCGGCGGCAACCAGCGCACCGGTCCATTCCGCCCAAGCAGGCGGGTGCCAAGGGATGCCATCTTCCCGCCCAGGCGATAGAACGCCGGGCTAGTCATTGCCTGGCGCCAGCCGAACATCATCGGCGGTTCATAGACCTCGTATTTGCTGTTTTTCACCGCGTCGGCGCGCAGACGCAGCAGCAGGTCGGGAATAGCGATTTTGACCGGGCAGGCCCATTCGCACGCACCACAAAGACTGGAGGCATGCGGGAGTTTGTGTGCGTCGGGAATATCCGGTTGCAGCAGGGGGGTCAGGATCGCGCCGATCGGACCGGAATAGACCCCGCCATATGCGTGCCCGCCGATTGATTGATAAACCGGACAGGCATTCAGGCAGGCGCCGCACCGAATGCACATCAGCGCCTCAGCATATTTCCCGCCAATAATCTCCGAGCGGCGATTATCGAGCAGTATCAGGTGGAACTCTTCCGGTCCGTCCGGTTCGTGCCGACGGCGCGGTCCGCTGATGATCGACGTGTACACCGAGAGGCGCTGCCCGGTTGCCGAGCGCGCGAGCACCTGCAACAATACGCCCAGGTCATCGAGGCTCTCACAGATGCGCTCGATCCCCATAATCGCGACATGGATCCGCGGCGCAGTCGTCGTCAGGCGTGCATTCCCCTCATTTTCGACGATCACGATCGCCCCTTCGTTCGCTACGCCGAAATTTACGCCGCTGATACCCATATCTGCCTGGAGAAAACGCTGCCGCAGGACGGTGCGCGCAGTGCGGGTCATTGTCGGAATGTCATCGGTCGGCTCCATGCCCAGATGGTGAACGAACAGATCGCGCACCTGTTCGCGGGTCTTGTGAATTGCTGGTGCGATAATGTGGGAAGGTGTCTCGCCAGCGAGCTGGATGATATACTCTCCCAGATCGGTTTCGATGACTTCCAGCCCCACCTGTTCAAGCGACTCATTGAGATGGATCTCTTCCGATGCCATCGACTTCGATTTGACAATCGTGCGCACTCTCCGCCGTTGGGCGAGGTCGATGATATACTGACGTGCCGCAGCGCCATCCTCCGCCCAGCAGACGTGTCCGCCATGCCGTTCGACGTTTTCGGCGAGGCGAACGAGCAATTCGTCGAGGCGCGCCAGCGCTCCGGCGCGGATCGCGCGCGCCTGATCGCGCAACGCCTCGAAATTATCAACATCGGCAACGGCTCGCGCGCGATTACCAGTAAAGCGAGTCGTCGCTCGCTCCAGAGCAGTTTGCAGTAACGGATCGTGCAGTGCACCATCAACCCGCTCAACGAACGCAATAGTCTGTGACGACATACCTGTACGCCTCTCTCATTCCTGTTTCGACCGCCTAACCCTTTACCCGGTTTGCCAGCACTTCGGCAAGGTGACACGCCCGCACTCGTGATTTCGACCGACTGAGACCGCCGGCGATCTGCGTCATGCAACTCGCATCGCCGGTAACGACCAGATCGCAGCCACATTCCGTGATGTGCGTCAATTTACGATGGAGCATCGCTTCGGAGATCTGGTGTTGCTTGACTGCGAACAGACCGCCGAAGCCGCAGCATTCGTCGCTACCCGGTAGCGGGACGATCCGCGCGCCAGCGACGTGATCGAGTAATATGCGCGCCTGCCGCCCCAACCCCATGTAGCGCATCCCGTGGCATGCATCATGAAACGCGATGACCCCATCGTATCGCGCGCCAACGTCGATAACACCGAGCACATCGACCAGATACTCGCTCAACTCATAGGTGCGGCTCGCCAGTTCTTTTGCCGCCGATTCGTGGCGCGTCCCGTGAAAAAGTTCGTGGTACAGGTGGCGAATCATCGAGCCGCATGAACCGGAGGGGAGCACCACATCTCTCTGGTTGCGCAAGACCTCGATGGTTCGTCCCGCAACAGCATAGGCATCGTCGCGAAACCCGGCGTTGAATGCCATCTGCCCGCAACAGGTCAACCCACGCGGAACGTGTACTTCGACCCCCTGACGTTCGAGCAGTTCGGCGGCGGCGAATCCAATGTCGGGATAGATCTGATCGACGATGCAGGTAACGAATAGCGCGGCTCGTCGACGCGGCTGCGCGGTCATCAATGACCTCTTCTCTTGCTGATACAAAACTCTTCCGAATCGGATTATAACAAATGTCGCCCCGTGCAGTGCGCGACACCGGCTTTCATAGAACTCTCATCTTCCGGTTGCATCCTTCGTCCTGTGCGGTGCGTCTATTACGGTGAACATAGATATCGCGGCGGTTATCACCAGCAAGAATTGATCATCGACCAGATCGATAGCCAGTACCGCCGCCGTATCCCCTCTTTCACGGTCGCGTATGAGCGACCGTTTTTTGATCCCCTGAAGGATAATCGTCTCGAGAACGACAACGGAAGTCCGTCTTGATCCAGCGCGTGCTGTGGGCTTCCAGCAGAAGCACGGCATTATCGGCGACGCCTGCTGCTCATCAGAAATGGGCAGGGGCGCGACCACGTCCGCAAGGAAGCGGGTCGTGGTTACACCCCCGGTGCGATTGCCCGTGTGCAGATCAGACACCTGTAATTCCCGGTTCGCAGTGATCGTCCCTGCTGCTACTCCAGCGACTCGAGCAGCAATTCCGCCATGTCCTTGCGTGCCAGTTGTTCATCGACACCGGCATTCTTGGCTGCGTCCTCGAACATGACCATACAGAACGGACACGCAAGCGCCAGCGTTTGCGGCTTCTCCTGCATCAACTGCTCCAGGCGAATTGCGTTGACGCCGCGCTTGCCCCATCCTTCCATCCAGACATTGCCGCCGCCACCGCCACAGCACATCGCCCGTTCACGGTTCCAGTCCGGCGCCTCGACGAGTTGCACGCCAGGAATGGCTTGCAGCACTGCGCGCGGCGCGTCGTAAATATCGTTGTAGCGCCCGATGTAGCATGGATCGTGGTAGACGACCTTCTGTTCGATCGGACGTTTCGGTGTGAGTTTCCCTTCGCGTACCAGTTGCGCCAGCAGGTCGGTATGGTGAACGACCTGATAATCGATACCGGCACGTCCACCAAATTGCGGATATTCGTTCTTGATCGTATTGAAGCAGTGTGCGCAGGTTGTCACAATCGTCTTGAACCTGTATTGATGCATAGTTTCGATATTCGCTTGCGCCTGCGCCTGAAACAGGAGCTCCTCTCCCATGCGGCGCGCCGGATCGCCGGTGCAACTCTCCTCCTCGCCGAGGATCGCAAAATCGACACCGGCACGGGTCAGCAGTTGCACCATCGCGCGGGCGACACGTTTCGAGCGTTCATCGTAGGCAGGGGCGCACCCGACCCAGTACAGCACCTCGGCGCTCTCCTTCTCCGCCATCGTCGGCACGTCCAGCCCATCCGTCCAGACGGTGCGCTCGCGTGCCGGCAGGCGCCATGGATTGCCGGCGCGCTCGATGCCTTCCAGCACACGCTTGACATTCGCGGGTACCTCACTCTGGATCATGGTCAGGTTGCGCCGTACATCGACAATCAGGTCCACATGTTCGATCATTGCCGGGCACTCTTCCATACAGGCGCGGCATGTCGTGCAGGACCAGATTTCGTTCTCGGTATAGATTCCATGTTCGACCAGCGGCAGCGTCTCGCGGTCACCCTCGATCGCTGCATAGACCGGCGTGCGTTCGGCGACCGGTTTGGGCGCTTCGTTGTACTGGTCGGTGCGCAAAACCGTATGCGCCCGTCCCAGGCTGCCGTCGTGCAACAGCACCGGCTCGCCGCGTTGCAGGTTCGCCATTTTGGTGATCAGGAACTTGGGCGACAGTTGTGATCCCGAAGCGTATGCCGGACACTTCGACTGACACCGCCCACACTGCATACAGGCATCGAAATCGAGCCGCTGCTTCCAGGTGAAGTCCGCCAGCGTCGCCACACCGAGGCGCGGCTCGTCCTTCTCGATTTCGGCTTCCAGATTGGGAATGGGGGTCAGCGCCCCTTTTGGCTCCAGGTCGCGGAAGAAGGTGTTGAGCGGCGTATAGATAATATGTTGCAGTTTCGAGAAAGGTATCGACGCAATGAACGCGAACGATGCCAGCGTATGGCTGAACCAGAAGAACAGGTGTAACCCCAACCCAACCGTACTCCCGTCGCCGAGACCGATATTACGGAACACTATTGCCAGCCCATAGCCCACAAAAGCGCGCGGCGCCCAATCCTGGGCAAACACCGACACACCACCGATGGTCTGGTTCGCCAGCCGCAACCCTTCGATGAAGTACCCGCTGAAGCCAATATACCCCAGCACTGCCAACGCCCACAGATCGGTGCGCCGGTTGTGCAGCCGGTCGGGGTATCTGGTGTAGCGACGGTACGCCATCCAGATCAGACCGGCGATAAAGAGCAGCCCCATAAAATCCATGATCAGTTCGTAGTTCTTGTAGAACTCACCGACCAGGATTTTCCCGGCATCTTCTCCCATAAGCGGCACGGTAAAATCTTCCTCGACGGCGATGATGTCGGTGCCGATAAAGAGCGCGATAAACCCGAAGAAGACGATGGCATGCATGATGCCCGGTCGCCGGTCTTTGAGCGTCTTCTTCTGCCCGAACACCTGCACGATAAACTCGACTGCACGTTTGCGGAGATCGTCGATCCGCATGTCAGGGCGCCCTTTACGCCAGCGATTGATGTCGCGCAGCACCCCCCACGTCATCACTGCCAGCACGATGAGCGCAGAACCATACACCGTCAGCGAGCCGACCGTCTCGCCAACATTCCAGTAGATCTCACGGAAGGCTTCGGTCATACGGAGCTCCCCAGGGCCTCATGGCCAGAAATGATAATAGTGTTACTAAAAACGAATCATCGCTGCTCTTCGAGGATAACCGCCATCCGCTAGAAGCGCTGCTTTGTCCGAATGATAGCAGATGAGTCAACGCCGATGCAGCATATCACGCAGAGCGCACCACGTCAAAATGACGCATACACTACACAGGACGCGGACAAATGCTTTACATTACGTAAGCGCCCTGTGCAGACTGTTGTCATTATGGCATATCGTCTCAGCGCATAGGGAGAAGAGGAAACGTCAGGAGGTTAAAGATTCGTAACCGCTTCCTGGAGTGGGGCGATTATCACCCAGAGATCGACGGCAGGAAGTCGGGCATGTTCCGATACAGTCGGGCGATCACCACACAGCGATCGGTGCCATCCACGATCTGCACCGGATGCAGACCAGCCTGACGCAACATTTCGGCAAGGGTAACAGGATCGGGCAGGCGATCCTGAGCCGCTGCGCCACCTGCCCGTTGATGAATCGCATTGATCGTTTCCCGACTGCTCGCATGACAGATGACCAGGGTTCCATCCGGCGCCAGACAGCGTTGTAGTGCGCACAACACGCCCCTTTATCGGCGAAATGTGGCAGAACTACATTGCAGATGATCCAGTCGAACGCATGATCGTGCAGCGGCGGCTCCCCGGCATCTGCCTAAATGCACAGGTCTGCTCCACCCTTGCTCATAGCGTGGCGCAGCATTCGCCTGGAGATGTCCAGCCCGATCAGTTGCCCGCCGACGCCGATGATCGGTCGGATCAACACGAACAGCACTCCGGTGCCGCACCCGACATCGAGCACCCATGCGCCGGGGCGAATCCCAAGCCCGTTGATAATCTCGGTCAGACGAATCACCGTCTCCGGACTCGTCCTGGCATCCCAGGAGTCAGCCAATTGGTCGAAGAAAGGCTGTTCGTCGCGCCATCCCACGGCAATCGCCTCGCTGCTGAGAGGGTTTCTTGCTGATAACATCGTATCATAGAACGGGTTCTTTCTTTCACAGGATGGCGGAAACCGGTTGTCTCTCCCCACGAACCATGCCTATGTACGGCACTGGTCTCTCCTGCTCGCGTGAAGACGGACCCGTTCACTGTGCGCTCTGGCGTGTTCTGGAACAGAAGGTGCAACCTCCGCACCGGTGATGTTACGCGACGCGCAGCACGATCTTCGTGGCGCGCGTTGCGCCTGCCAGCAACTCCTCGAACGCTGCCGGTCCTTCCGCCAGCGGTCGTTCTTCGAGCCAGTCGCCATCGAGAGGGACTCGTCCTTCCGCCAGAAGCGCAAGTGCACGCGCAAAATCGGCATCGCTGTAGGTGAAACTGCCGGTCACGGTGATTTCCTGACGCACGATGTAGTTGGCAGGAAGCATCGACTCTTCTTCGTGAAGACCAATAAAAACAACCCGTCCGCCAGGAATGACGGCACGCACCGCCTGATCGCGGGTAGCGGCGAGACCCACCGCGTCGATGACAGCATCGGCGCCGCCGGAAGCAAACGTCTGTACTGCGTTGAGGACATTCTGACGTGCATTGACGGTTGCACCGGCGCCCCAGGCGCGCGCTACTGCCAGTCGCCGGTCGGAGACGTCGCTCACCAGGATGTGTTCGATCCCCGCAGCGCGCGCGGCAACCAGGCAAAGCAGACCGATCGGACCGGCGCCAAGAATAACGAGGCGCTCTGGCGCTCCGGTGTGCGTTACAGCGCGTACACTGCACGCCAGTGGTTCGGTGAGCGATCCCAGCGTGAGCGACATATGATCGGGGAGAGGAACGCAGAGGTGCGCCGGCACTGCCACGTAGGTGGCGAACGCACCGGGTCGATGGGCGCTGATCAGTTGTCGGTTGCGGCACAGGTTGTGCTTTCCCGCCTGACAACGATCACACACACCACACGTCAGCAAGGGGTTGAAGGTCACGCGTGTGCCAGCGTGCGCCGGCGAACCATCACTCAGTGATGCATCGCTGTCGAAGGCGATCCGCCCCGCCGCTTCGTGACCCATAATCAGCGGTGGCTTTCGCAAACTGTTCTGTCCGAGATACCCGCTGAGTTCCGATCCGCAAATGCCAACCGCTGCCACCTCCACGAGCACCTCACCCGGTTCAGGCGTCGGCACAGGTTCGCGACGCAGTTCCATCTTGCGCGGTTCGAGCCAGACCAGCGCATCCATTGTAGATATCATCATCGGTTCCTTCCTTCAGGTATGCGTTTCTGGAATATGACTGGCGTCACCGACATTCGGCGTGTGCACCGGATGATGCTTTCACGCTTGAGTTTTGCAGGAAGACAGACACCCCTTTTCTCTTCTCACGACTCCATGTACTCTGCTCGCCATCATGGGCAATTGCACGGGCAGGGTCTGCGCCCAGGTCCACTCATTTGATCGTACCGCAATCCCGCTGCCGTGCGCAGTGACACAGCACGCACGCAGGATACGTTACGTACAGAACGCAACTGTTGCGCCAGGGCGTTGGTATCGAGCAGGCATAGGATCATGCGCAGCATACGCACGGTGGCACAGGATATCTCCAGCGTCAAGGGGAGTAAAGGGAGGTTTCGCACGTATGGCGCGACGTGCGCCAGGGCGCCGATCAGCAGCGCGCACATCGCCGTTTCTCGACGTTCACGGCTCGATCTCTACCGGCAATTATCAAATATACTCCAGCTGACTCACTCGCCGCCGCCACTCCGTCTTGATCTCCACCTGCGTTCCATTACTCGCCTGGAAATCCATCAACAGACGGTTGAACACGTTTGGTTGATCAAGGAAGGGAAAATGGTTGGATCGCGGCAACCTGATAACCTGTTGCATGGAGACGTGGTCTTCGCGCAGGAAGCGCGCCTGGTCAGGCGACACGATCGCATCCTTCTCGCCGAACACTGCCAGCAGCGGCGTCTCCAGCCGTTCGAGGTCTTCGCGCAGATCGGTCTCTGCAACCGACGCGATCACGCGCTGAACGACCGTTTCGGAGAGGCTGTCGGTATCTTCGATAATCTCGTTCAGGATCTGCGGATAATCGACATTGAGTTGACGCATCAACCTGGTCCAGATATTGCTGGGGGCAGCGCGTCCGAGGAGGCGTGACAGAGCGCCTGGCTTGACATGACTCTGAATCTGCGCGCCCTGGATCGGCGTACCGACGATCATCAGGCGTATGAATCGATCCGGATACTGACTTGCGGCACGCAGCGCCACCATGCCGCCCAATCCGTGCCCCACCAGAGTCGCTTTTCCAATACCAAGGTGGTTCATAAAGTCTATCACCATGCCGACATACTCGGCGATTGAAAACGCTCCATCGCGTCGATCAGACTCGCCAAAGCCCCAGAAATCGATAGCGAACGTGCGGTAGCGTTCCGACGCATGCTCCATAGTCGGCAGCCAGTAGCGCCATGAGCCAAGCCAGCTATGCAGAAAGATCACCGGTGCGCCACGTCGACCGACGACCTCATAGTGTATCAGTCGGTTGTCGATATGGATCGCGCTCATGACCGTTCCTGCTCCGGCATCTCCGATGAATCCTCTGATGTGGGTGGTCTCAGCGGAATGATGAAACTGAACGTGCTTCCTTTGCCAAGATCGCTTTCGACCCACATCTGACCGCCGTGCAGTTCGACGAATGATTTGGCGATCGACAAACCCAATCCCGTGCCGCCGGCTTCATCGCGCAGTGGGTTGTCGGCGCGGTAGAAACGGCGGAACAAATGCTGCTGCTGCTCTGGCGAAATACCGACGCCATTGTCAGCAACATCGATCTGCAGGAGACCAGCCGGGTTCAAGCCGGCGCGCAGTTTGACGGTTCCTTCGGGATAGGTATATTTCACCGCATTCGACGCCAGGTTCAGCACGATCTGCGTCAGGCGGCGCTTATCTGCAATGACCGACGGCGTTTGTTCGGCAACCTCGAAGGTGAACGACAGGCGTTTTCGTTTGATCTCGGCGCGTAACGTTTGTTCCACGTCCCGGAAAATATCACTGATAGCGACCTCTTCGAAGGCGAGTTGGATTTTATCGCTATCGATCCGACCGATCTCCAAAATATCGTTGATCAGATCCATTAATCGGTTAGCGTTATTCTTGACAACGCCCAACGACTTCTTCTGCTCTTCGTTGAGCGGTCCATTGGCGCCGAGCAGCAACAGATCGACATACCCTTTGATCGAGGTGAGTGGTGTGCGCAATTCGTGGGAGACGCTGGAGATAAAGTCGCGCTTGGCGCGGTCGGCTTCGACCTCGCGAGTAATATCGTGCAAGACGATGACGCTGCCGTAGATCGCATTGCGCGGACCGACCCAAGGCGCAAAATTGAGCATAATCGACTGCGCTGGCTCCGGAAGTTCCAGCACCCGATTATGGTTTCGCGGAGTTTCGGTGAGCGCTCGCAATCCCTGCTGCAACCCCTCGTAGATACGGCGCGCTCGTTCGACGACTGCGCTGCCATTGCGGTATTCGGCGATCCGTGTCAGCGGTTGATGAACGACGAAGGTTGCCGGTATTCCCAGAATCTGCTCGGATGCTGCGTTGTAGAGCACAATCTTCTGCTCTTCATCAACCACGATGACACCTTCGCCCAGGCTTTGCAGGATGGCCTGGTTCTTACTGTTTTCTTCACGCTGCTGCAACAAGAGATCGCTGCGTTCGGTGGCGATTTCATTGATGATGGTGTAGAGCGTGGCGTTGTTGATAAAAATAGCCACTTCGTTGGCAATTGTCGTCAGTAATTGCACCTGATCCTGGTTGAAGAAATTGACCTGCGCACTGGTCAGAATCAGCACACCAATAGGATCTTCCTGTGCCATGAGTGGTGTGGCAATGACCGAACGCACATCTTCGGCGCGCCCTTCTTCCTGCAACCAGCGCGCGTCCTGGCGCACGTCGCTGATACAGGCTGCCTCTTTCTGACGCATGACCCATTCGGTGAGACCCGCTCCCTTTTCGAAGGAAATGGGGAAGTTCTTCGCCTCGACCGACCCATCGATATTGAGGACCGCGCGGCAAATAAGGGCGCCGCTTTTGAGGTCCTTGAGCACGATCGAACCGCGCCGGGCGCCAATCGCCTTCGATGCCAGTTCCAGCGCGCGGTTCAGCGTGGTCTGCTGATCGAGGCTGGCGGTCAATTCCAGCGTAATGGCGTGTAACGCCTGCAACCGGTCGCGCTCGGCGGCAAGTTGGGCGTTGGCTTGCTTGAGTTCCGCCGTACGTTCCTGGACCCGTTGTTCAAGTTCAGCAGTGGCACGTTGCACTTCGGCGAACAGGCGCGCATTGTGAATCGCCTGGGCTGCCTGGCTTGCCAGCGCGAATGCGACCTGTGCATCTTCCTCATCATAAGCGCCGACGGTCGCACTATCGACGTTGAGCACCCCGATTACTTCGTCACCGATGATCAGCGGTGCGCCGATCCATCCACGGATATGTTCGGTACCCTCATCGATGCTGGAGGACGGCGCCTGACGGGCGTCGGCAAGGACGAATGGACGGCGGGTGTACACCACTCGCGCCAGTGAAGGATCTTCATCGACCGGCAGTTGCAGGTGTTCGACGCGCTCCCGGATCGACTCATCAAAGCCACGCGCAGCCACGATCCGCAGTATATCTCCTTCGCGCAGCATGAGCGATGCCGTATCGTAGGGAACCACACGCGCCAGTTGGTCGAGGATCAGCGCGAAAATTTCATCGAGCGCCAGTGTACCGGTCAGTATTTTTGCGACCTCGCGCAGCGTATCGGCGACCTGGCGACGTTCCTGTTCACTCTGGAACAGACGGACATTGCTCAACGCGATCGCCGCCTGATTGGCGACGGTGACCAGGAAGCGTTGCGCGTCCTGGTCGAACTTGCCCGGTTCGTAACTCTGCACATTCAGCACACCGAAGATTTCGTCGCCTTGAATGATTGGCACGCCAAGCCAGGAGCAGATCGGCGGATCCTTGCAGTTGTAGGGGAGAAGAGCAACGGCGTCGACTTCCTGTTGCGTGCGAAGTAGCAGCGGTCGGTGTTCGAGAATAACCGTCGGCGTCAGGCCGCCCATCAGATCGTCGAGCACAATGACTTCTTTTTCCCGCTCCGGCGCGCGGCGACCTTCTTCATAGACCAGCGGGAACGTCAGGCGGCGTGTCTTCGCGTCGTACAGGGCAATAAAGGAGTACGACGTATCGAGCACCTCGCTCATGCCGCGATGGAGCGCTTCAAGGATTTCTCCGGTGCTGAGCGACACATTGATCGCCTGACTGATACGGTTCAGTGTGGTCAGTTCCGCGATACGCCGCTCGCGTTCAGCGAAGAGTCGCGCGTTCTCCAGCGCAATCGCCGCCTGGTCGGCGATGCCAGCCAGTAACGCCACTTCATCGGCGCCAAACTCGCGCTCCTGAATGGTCATCACACTGAGCACACCGATCGTCTGTTCGCGGTACACAACCGGCACGCCCATGAACGATGAGTACTGATGCTCACGATTGAAATCCGGATAGAGCGATGAGCCATCTTCTTCCACATTCACCACCACCAGCGGTTGTCCGCCAGCAGCGACACGCCCGGTTAATCCCCTGCCCAGCGGGACGCGCAGCACCTGCGCCATCTCCGGTGAAATCCCCTGCATCGCAGCCGGGGTAAGGAACCCATCGGTGTTGATCTTCCAGAGCGCTACCGTATCGACGCGCAGTTGATCGGCGACGATTACCATCAGCGATTGGAGCACGTCCTCTGGCTTGAGCGAAGAACTGAGCACCTGCGCTGTGCGCAACAGCGTCGACAGTTCGCTGACCTTGCGTTGCAGCGCAGTCGCGCTATCGCGCGCTTCGGTAAACAGGCGGATGTTCTGTACGCCAAGCGCCACCTGCACAGCGACTGTGCTCAAGAAAGCGAGTTCACGGTCACCGTAGGCGCGTGGCGTCGAACTCTGCAATACCAGAACGCCAACAACTTCCTTGTCACCTGCCACCAGCGGCACGCCAACACACGATGCCGGCGGTTGCTCCGGAGCGATGAATCGTGTGAAGTCCAGACAGACATCCGCCGAATCCGCAGGCATATCCTCCAGGCGTACCGATCGCCGGGTTGTAACAGCGCGGTTGAGCAGACTTTCCGATAACGGGACACGATTGATATACCGATAAACGCGCTCGTTACCAGCAACGATAAACGCATTGCCTATAATATTGCGTTCGGCTTCATAGACGCATGCAGCAAAGACATCGATTGGGAGGAAACCGGCAAGCGCCTCGTAGACCCCGCGGAACATCTGCTCGATATCGAGCGTCGCACTGGTAATATGCCCAATATGATTGATCAGGTTCAGTTCATTGATGCGTTGGCCGCGCTCGGCGAAGAGTTGGGCATTCGACAGTGCAACGGCAAGCTGATTTGCAATGGTCGACAACCATTGCACATCGTGCGCGGTGAAGGCGTATGGCTCAAAACTCTGCACCGAAAGGACGCCGATCGGCTGACTCTGACGCATCAACGGAATGCCGACCCACGAGCGAATTGTTTCTCCCAGACTGACCGGCGCCGCCGGCAGGCGATCCTGTTCTTCCAGGTAGTCCCCGATGTAGAGTATTTCGCCGTGGTCGATCACCCAGCCGCTGAGCCCGCTACGCGGCATTGTGCGTTTATGCAGATGCGTTGCTGTCTCGCGCTCACGCTTGAACATCTCGAAGCGAATCTCGTCGCGCAACTGATTGTACGACGCAACGAAGCAGAACGACGGGACACCGACGTGCGCGATGATCTCGGCATAGATCCGTTCGAGCAGATCGTCGAGGTCGAGCGACGAGACCATTGCGGTACTGGCGCGGTAGAGCGACGCCATCTGTTCCGCCTGCGATCGAGCTTCACGCAGGAGCATGGCATTTTCGATGGCGATTGACGCCTGATCGGCAAAGATCTCGAGCGTTTCAACCGAGCGTGGCGTCGGGGTATGACGGTCATACGGCTCGTCTACCACCATCATCCCAACCAGACGCGACTGACTCCGATAGAGGGGGACGATCAGCAGATCGTCCGGTTGCCACTCATCCGGCGTGCGCACTTCACCGGTTTCGAGGGTTGGCAGCAGGCGCTGATCAGACTCGTCGATCAGTTCGCGCACCCGCCAGCCGGGCACAAAAAAACTTCGCCCGACACGAAACCGCGGATCGAGCAACTGTTCGATCAGGAACATCGGCAAACGATGCAGACGGAGACGCTCGATCTCAGTCAACGGCAAGCCTGCGGCGGCAACCAGCGAGGCCGTTGTTCGGTCCTCGTTGTCGATCAGATAGAACGCGACCGAGCGGTAACGCGCAGTCTCAGCAACGCTGAACGCAATCTGTTCCAGCACATCGTCGAGGGAACGGTCGGCGCGCATCTCCTGACCGATCCGCAGCACCTCATTGAGGGTTGTGGCGCGTTGGGCGAGCAGGTCGCGTTGACGACGCTGTTCGTGATATCGTTCCTCGTTGCCAATGGCAAGCGCAATCAGATCAGCAACCGCGCGCATAAAATCGAGAGCGTCGCGGTCGAAAGCATGTGCGCGCGTACTGTGCAGATTAATGACACCGACCACCTGCTCTTCGTAGTAGATCGGCACTGCCAGCGTTGCCAGGGGGAACGGCCCGATCAATGCCGGACGATCATCATGCCTCAATTGATCGAAGACCCGTGCTTCACCGCTGGCGATCACATCTTCTGCGATGGTTCGTCCACTATCGAGCACAACATTGATGAGTTGCCCTTCCTCTTCAACGCTGTACCCTCCGGCGACGATCAGGCGCACCAGTCCGTTTTCGCCGACCGATCGCAGTGCAATGTAGGTTTGCGGGGTAATGGCGACACTCATCGCATCGGACTGCTCCATCTCGACCGCTTCACGCTCCACCGCATAACCGCGCAGCGCAACGTACCCATGGGTGGCGCGAGTGGCGCGCAGCGCCTCTTTCAGCACAAAATCGAGGATGTTGTGGAGGTAGAGCGTCGATGTCAATTCACGACTGATACGTTGCAGCGATCGCAACTGCACTAGGCGCGTCTGAAGATGTTCATCATCCGCGGCATACCGTTGCGCACGGGCAAGCGCCTGTGCCGACTGCGCTGCCAGGATGGTCAACAGGCGCTCCTCCTGTTCGCCGAAGCGTCCTGGTTGCACGTCCACCAGTTCGAGCACGCCAAAGACTTGATCGCCCGCCTGCAACGGCAGCGCCACATACGCACCAATCGCGCGTCCATCGGCAAAGGTGGCGGATCGCAAATCGTCGAGACGGAGCACACGCCGATTCTGCGCGACCCATTCACTCAATGTTTGATGGTCATTGAACGGATGCACCGGTGTCGCAAAGGCGGCGCCAACTGCTGCTGCTCGCGCGATGCGTCCTGTTTCAGGATCAATCCGTGTGATCGCCGCGGCAGTGCAGGGCACGAGTTGCTGCGCCCACTCGACCACCACAGTCGGAAGATCATCGGGGGCAGGACCGGAACTCAGATGAAGACTGAAGGCACGCAGAGTCTCGATTGGATCGAAGGACAGGCGTTCAGGCGCTGCTTCTGGGGCTGTATCATGCAATGCTGGATCGCGGTGCAGCAGCGTGATCAGGAGTTCAATCTGATGGCGCAGCGTCGTGAGAAAGCCGGGTGCGAGCTGTTCGTGGTGGGCTGCAGGCATGCCGAGCCAGAGGAAGCCGGCCAGCGCCTCCTGATAATAGAGCGGAAGTTCGATCGTCTGATCAGGAACCGGAATGGCGTGTTCGATCAGATGCTGGCGCCGCTCTGGACTGATCCCCCAACCGGCGCTCACCGTTGCCCCGGTGAGACTCACCGCAATAACGCCCCATGGGCAGGGTAAATGATCCTGCGCCAGTTCGGCGATACGTTGAACCACGTCCTGCGCGCTGCCGCATCCGGATCGGCCATATTCCGCCAAACCCGTGAGAATCTCCCATGCGCGGACCTGCGGTGACGTAACAGTTGTGGCATCCATTGATGGGGACCTGTTGCACTACCGGCGACAGCACGCTTTTCATTCGCCTGCGCCGATGATCTATCACGCCCGTCCGATACTCATATGGCTTTTGCGCCCCTGCTCACGCGCTTCGGTGAGGGCGCGCTGCCGGACTTCCTCGACACTCTCGCTGAGTTCGCGGATATCGTAGAACGGACCATCGTCACTGGTCAGAATACCGATCGAGAGCGACATCAACGGCAACTGACGAACGTTGCCATCGTCTCCCTGGATCGTAATGTACCCGTTGCGGCGATCCTTGTAATCGTAATGCAACCCGATATCCGCATCGAACCGATCGCACAGGCGCTGACAGATAGCCTGAATGGTATCAGGCGTTGACGTAATCACGAACGACGGACCGACGATCATCTGCCCGGCAAAATCTTCAGGACGCCCCAATTCATTGATAGCCTCGCTGATCAGCAGCGCAGTGAATTTCAACACCTCTTCGCCCACTATCGCACCATACGACTGGGTAAACGTCTCGAAGCCGTTGATATGCACCATCGCCAGCGCCCAACCGCTGGTAGACAGCAAGGCGCGGTACTGTTCATTGATCAACTCGGCGGTTGGCAGATTGGTTACCGGATGGGTCAGGTTCTTCTGACGGGCGCGGTCGAGGGCGCCTTTGACAATTGTATGCACTTCTTCGATATCGAAGGGTTTAACGATGTAGTACTCCGCCTGAACTTCGCCAAGCCCTTTGAGACGATCCTGCTTCTCGCCGCGGGCAGTCAGAAAGATAATCGGAATATGACGCGTTCGTGCGCTCTGACGGAGCGCCTTGCCGATCTCATACCCTTCCATATCGGGTAGATTGACATCGAGCAGTGCCAGATTCGGCGGCGTCTTGCGACAGATTTCGAGCGCAGTCTGGCCGCGAAGCGCGGTCATCACTTCATACCCCTGCGACGTAAAGTAGATCTTCAACAGACTAGAGATGTCGGGTGCGTCTTCGACGACCAGGATTTTTTCTTTGCTCACGGAATAGCCTCCTAGCGTCGCGCGGGAACGGGTGGCGCAAACGACATAGACGACATAGATACCAGCATCAGACCGTGCGGCTCATCATTGCCGTTCTGGTTCGCCAGTTCGTAACGATGCGGCCAGCGATAGACCGTGCGACACGGCTCGCCGTTCTCGTCCACATCGTCATCGTCACCCGCAAGATGCACAACATTGTGCCCGATGGCGGTGTCCGGCGCTGAATAGAGCAGCACAGTATTGGATTCTATCATACGTGCAGGGTAAACGACAAAACCGCTGCCGATTTTGACATTATGCCCGACCGCCGACCCCAGCACCGGCATTCCAACCTCGACCAGTTCTGGCTTCTCAGCGCCTTTCCAGCGATGGAAGGTACGGATGGGGCGATTCAGCAGATGAAAGTCGGTAAAGATGTTGCCGGCGCCGATAAACGTATTCCGACCCACCACGCACAGTTGCAGACAGCTGAGTTGGGCAACCATCGAATTTTCCATCAGCGTCGTCATGAACAAACCGGCGTTGAACGGCAGATAGCAGCGGTCGCTCACCACGCTCAACATGACCTGCGAGCCCTGCATAATGTTGACGTTGTCGCCGATCAGACTGTTAGTAATCACCACGCCTGCGCCGATGTAGACATTGTTGCCGATCACGGTTGGTCCGTGAATGATCGCCGTCGGATCAATCGAGCAGTTCTTGCCGATTTTTACCAGACGCGAACACGACAGAAAATGGTTGCGCCAGGGCGGTGCAAACGGATTGAGCCGTTCTGCAAGCGTCGTCAGCGAAACGGCGATCTTTTCCTTCCAGCTTTCTTCAACCAGTTGTTCGTGGATGCGTCCCCACGAGAAGACGCCGAACGGCGAGTTTGCCAGGAAGAGGTGCACCCAGTTTTCGATTGACAGAAATGCGCGCATCGGCACCTGAAATACCAGGTCGCCATGCCGCGCCATGTATCTGGGAATATGGTAGTATCCCATCTCGCGCGGGAGCGTATCGATCACCAGCGGCTCTGGATCGGTGTCGGGACCGTGCGGAAAGTAGAACATATCGGCAACGTAGACGCCGTGACGCTCGTCGAGGCGAATGCCTTCCTGCAGATGCAGTGCATGGGTAACAATTGCCGCGTCGTCTCGCGCAAACGCAATGCGGCAGGCGCGCCCCGACGCGCGTGCCGTGCGGATGAACGCATCGAGCAGATACTCGTTGAAGAACAGATTATCGCGGTAGACGAGCAATTCTTCCTTGCCAGGCGGAATCTCTTCGAGCGTGTCGACTTCCAGCACGCTGCGGCAATAGGGTGCAAGTAAATCGCGTTGCAGCACCCAGAGCGGTTTGTTGAGTACCCGCAGATCGCGCGCCGGCTCGCCGAACGGGGGAATGAGCGTGCGCTCACGGATAATAATGCGTTTCATAGATGTGACTCCCCGCTACGATGGCCGGAGATAAACGGAGTGGACGAGCCTCCTTCCGGTCTCTGCCCTGTACTATACAGAATAGGGAAGCGTTGCTTCAAGGGCATGAGATTACAGTCGAATTACGCACCGGGAAGTCGTGGAAATGCACCAGAACCAGGCTCTGGTTACGGGCAGAATGGAGAATCACAAGAAACACACGCTGTGGAAGACGCCGCGAAACGTAGCAGGTCGACCGCACCGTGTGTTTTTCAGGACATTCGGAGCGTGCCCGTCCCCTCTCCATTGCACAAGACGCCACACCCCCGAAAAACGTGACAACCCTTCTGCCAGGATTGGTCAGTCGATGGGGTCTTTGTCAATCGCAAAGATGCAGCGTTCGCATCCCATGCCCTGGCACTCGGTCTGCTCGATACGGAACGAATGCCCGCCAGTCACCCAGGTCAGCGCTTCTTCAAGGATACCTTGCGCCAGGTGCCCAACCGGGCGATCCGTTTTGCGACCCCAGCAGATCGGACATTTATCGATAATATAGAGGAATTGCCCTTTGCGCTCCTCGACGTGCGATGGTTGATCACTGAAGCGGTCGAATGTTTGCGCTGTTGCGTTGAGGACGATCTTCATCTTCATCGTCATCGGCATGAGCTTCAGTGCCAGATCAGCCATACCGAGGAGCGGACCGAACTCTTTCAGCCCCAGGTTGAATGCATAGCGCCCGGCGCGCAACTCCATGCCACGGGCGCCGCGTGGCCCGTACATCGTCTCCGTGGCTTTGGAGATCGCCGACAAATCCGAGAACGGAAATTCTCGCTTGAGATTGTTCGGCGGGTAGTTATTGACCAGATGCCGGGTTCCGGCCAGATTCAACAGCGCATTGACGCCATTTCTGCCCATGACGTCCTCGAGGCTGATGAGATACAGACGGCCGATAAGATTGGGATAATATCGCACCTCAAGTTCATCTGCGCTGCCACGCTCGTCAGGCATTGCCCGGCTCCTTACGGGTCTCAGGAGTAAAGGATCGGTTAGCAATCGCCATTGCTTCAATGGCTTGCATCATTGTACACGAAGGGATAGGGATCGTCAACAGCATTCACGGAGGTTTATCGTATGACACAACTTCATACGATGAAGATTCGCAGCACTGTGATGAGACTATGAACTTCGGTCACGGCTGTATGGCACACGGCAGGGTTATTCTGGGAAGCATCGCCAGCGGCTATAATGCCTGGCGAATGGTGTGAAGGCTGTCCAGAATTGCGCCGTGTGCAGACGCAGATGCGTCGCTGAGTGATTGGTCGTTGTATGCGCATTGTCATGCTTGCTCCATTTGGCATCCACCCGAAAGGGACGCTGGCGGCGCGCATGTTGCCGCTGGCACAGGCGCTTGTGCGGCGCGACCATCGGGTCGTCATCGTTGCACCGCCGGTCCATAACCCCGAAGATGCCGCAACATGCGTCGAATATGAGGGTGTGCCGGTGATCCATACTGCCGCACCGGGAGCGCTGGACGCGGCGCAGCAACCGCCGGCGTTGCTGCAAGAGACGCTGCGGCAACGTCCTGACGTCGTGCACCTCTTCAAACCGAAAGGGTACGCCGGTCTCGCGGCACTGGCGCTGCGTTATCTTCGTCCCACGCTGCCGCTGGTCGTGGACACCGATGATTGGGAAGGTCCTGGCGGCTGGAATGATCTGCTGCCCTATCCATCAGCGGCGAAGCGGCTGTTTGCCTGGCAGGAGCGCGATCTGCCGCGTCGCGCCGATGCAGTCACCGTTGCCAGTCGCGCGCTCGAGACGCTGGTGTGGAGCATGGGCGTCGCGCCTGAGCGGGTCTTTTACCTTCCTAACGGCGTCAGACTTTCCACACCCGATATGCAACGTTCAACGTTCAATGTTCAACGTTCGACGCTCGACGCTCAACGTTCAACCTTCAACCTCCTCCTCTACACCCGTTTCTGGGAACTCGATATGTCCGAGGTGGTCGCAGCACTGGTCGGAGTCGCTGCCTGTTGCCCGAAGGTGCACCTGATTGTCGCCGGCAAGGGTGAACGTGGCGAGGAGAATGAATTACTGCGACTGGTTCAACGAGCCGGTCTTGCTCCAATCGTCGACTATCGCGGATGGTTGATGCCGGATCACATCCCGGCGACGCTGGCAGAAGCCGATGTCGCGCTCATGCCGATGCGGGATACGCTGATCAACCGTGCGCGCGGTCTGGCAAAGCTGCTCGAATTGATGGGCGCCGGTCTTCCGATTATCGCCAGTCGGGTGGGGCAGGCAGCCGAATATCTGGAGCACGGGGTAAGTGGCTGGCTCGTGCCGCCAGGGAACCCCAGAGCGCTGGCGGAGGCGGTGCTGCGCCTGATCGACGATGCCGACCTGCGACAACGCCTGAGTACTGGCGCACAGTACGCTGCCCGGCAGTACTCCTGGGACGCACTTGCCCCAATCGCTGAACGGGCGTATACGTGCACAGTGAAGGAACATTCGCCACACATTGGTGATTGGTGAGTGCGGGATGTTCATTTCAACACGATACGCAGGGTTTTCGTAACCGAGGCGAAGACTCTCGACCACTGCGAGGATCACACCGGCAGCACGACGCGAATGCTTCGGTCTTATTATCAATTTGACTCCATGTCGATCAATCGCATACCCTGACATCGCCATATACTACAGAGTGGCAACCGATCGCGAGGAGGTGGACTGGGGATGTCCGAAGGCGATGTTAGTGTCGGACAAACAGTGCGCACGCACGAGGCACACAATGCGCGTATGGCGATTCCCATCAATGATCCTCAGGCAGCACTGGCGTTCTGTCGCCGGCTGGCGGGGGTGCTGGCGGAGCATTCCAGCAACGGCGCCGTGCCGCAGCCATCGCCGCGTCTCTCGGTTGTTCTGCCGGTCTTCAACGAGCGCGAAAATCTGCCCGTACTCTACGAACGGTTGGTGCGCGTGCTCGATGCTGCGAATCTGTCGTATGAACTGGTGTTTGTCGATGATGGGAGCCGGGACGGGAGCCGTGATGCGCTGTATGCCCTCGCAGATAGCGACCCGCGCGTTGTCGTCGTCGAACTGGCGCGCAATTTTGGGCATCAGATCGCAATCAGCGCCGGTCTTGACCACGCACGCGGCGATGGCGTCATCGTTATGGACTCGGATCTGCAAGACCCGCCGGAGATGCTGCCGGAGTTCATTGCGCGCTGGCGCGAGGGATATGACGTCGTCTACGCAGTACGCGCAAGCCGGAAGGAGAGTCTGTTGCTGCGTGCTGCGTATGCACTGTTCTACCGCCTGTTGCGCTGGATTGCCAACATTGATATTCCCCTCGATGCCGGTGACTTTTGCCTGATGGATCGGCGAGTGGTGGAAGTGTTGACTGCAATGCCGGAACGTAACCGGTTTGTGCGCGGCATTCGCAGCTGGATCGGGATGAAACAGATCGGCTTGCCCTATGATCGTCAGGGACGTTACGCCGGGAAGCCGAAGTATACGTTGAGTCGATTGACCTATCTGGCACTCGACGGAATCGTGGCTTTCAGTTTTGTGCCGCTGCGGATCATCACCATCCTTGGCTTCATCGTCTCTGCCATATCGATTGCACTGGCGATTCTCTACACCGTGCAGCGCCTGGCGTTTGGGCTGACGCCGCCTGGGTTTCCAACGTTGATCGTGGCTATTTTCTTTCTGGCGGGCATTCAACTGATTACAATCGGGGTCATTGGTGAATACGTCGGACGTATTTATGAAGAAGTGAAACAGCGCCCACTGTATGTAGTCCGACGTGTGACGGAGAGGGTTGAACGTTGGAACGTTGAATGTTGAATGTTGGAACGTTGGAATGTTGAACGTTGAACGTTATAAGGTCAGGTGTCGAACAAAAGGCGCTGTGTGCGGGAGCGGGAGGCTTGAGGATGAGCCAACTACCTGAGCCTTTGTATGTGTTAGGCGGGTTCTGGAAAAACGAGAAGTGGACTCAATGTTATCTGCGTCTTTTGTACGCGATCATGATCGGGATCGCAGCTGCATTGCTCTGTTATCGCGCCAGGACTCTGCCTATGTATTATCCAGGTCCAGGTGATTTCAACTGGGCGCTTGACACTGCAACTGCCCTTATGCAGGGGAAAGGTCCTTATGCTTTTGAGCCATCATCTCTTAGAATACTCTATCCACTGCCGGTTGCATCGTGCCGATTCTAGTACTGCCTTTTGGTCCTGCGCTGGCGCTGGCTCTGATACGCTGGCAAGATGAGCGTGCGCGACTGCTGACAACAATGTCAATGCTGCCGTTTCGTGGAGTGTATGATCTAACAGCGCTCTGGCTTATCCCGCGATCACTTCATCGGGGATTCCTGCTGGTGACACTAAGCTGGTCAATACCGCTGTATGATTTTGGCATTGGTCTTCAGGTGCTTTCGGCATGGTCTGTTCCACTGCTGTTCCTTCCGGCGCTGGCATTTATTATATACGATGCATGGTGTGAAAGGCAGGGTCATGCGCATCCTGATGCTCAACAATGAGTTCCCGCCGCTTGGTGGCGGAACAGGATCGGTCAATCGGGCGCTTTTGCAGCGGTTGGCGCTCGTTGCCGATCTGGAGATCGACCTGTTCACTGCAGCGCTGGGACGCACACCAGAACGGGAGCAGTTCAGTGAACGCATCCGCCTGTACAAGGTTCCGGTTGCTAACCGTGATATTCACCATTCATCGAACCGGGAGTTACTCACATATGCGGCGCTGGCATTACCGGCTGCACTGGCGCGACATCAGGCGCAGCCGTATGACTTCTGCTTTGCCTGGAGCGCCGTGCCAGCCGGTTGGGTCGCGCTGGCATTGCGCCGTCTCTGCGGATTGCCATACCTTGTTCGGGTGAGTGGACCGGATATCCCTGGCTTCGAGGAGCGATACGCGCGACTCTATCCAGTGCTGACGCCGATCATTCGATCAGTATGGCGGAATGCGACGCTGGTCGTGGCGAAGTGTGACGGTGAAGCCGCAATGATCCGTCGGGTGGATCCATCGATCGCGCCGGTGCTGGCGCCGAATGGCGTCGATGCTCGTGCGTTTCGCATGGCATCACCTCGTAGCAACGGTCCGCTGCGCATCATCTGCGTGGCGCGCCTGATCGAGCGCAAAGGGCAGCGTCATCTCCTGGCGGCGTTGCGCCTTCTGCGTGATGCCGGCGTGACCGCGACGGTCGAATTCGTCGGAACGGGTGATGCAGCGCAGAAATACCACGCCGAAGCCGCTCATTTGGGGATAGCCGATCAGGTGACGTTTGCCGGGTATGTGCCGCGTGAACAGATCGCAGACCATTATGCAGCAGCTGATGTGTTTGTGCTGCCATCGTACAACGAGGGAATGAGTGTAGCAACGCTCGAAGCAATGGCAGCCGGGTTGCCACTGGTGATCACCCGCACCGGTGGCACTGCGGAACTGGTGCAAGAGGGAGAGAACGGGTTGACCTTTGCATGGGGTGATGTTGCGACTCTCGCACGGCACCTGGCATATCTTGCTGCAAACCGTGACGTGGTGCAACGGATGGGAGCAGCGTCACGACGCCGCGCGGAGCGGATGTCGTGGGATGCGGTCACAGCACGCTATCTGGAGATTTTCGACCGGATGCTGCACCAGGGTGTTCACGAGACAGCATGCGTGGTAGAATCCCTTCAGAAGCTTGACACAAGGAGGGACGCGCATGACAACCACCGAAGCGACGGCGCCAATCGACCTGACCCAGCCGCCGCCCGCCGAGTACCTGCCCGACTATGACCAGTTTGTCACCGAGGACGATGCGCCGGTGGACAACTTCTTCTCCGAAAAGCAGCAGCGCCTGTTGACCGAGCCGCTCTACAGCGCCCGCGTCGCCGAACGCCTCGGTCGCCCCCTCGTGGCGGCGGCGAATGTGGGCGTCTTCTACGGCGAAGGGCAGCCGCCGATTGTCCCCGACGCGCTCGTGAGCCTCGACGTGCACCTCGCCGCCGACCTGTGGCCCAAGCCGAACCGCTCGTACTTCATCTGGCGCTTCGGCAAGCCCCCCGATGCCGTCGTCGAGATTGTGTCGAACCGCGTCGGCGGCGAACTGGCACAGAAACGCGCGCGCTACGCGCTCCTCGGCGTGGCGTACTACGTGGTGTTCGACCCGCAGCGCCTGCTGGGAGCCGAGATGGTGCAGTGCTACGAGTTGCGCGGGCGGACGTACACGCCGTGCGCCGAGGGCTGGCTGCACGACCTCGGCTTAGGGGTGCGGCTGTGGGAGGGGGAGTACGAAGGGGTGCGCGCGATGTGGCTGCGCTGGTGCGACCGCGAGGGGAACGTCATCCCGACCGGAGCGGAACTGGCAGAGCAAGAGCGCCAGCGTGCAGAGCAGGAGCACCAGCGCGCCGAGCAAGAGCGGCAACGCGCTGAGCAGGAGTACCAGCGCGCCGAGCAAGAGCGGCAACGCGCTGAGCAGGAGCGCCAGCGCACCGAGGAAGAACAGCAACGCGCCGAGCAAGAGCGCCAGCGTGCAGAGCAGGAGCGCCAGCGCGCGGAACGACTGGCGGCGCGGTTGCGGGCGCTGGGGATCGACCCTGACGCCGAAGCAGGGTAGGAGTTGGTGGTCATGTGCGGCATCTGCGGCATAGCCTCACCCGATCTTGTCCAACCGGTCGATGCCGACCTGCTGCGGCGCATGAATGCGCACATCATTCATCGGGGTCCTGACAGCGACGGGTTTTATGTCGATGGCGGGTTTGGCATGGCAATGCGGCGCCTGGCGATCATCGATGTGCGTGGTGGAGATCAACCGATCGGCAGTGAAGATGGACAGGTGCTGGTCACATTCAACGGCGAAATCTTCAATTTTCAGGAGTTGCGCCGCGATCTGGAGCAGCGCGGGCACCGCTTCGCCACACTCAGCGATACCGAAGTTATTGTTCATGGCTACGAAGAGTGGGGGGATGATGCGCTGCTGCGCTTCAACGGCATGTTTGCGTGCGCGATCTGGGATCGACGACAGCGACGATTACTGCTGGCGCGTGACCGGATGGGGAAGAAACCGCTCTACTGGTGGCATCATCCGCTGCACGGGCTGCTGTGGGGATCGGAAGCGAAATGTATCCTGACTGCGCCCTGGGTTGAGCGACGGGTCGAGCCGCTGGCGCTGCATCACTACCTGACGCTTCAGTACACGCCAGACCCGCTGACCATATTCGCCGGAATCTTTCAGTTGCCGGCTGCGCATAAACTGATCTTTGAAGCCAACCACCCGCCGCGTGTCGAACGCTGGTGGCAACTCAACTTCGAGCCGAAACTGCATTTGAGCGACAGCGAAGCGGCTGAGCAGGCGCGTATTCTGCTGCGCGAAGCGGTTGCGCAACGCCTGATCGCTGAAGTGCCGCTGGGTGCTTTCCTGAGCGGCGGCATCGATTCGTCGATCATTGTGGCGCTGATGGCGGAGCAGATGAGCGCACCGGTCAAAACCTTCTCGATTGGCTTCGATGAGCCGCGCTTCTCCGAGACACGGTACGCTCGCGCGGTTGCCACACGGTACGAGACTGACCATCACGAGTTCATCTTCCGTCCCACCGATCTGACAGCGACGATTGAAGCCGTGATCGACGCCTGCGACGAACCGCTGGCAGACCCGGCAGCACTGCCGTTGTTCGAATTGTCGCGTCAGACGCGGAAGCACGTGACCGTGGCGCTGTGCGGCGATGGCGGCGATGAAACACTGGCGGGGTATCAGCGTTACGCGCTCGATGGTCTGTTGCGACCATACGCGGCATTGCCAGCGTGGATCACTCGGCGAGCTGTGCCGGCAGCAGTCGGCATACTGCCCGATCCGGCATGGCTACCGGAGGATCGCAGCCCCTTTACCGGACTGAAACGTCTGGCGCAGTGGTCGGCGACGAATCCCAAGGCATCGCTGGTGCGCTGGGGATCGTACTTCAGCCATGAGGCAAAACTGGCGCTCTACACCGACCAGTGGCGTGATACATTTGCGCATGTTGATACGGCAGATGTGATCGCTGCCGCCTACGATGAAGCGCGTGCCGCTGGTCGCCTCGACCGGACGCTCTACGCCGATCATGTTACCTATCTGGCAGGTGATCTGCTACCCAAGACCGACCGGATGAGTATGGCGCACGCTTTTGAGGTTCGTGCGCCATTCCTCGACGACCGCTGGATCGAATGGACGGCACGACTACCGGAGCGTTTCAAGGTGCGCGGCAGACAAACAAAATGGTTGCTCAAAGCCGCTTTCGCCGACAAACTACCGCCTGTCATCGCGGCGCGCGGCAAGCAGGGGTTCAGCGTTCCGGTGGGGCAATGGTTGCGCGGCGAGTTGCGCTCATGGGCGCGCGAGCGACTGCTGGACAATCCCACCTTGCGCGCATGGTTCCGTCCTGAGGCGATTGCCCGATTGCTGACCGAGCACGACAGCGGTCGGATCAACCACGGGAAACGCTTGTGGGCGCTGGTACTGTTTGGCGTGTGGGGAGAGCGTTACAGCATCACGTGTTGATCCTGACAAGGTATCAAATGACACTACCCGACGTAGATGTGGTAACGGTAAACTACAATCACAGCCGTTATCTTCCAGGATATCTTAGTTCACTGCGCAGCAGCGCATACCCTATTGCCAGTATCATTGTGGTCGACAACGCATCCACCGATGATTCGCTTACGATTCTTCGCTCCTATCCCGAAGTAACTGTCATCTCGAACCAGCGCAATATCGGGTATTCTGCCGCACTCAATCAGGCGATGTACCACGCACAGGCACCGCTGGTATGTGCAACAGGACCTGATGTTGTTGTCGAGTCAAACTGGCTCTACCCGCTTGTTGAACAATATCTGTGCAATCCGAAGACTACTTTTGCGGTTGCTTCACGTGTACTGACGATGGACGGCTCGCACGTGCAATCAGCAGGTGGAAGTCTCCATTTTTGTGGACACTTGAATGTCTACGAGATGTGGACGCCGGTTTGTGAAACAGAGTGTAAGACGCCGCGTAAAGTAGGGGCGATTGATTCGACTTCGGTTTTGTTCGATCGCAACAAGTTTCTGTTCATCGGCGGATGCGATCCGGATTTCTTCGTGTATCACGAAGAGTTTGATTACTGCTATCGTGCGCGTATGCGTGGATGGACATGCTGGTACCATCCGTGCTCCGTTGTTCATCACGGCGAAGGATCGGCGGATTTCTCGGTTCGCGGCAGCGGGGCATATCCACGCAGACGTCCTTTCTTTCATACACGCAACCGATTGCTATCAGTATGCAAGAATTATCAGTTACGCACAATTCTTGCCATTCTTCCGGCGCTGATCCTGGTCGAAGTATTGACCCTGCTTACGCTGCGACGTATGGGACTGCACGGCGCGTATGGCGATGCACTGCGCTGGTTATGGGAACATCGGAAGGAGACAATCCTCAAGCGAACCATCATCCAGCAAACGCGCCGGGTGAGTGATGGACAGTTACTGCGTGCCGATCCCCTCACCATTTCACCGGCGGTGATACATTCGCCGCCGATGCGTCTGGCAAAAACGCTGCTGGATCACGCGCTGGCGCTCTACTGGCATAGCACGTGCAGCGTGCTCTATCCTTCGGGCTGAGCATGATGGGCGATACACGAGGCGAGACCTAATGAGACCACTCCTGTCAACCGTCATCGTTAACAGTGACGGATGCGCCGATACGCTGCGGTGCCTCGAATCACTCTTCACACATCCGCCGGATCTTGTGGCACTTGCCCGGCTCGTTGATGCCCTTCCGGAGCATGAAGTCATTCTGGTCGATAATCGGTCACGCGACGGGTGCGTAGCGCAGGTTCGCAAACGATTTCCTGCGGTGAAGATTATCGTATCTCCAGCACGTCAGGGATTTTCGCGGAATTACAACCTTGGCATTCAACGTGCGAGCGGGATATTTGTTCTGGCACTCAATAATGATACACTTGTACATCCGGGCGCTTTGACAGCGTTGCTAAAAGTCATGATCGAAACCCCATCATACGGGATGGCGGGTCCGCGTATGATCGGGCGCGATGGTTGGGTGCAGGCTGTGTGTGCGCGTCCAGTTCTGACGCCTCGAGAGTACCTCTTGACGCAATTAATTGCTGATCCTGGTTTTCCAATAGGACGATTATGGTCGTTGTACCAGCAAATGCGGGTTGCACGCCGGCGGAGCGGTCCGGTGCCGTGCATCAGCGGCGCGTGTATGCTGGTGCGCCGTGCTGCTTTTGAACAAACCGGGCTTTTCGATGAAGCGGTTGATTTCTACTACGAAGATATTGAATGGTGTCATCGTATGGCGTGTTATGGCTGGCAGGTAGGATATGTCGCAGAAGCGACTATTACGCATATCGGCGATCAATCGATCAGCAAAGTCAAAGTCTGGGCAAAGCAGAGCGAATACTTCAGTGCACTACGCTATTTTCGCCGTTACCATCATCTTACCGACCATAGCGCTCGCTTCCTGCGTTTTGTAACATCTTTTGGATGGTTGATGCGAGGAATTGCGTTCTTACTCGCTGAAGGATTGCTTGGACATAAAGGGCACGCTCGCGCTTATCTCTATCTCTGGAAATGGATTTTGAGCGCCCCATCCGCAGAAGATATGCAGGCGCAGAGGAAGCCATGACCGAAACACTCGCAGATCGTCCAGAACGTCCGGTTCTGATAATTGGCTACTATTACGCACCGGTCGAGAATCCAGGCACACGCCGGCTCGCAGCATTCGCTCACTATTTACCGCAGTACGGATATCGTCCAGTTGTGCTGACGACTTCCAGTTACGGCGCCTGCACCGATGACAACGCGCGTCTGATTTTTCGCGCTCCAGACATCCTCGATGCAGCGCGCTGGCTCGCTCGCCGCGTGTATCGCGTACAGAGAGCAGATTCGGGTGATCGACCATCGCCGATTATAACGCCGGATAGTCGTCTGAGTCGCGTGCTGGAACATGTCTTGATCCCCGATATCCATATTGGATGGATTCCCGGCGCAATCTTGCGCGGTAGAATGCTCTTACGTTCGGGCACTTTCAAGGTCATCTTCAGCAGTTCACCGCCGCCTTCGGTGCATCTCGCGGCACTGGCACTGAAGCGGTTGTCGGGGTTGCCCTGGGTCGCCGATCTTCGTGATGGGTGGACGTTTGAGCCGCCAAACGCGATTATGCTCAATTCACTGGCGCGTCTGCGTATCGAACGTTCTCTCGAACGTGCAGCCGCGCTCAACACGGATTGGATTGTGACCGTCAATCGGGTCATTGCCGATGATCTCCGTCGCCGATATCCGGAAACGACAGGGAGAGTCGCTGTTGTCAGCAACGGATATGACCCCGCCGATCTGGCAGGATTGCAATCGTATGCGAAGGGGGAGCGCTTGCGTATCATCCATACCGGCTCGCTGGCATACAGCCGAAGTCATACCACTATCAATGGATTTCTTACAGCGCTGGAGCGCTTACACATGCAACAATCGCCGGTTCTGGCAGACCTGGACATGCGTTTCGTCGGACGCCTGAGCGCAGTGGAACGCAATATGCTGATCCAAACCGAGTGTCGGGGATGCGTGACTGTCGAAGGACCCCTTTCTCATCGTGACGCGCTTCAACGTCAGTTCAGCGCCGATGTACTGTTGCTGGTGACATCCGCCAGCACTGCCAGCGTCAGCACGAGTAAACTGTTCGAATACCTGGCCAGCGGACGACCTATTCTGGCATTAACGGGACGTTCGGCGGCAGCGGAGTTGATCAAGGAACTCGACGCCGGCATCGTAGTTGCGCCGGATGATGTCGATGGCATCTGTCGTGCGCTGGAGTGGTTTCATGAGCGCTGGCGTTCCAATAAACTGCCGACCCGCGTCGATCCGCGTGTCCAGCGCTTTGATCGACGTAGTCTGACCGGCGAACTGGCGCGGATATTCGATACTCTGGTCGAAGTGGAGACGAAAGAAGAACTGTAGCAGCAACACGCGCGGCTACTGCCGATAGAACCGCAGCGATTGTTTCGGAGCACATAACGCTATGCCCCAACTCCTCGACTATCCCCGCTATGCGTGGCAGGTCTGGCGCGGCGACCGTTCGCGCGGCGAGGCAAACCTAGACGCGCGCCGACGCGCGAATCTCGCCGGTATCGTGGATTTCTCGCGCCGGTTGACGATCCTCGATCTGGCAAACGGGCGGTTGCGTCCACAGTATGCCATCCTGCGCGCGCAGGGACATCGGGTGATCGGCATCGATCTCGTCAACCGTCCGGAACGTTCGTGGAAAGGGCGCGCCTACGCCGTCGCACGGACGCTCTACACCGATCGGTTGCGTCTGCAGCCGTCGGCGATGCGCCCCGATGCGCTGGTTTGCGGCGATGTGGCACGGTTGCCGTTTCCAGCGGCAGAATTCGACCTGGTGACATCGGTTGCAGCGTTCGAGCATTTTCTCGATGTGCCGTCGGTAGTGGCCGAAGTAGCGCGTGTGCTGAAGCCGGGTGGGATCGTGTGGGCAGCAATCCACGTCTTCACTGCACCATCGGGCGGACACAACCTGAGTTTTGCCGAAGTGCCGCTCCGCCATGTGCCGCCAGGGGTCGAACCGTGGGATCATTTGCGGCAGCGACGCCTGCCCTTTAGTGTGCCGCTGAACGAATGGCGCATCCGTGACTATGTGAAGGCGTTTGAACGGTATTTTCTCCTGCTTCGACATTACTGCCATATGTGTGAAGGGGAGCATCTGCTGACGCCGGAGATTGAGGCTGAACTTGTCGCACGCGGCTATACCCGCGACGAGTTGACTTGCGGCGCATACGTCATCATCGCCCGTCGTGACCGGTGACCGGGCTGTGATAGTGCTACAATAGCAAGGTCGGGATCAAAATGATTGGCGTGCGTGTAGCGAATCTTAGCAAAACTGCCGAGACCCCGACACCCTTCCAATCGGGAGTGCATGGGTAATATATTCGCAGGGTATTCCAGCATGCGAGCAGTCTACGCCCTCGGCTCAGTCATGATTCAGAAGAATACACGGAAAGCAATTTTCATAATTCATTTGATTAAGATAAGCGCATCCCAATGAGTCACGTCACCTCTGCCGGTCAAACGCGTGCTGCCGTGCGCCCGTTGTCAACCGGTTGCGCAGCGCTGTTGATCGCTGCCGCAGCATTGATCATCGGCCTCTGGAACCTGGAGGGTCCAGAGTTCTGGTGGGACGAGGGATGGACTCTCTCGGTGGCGCGGAATCTGGTGGAACACGGGCATTACGGTCGGTTGCTAGACGGTCAACCGGCGCCCGGTGGTCTGGAAGCGTCGCCGGTAGTAACGTTGCCGGTCGCGTTGAGTTTTCGGGTCTTTGGTGTGGGTCTCTGGCAGGGGCGACTCGTTAGTCTGATGGGAGCGGCTGCGGCGCTGGCACTGACGTTCGTCCTGGCTGAGCGGCTCTACGACCGGCGGGTGGCGTGGGGAACGCTTGGCGCGCTCCTGGCGCTCACGGCGCATCCTCAGTTGAACGCGCTTTTGACCGGACGACAGGTGCTGGGTGAGATGCCCATGTTATGCGCACTGATGGGCGGGTATCTGGCGCTGGACGCAGCACTGCGTGGCCGCGCGCTCTGGATCTTTCCGGCAGCGCTGCTCTGGACGCTTGCACTCCTCGCCAAAGCGCAAACATTGCCGTTCTGGGCTGTCTCGATGGCAGGCGCGACCGCTGTGGCGTTGCTGACGCATCGCTGGCATGCAGCCGCACTTGTGGCGGGCGGCGCACTGCTGGCATATCTGGCGCGTCCGTGGGTGCTTCAGACTGTGATGCTGCCAGTTATGAGGCGCACGCTGCCTGGTACTCCTGTCAGCGGCATCTATGAAGTGACCGCGTTCGTACCCAATCTATCGAACCGTCTGTTCGCCCTCCAGATGATCCTGATCGGCGGGATTCCGACGCTGATTGGGTTGGGGTACGCCGCCTGGCGTCTTCTGAAGGAGGCGCGGGCAACCCATCCGGCAGGTGATAAAGATCGTGGCGCGGGTATCATGCTGCGTACTGCACTGCTCGTCCTGGTAGGAAGCTGGTTCGCCTGGTTTGCCCTGCTATCGGTCGGAGTGCCGCGTTACCTCTTTCCGGCGATCTTCGTTGCTGGCGTGTTTACTGCGGCGCTGTTGCACGACCTTACGCATGGATTTCGCCCGGCATTTGTGATTGAGGGCCTGGTTGCCCCGCTCAGGACGCGACGATTGACGTGGGAGAGCGGAGGGGCATGGCTGGCAACATTGCTCATCGCCACAACAGCACCCCTGACGATGCTTTCGTACTGGCAGCACTTTACTGCCAATGAGCGTGCCGCTTTTCGGGTGGCTACATTTCTGAATACGCAGACACCACCCGACGCTCTGATCGAGACCTATGAAAGCGAATTGCACTTCCTGCTCGACCGTCGTTACCACTACCCGCCGGATCAGACACACGTCGAACTCAACCGGCGCAGTCTGCTGGGGCAGGATACGCCCGTTGCGTATGAACCGCCGGCGGTCTTCCCTTCCTACCTGGTGGTAGGGCGGTTTGCTACGGGCAACCGCCTGTATGACGTAGCGCTTGCATCCGGTTCGTTCCGTGAAGTCATACGGGATGGGCGGTACACAGTGTACGAACGGATACAGGAATAAACCGGCGACCGGGCTATGGTGGAGTGAACCGAGTGAAAGGAGAAGCATGCGAATCCTGTTGATCACGTACTACTTCCCGCCCTACAACATCGTTGCCGCAGTTCGCACGGGAAAAACGGCGAAGTATCTCTGGCAGCACGGACATGAGGTGCGCGTGCTGACCACGCAGCGCCAGCCGTTCGCCGCCAACCTGCCGCTTGAAATCCCAAACGATGCGGTCATTCGCACCCAACGTATCGATACCTGCTGGCTCTCTTCGCAGGTGCAACGCATGCGTCAGCAGGCAACTTTTGTTCAGGCAGTGGCGCAGCACGCTCAAACACGCCGGATGCGCTGGTTGCGCCAGATGATGATCGCCTACCGAACCTTCTGCGCCTTTCCCGATGAAGCCATCGGATGGTATCCCTTTGCACTGGCAGCGGCGCAGCGGTTGTGGCAACACTGGCAACCGGACATTCTCCTGGCAAGCAGCGCCCCACCGACGACGCTTCTCCTGGCGCATGCCCTGCATCGGCGGTATGGCGTCCCGTGGGTTGGTGAACTGCGCGATCTGTGGACTGACAATCATTACTACCCCTTTCCTCTCTGGCGCAAGGCGCTTGATGCCTGGCTGGAGCGTCGGGTGCTTCAGAGCGCTGCCGGATTGGTGACCGTTTCGGCGCCGCTGGCGCAGACGCTGGAATGGCGCACCGGGAAACCTGTCGGCGTAGTGCTCAATGGCTTCGATCCAGGGGATTATCCGTTGCAGCGGTTGCCTGCCGCCGACGGCATACTGCACATCGTGTACACCGGCGTGGTCTATCCCGGTCACCAGGGCGCAACACCGCTCTTCGCGGCGCTCCGGCGCCTCGGTGAACGTGCCGGGCAGGTGCGGGTCAGCTTCTATGGGAATGGCGCCGGGTATGCGCTTGCAGAGGCGCAGAGTCAGGGAGTGGAGGCTGGGCTGGTCGTCTGTCACGGTCCGGTTCCCTATGCAGACGCTCTGGCGCAGCAGCGCGCCGCCGACGTGGTACTGCTGCTCCTTTGGAACGATCCACGCGAACGTGGGGTGTACACCGGCAAACTGTTCGAGTACCTGGGTGCACGCCGCCCGATCCTGGCAATCGGACCGGCGGACAATGTGGCAGCGGCGCTGATCCGGGAACGGCAGGCAGGCATGGTATCGTCCGATCCAGCGGAGATCGTCGCTCAACTGACGCGCTGGCTGGACATGAAAGCAAATGGCGCCGACATTCCCGACTTGCCGGCGTCGGTTGCAGCCGGATTGTCGCGTGAGGAACAGACCCGTCGTCTGGAGCAATTTCTGGAGCGCTTCGTCGGCGTTACGTCGGTGTAGTAGAATTGGCAAGGTGACACACCGAAGCGAAATGCAAGGCTAAGGAGCATCATGGGTACGACCTGGAACCCTGCCATGCCCGCCGTTGCCGTCATCGGTTGCGGCTACTGGGGCAAAAACCTGGTGCGCAACTTTTACCATCTCGGCGCACTGGCGATGGTGTGTGATTCGACCGAAGCCGGACGCGCGGCAGCCATGCAGGTCGCACCGGGTGTGCCGGTGGTTGCCAGCCTGGACGAAGTGACTACCAGCGCTGTCGTCATTGCGACGCCGGTAGTGACCCACTACGAGCTTGCACGCCGCGCTCTGGAGACCGGGCGCGATGTGTTCGTCGAGAAACCGCTGGCGCTGACGTATGCCCAGGGCGCGCGGCTGGTGCAGATCGCACGCGAGCAACGCCGCATTCTTATGGTTGGGCATGTGCTCGAATATCATCCAGCAGTGGTGCAGCTGATCGAGATGGTGCGCAACGGTGATCTCGGCGTCATCCACTACATCTACTCCAACCGGCTGAGTCTTGGAAAAGTGCGACGTGAAGAGAATATCCTCTGGAGTTTTGCCCCGCACGACATCGCCATCATTCTCCGCTTGCTCGACGCAATGCCGATTCAGGTCACTGCGACCGGCGGCAACTACATTCAGCCGAACATCGCCGATGTGACCGTCACGAACCTGCTGTTCGACAGTGGCGTGCGTGCACATATTCACATCTCCTGGTTGCACCCGTTCAAAGAGCAGCGCCTGGTCGTCATCGGTTCGCAGAAAATGGCGAGTTTCGACGATGTAGCGAAGGAACTGGTGCTGTACGATCAGCGGGTCGAAGTGCGTGAGGGTGAGCCAGTGCCAGTGCGCGGCGCAGGTGAGCGCATTGCTTTCGATTCCACCGAGCCGTTGCGCCTGGAGTGTGAGGCGTTTCTGCGCGCGCTGATAACCCGTGAGCCGCCGTTGACCGATGGCGAAAGCGGGTTGCGCGTATTGCGGGTATTACAGGCAGCACAGCGTTCCCTGGTAACGAATGGTGAGCCGGTGCCGCTGACAGTAGAAGGCTAACGCAGAGACGCAGCCCAACAGACGTCGCGTGCGCTCACTCCTGGTTCTCGGTTTTCAGTTCTCGATTCTCAGTTCTCGTGGAATAACCATGCACATCGTTACCATTGTCGGCGCACGTCCGCAATTTATCAAGGCTGCCGCCATCAGTCGCGTCCTGCGGCAGCGCCATCGTGAGGTATTGGTGCACACTGGGCAGCATTACGACGCCAGCATGTCAGATGTATTCTTCCGAGAGCTAGATATTCCTGCACCGGATGTGAATCTGGCAGTTGGTTCGGCGAGTCATGGAGCGCAAACCGGTGCAATGCTGGCAAAGATCGAAGCAGTGTTGCTCGCTGAACGTCCGGATTGGGTGCTGACGTACGGCGATACCAACTCAACGCTTGCCGGTGCGCTGGGAGCGGCAAAGTTACACATCCCGGTCGCCCACGTCGAAGCCGGTCTGCGCAGTTTCAATCGCGCTATGCCGGAAGAGATCAACCGGATTTTGACCGATCACATCTCCGACCTCCTTCTCTGCCCGAGTCAGACGGCAGTCGATAATCTGGCGCGCGAAGGGATCACTCGCGGAGTCACGCTGGTCGGCGATGTGATGGCAGACGTACTGCGCCTCGCGGTCGAACGGGCGGATACTGCTCTGCCGAACATACCGGGCGTGGCATCTGGCGCCTATACCCTAGCAACCGTCCACCGCGCCGAAAACACCGACGATGCGACGCGCCTGCGAGGTATTCTGACCGGTCTCTCATTGCTCGATATGCCGGTCATATTCCCCGTTCACCCGCGTGCGCAGCGCGCGATTGCCACGATTGGCTGGACACCTCCGGATCATGTGCATCTGATCGAGCCGGTTGGCTACCTGAGCATGGTGGCGCTGATGCGCAGTGCACGTGTCATTCTGACCGATTCGGGCGGTGTACAGAAAGAAGCGTACTGGCTGGGCGTGCCATGTGTCACATTGCGTGATGAGACCGAGTGGGTCGAAACTGTGATGCATGGATGGAATACCCTGGTTGGCGCCGATCCCCAACGGATCGTTGCCGCTGCGCGTCAACCCTCCCCGTCGGCACCGCGTCTGCCGCTCTACGGCGATGGGCATGCAGCCGAACGTTGTGTAGCGGCGCTGGAGAGAGGTGGGGGACGTTGAACGTTGGAATGTTGAGCGGACGTTGAAGGTTGGAGTGCTGAACGTTGAAGGTTGAACGTTGAAGGTTGAACGTTGATTGTTGGGACGTTGAACGCTGAACGTTGAAGGTTGAACGTTGAACGCTGGAATGTTCTAAAGCGTTGAGAGGAGTTGATATGGCGGGCGACCGCTCATTCTTTGTCCACCCGACCGCGATCATCGACGAGCCGTGCGAGATCGGTGCAGGCACGAAAATCTGGCACTTCTGCCACATCATGGCAAGGGCGCGAATCGGCGCGAACTGTGTGCTGGGGCAGAACGTCCTGGTTGCCAGCCACGTGACAATCGGCAATGGCTGCAAGATTCAGAACAACGTCTCACTCTACACCGGTGTCGAACTGGAGGATTTCGTCTTCTGCGGACCGTCGTGTGTTTTCACGAATGTGGTCAACCCGCGCGCCGAGATTAATCGCCGCACCGAGTTTCTACGCACCCTGGTGCGCCGCGGCGCCACGATTGGCGCCAATGCAACCATTGTCTGCGGCGCCACGATTGGTCGCTATGCCTTCATCGGCGCCGGCGCCGTGGTGCGTGGCGATGTACCGGACTACGCCCTGATGCTGGGTGTTCCGGCGCGTCGTCGCGGATGGATGAGCCGCCACGGTTTTCGCCTGCCCGACCCTGACGCCGACGGTCTCATGGTATGTCCGGGAAGCGGCTGGCAGTATCGCCTGGTTGCGCCGGAGGTGGTGCGATGTGAGGATTGGGGAGAGGAGGAGGAGTTGAGGAGTGTTGAACGTTGAACGTTGGGGCATTGAACATTGAACTTGGAACGTTGGGACGTTGGGGCGTTGAACGTTGAACGTTGAACGTTGAACGAACGTTGGAACGCAGGAGATGAACATGGCAACGATTGAACGTTTTGAAGACCTCGAGGCGTGGCAACATGCGCGGGAGCTGACCAACGTTATCTACGATATATCCGATGTTGGTGCGTTTGCACGTGATTTTGGGTTGTGTGACCAGATGCGTCGTGCGTCGGTTTCTATCATGTCGCATATTGCCGAGGGGTTCGAGAGCCGTACTTCGAGGCTTTATATCGAATATCTGGGACGCGCCAAAGCGTCATGTGGTAAAGTTCGCGCACAATTGTACATTGCACATGATACATCTCGCACGAGGTATTCTGTCAAACACACTGTATGGCAGAACGTGTCAGCCAGTTGATCCACGGCTTGATGCGTTATCTGAAGACTTTTGTCAATCACGGCAGTCAAATTTGCGAGCACGAGGTAGACTACGATACTTCCTACACAAGACAGGAGACCGCCATGTCATCTGCTTCCGTCACTCCGGCTTCAGAACGTCTCGCCGGCAATGTTCCGTTGCTGGACTTGAAAGCGCAATACGCCGCCATTCGCGACGAGATTCGCGCGGCTATGGATCGCGTCGCCAATGCACAGCAGTTCATACTGGGTCCCGAAGTTGAAGCACTGGAGCGCGAGATTGCCGCGTACTGCGGATGCGCCTACGGTATCGGCGTATCGTCAGGCACCGACGCACTGCTGGTAGCGTTGATGGCAATCGACATTCGTCCAGGCGACGAGGTCATCACCACTCCCTACACCTTCTTTGCCACCGCTGGTTCAATCGCACGCCTTGGCGCTGTACCGGTATTTGTAGATATCGACCCCTTGACCTTCAACATTGACCCGAACGCCATCGAAGCGCGGATCACGCCACGCACCCGTGCGATCATGCCGGTGCATCTGTACGGTCAGATGGCTGACATGGACCCGATCATGGACATCGCACAGTGCCACAATCTGGTCGTCATCGAAGATGCAGCGCAGGCAATCAGCGCGGAATACAAAGGGCGGCGCGCAGGTTCGATCGGGCATATGGGATGTTTCAGTTTCTTCCCTTCCAAGAACCTGGGTGGTTTCGGCGATGGTGGCATGGTTACCACCAACGATGCTGCGCTTGCTGAACGGATCCGCCTGTTGCGCGGGCATGGCGCGCATCCCAAGTATTACCACAAACTGATCGGCGGCAACTTCCGCCTCGATGCCCTGCAGGCCGCCGTGCTGCGGGTCAAGTTGAAATATCTCGACTCCTGGACTACAGGGCGGCAGCGGAATGCGGCGACCTACCGTCGCCTGTTCACCGAAGCAGGGGTGACCGTTGATCCGCCATCGTGTCTGACTACCGGATGTCAGGCGCGCAACGAAGGCGCCTGCGCGCTGCCGTCGGGCAGGGTGGTTCTGCCGGTTGAAGCACCAGATCGCAGGCACATCTACAACCAGTTCGTCATCCGTGTGGCGCAGCGCGAACAGGTCATAGCGACGCTCAAAGCACGGCAGATCGGTCACGAAATCTACTACCCCGTGCCATTGCATCTGCAAGAATGCTTCGCCTACCTGGAACAGCGCCCCGGTGACCTGCCAGCGAGCGAATGCGCCGCTGCCGAAACCCTGGCGTTGCCGATCTACCCGGAACTGACCGACGCCATGCTGGCGGCAGTGGTCGAGGCGGTGGCGGCGGGAGTTCAGGAAGCCTGACCGTCGCCGTGCCGTTCAGAACAGCGTGGTCACTGCGTGACCAGGCGCATGCGTGCATTGTGTTACAATAGTATGATGCTGGTGCTGCCAGTGATGATGCTTTGCCTGGTCAACCGATGCGTCAGGGAGCAACCGTTATGACGCACACCGCTACCAAACCATCCGTCCTCATCGCCCCTGCTGGCGACCCGTTCCGCTACGGGTGGCGCTATGTGCTGCGTCCGACGTCGGACGACCCGTATCATCTCGAACAGGTGCCGCTGACGCTGGAGGACGTGCTCCACCCGGAAGTGGGAGATTTCATCGTGCATAGTGACCGCCACAAAACAGACCGCATGTACCTGACCGCGGTGCTGCGTGCGCGGTTGGAGACGTGCGGGCGTGCGATTGTGCTCAGCGACGTGCGCATTGCGTGAGACATTCCCGACCTGCGCCCACACGGACCGGATGTGATGGCCATTCCGGGGATCACCGAGCGGCAGAACGGAGCACCTTCGAGGTGGCGGTTGAACGCGCGCGCCCGGCGCTGATTATCGAAATCACGTCACCGGAGACGCGGGAAAACGACCTGGAGCGCAAAGTAGCGCACTACGCGCGGGCGGGGGTAGCGCAGTACGTGATTGTCGACCACATCGGGCGCGGCGGGGTGCGGCGGTTGCGCCTGCGCGACTACCGGCTGGAGGCGGGCGCTTATCGCCTGCACCCGGCAGACGCAGCAGGACGGGTGCATCTGGCGATTGCCGACCTATGGCTGAGGGTGGAAGGGGATCACGTGGTATGCTACGATGAGCACGGCGTGGCATTTGGCGACTACGCGACAGTGGTGCAGCAGGCGGCAGCGGCGGCGGAGCAAGCGCGCCAGGAAGCAGCAGCACGCATCCAGGCTGAGGAACTGGCACGCCAGGAAGCAGTGGCGCGGGCGGAGGTCGAAGTGCGCCTGCGTGCTCTTGAAGCGGAACTGCGCCGACTGCGCGGCGAGGGGTAGCGTGGCAACCAGGCGGCAGATCAGGAGTAACCGTTGCTCACCATCCTGCCTGACTGCCAGATGTCAGGCGCACAGCAACGGCGCCTGCGCCCTGTCGCCGCGCAGCGTTGTCTTGCCGGTCGAAGCGCCCGACCGCTGCCACATCTACAACCAGTTCGTCGTCCGCGTGGCGCAGCGCGATCGAGTCACGGCGGTGCTCAAAGATCTTTAGACCGGTCACAAGATTTACCACCCTGTGCCGCTCCACAGGCAAGCATACTCTGCCTGCCTGTGTCAGCATAGCGGTAACCTGGAGGCAACGAGTATGCTGTTGCAACAACCCTGGCGCTGCCGATCTACCCCAAACTGACCGACGCGGTGCTGGCAGTGGGTGGAGGGGTGGCAGAAGCGATCTTAACATGTTCCGATATTACGTTCCATCCCTCGTTTCAGTCATCAAGATGTCACAATTGAGGCACCTCGTGTCATAAATTTCTTCGGCTTGAATGATCTATCGCGTTGTCTCTCATCTCAATCTTCCGCGTTGTTCAGTTTCGCTATCATTTCGCACACAAATCGACGCAAGATCATGATCTCAGGGACGCTCTGATAAATATATAATTTCTCATATGATGTAACAGTTTTGAGTTTCTTACACCAGGCAACGAGAAGTGGGAAGAAATGAAAACATCAAGTTTGGTTTCCTTTTTTCGTAAAATCCAAAAATCATCATCTTTGTTCTATAATACTATGCATTCTCTAGTAACTGCCGTTTTATCGGTAGTATTAAGCTTTGCAACCAGCATCATAGTTGCGCGTGGACTTGGTCCGACAGCCAAAGGTGGGGTCGATATCATTTTCGCTACAGTCAATTTACTGGTTATGGTCTTTGGTTTTTCCCTGACTTCCGGCATAGTTTATTTTATCGCACAGGGGAGATTGGAAATAAAGAGACTTATTAACAAACTAATCGTTCTATCCTTTTTTCAATCCCTCTTAGCCAGCATTTCTCTGACCATTGCATTGCAAAGCAGTATATCATCCGAAATAATCCCGAAACAAATTCAAGAATGGTCCACATCTACGGTTATCTTTTTGGTTTTCTTAAGCTTAGTAAATAACTACTATTATAGTATTCTCGTAGGGTTCCAGGATTTCTCTAGAGCGAATATTTGTGTAGTTCTAACAAAAACAATACACTTTTTAATGATACTCTCGCTTTTCGTTTCCTTAAGTTTCGGTTTTTTAGAATTCGACGAAAGAAACGTTATCTGGATTTCTGTCATATCCTCCGTTTTTTCTATTCTTCTACTCAGAAAATCTATCACTCCGTTATTAAGTTTCAAAGCAAGAGATAAAGAGAACGGGGTTAAAGATATAATTTTCTACTCTTCACCCTCTTACCTGGCTAACATTGTTCAGTATTTGAGCTATCGCCTTGATATCTTTATCGTAAGCTTACTTATGGATCTGAGAGAAGTAGGTTTGTATGCACTATCCATAAATATATCTCAATCGATATGGCTGTTTTCCGGAACGATATCCAACGTGCTTTACCCAAACGTGGCATCAGAAAAGGATAGAAACTCTATCAATCTTAGGACTGCCAGAGTTGCCAGATTAACACTTCTTCTTAACACGATATTAGGTTCTATCCTGACTTTTATAGGGGCAAACTTTCTACCCTTCATCTTTGGCGAGGATTTTCGCGAAAGTGTTTTACCTTTACTTTTACTCCTGCCAGGTGTTGCCATTTTCGGCGTTACGAACGTGATAAGCGCTTACTTTGTTGGTATAGGAAAGCCGGTGCTGACTTTTTGGTTTGCAATTATTTGCCTTGTGACAACGGTTTTTCTCGATATTTTCTTTATTCCTCTTTGGGGTATAGAAGGAGCCGCTATTGCCAGTAGTTTCGCATATGTTACGTCCTCTCTGTTCAGTATATTCGTTTTTATTCAAGAAACCAGAATAAATCCCTTAAGGATCATTTTACCCGATAATGACGACTTTATATTATTAATGAAACTTTTTCTTGGCCAGACCTCCATCGAAAATTGATACTTCTCGAACATATTGGTGATACAGGAGAATATCGTTGCATCCAACCATCTGCATCATTTCCTTCTCGCCAATAGCCCGTGATGCGCGGGTGCTGCGCCAGATCGCGGCGCTTGCGCCGCAGCACAATCTGCTGGTGCTGGGGCACGGTCCGCCGCCGTCGCGCTGGCGCAATGCTGCCGATGTACGCTGGTTTGCCATTGAACCACAGCGTCTATCTGAAAGGTGGCTCCTCTATGTTTTCCTGCTAGCAGGAAGAGTGCTTCGTCCAACGGTATGCTACGAGCTCTGGTACTGGTTGCAGCGCCGGAATCGTCAGGCATTCGACCGGTTACGCTCTCTGCACGCCGATCTGGTGCTTGCGAACGAGTGGGATGCGCTGCCACTGGCGTGGTGTCTGGCAATGCGCTGGAATGTGCCACTGCTCGTTGATCTGCATGAATATGCACCGCTTGAGTGGGAAGAGCAATGGCGATGGCGGTTGTTCACCGCACCGATGATCCGTTTCTTTTTGCAAAGGTATGCGACACAGGCAGCCGCAACTATGACTGTTGCCCCGGAGATTGCCCGCCGCTACCACGAGGAGTTTGGCTTCCTGCCAGTAACTGTGTTGAATGCACCGGATTATGTTGCGCCGGAAGATCATACGGTCGATCCTCAGATGGTACGCCTGATCCATCACGGCGGCGCTATCCCGGCACGTCGGCTGGAGTTGATGATCGAGACGATTCGGCACTGTGATCGGCGCTACCACCTCTCCTTCATGCTGGTCGGCAATGAGGGGTACGTCCGGGATTTACAGGCGTATGCCAGCCGGGTGGCGCCGGGGCGGGTCACCTTTCTGGAGCCAGTCACGCCCGATCAGATTGTCAACCGGATCGCTTCGTTCGATATAGGGTTCTATTTACTCGAACCAACAAACTATAACAATAGCGTCGCGCTGCCGAATAAACTGTTCGATTTTGTCCATGCGGGTCTGGCGGTGTGTGTCGGTCCTTCCCCTGGTATGGCAGCATTCGTTCACGAGTGGCAGTGCGGCGTGGTTGCTCCGTCGTTCGATCCGGTTGCGGTCGCGGCAACGCTCAACCGGCTCAGTGTCGAGGAGATGACGTCCATGCGGCGCGCGGCACGCGCAGTAGCAGCACAGATTAATGCGACCACTGAGATGGCAAAGGTGGTTGAACTCTGTAACCGCTTACTCTGTGAATCTGAGTGATCCGTGGTACAGTAGCACAGGCACGCAAAAAATCTTCGGTACAACAACAATCCGGTAAGGTAACGAATTTCCGATTCTCAGTTCTCGGTTCTCAACACTATGTGCGGTATTTATGGCATCTGGCATTATGATGGGCGACCGGTCGATCTTGCAGGAGTGCAAACTGCCACGAGTCGGCTGCGTCATCGTGGACCGGACGATGAGGGGTATCTGCTGGCGTCACCGCAGTCGGGAGTGTGCGCAGCGTATGCCGGCGCAGAGACCGATCCGCGTCTGGCACTGCCGCCGCTCGATCAGGCGCGTGATAAAGGGTACAGTCTGGCGTTCGGTTTTCGTCGCCTTGCCATTCTCGACCTGTCACCCGCCGGACATCAACCGATGGCGGGTGCCGATGGGCGCTTCTGGATTGTATTCAACGGTGAGATTTACAACTACATCGAACTGCGCGATGAGTTGCGCCATTGTGGGCATGCGTTCCATAGCGACGGGGATACCGAAGTCATTCTGGCGGCATACGTGCAGTGGGGCGAATCCTGCCTGGAGCGTTTCAACGGTATCTGGGCATTTGCGATCTGGGACCGTGAGCGACGCGAACTGTTTCTGGCGCGCGACCGGTTTGGCGTCAAGCCACTCTACTATGTCGCAACCCGTCAGACCTTCGCCTTTGCCTCTGAAATCAAGGCGCTGGTGGGTCGGCACGCGCTGCCCTTCGCTCCAGAACCGCTCGCCGTCTATCAGTTCCTCATCGATGGACGCCTGCCCGATCCGCAGCACGGTGCGACTTTTTTTGCCGGGGTGCGCTTGCTCCCGCCGGGGCACTCTATGCGGATCGCAGATGGATCGCATGCAACACCACGCCGCTACTACGATGTCGCCCTGCCGGATGGTTACCATCGCTCCCGGAAACCGGATGCGATTATTGCCGCATACCGTGATCTCTTCGTTGACGCTGTGCGGCTGGAGCTGCGCTCCGATGTAGCCATCGGCACCTGCTTGAGTGGCGGCATCGACTCATCGTCGATCGTGTGCGCGGTCAACCATCTGATGAGTCAGGACGGACTCTCGACGGCGCAGATCGGCGAGCGGCAGAAGACGTTCAGCGCGGTGTACACGAGTGAGGGGCGCTACAACGAGCGACGCCACATCGAGCGTGTCTTGCGCGCCACGGCTGCCGATGGTCATTTTGTGGTTCCGACGGTCGAGCGTTTACTGACGGATCTCGAGCGGTTGACATGGCACCAGGATGAGCCGTTTCAATCGACCAGCATTTTTGCGCAGTGGTGCGTCATGGGGCTAGCACGTGAACGCGGCGTCACCGTACTGCTCGATGGGCAGGGCGCCGATGAGTTGCTGGCAGGCTACCGACCCTATGCGCGCTACCTCGGCGATCTGCTGCGCAGGGGCCGTGGCGCAATGTTGCTTGCAGAAGTTGCAGCATTGAGTACGCGCAGCGGTCAGCCGGCATTGCCGCTTCTGCGCAACGCGCTGATCTTCGCTCTGCCGACACCTGCCATCGAGCTGGCATATGTCGGGCGACAATTCCTGCGTGCGCGCTCAACAGTTCTGCGCCCCGATTTTGCCGCCGCATACCATCGTGTCGATCTGGTGGACATTCCTTCCTGGTGCAGACAGGAAACGCTCGACTATCACCTGCGCGATGCGGTTATGGCTAGCAGTCTGCCGCACCTGTTACGGTATGAAGACCGCAACTCGATGGCATTCGGCATTGAGGCACGCGTCCCGTTCCTCGATCATCGTCTGGTTGAGTTTGTGTTCCAGTGCGCACCGCATCTGCGCATTCGTCAGGGATGGACGAAATGGGTGCATCGGCGGGCGATGGAGGGATTGTTACCGGACGCTATCGCCTGGCGAAGCGACAAGGTCGGGTTCGAGACGCCGGAGGACGCCTGGCAGCGCGACCTGCTGGCGGCGCGTTCCGATCTGTTTGGCGATGGGGCTGCCTGCGGCGCCTACCTCGATCTGCCGGCAGTGCGACGCGCTGTGGCGCAGTGGTGCGCCGAGGGCGGAGACACACGTCAGGTCTGGCGCTGGATCAGCCTGGAGGCGTGGTTGCGGGTGTGGGAGAATGAGGGTTGAGTGTTGAACGTTGAACGTTGAATATCGAGTGTTGTAACGTTGAGTGTTGAACGTTGAACGTTGAATGTTGAACGTTGAATGTCGAATGTTGTAACGTTGAGCGTTGAACGTTGAACGTTTGTATTCTCTCTCGTGCGCGTATGACACCAGATATGTTTCCCGAACTGGAACGATTGTCTGACATCTTCAGTACATACCCGGATATTCAGGCGGTCTATCTATTCGGTTCAGCAGTCACCGGACGGCTTCACGCAGAGAGCGACCTCGACCTGGCGATTGTGCCGCGTCTAGGTGCAGGTGAGTTGCCACGTCTCGATATTCTGACCGACCTGGCGCGCGCAGGATTCTGCCGGGTTGACCTGGTCATCCTCGATACGGATAATATCGTGTTGAAGCATGAGGTAGTGCGCCATAATCGGTTAATCTATCAGACGGAAGACTTTGATCATGGGGCATATTTTTCTATAGTCGTGCGTCAGTTCCTCGATTTTCGGCCATACCTGGAAGTCCAGCGACAGGCGTACAAACAGAGGATTTTACATGGTCAGACCTGAAGTCATCCGCAAGAGGCTGGAGAAACTGGATGAGTATCTGGCTATTCTCCACCATTTGCAACGGTATTCGTATGATGAGTTCGTTGATAACCCGGAGCGGTACGGGAGTGCAGAACGCTTTCTTCAACTAGCTATTGAGTCGATCAATGATCTGGGTAATCACATCGTCGCCGAATCGGGTTTAGGAAATGTCGACTGGTATAGCGATATTCCACGTCGACTACGTGAAGGAGGTTTGATAGACACATCCCAGGAAGAAACATGGATCAAGATGATAGGTTTTCGCAGTATACTCGTCCATGATTACCTGAAGGTCGATAGAAGGATTGTTTTCCGCATCTTACAGGAAAATATCGACGATCTTGAAGCTTTCAAGCGGATGTTCGCGCAATTCCTGTGAATGACGTTACTGAAGAACGACCGTCCCTCGCAGACTCGTTGCCGGAACCTTTCCAATGACAGAAAGTGGCGTATGGTTCCTGTGCAGGCGTCGTCGTAGCGCCTCCAACGATGGCAGTTTTGCATACGGATTGACGCAATTCTGCAACTCTTCTTCAGGTGCAACAACGCTATACTGAAGACGGAAACGCTTCACGTGCACCTATCGGTATCAAGAATGGGATCAGCAGCGGAAACGTCGATGTAGTACGCACAGGCAGAACACCAGGATGTGCCTTCACACGGAGCGGGTGAACAGCCCGACGGCTGGTACGCGATGACACCTCTACCTCTCACCCCTCCTGATGACAGTCAACCACCGGATGTGGGGAAACGCCCATGGAAGTCATAACCAACGTCAGTACCGATCGATCTCCTGTACAGACGCAGGCGATGGCGTGGCGCTGGGCGCTGCGACTGTATGCTGGCTATTGTGCACTCTTCTTGCTCTGGAATGCCTGGGTTTCATCGGTCTACCCGAAGTGGATGGAAGAAGACGCGGTTGCAGTGTGGACTCCGTCGGCGCCACTATGGACGTGGCTGGAGCGCGTGGTGCTGCTGCCGCTGCTGCGCTATGACGTCATCTGGTATACTGGTATTGCGCAGCATGGGTATGGGCATCGTCCAGGTGACACTGCATTTCACCCACTCTACCCCTTGCTGACCGGTCTTCTGGGGCGGATACTGGGAGGCGAATACCTGCTGGCGGCCTGGTTGATTGCACAGGTGTGCTGCGTGACAATGCTGGCATTGCTCTATCGCCTTGTCGCGCTCGATGACGATGAAGCCATTGCGCAACGCACAACGTTGTTCCTGATCGGCAGTCCGCTCGGTTTTTCATTCCTGCTGCCGTACACCGAATCCCTCCTGTTGTTGAGTATCGTTGCAGCGTTGTACGCAGCGCGACGCGGGCGCTGGTGGCTTGCCGGGGCATCCGGGGGCGCTGCGGCGTTGACCAAGCAACCCGGAGTGGTGGTATTGCTGCCGTTACTGTGGGAATTCTGGCAACAGCACAGAGATGTTGTGCGCATCCGTGGGTTACAAGTACTATTCCGTCCAGTGGCCGGTCTGGCGCTAACGCCACTGGCGCTCCTCGGGTGGATTATCTATCGCGCAACCCTCGGCGATGTCGCATTTTTGTGGTACAAGCCGGACACGCTCATCAGCGCCCTGCTGGTAACGCCGTCGTATGCCGATGTGTGGGGAGAAACGTTTAGCTGGCCCTGGGTCAATTTTGGCTACGCGATCGACCAGTTGCGTCAGCAACCATATTTCTACCTGATCCTGAATCTCCTGGTCATGTCGGTTATGCTGGCGCTGACCCTGGCAGCGGCCGTGCGCGTGCGACGCAGTTATACCATCTACAGCCTGACTCTGACAGCGCTGAACCTGTCGATCGTCTATCCATTGTGGCCCTATATGGGGATCATTCGCCGTTTCACGATCATTTTTCCGTTGTTCATTCAACTGGCGCGATGGGCGCGCTCGCCGGTCGTTCTGTGGCTCGCGCTGGTCTGCAACGCCCTGCTGTGGACGCTGATCACGTCGATGTATGTGCGCAATGCGTTCGTGCCATGAAGGGTTTAGCGCTGAACGTTGAACGCTCAACGTTCAATTTTCAACAACCTATGACAGGAACGGTCACAACTCACGAACCATACGCTGAAGCGGTGCGGGAAGCGGACGGTGCGCCTGTTCCGTATCTCTCGGTGGTGGTGCCGGTGTACAACGAGGAAGAGAGTATTCCGCACCTCTATCAGCGGTTGACGGTCGAACTGGAGAATCTTGGACTCGCCTACGAAGTCATTGCCGTCGATGATGGCAGCTGTGACCGCAGTTTTGCGCTGTTGCGCAACCTGGCGCGGCGTGACCGGCGGTGGCGGGTGGTGCGTTTCCGGCGCAACTTTGGGCAAACGGCGGCATTCGCTGCAGGATTCGACCGGGCGCGCGGCGATGTGGTGGTGACGATCGATGCGGATCTGCAGAATGATCCGGCAGATATTGCAGGATTGCTGGTGAAGATCGAGGCAGGATACGATGTTGTGAGCGGATGGCGCGAGCGTCGCCACGATCCGTTCCTCAACCGGCGACTGCCGTCCATGATCGCCAATCGCCTGATCTCGTGGGTAACCGGCGTGCATCTGCACGATTACGGTTGTTCGCTCAAAGCATACCGCCGCGACGTGGTGCGCGGCATCCGTCTCTATGGCGAGTTGCACCGCTTCATCCCGGCAATTGCTAGCTGGCAGGGTGTGGCGGTGACTGAACTGCCGGTGCGTCACGCGCCGCGTCGGTTTGGCAGATCGAAGTATGGCATCAACCGTACCCTGCGCGTGTTGCTCGACCTGGTGACCGTGCGGTTCTTGCTCAGTTACGCAACCCGACCGATGCAGATCTTCGGCTTGCTCGGCATACTTGCCAGCGGCGCAGGTCTTGCGATCGGCGCGTATCTGACGTGGATCAAACTGGCGTATAGCGCAGCGATTGCCGACCGTCCATTGTTGCTGCTGGCAGTGCTGCTGATTGTACTGGGTGTGCAGTTCATCAGTCTGGGGTTGATCGGCGAACTGGTAGTGCGTACCTACTACGAAACGCAAGCCAAGCCGATTTACGTTGTGCGCGAAGAGGTGAACGGCGATGGATAGCACCTGGCAACCCTGGTACACCAGAAGACGCCGGCAGACGTTGGCAGCGCTGGTCTCCGGCGCAATCCTTATTGCACTTCTCTACTACGCTTATGCGACCGTCTTTACCTCGCCAGACCTCCAGGTCTGGTGGCTGGCGGCGCGTCTCTGGCTATCCGGGGTAGACCCGTATGGCGCAACGAGTGATCGTTTGCTGGGACCCGGTTCTGGTTTTGCGTATCCGTTTCCTGCCGTGCTTATCTGTGTTCCTCTCGCATTGCTGCCGCTTGCCGGAGCATCGACCATGTGGGCGCTTTTGAGTCTATCAGCTGTATTCGCGCTACCGTTTGCACTGCGGGATACACCCGAACCCCGGTTCGCGGGGATGATGCTTGCCTACTCTCCACTATGGGCGTCGCTGGAAGAGGGACAGTGGGGTCCGCTGCTCTTGCTCTGGGCGCTGCTCAGTTTGCGCTGGTTACACCGGTCACGCTGGCTGCTCTCCGGGGCTGTAGCATCACTAACGTTGCTCAAGCCACACGTAGGTATCGCGCTTCTCGCAGGCTTACTGGCGTATGCGTGGTACATGAACGTTCCTGCCCGATGGTGGTTAGGGTTGGCGAGCGGGCTGTTCATTTTCTGGGCAGGAACACAGGCGCTGGCGCCTGGATGGGTGCTGGCATGGATAGAGCAGATACGCGCCTATGACGCTGAGATTCAAAGCCAGATCGACGCCCTCTCGATAGTCGGCATGGTATCGACCATACTGGCAACGATTGTTGCGGCGCTTGCCTGGAAACGGCGTGATGCACCACTGTTGCTCGCTGCCGTCGTTGTGGTGGTATTGCTTGTAATGCCGACGCGTAGTTTCTACAATCACGCGGTGCTGCTGCTGCCGATCACCGTGCTGGCGATGCGTGCTCCACGGCTGGCGGCGCTCACGATTGTGGCCAGCTGGAGCATGCTGATACTTCCGATGATCGGTGCGCACGCGGACATCGTCCTTGCCCGTTCCCTCGGCTTCTATCTGCCGCTGGTCGCTGGTCTGGCAGTTATCGGGCGACATGTACCAGAGAACAGGAGCGCGCCATGCGCATCCTGATGCTCAATTACGAGTATCCGCCGCTTGGCGGGGGCGCCAGCCCGGTAACGCGCGATCTGTGTCTGCATCTCGCAAACGCCGGGCACGAGGTTGATGTAGTCACGATGGGATTCGGCCGTCTGCCGCCGGTTGAAACATTCGATAAGGTACGGGTGATCCGTGTGCCAGCGTTGCGACGATCGGCTGTACGCGCCGAAACGGTCGAATTGTTGAGTTACATAACGGCTGCATTGCCGCCGGCGCTGGCATTGCTGCGCCACCGATGCTACGCAGTGGTGCATGTGCATTTCATTGTACCGACCGGTATTCTGGCAGCGATTGTACGTCGCATGAGCGGTTTACCCCTGGTGATCACTGCCCACGGATCGGATGTACCGGGGTACAATCCAGATCGCTTCATCCATGCTCATCGGCTGATTGCGCCTGCATGGCGCATAGTTGTACGCAGCGCCGACGTGATCGTTTCGCCGTCCCACTACCTGCGTCGCCTCATACAACAGACATACGCAGCGCCGGTCAGGGTCATCCCCTACGGCTTCGACCCACCGCCACTGCCCACCGGAGAACGAAAACAGCGCATCCTGTTTGTTAGCCGTCTGTTTCCGCGCAAAGGGGCGCAGTACCTTATCGAGGCGCTGGCGGGCCTGCCACTCGACGGATGGGAAGTGACCATCGCCGGAAACGGACCGATGCGTGAGGAGTTGCAGGCGCTGGCACAACGCCTGGATGTGCCGGTCGACTGGCGCGGTTTCATCAAGGGTGCGCCCCTGGAAGAACTGTACGCCACCAGTGCAATCTTTGTTTTTCCCTCGATCAACGATAATTTCCCGGTTGTGCTGCTCGAAGCGCTGGCGGGCGGATGTGCCATCATTACTACCAGTGTCAGCGGTATGCCCGAAGTGGTCGGCGACGCTGGCATCCTGGTTCCGCCGCGGGATGTACCGGCGCTTCGTGAGGCGCTGGCGCGCTTGATGCAGAATACCGAGCTGCGTGCCGAACTGAGCGCCAGAGCGCGCGCGCGGATTGCCGCCTTTGCTTGGGAAGAGGTGACACGGCAGTATGTGGAAGTGTATCGACAGATAATGGAGTGATAGTGGAACCATTCGACGCCGATGTCACGGTTGTACTGATTACATACAATTCTGCAGAATATGTTCATGCATGTCTGCGATCAGTGCGCGTAGCCGCTCCCCATGTACCGATCCTTGTCGTAGATAATGCTTCGCAGGACGGAACTCTCGATATTGTGCGGCGCGATTTTCCAGAGTGCGATCTCATCGCCCTGCCGCAAAATATCGGACATAGCGCTGCGTGCAATCTTGCGCTGCATCGTGCAGAGACCACGTGGATATTGTTGCTCGACCATGACACTACAGTTTCAGATGACTGGTTTGCGCCCCTGCTCACAACAGCAGAAGCGATGTGGCCCTCAACCGGTATGGTTGGCTCGCGCGCAGTGCTCGTTGCACAGAACCGCATTCATCACGATGGTGGGTATGCGCACTACGTGGGACATATGACCTTGCGAAATGGATTCGTCAAACTGGAGAAAGCTCTGGATGATCAGGAATCTGTAGAAGTCGGAGCGCAGGCAAGCACGTCGCTTCTGATCCATCGTCAACGAGCGCTTGCGGTAGGAGGCTTCGATCCACGTTTTTTCATCTATCTGAACGACTTCGATCTCTCACTGCGGATGCGATTGCGTGGCTGGCGGTGTTATGCGGCGCCACGATCGATTGTCTATCATCGACAGGGTAATCCCGAAACAAGCTGGCGCGGACAGGGGCAGTATCCGGCGCAACGGGCGTATCTGATCTATCGTAACCGCTGGATGTTGATTGCCAAACTATATACCCGGCGGACGCTGCTGGTCTGTCTGCCCGCACTGGCGCTCTATGAAGCCCTGTTGGCGATTATCGCCCTGCGTAAAGGCTGGACGAAGGCATACTGGCGCGCTTTGCGGGATTTTGCACGATGCCGGCGCGCAATCTGGTTTCACCGTAAGCGTATTCAGTCATCACGCCGCATTTCTGATCGCGAGTTGCTTTCAGCATACCATTTTTCATACGTACCCGGATTTCAGAATCCGACGGAACGCCTGGTGCAGAGGGTGCTGGAACCAGCATTTTCTCTGTACTGGCGCCTCGTTGCTCCATTTGTGGGGTGATTATGCCATTTTATGATTATTACGGCGATCGTTCGGCAACAAAAGTAGGAATTGCCTGGGTGCGGGCACAGGCGCGCTCTATTCTCGAACGCCTGCTAGGCGTCTGTCCAGACTCCTCCTCCCTTCTTGAAATCGGACCGGGACGCGGAGTATTCGCCGATGTCTGTCGTCAGGCAAATCTTCGCTACTACGCGCTGGATATCAATCATCGATTACTCATGCGGCTTGGCGATCGAGGGGTTTGTGGCGTCCAGTCACACGCTGAGCGTCTTCCATTCGTGGATCGCGCCTTCGATATAGCATTTGCGTCCCACGTGATAGAACATAGTCCTGACCATCTGAGTGCACTGTCATTTCTCAGCGAGATGCGGCGGGTCGTTATTCCCGGCGGGATCGTTGCCCTCGTCGTCCCCGACTATCTTGCGTTGCGAGAAGATTTCTGGAATTGTGATTACAGCCATAGTTTTGTCACAACCAGACGTCGTTTGCTGCAGATGTACCACGACGTAAGATTGACGATGATCGAGCAACTCAGTCTCTACGGTCCGCTTATCGGAACGGTTGGATGGCTGGGAGGGCATATACTTGGTGGTAGCGCGATGAGTGCTATCGCACGGATGACGCCGGGAGTATTGGGGGAAAAGATGTATCAGGTGCGGCTAACTTTCGCGCGAGCAATTCTGATAATTGGTCGAGTACCGCAATGAAACACTGGCGTCATTGGGTCAGGATAGGTCTGGGTGTGGCGCTGATCGCGCTCCTTATTGGGCAATTCGCTGACACCCGGTTGGTCTGGACGACGGTGTTGACAGCACATCCGCTTCCACTCATCGGATGCGTGGTGATTTATTTTATCAGTGTGGCATTGAGTTGTATCAAGTGGCAGTTGCTGCTCCGTGCTCAGGGTATTCATGCATCGCTGGTCAACCTGATGCTGTGGTATCTCATGGGATCGCTGACAGGCGCCATACTGCCTTCAGATATCGGTGGCGATGTTGGGCGTGGCTATGCTGCTGCACGCGCATTGGGCAATGGTACGGTTGTCTGGTCGAGTGTTGTAATGGAACGTCTCACCGGCTTGATCGCGCTGGTAGCACTGGCTTCACCTGCGCTGATGCTGATGCCCGGCATGCTGAACGTGCCGGTATGGTTGCCGCTGGGCGCCGGTCTGGCTGCACTGCTGGCAACGACCGGGATTGTCACAGTACTTGGTGCGCCACCTGCCTGCCTGATCCGCTCGTCGCACTGGGGAGCACGCGCCTTTCAGCGATTCAGAGACGTTGTGATACATTATTGGAGCAATGTCCGCATCGTTGTCGCGTGCCTGGCATTATCGGTTCTTTTTCACCTCTTCAACGGGCTAAGTCTCTGGTTGCTCGCGTTGTCCGTTAATTCCAACGCTGCTGTGGCAACGGCAATCCTCTGGCCCGTAGTGGGACTGTTCGGTTTGCTCCCGTTGACCCCTGGCAACTTGGGGATACGGGAGGGGGTGATTGTAGCACTGTTCGTACAGACCGGATTATCACCCGATCAGGCAGTAGCCGCAGCAGTTATCAGTCGTGCCCTGCTCCTGCTGTGCAGCCTCGCAGGCTTACCATCTCTGATAGCAACAATGATAAGCACGAAAACATCAGCTTCGGACAGGAAAGGTTTTCAGGGCGATGCAGGTGTCTAATCCCGCAACCCAGGCACAGAGCCGGCAGTGGATCGTAGTGGTCGCTGCAAGTTTTCTGGCAGCAACGCTTGTTGTTATCAGTCGGGAGAGTGGAGCAGATTTTGCTTAGGACTGCTTTCTTTCGGTGTTGCAGGCATTGTAGCGCTGCTCGGTCGTGTTGGTCTGTTTTCGTTGTCGCACGACACGGAGATAATGATAATTGCGCCGCTGCTCACGGGATTGCTCGTTATGTGGTTTGATACTATTCGTCATGGCTGGATGCGCAACCACTTGATGGATGACAATCCCGCAGAGTCTTGATTGCTGAGACTGAACGTCTTTCATGATCATTGATCTCCCTTCACCTGCACGCCCCTCGCTCCGTGATCCGCTCCTCTGGGCAGCGATTCTGCTGACCGGCGCAATGCTGGGCTGGTTGAGCATTGCGCGCTACGATGGGTTCAATGCCGGTATGTACGATCTGGGCAATATGGCGCAGGCAATCTGGAGCGGTTCACGTGGCGAACCGCTGCTCTACTCTCGTCCCGAAGGGATGCTCGCTTCGCGCCTCGCCGGGCATGTCGAGATCGGGTATTTCCTGCTGGCGCCGCTCTACGCTACCTGGCCCGATCCACGCGCTTTGCTGACAGTGCAGGCGGCGCTCTTTGCGCTGGGGGCTATCCCGGTGTATCGTATAGCGTGGCGGCGGATCGATGCAGCCGGCAGCGATGGACAATCCGTGCGTCCATATGCGGCACGCTGCCTGGCGTTGATCTACCTGCTCTACCCAACCGCGCAAACCAGTGTGCTTTTTGATTTTCATGCCGATACCGTTGCGGCGCCGCTGCTACTGTTTGCACTCGATGCGCTCGATATGCGCGCCTGGCGACTGTTCGCGCTGTGGATCGCACTGGCGCTCAGTATGAAGTTCTATATCGCTGCGCCGGTGGTGGGTATTGGCGCGGTGCTGTGGCTGTGGGAAGGACAGCGGCGCGTTGGCGCGCTGACAGTGCTGGCAGGTGGAGGCTACGGCACACTGGCTTTTTTCGTTGTGCGACCGCTGTTTTCTCCCGCCTCCGCCGCCAGTGCTGCGGAGATCACCGGCGGTTATCTGGCGTACTATTTTGGCGCACTGCACGAGATCGCAGCAACCCTGCCCGACCGAGTCTTGAATGCAATTGTGGTCTTCGGTCCGGCGCTGCTGGTTGCGTGGTGCGGCTGGCGCTGGTTACTGCCGGGCCTGCCACTGGCAGCGGCAATGCTCATCTCGACCGGTCCCGGCGGTGCGTTTGACTACCGGTATCACCATTATGCCCTGGTTGTACCGTTCATCGTGATGGCGATCATTGACGGCGCAGCGCGGATGAAGAGCGCCGCAACAACTCGACAGCCGGATACAACCCGGCGCGCACGACGTTCGTGGCGTGGCGATCTCGGCTTCACCGTTGCAGTTACAGCAATCTTCAGCGCACTGCTGGTCAATATTCCGCTCAATCCGTTGTTCTGGTCCGGCGCACCGGGGTATGGCTTCGACCGGTCAATCTACGGTGTCACCCCACGTGACGCGCGCCTGGCGTCATTTCTGGCAACCCGTGTGCCGCCCGACGCACCCCTTGCGGCTTCGACCTTCATAGCCACCCATCTCGTGAACCGCGAAACGGTCTATCTGGTGCGCTACCCATTCGAGGCGCGCGCCGAACGCCTGCCATCATTGTTGCCACAGGTGCAGTATGTCCTGCCTGATGCGCTCTTCGACTGGTACCTGCGCCTCGATGACGGGTATGGCGGCGGTCTCGACTATGATCGCGACGCCATTGCCGTCCTTCTGAGCGATCCGGCATTTGCGCTGGTCGATATGGAGGATGGACTGTTGCTGTTCGCGCGAAACGCGACTCCTGATCGTGCGCTGATCAACCGTCTGGGGCTCATTCCCGATGATGGCGCGCCGGCATTGCAGCAATTCGGACCGTTCGACCTGGTACGTGCGCAGGTTGATACGATTGCACCGCGCCGGTTGCGGGCAACATTTGTGTGGCGGGTGCGCACAGCATTACCGCCGGGCGCACAGTATGTCGCCGTGAGTCGGCTGGAAGGAGTCGCAGGCGCGCGATTCGTCCACCTGCCCGGCTACGCACTGCGACCGGCACGGGAATGGCGCGAGGGCGATGTTGTCGAAGAGACCTTCGATGTCGTCGTGCCGCCTGATGCGTTACCCGGTCGCTACACCTGGCGTGTCGGCTGGTACGACGTGCACCACCCCGACGCTGCGCTGACCGATCAGCGCAGTCGGATGGCAGGCACAGACGAGTACCGTGTTACGATCGTCGAAGTAGATCAGTGATTGTAACGCTAAACACCGGCGTGTGGATCGCCAGACTGGTGGATTGTTTTCCGACCAGGACGTTCAACTGCCACAGGAGAACGCAATCAGCCCTGAGCTGCAACCGCGCGTTCAATCCGATCCTGAATCTGTTTCAGCGCCGGGTTATCCGGCGCAACTTTGATCGCCTTCGCAATGGTTTCGCGCGCCTTCTCCCACTCGCCGAGTTTCGCGTAGGCGACCGTCAGTGCTTGGAGATAATCGATGTCGCGCGGCGAATTGGCGACCGCCGCTTCCCACTGTTTCATTGCCATCCACCACATGCCCTTGCGTTGCAACGCCAGACCGGTGTTGAACAGTTCATAGTCGGTCGCACCGCGCACTTCAGAAACGAAACGCTCTTTGGGTCCGTAGAAATCGCGCCAGCTCAACGCAACTAGAAGCATAAAGAACGCCTTGATGCCAGTATCGATCAGCACGACCGTCCCGAAGGCGCCGATGATTGCATCGGCTACGGCGGCGGCTTCCGAAGAAGGAAGGAGCGCCTGTGCCTGAGCGATAGTGTCGCGGATTGTTGCAGCAGCGCCGAGTGCGCCGAGCAACGAACCGCCAAGTTGCAGCGTCGTCAGCGCAGCAATAATCCAGTATGCCCAGCGCGCGCGGTTCAGCATTGCGCGCGCAAGCGCGATCTGCCCGCCATAGACCATGGCAACGATCACCACGATCAACACAATGATCAGCGGGAACCGTGACAGGTCACCACCCGATGAACTGTACATCACCAGAAAGCCGATTAGTCCCAGGACTGCTGCCAGAATGCCCAGCACACCGCCAATGACCCAGAGCATACCCAGGATCGAGAGCCAGGGCGAGCGCTGTTCGCGCGCCGGACCGCGAATCATCAGGCTGCGGTCGCAGCGGCGGCACCATGCCCGATCCGGTTTGTTCAATTCACCGCAGTATGGGCAACGGTCGCGTATGGAGTCGCCTTCCTCCAGCGGTAGTTCTTTCTCCTTCCGACGTGATTTCGGCGCCGGTACGGCAACCGGTGCAGTCATCGTTGCACCGGCTGCGCCAGCCGCAGCAGTAGCGACCATCGCAGTGGCGGGGGGTTGGGGCTTGCGGAAAAGACCGAAGCGCCGAGACACCGGCTCCGACGGACGCGCCGCGTCTGCCTCCGGCGCAGCAGCAGGCGCCTCCGCCTTGCGGAAAAAACCAAAGCGCCGAGACACCGGCTCTGATGGACGCACCGCGTCTGCCTCCGGCGCAGCAGCGGGGGCCTGTGCTTTGCGAAAAAAACCAAAGCGCCGAGACACCGGCTCCGACGGACGCGCCGCGGCAGGTTTGGATACGCCGAACCAGAAGGATCGTCTGGCAGTTCCTGCTTTTGTCGACGTCTCAGACTCAGAGGGAGACGTGACAGCGGTGGTTGGCGCATCAGGAGCGGAAGGTTGCTTTTCCCCGGCAGCATCGTTTACTGCTTCTGCCTGCTCCGGCGCGGGACTCGTATGAGCCACCGCGACCTGTGTGGCAGGCGTGGCATTCTGCGCTGCCTGCGCTTCTCCGGGTTTCCCGCTGGCAGCCGCCGATTGCGCCGCCTGTCGGGCGCGCTGATCGAGCCACGCAATTCCCTGCCGCGCCTGTGGGTTCAACGGATTGATCCGCAGCGCCTGTTGCAGACAGCGCCGCATATCGGCGGGATCGTCTACCACACCCGCGAGCCAGACCCATGCATCGTCGTTGTACTGATCCGCCTGGATGACGCACACGAAGAGTTGCCGCGCTAGGGCGCGCTGCCCGGAGCGCGCCGCTGCAATACCCTGCTGGAGCATGTCGTGCGATGTTGTCATACGTTGCCTGCCCCGCCTGTATGCTGTGGATGAATGATTCTCCTATCCTTTCCAGCATACGATGTCTGCGGTGCAGCGGCAAGAGAGAAGGTAGTACTGTTGTAACATAGAACCGGGGAACATCTCGTACCAGGAGAAAGCAGGACAGGATTGGAGCCTGTTATGTACGTTGGTCTCGACCGAACCATCCTGTTGGGCGGGGTAGGCGACGGCAATACCGTCGCCTACCCACGAGGATCGTGCACACAGGAAGGCAGGGGGTGCATCGTCGGATGTGCGGACGCCAGGTGTCCGCTCCTCGCTGGTCACAGGTGAAGGTATCGCCCTGGCGCGCGTTCCTCTTGCTTCCATGGTTGACAGCGATTCGCTACCGCCAAGCGCGCCACATCTGATGGAATCGAACGCATTGTAGTCCTCAGGCAGATCGCATCCGCTGATCGCAGCCATCCCGGACTGTGCCGGAAAACGCTGCCACCAGCACCAGACGGCGATATAATCGCTGAATAGATCAGAGTTTGGAAAACGCTATGCCAGCAGAACGCCACATATCAGAGTAAGGCATCCAAATGACAAAACGAAGCACTGTCTCCACTACCGGCTCACCGGAACGTTCCTGTATCTGCCTCCCCTTTTGCATCTCTTCATACGGAGGAAATACCACTCTTCTCGACCCCCATCGGGTTTACAGGCGGACAGAACAGATGGGACCGCCCGACTTCTGCTGCTTTGGGACACACCGGCGCAGAGCGCTGCTCCTCTCTCCCGCGTGCGGGAGAAGGGAGCCGGGGGTGAGAGTCTCCAGACTCTATCTTCTGCACACGCTCGCTTGTTCTGTCTGCCCCTGAGCTTTCCACCAGGGGAGGGTGAGGGATTGGATTTACAACCCCACACTGCGCAGGACGATCGCCACCGCGATCAGCGCAAAAATGAGACCCGGAACAAGATAGATCAGCGCAGGACCGATGCTGCGCACGTCGGGCAATGCAGGACCGGCGCGCGCTGCACCGACTTCGATCCGCTGACCGCGCCAGTAGGTCACCTTGCTGCGGGTTGGAGGTCCGCCTGCACGCCGCCAGACGCGCCATCCTTCGCGGAGCAGGTACCCTGCCGTCCCGACCAAAACCAGTGTGACGAGGGGCCAGGGGAGGTTACGACTGTTTGCCAGCACCGCAATCACGGCGATCAACGCCAGCCAGCGCCAGTATGTGCGCAGGAGATCCATGACGCATGTCAGCGCACCGTCATCGGCATGACGATGTGAATGTAGCCATCAGCACCGACAGGTTTGAACACCGCCGGGTGCTGCGGCGATTGTGTTTCCAGTGCGAGTTGCGGCGTGGAAATAGCGGCGATGGCATCGGACAGGAATTTGACGTTCAGTGCAATCTGCCCCCCATCCCCCTGGATCGTTGCATCGATCTGACCTTTGTTGTCGCCAACTTCGACCGCATTTGCGCTGATAGTGATCCGCCCTGGTCCCATGTCGCCGCCCGGCTCCATATGCAATCGCACGATATTCGATGAAGCGACGGCAAAGAAGGAAGCCAGTTTGACGGCTTTGGTCAACTCCTGGCGGTCGAGCACCGCGCGTGTCTGATACTGCTGTGGAATAACCCGATCAACGTCGGGGAACCTGCCATCAATCAGGCGCGACACCAGATCAACCGTGCTGGTATGGAAGAGCACCTGCCCACCGCCGGGAGTAATCATCATTTCGACCGGACTTTCATCATCATCGACGATCCGCGCCAGTTCGGTCAGCGCGCGCGCCGGAATGATCAGTTCCTGCTGTTGCGCAATCGGTTCCGGGAGTTCGATGATGCGCTGTGCCAGACGGAAGCCATCGGCAGCGGCGAAAATAGCGCGGTTGTCGCGCAGGCGGAGTTGCACACCCTGAAGGACAGGGCGGGTCTCTTCCGTTGCTGCCGCAAATGCCACCTGTTCAATCGTTTCACGGAGCAGCGCCGGAGGGAAAACAGCAGCCGGTGTACGGTCGTCAATGGTGGGAATAGTTGGAAACTCACCGGCTTCCGTGCCTTTGATGTTGGTCTCGAAGCGAGCGCATTTCAGGTTCAGTGTTTGGGTGCGCACATCGAGCGTCAGATCGATCCGGTCGTTGGGCAGGCTGCCAACAACGTCGCTCAACAGTTTTGCCGGAACGGTTACGGCGCCCTCGTCCTCGATCTTGGCGCCGATCCAGCAAGTAATCCCGATCTCAAGATTGGTTGCTGCCAGTTTCAGGCGCCCATCGTCGCTGGCAAGCAGGATATTGCTGAGAACCGGCAGGGTGCTTTTCCCGGCGACGGCGTGGCTGACGATTGCCAGACCGCGTTTCAGATTTTCCTGAAGGCACGAAAGCTTCATAGCGACTCCTTGAGATGCTCGTGGAGAAAACCACAACGAGCAGGGTATGATCTCCAGGCGCCCGCAATGGGAGCGAACCGCCGGCGGCGCGCAAAAACCTGAGATTGCTATTATACCATCTTTCACGGGTGCATTGACGCAATGCTCACTCACCGATACAATGCATGATTGTAATGATGACTCCCGCACGCAACAGTGAAGGTGCGAATCATGACAGACCTGCTGCACGAGGTATTGCGCGCTGCCCGGCGGCTGCGGCGCGCGCTCCGTCCAACGCCGCTCGATGAATCGATCCGGCTTGGCGCATTGACAGGCGGACGGGCTTTGCTGAAACTGGAAAATACCCAGCCGACCGGATCGTTCAAAGTGCGTGGCGCGTTGAATGTGCTGCTGGCGCTACCGCACCACGTGCGCGAGCGGGGCATCGTGGCGGCATCATCAGGCAATCATGGGGCGGCGGTCGCCTACGGCGCCCTCACCCTTGGTGCGCCGGCGTTGATCTTCGTCCCTGAAGACACCTCGTCGGTCAAGGTGGAGGCCATGCGCGACTTCGGCGCCGATGTGCGGGTGTACGGCGATGATTGCGTAGTCGCCGAAAGGTATGCGCGGGCGTATGCTGCTGAACACGGGCTAACCTACGTTTCGCCCTACAACGACCCGCTGGTCATCGGCGGGCATGGAACAATCGGTGTAGAACTGGCGCGTCAGATTGATCGGCTCGATGCTATTCTGGTCGCAGTCGGCGGCGGCGGGTTGATCAGCGGGATTGCAGCCTATATGAAGGCAGTGCAGCCCGATATACGGATTATCGGGTGTTCACCGATCAATTCGCCGGCAATGTACGAATCGGTGCTGGCCGGCGAGGTGGTTGCTCCACCCATCCTACCGACCCTATCGGACGGTACAGCAGGCGGAGTGGAACCGGGCGCCATAACACTCGATCTCTGCCGCACCCTGGTCGATGAGTGGGTGCTGGTATCCGAAGACGAAATTGCCGCTGCGATGCGTTTGATGATCGAAACCCAGCACACTCTGATTGAAGGCTCGGCGGGTGTCGCAGTTGCAGGGTATCTGCGACTCAAGGACGAGATACGCGGCAAGACGGCAGCAATTGTGATCTGTGGCAGTAACATAAGCCTGGCAACATTGCGAACCGTGATCGACATGAGCGTTTGACAGGTGCGGTACAATGATCCGCGTTGCCAGAGCGGGCAACTCAGAACCTATCCGAAAAAATCCTGCCGGGGTAGGTGAAGACAGTGCCTTCGCCTGATCATCATAAGAAATCCTGGAAGGGTTATCTGGATAGGCTCTTACTGCAACGGAAAGGATAAGGGCGTCAATGGCGCGGATTCCGATTGCGCTGCAATTGTACTCAGTGCGCGAGGATGCTGCACGCGATCTGCACGGGGTGCTCGCCGCAGTCGCAAATATGGGGTACGAGGGGGTCGAGTTTGCCGGGTACTATGGTCACGACGCACGCACGATCCGCAACTGGCTCGATGCGTATGGCTTGAAGGTCGCCGGAGCGCACGTTGGCATCGAGACGCTGCTCGGCGACGAACGTGAGCGTACAGTTGAGTTTCATCAGATTCTGGGGAATACCACGCTGATCGTGCCCGGTCTGGCAGAACAGTGGCGCAACTCGCGCGCGGCCTGGTTGAAGACGGCCGCAACGCTCAACGAAATTGCAGCGGCACTCAAGCCGTATGGGATGCGCACCGGTTACCACAATCATCATATCGAGTTCGTTCCGATGGAGGGTGAACTGCCATGGGACACGCTCTTCAGCAACACGACCGATGATGTCATCATGCAGTTCGATACCGGAAATGCGTTGCACGGCGGCGCACAGGCAGCGCCATTCCTGCGCCGCTATCCAGGTCGCGCCAAAACTGTTCACCTAAAAGAGTACTCAACCACAAACGATGCGGCACTGATCAGTGAAGGCGATGTACCATGGGCGGAGGTGTTCGAGTTGTGCGAGACGATTGGCGGAACTGAATGGTACATTGTTGAACAGGAGAGTTACGCCTACCCGCCGCTTGAGTGTGTGCAACGTTGTCTGCAGGCGCTCAGGGCGATGGGTAAATAGGTTCTACTGCAGGAAGGCGCGGAAGACCCAGCCTTCCTGCTCCCCTGCGCGCACGCGCACCCACATATCTTCACCGCTTCCCGCGGTCTCTCCCAGAGCAACGACTTCATCACCACGCTTCAGGGTTGTGATGACCGGATAACCGACGCCAGGACCGGCGCGCAGGTTCAGACGCTCGACGACGACATACCGTATCTGCAGGGCAGGAGTTGGCGCTGTATGGGCTTCAACCGATGCAGTAGCGGGGATGGTCGTCGGGAAGACAGGCCCCTCTCCCTCTGTCGGTCTGGAAATCACCAGGCTCGTTATCGGAAACTGCCAGGCAGCGACTGTCTGGATGATGGTGTCACGGTACACAAAGCCGGTTGCACCGAATACCAGAAGCGTTGCCACAATCACAGCACTCCAGTGCAGGTGTCGATGCCTGGGTCGAGGTGGTGTCAGCGTCGGTTCTACCGTCGGCATTAGCGCAGGATGGATCACAGGTCGTCGCGGAGGACGACGCGTTCGCAGCATGACCAGCGGCGGTTCCTCCTCCGGCTCAACAACATTGCCCGACGGAACCGGTAGTCCATCGGTAACCGGCAACGCCGGTTCGGAGCGAATGCTCCGTCCTTCTGGATTTATGGCTTCGCTCATCGATGCGCGTGATGATGCAGAGGCGCGGGAAGACAGGCGACGGATCAGGAGCATCGAGACCAGAAGCGCGATTAGGCTGCCAGTCGCAAGCCCTGCCACTGTCCCGTCGATCCGGGTTATCAAACCTTTTGCATACTCAAATGTGGATGAAACCCCCTCGATCACCATCCGTGTCAGCGCTAGCACACCGCCAACGAACGCCAGCAGGGCGGCGAGGAGCGCCAGACCGTCCAGAACAAAAGCGGGCGCTCCGACCGGCTGACCGGCAAACCGGCGTGTGCGCGTCCAGATTCGCTCCAGTTCGAGCAGCACTATTGCGCTGAGCACCAGAGCGATGATGATCGATGGTGAACCAGATATGGTGACAATGGGCGAAAAGACGGTCATATGCGCCTCGTGCATATCAAGACGATAAAGGCGTATTGGATTCATCGACTGTGCGCCAGCTCGACTCTTTCCGCGTAAGCGAAGGATGGCGCCCCAATGACTGCCCGGCAGTAAACAGGTTCTCTTCGTTCATCTCCAAAATACCCTTCAGCGTTTCTGCGAGCAGAAGGCGGCATTGCGGGTCGCTTGTATAATCGAGGAGCATGGGATCGTTCGTTAAGCCACAGATGATAGTGGCAGCCGCCTCCGGATGCCCCATAATCATGCGTATCGTGTACTGGAAAGCCCACGCCTCCTGCGCGCTCAACAGTTCGACCCAGCGCGCCACAATCTCATGCCGGGAGATTTCGCCAGCCCATAGCGGCGCCGCCGTCCATGGGAGTGAGCCATTGCCATCCGCTGCCTGCGCCTGTTCGAGCGTAGCCCGCCAGACGATCCATTCCGGAGCATCGTCGCGCCCGGCATCATCGACTGGCGTGGTAGAGATATGCGTCGGGTCGCGCTGATTGTCGTTCTGAAGATCAGCATCGCGTGCCGGAGCAGACGTTTCTGATACGACCGTGCACCACACAGATGTCTCGTTCTCCGTCTCCGCGTTATCGGCGCGCTCATCTTCCCAAATTGGACTGATCGATGCAGTATTGTGCACTGGCGGAAAAGATCGAGCGGCATCAATGTCATTGTGGGTTGCGAAATCCCGCGCCTCTGGTGCCTGTCGTGCGCCACAGGACTGCGATTCGGACAGCACCGGGTGCGATGCGGGCGCCTTCAGCGCAGGCGGCTGCGTAAGAATATGAACGGCGGGACGCAGCAATTCAAGATTACGGGCGGCCAGTGTGGCTTTGAGCACCGTGTCATGCCACAACTCATCGGTCATTGCTGTGACTGCGTCACGCTCCTGCAGCGGCTCGAAGCGCGCGGCGATCGGTTGCAGCAAGCGGTGCACTGCAGCATGAATGATCGGTTCAGCCGTTGCTGGGGTGTGTAGTTCGCCATCGCGTGAACGCAAGCGGTAGAAGCCGCCGACCTGGACTGCAAACCTCGCACCGGGCTGGCTGCTTTCGAGATCGAGTAACAATAGCAGCGGACGATCACGGAATTGCTCATACACGGTTTCAGCAAACTCACGGGCTGGGCGATCGAGTTCGATGGCGACATCGGCGCGTCGTAACGCCAGACCCAACTGATCGAATCGCTGCGGTAGTTCATTACCGCTCATGAGCGCTTCGAGGAGATATTCCTTGAGCAATCCGCCCTGTTCGATACCGAGTTTCTGCGCAATGGCGCGCGCGCGCTGAACGATTGCCGTTTCGAATTCGTGCATCACGTCGGCATGTTCGACAGCAACGCGCTCGGGGCGTACCACCTGATAGGTAAGCCGCATTATTGCAGTGAACGCATACCCGACATCACACGAATCGAGGCGCAGGTTGAGTTCAAGCAGACGTTCGCGCAGATCCACTTCACGGTAGTCGAATGGCCAGTCGAGGTAATCCGAGAGCGTTCGGCGCGTATTCGCAGGAATAACGGAAATAACTCGACCGCGGCGGGAGACGACCAGGGCGATATGCGGTTGTGATGTGAGGGGGGCAAAACGCACGATTTCACGCCATCCGCGACGGCGGAAGGGACCGATCAGTGGATCTGACTGATATGACTCCATATTGCCGTCCCTGTGCATTCCTGCGATCTTCCAGCATAAAGGGAACGATGAATGCACCTATGAGGATACGGCATAACAAAAATGCAATCTAATCGCGACAGGACACGGCTGCATCAGCAACATTCGCTGGACGACGGGCAAGATGCCGATCGAGCAGCGCCAGACCTATCGCCGAGCCGATGCCAACTACCAGGCAGACCAACCAAGGGAGTGCCGGTACACCAATGTGGTACCCCAGGCTGTACAACGACCCGCCAGCATAATTCCCGATCCCGCCTCCCAGCGCCAGCGCCAGTGCGCTGATACCGAAGTACGAGCCAAGCGTGGTCGGATTCGCCAGTTCGGCAGCGACTGTTTGTTGTGCTGGCGCAGCAAGCAAGGCGCCAAACGAAAAGAGCGCCACACTCGCCAGCAGCAATCCGGTCGTACTGGCAAGCGCCACGCTACCCAATCCCAACGCCATCAGTGCGATGCCGATCAGCAACACCGGGAGCGGGCGCAGCCAGCGTTCAGCGACGCGCACCACCGGATACTGCAATACGATGCCCATCCCTGCATTCAAGGCGTAGAGCCAGCTCACCGCATCAGCAGTCCCGGCAAGCGCGTGCGCCACGAGAGGAAGCGAGATGGTCAACTGCACCCACATGAACCAGTACCCCATCAGCAACACATTGAACGCCATGAAACGTCGGTCGCGTAGTGCAAGCAGAATGCCCGCCAGCAGTTCATCACGTTCGGTTGCAACCCGTACCGGCGGCAAGAGCAGCAACGTCACTGCCGCAGCGATGAAGAAACAGCCAGCCGCCGCGAGCGCAACAAGAGCAAAATCGATCCGCAGCAACACCGCGCCCGCCAGTGGACCAAGGGACATCCCCAGGTTGCGCACGATCCCCAGCACCGCAAAGTACCGATTGCGCTCTTCCGGTCGTGTGAGCGCAACCACAGCCGCCGACGATGGCGAGTCGAACAATGCGCCGCCGATCGCCGCCATAAGCGCGCTGATCAACAGAAGCGGGTAGGTTGATGCGACCGCCAGTGTACTGAAACTGACTGCACGAATAAACATGCCGACGACGATCAATCCCTTCGCGCCGAATCGATCTGCAAGTGCGCCGCCGAAGACCGTTAATCCTTGTTGAGTCAACTGACGGATCGCCAGCACCAGCCCTATCGCTCCAGCTGACCATTCCAGATCATCGACATAGCGTACTGAAATAAGGGGGATGACCATGAAGAATCCGCCCCACATGAGGAAGGTGATCACGAGCATCATCACTGCACCGCGTCGTCGTTGCACGGATGGAAGGATCAACTGATGTTGTGCGTCTGTCATCAACTCGTCATCCTGACTATACGAACGGCTATGGACGAATACCGCCAGGCATAGTAGCATGCAATATCACAGGCGGCGAGCGCGTTCAAGAGTCCACTGCACCCGATACCGACAGAGGCATGGAAGGTTTATGTCTATGACCCAGGCAGGTCACGGCGAGACACGGCACTTTGCCGATGCTCTGCTTCATGCGTGTGCTGTGAATAGCACAGCCTTCGCCCCATTTGCTTCTCATTCCGGCGATGGTGTTGATTGCGAATCAATTGAGCAGACGCTCAGACGCGAACGGCAGCTCAATCTCCTGACACAGTTATTGCACGGCGCATACAACATTGAGAGCATCATGCTCGACGTGATACGTCTGGTTGTTGATGCGGTCGAAGCGGACGCCGGCGCACTTCCTCTGCTGATCCAGGACGGCGAGACCCTGGAGTTTCGCTACACCTTCAGAGTGCCAGAGTCGTTGCAAGGGTTACGCCTTCCCCGTGGTTCTTCGCTCGCCTGGAAGATCATCAACGAACGTTTGCCTGCGCTGATAAACGGTTATCATTGCACCGAGTACGCACTACACGAACTCGTTGCGCACGATGTGCGCGCCGTGGTCGGCGTGCCGGTCGCCGCCGATGAGCGACCGATTGGCATCCTTGCCGTCTATCGCATCGGGCGCGATACCCCATTTACTGTCCATGACCTGAACGTTCTGACGGTCATCGGCAGGCAGATAGGGTTGACCATTGAACGCATCCGGCACTATCAGACTGCCATTCAGGAAGCAGAGCGCCGGGTAGCACTGTTCAATGCCGGTCAACAGATCGGCGCACTTCTCGATCTGCCGCAACTTTATCAGGCTATTCATCAAGCGGTGGCATCGCTTATCCCATGCGACTCTTTCACGCTCATTCTTGTTGATCCCGGAAGCGAGCGGTTGAACACGGTCTACTGCAACGGTAATCTGCCCGATCAAGAGCGCCATTCGCCGGATGAGGTAGTAATAAAGGCAATCGCCGGCGGTCAATCGCTGTACATCGCGGGCGGAGGTCGGGACACGCGCACGGTCATTGTGATGCGGCGCGGCACCCGGACACTGGGAGTCATGTCGGTACGCGTGGGCACGACCTACGTGTATTCAGCCGGTGATCTTGAGATACTGGATCAACTGGCAACGACTGCCGCTATTGCGATTGAGAATGCGCGTCTTTTTGAAGCAGCGCGGCGCGAAGCGGACGTGCGCATCCGTCTGTACGAAGCGAGTCAACGTCTCGGCGCCCTGTTCGACCTGAACCAGATCTACGACGAGATCTATCGTGCCACAACATCGCTGGTTCCGTGCGATGGCTTTCTGATAGCGCTCAAAATGGGTGAGCAGGACGCGGCAGGGGTTATCTATTGTGTTGGGCGGGCATACAGCAAAGCGTGCGCCGATCTGGCGAACCGTGCGATCACGAACCAGGAGTCGCTGCGCTGTGACCATGATGCATGCGGCAGCAGCGCGCTCGTTGCCGTTATGCGGCGCGGCGGGCAGGTCATCGGTGCGATTCTGGTTCGCGTGTCTCGACCATGTGCGTATACAGACGCAGACCGGAGCGCACTCGAACTGCTCGGGGCAACCGCGGCGATTGCCATCAACAATGCGCACCTGTTTGCCGAAGCGCGTCGCCACGCAACCATCGATGAACTGACCGGCGTCTGGAACCGGCGTTCCTTCTTCGAGAATGTCAGACGCGAGTTTCAACGCAGTCAACGCACCCTGCATCCGCTGGCAATCCTGATGCTCGATATCGATCATTTCAAGTCGGTCAACGACACCTATGGGCACGCGACCGGTGATCAGGTATTGCGTAGCGTGGCAGAACGCTGCCGCAACCAGTTGCGCGTAGTCGACATTATTGGTCGGTATGGCGGCGAAGAATTTGCAGTGGCGCTTCCTGAAACCGACATCCACGCCGCCGGACAGATTGCCGAGCGTCTGCGCATCGCCGTTGAGTGTGCTCCATTTGCAACCGATTATGAATCAATCTCGCTCACGATCAGCGTTGGCGTAGCAGTCTATCATCCCAATGATCACATCACCCTCGATGCCGTCATAGATCGTGCTGATCAGGCATTGTATATCGCCAAGCGCAAAGGTCGCAACAGTGTTCGTATCTGGTCATACCCGGCGACGATAGTGACTGACGGATGAGCTATCTCCCTAGTTCTCCGATATGCGACAGGGAACCAGGAACAAAGAACCAGACCTTCTTGCTGCCCGCCGGTTTCGATCTTTCATCTAAAACGCCCCGCCGATCTGATTTCCATCAGGGCGCCTCTTCAATCCGCGCCACCAGTCGTGGCAGAACAACAGCAGCCAGGATCATGCCCATCCCTGCAATCTGCAGGGCTTCAAGGCGTTCGCCGAGCAACGTTACGGCGATGAGCGTTGCAACCGGCGCTTCGATCACCAAGATCAATCCGGTGACCTTCCCTGGAATGTGACACAACGAAAGGGTGAAGAGCGCATACCCAACCAGAGTTGGACCGATAGCAATAACTGCCAGAATTGCCCAGGCTGCCGGTGTCTCGATTGCCCAGACATATGAGCGCGTTGTCGGAATGAACAGATCGGCGGTCAGCGCCAGCGCCAGGAGTGTGAGCGCGCCGAAGGTCATGGTGTATGCCAGCGTCGTCCATGGGCTGATGGATGGCGCGTTGCGCTGACCGACCAGCACGTAGACAGTATGAGTCAGTGCAGTCAGCAAGCCAACCATCGCGCCCAGCCAGCTGATCCGCAGAATTGTGGGATCATATGCGCGGACGACGAACGCACACCCCGCCAACGCCAGTTCCAGCGCTGCCATGTGCACCTTCTTGATCGGTTCGTGAAACAACGCCCACGCACCAAGTGTAACAAACGCAGGATAGGTGTAGATCAACACAACAGCAATCGCCGCACCGTTCAGTGTCACCGGCCAGAGCCAGAGCGCGTGGTAGATACCGATGGACACCACCCCGGCCAATGCGAGATGTCCAACGGTGCGTCCGTCAATGCGCAAGAGCGAAGGGCGGAATACCAAAAGCCCACTGCCGTAGACCAGCGCGATCTGCTTCGCGCCAGAGCGCCAGCGTCAAACCGGGAGTTGCATACTGTGTCCTGAGGTACGCCAAACCAGGCGCTGTCGATGCCCAGACAACCGCTGCGAGCGCACTGAGCGTATAAACGGTGTGAGGTTGGGGTTGCACAGCGTTGCTGTTGCTCTTCAATGCTGCGCCGGTACCGGCGCGATATTTCTGCTACAATGACAGGGAGGAGCATGTCGCTTGACTTCCTTTCACCATAGTGCTATACTACAGTCATAACGCGGTGCGTTATGAGGATGGAGCGAAGCATGCTCCTTCGCGGACATATCGTAGCAGCAGGAGGCCACCCATGACCGAGGAAGTCGAAGTCAAAGTCACCGAAGTCGAGGAGAGCGCCCCTAGCGCCAACAAGTGGATCATCGATGGCATGCGCCGGTTGTTACTCGCCAGCTTTGGCGCCGTCGCCATGACCTTTGACGAAGTCGAGGCATTCGTTAAGAAACTTGTGGAGCGGGGCGAACTTGCACAGAAAGACGCCGAGAAGTTGCTGCACGAGATGCAGCAGCGTCTGACTACCAATCGTCCACAGATGGAGAAGGTGAGCGACCGGGTCGAGCAGGGTATGGAAGAGTTTCTCAACCGGTTGAACATTCCGTCCAAGCGCGATATCGATGAACTGAGCGAGAAGATCGCGCAACTGGCGGCGCGCGTCGAGGAACTGCGCAAGAGCCAGGGATAACCAGAATCTGGCGCTGAATTCAGAATGAATCATCGGAAACCGGGAGGCGCAAGCGCCCTCCCGGTTTCTGTGTCAACCTCCAGTCCTCAGTTCCTGTATCGAATATCGATAGGAAACACCAGCCAGGGCGCGCTCTGGTCGTACTGGAATGTTCCTGGCACGCCAGACCGGTGCGCATCCCCGACCGCTTCGGTTCTCAGAGGCGGTCTGAAAAGCATCAGGATACCAGGCGCGGTTCGAGGTTTTGGGCGAGCCGGAGGCTCGCGCTCCCAGAGGGCATACCAACTTCTGCGTACAGAGGTGCATCACTCAGGTGTGGCGCCAGGGTAATGATTGGATAGCGTGTCACGCTTTCTCTGCCACCAGATTTGATATCATACCCTGGGTCTCCATAATCGCGCCGGACGACCACCACCCATCCCCTTTTCAGGCAGCCTCTCAGTTCCTGGTTCTCAGTCCTTAGTTCTCCTCCTGGTTTGCTGCACATGCCCATGCTATACTGATGCCATACACAAAACCAGCACATCAAAGGCGAGGTTGTCGATGAAGGCTGTGGTCATGGCTGGCGGTGAGGGATCCCGCCTGCGTCCACTCACTATCAACCGTCCAAAACCCATGGTGCCCATTGTGGATCGCCATGTTCTGGCGCATATCATCGAGTTGTTGAAACGGCACGGCATCACCGAAATTGTGATGACCGTTCAATATCTGGCAAATGTTATTCAGGATCATTTTGGCGACGGATCGGCATACGGCGTCCATATCGAGTATTCACTCGAAGAACAGCCACTTGGTACGGCTGGCAGCGTCAAGAACGCCGAACGTCTTCTCCGCGAGCCTTTTCTCGTCATATCCGGCGATGCGCTGACCGATTTCGATCTGGGCAGAATTATCGAGTTCCATCGCAGTCACGGTGCTACTGCAACCATTACCCTGACCCGCGTACCCAATCCGCTCGATTATGGCGTCGTGGTGGTGGATGAACGCGGGTACGTGCGTCAGTTTCTCGAAAAGCCGAGTTGGGGCGAAGTCTTTTCCGATACGGTCAATACCGGCATTTATGTCGTCACTCCGGAGATTTTCCGCTATATCGAAAAAGGTGCATTTACTGACTGGTCGAAGGATGTCTTTCCCCGGATGCTACGCAGCGGCAACATTCCGATTGGATATGTCGCCGAGGGATACTGGACGGACATCGGCACCATCGAGGAATACATGCGCGCCAGCCGCGACTATATGCAGGGCAAGGTCAACCTGCCGCGCGTCGGCGAGCGCATCTTCGATGAGGTGTGGGTCGAGGGGGATGTGGAGATAGCGCCCAATGCGCAGTTCCACGGTCCGGTTTTTCTGGGGCATGGCGTCAAGATCAAGGGAGGCGCGATTATCCACGGTCCTTCGGCTATTCGTGACTACACCATTATCGATACGCGCGCAACGATTGATCGATCGATCATCTGGCGCAACTCGTACATCGGTGAACGCGCCGAACTGCGCGGCGCCATTGTGATGCGGCAGTGCAACATAAAGAGTCGCGCAGTCCTGTTCGAGGGGTCGGTAATTGGCGATCAGACCATTATCAATGCCGGTGCGGTTATCGGTGCAAACGTCAAAATCTGGCCCAGCAAAGAGGTCGAGGAAGGCGCGACGATCAGTTCCAGCATCATCTGGGGATCGCAGGGGCGGCGTGTGTTGTTCGGTCGGTCGGGAATATCGGGGCTGGTCAACATCGATCTGACACCAGAGTTCGGTGCACGGCTCGGCGCCGCCTTTGGCACCACACTGCCACGGGGCGCAGTGGTGACGACCAGTCGCGATACGCACTACACGCCGCGCATGATCAAGCGTGGATTGGTCGCCGGTTTGCCGTCCGCCGGGGTGCACGTCGCCGAATTGCACGATGTGCCACTGCCAGTCGCACGTGTCATTACCCGGGCGATCAATGCCGCCGGCGGCGTTCACATTCGCCTGTCGCCACTCGATAATCGCGTCGTGGATATCAAGTTCTTCGATGCCGATGGTCTCGATATCGACACTGCCACCGAGCGTAAGATCGAAGGAATCTTTTTTCGCGAGGATTACCGGCGGGTCTATCTCGACGAAATCGGGCGCATTAACGAAGTTGAGCATATTAATCAGATCTATACCAATATGTTCCTTGGAGCGTTGCGCCCCGATGCACTTACCAGTATTGCGCGCAATTTTCAACTGGTGATCGATTACGCCAACGCCAACACTTCGAATTTTCTGCCGGCGATTCTGCGGCGCTTACATATCGAAGCAGTCGAACTGAATGCCAACCTCGACGCGCAACTGCTCTTCCAGACGCCGCAACAGTTCGAGGCAGGCATGGAACGTCTGGCGCGCATTACACCGGTGCTCGAAGCGTCACTGGGCGCCCGGCTCGATGCAGGAGGCGAGAAACTCTTCCTGGTGGACGATACCGGACGACGCTTGCCGGGAATGCAGGCGCTGGCGGCGGTCACCGCACTGGCAATGGCGGTCAACGGCGGTGGAGCTGTGGCAGTTCCGGTGACAGCGCCACGCGCATTTGAAGCTATAGCAGCCCGCTACAGTGGCCAGATCGTGCGCACGCGCGCCACGCTCGGCGCGCTGATGAGAACGGCAGCTGCTCATCGCGACATGTTATTGCTCGGCGATGGCGCCGGCAACCTAATCTTCCCGTCGTTCTACCCTATTGCCGATGGCATGTTCGCCATCGTCAAGATCGTCGAGTTGCTGGCGCTGCAACAGGTGCGTCTGTCCGAGATTGTGCGCGATCTGCCGCACTATTTCATGAGCCAGGCGCGCGTCCCCTGCCGCTGGGAGTTCAAAGGCAAGGTCATGCGCATTTTGAATCAGCAGTATCAGGATCGCAAACTCGATCAGGTCGATGGCGTCAAAATCGATCTCGGCGATGAGTGGGTCTTGATCCTGCCCGATCCCGATGGTCCTTTCTTTCACGTCATCGCCGAAGGCAGCAGCGATGAACAGGCGCGGGTGCTGGCGGAGAAGTACGCCGGGTTGGTGACCGGCTTACAGTAACGGCGGGTCAGACGCCGAAACCGGTAGAGGAGAACCCTTCAGGCAGCAACTCGCCGATCGACGCCACGCGCCATGCGCCTCCCAGGTTTGCCATTACTACAATGGCGCGCGGCGCAAGTTCGAAGATCACCTGGCGGCACCCGCCACAGGGACTCACCGGTCCGGGCGTGTCGGCGATCACTGCCAGTGCGACAATCTCGCTTTCGCCAGCGGCATAAGCGTTGAACAGCGCCACCCGTTCGGCGCAGATCGTTGATGGATACGCAGCGTTTTCGATGTTGCAGCCGGGGAACGTTACTCCCGATACCGTCAGCACCGCAGCGCCGACGGCAAACCGTGAATAGGGACAGTATGCCCGTTGGCGTGCCGCTGCTGCCGCTGTGAGAAGTTCGGCAAGATCAGGTGTCAGGGTGTGCATGCTCCTGATCCTCATTGCTACGTACAGCGTGAACCTCGTTTTCCTGCGGTAGACGATACTGCAGGCGCAGTCTTCGCAGGCGCAACCCATCCATCGAAAGCACCGTGATGGTCACATCGCCATCCAGGTGCACCGTGTCGCCAACCTTGGGCACACGACCGAGGCGCTCGAACACGATCCCGCCGATCCGATCCAACTCTTCCGATGTCAGGCGTAGACCGGTCAGGTCATTAATGTCATCGATTGGAACACGCGCATCCACCTCCAGATCGCCGGCACCGAGTTCAATGATCGGTTGCTCATCGACATCGTATTCGTCCTGAATTTCACCGACGATCTCTTCGATCACGTCCTCGATAGTGATCAGTCCGGCGGTGCCACCGTACTCATCGACAACGATCGCCAGGTGCACTTTGCGCGTTTGCAAATCCTTCAGCAGGGCATCGACTTTCATTGTATCAGGGACGAAATGCGCGGTACGCAGGAGCGATTCTATGGGCGCATCGCGCTGCCCGGAGCGCAACCAGAGCAGCAGGTCTTTGGCGTACAGGATACCCACAATATGATCGATGGTTTCGCGGTAAACCGGAATGCGCGAATGCCCTTTGGCAATAATTACATTCAGCGCCTCATCGATGGACGTCGTTTCCTCGAGAGCAACAATATCGACTCGTGGGATCATGACTTCGCGCACCGTCGTATCGCCGAAGGAAAAGATACCCTCGATCATTTCCCGCTCATCCGGTTCGATCAACCCTTCTTCTTCACCGACATTCACCAGCAGACGCAGTTCTTCTTCGGTCACCAGCGGCATCTGCGGCGCTGCCTGACCACTGGCGATGCGGATGAATGGGCGGGTAAGCAGTTCGATCAGCCAGATCAACGGTGTCAGTATGCGTGTACCAAGCGCCATCGGACCGGCGAGCGCCCGCGCAGCGTCTGTTGGATTGCTGATTGCCAGCGCCTTGGGCAATGCTTCGGCAAAGATCAGAATGAGGACCAGCAACCCGGCAAGTGCAGTGATCTGCCACCAGAGCGGTTGCCCGGCGAGCAGATACAACATCAGCGCAGTCGCAGCGATGGTTGCAGCGCTGTTGAGCAACAGGATAGTCGCTTTGAAGCGGTACGGTTCGGTAAGCAGGCGGTCGACCAGTTGCGCATGTCGCCTGTCGCTCTCATGAAGCAGCCCGAGACGATGGCGTCCAATCGCGGTCATTGCGGCATCGACCGCCGACGTGAATGCCAGGAGCAGGAGGCAGACGATAATACCTGCTATAACCAGGCCAGTTTCAACGTCCAACGTGCTAACCCTCAACCGTGCGGTCGTGCGATGTCGGTTTTTTTATGAGAACAGCGCGCTCAACGACAGGTCCTTATGGATGCGCATGATGGCTTCAGCAAACAGGGGGGCGACGCTGATTGCGCGAATACGCGCCTCACGGCATCTTTCGGGGAGTGGAATGGTATTCGTGACAATCGTTTCAACCAGCGCTGATCGGGCAATAATCTCTGTCGCATCGCTGGCGAAAATGCCGTGGGTGGCGCAGGCATACACTGCAATCGCACCGCGTTCACGCAAGGCGCGCGCCGCTTCCGCCAGCGTCCCCCCGGTTGAGATCATATCATCGACGATCACCGCCGTCTTCCCTTCCACATCGCCGACCATATCGAGCATCTCAGCGACATCGGGTTGCGGGCGTTGCTTGGCAATAATCGCCAGCCCGGCGCCGATCCGCTCACGAAAACTGTTGGCGCGTCCCACGCCACCGGCATCGGGAGAGACCACTACCAGGCGTGGCAGGTTCATGTCGCGGATGTGCTCGGCGAGAATGGGACCGGCTTGCAAGTGATCGACCGGAATATCGAAAAACCCCTCGATCGCGGGTGCATGCAGATCCATCGTCAGCACACGATCGGCGCCGGCAGTGCGGATCAGGTTGGCAACCAGTTTTGCCGAGATCGGCTCGCGCCCCGTGGTTTTCTTTTCCTGCTTGGCATACCCATAGTAGGGAATGACCGCCGTCACCCGCGCTGCTGATGCACGCCGCAGCGCATCGATCAGGAGCAGCAACTCCATCAGGTGGTGATTGACTGGCGTGCAGGTTGGCTGAACGACGAAAACATCGGAGCCGCGCACATTCTCCTCGACTTTGACGCGCGTTTCGCCATTTTTGAATGTGCCGACCGTAGCGCGACCAAGGTTGATGTTCAGGTACGACGCTATCTCCTGCGCCAGGGGCCGGTTCGCATTGCCGCTAAAGATCTGAAGACGACCTTCCATACGTGTTATGCCTGATAGAATGTGCCAGTACCATGCTGTGCACCACGCAAATGGGCAAACGGACCGACGATTGCATGCGCCGGGATGACAACTCCTTCGGCAAGCGTGTAACACACATGTGCACCATCAGCAACGATGGTATCGATCAGTGATGTATGGGGACCGATAATGCAGCCTGTTCCCACCCGCGTAGCCCCGCGCAGCATCGTTCCCGGCAGGAGCGTCGTATCCTGCCCGACAACAACATCGACATCCACATACGTCGCTGCCGGATCGACAACTGTTACACCACTGCGCATCAGCGTGTCGAGCAACCGTGTGCGGAGAATGCGTTCTGCCTGCGCCAGTTGCACCCGGTCATTCACACCAAACGCTTCAGTTGGGTCGGTTGCGACGAGCGCCTGCGCTGCACCGCTGCCGCCATCAGCAATCGCCAGTGCGATCAGGTCGGTCAGGTAGTACTCACCTTTCACCGGGCTGCGTTGCACACGGTCGAGCGTGAGCCACATCCATTCAGCATCGAGACAGAGGATTCCGCTGTTGACTTCGGTGATGGCACGTTGGGCTTCGGTGGCGTCGCGTTCTTCGACAATGGCGGTCACATCTCCTTCGGCATTCCGCACGACCCGACCATATCCTGTTGGCGGTTCTGCAGTGAAACTCAGGAGGGCGACCAGAGCGCCACGTTCACGGCGGAGCGCCACGAGTCGTTGCAGGGTAACGCTGCGGATCAGCGGCGCATCGCCGACCAGCACCAGCACATCATCACACTGATGGCGCAGGACCGGCCGTGCCTGGAGCGCTGCGTGTCCTGTTCCAAGGCGTTCAGTCTGCACAACGTAGCAATACCGGTCGCCAAAGCGAGCGCGTACTGTATCGAGCGTATCAGGAGCAAGCACGATTGTGCTGACCGTTGGTTGCAACGTATCAACCGCTGCCAGGGTGTGACCGAGCAGTGGCCGACCGCAGAGCGAGTGCAGCACTTTGGGCAGCGCCGACCGCATACGGGTGCCTTCACCGGCAGCAAGAACAATAACTCCCAATCGCACTGTCGTGAAGAAGGGGACCACAAGGTGATCCCCTGTGCTTATCTCATCGTCGTGGCTGCCGGGCCAGGATTCGAACCTGGACAGACGGATCCAAAGTCCGCCGTGCTGCCATTACACAACCCGGCACCGTCGCCGATGTACATTATAGCACACAGACCACGGGTTCCGACAGAACGAGCGGCGATGATACCCCTGCCGGTTGCGCTGCGACGGTGCAGGACGCGCAGCGGTACAGCACTCGCTTTTGTGAAATGCTCGCTTCCTGTCGTAGGATTGCGACAGGCATTGCAGCTGCGCCGTCGGCGCATGTCTCAACGATGATTGTTCGCTATTTGCTGCTGCGCCGCGTGTAGAACATTCCGCAGCAACATGACGTTGGTCACCGGTCCTGTACCGCCGGGCACCGGGGTAATCGCAGAGGCAACCTCAACGACACTGTCAAAATCGACGTCGCCAACCACGCGCCCATCTTCGAGCACGTTGACGCCAAAATCGACGACAACCGCGCCAGGTTTGATCATATCAGCGGTGATCAGACCGGGCTTGCCGGTGGCAGCAACCACAATGTCGGCTTCGCGCACAACCGCTGCCAGGTCTTTGGTACGCGAATGAGCGATGGTGACGGTAGCATGCTCGTTCAGCAGCAGCAGCGCCATAGGTTTCCCCACAACAACGCTGCGCCCGACGACCGTTGCGTGCTGCCCTTTGAGTGGAATGTTGTTGCGTAGCAGCAATTCCATGCCGCCAGCTGGCGTGTTGGGGATCAGTCCCGGTCGTCCCATGGCGAGGAGTCCTGCGTTGTACGGATGCACGCCATCAACATCCTTAGCCGGGTCGATCTGAGCAATCGCGCGGGCAGAGTCCAGCCCCGGCGGTAGGGGCAGGTGCAGCAGGATACCGTGGATTGTCCGGTCGAAACTCAGCGCGCTGATCGTTTCTTCGAGTGTCGCCTGCGTCGTTTCTGGCGGCAGGGTATGGTCAGTAAAGGTAATACCTATTTCTTCGCACCCTTTGCGGATGGTACGTGTGTAGCGATCGGATGCAGGATCGCCTGCAATTTTGACAACAGCAAGCGAAGGAGCGACACCGTTTTTCCGGGTGAATGCCTGAATATCGGCGCGCAGTTCTTCGCGGAGTGTTTTTGCAAGCACCCGCCCATCGAGTATGGTGGCTGTCATAGATATGTCTCCCTGTCGTCGTGCTGCGACGTGCGTATTATACGGCAGGAAAAGCGGCACTCCTGTCCTTCGGCTCTGCATGGGGGTTGGACGTTCGCGTTGCACGTTGCACGTTGTGCGTTGTACGTTGTACGTTGTGCGTTGTACGTTGTACGTTGTGCGTTGTGCGTTGCACGTTGTACTTTGAACATTGAACGTTGAACGTTGAACATCGGTTGAATATGAACCTTCAACCTTCAACCTCCATCTCCTCTATCGCCACTGCCAGACCGATCGTGCCCCAGAGGAGCGCACTCATGTGACTGAACTCGATATTGAAAAAGTAGTGATCGAGCAGACCCACGGCAAGCGCCGCAGCCAGCGCCGCCTGTAACGAAACCAGCCAGGCAACCCGTTCTTCGTTTCCATTCACGCTGGCTGCACGCAAAGCGCGCCAGTTTCGCACGAAAAACCAGACCATAATACCCAGAAATGCGGTCAAACCGACGAGACCGGTGCGTTGAGCGATTGCCAGGTAGATGCTCGACACTCCTGCAACCAGGTCGATCTCCGGCGCCTGACCGAAGCCGATACCGAACACCGGATATGCCCGAATAATGGCGATAGCGTTCTGATATTCCGCCAGGCGCATCTGATTCGCCCGGTCGCGGAACTGCACTCCTTCGACAATCCGTTCGACGAAACGCTCACCGACCCCAAGCCCGATGAACAGGATGGCAGCCAGAGCACCGGTTGCCAGAATGACCCACCAGAGCCTTCGGTAACGCAGTGTTGCCACATACATGGCAGCGACGATCATGCCACCCAGTGCTGCGCGCGAATAGGTCAGGAACAGCGCCAGCAGAATAGCACCCGTAGCAACGATCAGCAGGCGTCGCGGCAGCGTCGGGTGTTCGCTGACCAGTTGGGTCGCCGCCAGCGCTCCAATCAGCGCCAGCATGCCGCCGAAACTGTTGGGATCAACCGACAGACCGATGGCGCGCATCAATCCATTCGGGTCATCTTCAACATACCGCAGAACGCGCCCCTCGGTCGGGTAGCCGATACGCCCCAGCGACACCAGAATCTGGAGTGCCAGCGCGTCGGGAATGACGTACAACACCAGCGCGATCACCGCCGAAATCGCGGCGCCGACGATGAGAAAACGGAAGACCCAGCGTACCGTTTGCCGGTCGCGCACACAGTTGACGACACTGAAGAAGAACAGGGTCGCCATTGTGAATTTGACATAGTTGTGCAACAGCGATGGTTCCGGACTGGCATTCGAGCCAAGCAAGAATGCAAACAGGGTTATTCCCAGAAAGCCGATCAGCGCCATACCGATCGGCGTAATCGTTACCCGCTCATCACCGCGCACCAGCGCCCGCAGGATCCAGACCCCCATCAACGCCGCGAGCGCCAGGGTCAGCAGAGCTGGCGTGATCACAGCCCGAAAAGGCAGCGTTGCAAAAGGAACGATCGTCGCAATCCCGATGACTATCGCAAGCCCGACGCGGGTATCAACCAGAATGGCATACACTCCCGCCAGGGCAGCCAGGGCGGCAAACCCAAACCAGAACGGCGCGAATGCCACCACTGCGCCCCCGGCAAGACCAACCAGAATCGCAGCCAGCGCCGCCATCAGCGGACTGCGCCCGATCAGAGCGGCAATACGGTCGCGTTCAGCAACCGGGAAGGAAGAAGAGCGCATTCGTAATCGCATATTCTCCAGGTTGACAGAGTGCATCAGGGCGATGCACAACAGGTTCCTGATCTCCCAATCACCATTCGTCGCCAGATTCGGTAAAATATCCCGCCGGCACGATTTCCCAGATCGAGAGACACAGACGTGGTAAATCCTGCGTCAGTTGTCGGGCGTGCTTCTCGTCCTCCTCATGCAAGGGGCGATACAGCACCATATACATAACGTGTTCGAACCAGGACAGATCGACTGTCCGTAGTGTAAACGTGATAACCTGTTCGCCAGAATTAATCGACAGTTGGGGTATAGTCGTAAAGAATGTTACTTCTATCATCGAATATATCGATGGTGTTCCAGATTTTCTCGAAATGCGTTTTTCTTCTTCTCCCCAGTCACAATGTTGAATTTAACGGACAATGTTGCGATAGGAGGTCTCGAAGCGAAGAAATTGATTAATCAGTTTGAAGCGGTATATCTGCGATCTTTGCGATCCTTCGATGTCGAAGAACGCAGAATTCACACCAAGACGCGATTCGAAAAGAACATCAAAAAAGGTTGGCGAGTAGTTGATAATGCGATTCATATTCTCATAACCACCAACCAGAATAGCCGTTGTCGCATTCACCATCCAGAAGCGAAATATATAATCAATGACATACGCCGGATACAGATAGCGGGCAAGTTCAGGTTTCAGTTGTTTCAAGAGTGTTGCGATCTGGTCGCGCGGCAGCATGCGCGTTTCTGAATTTTGCGCAATGTCGATAATGTTGGCAGACGTTTCCCCTTTTCTATCTCGATCAGGGGGCTCGCTCCGTTTAAGTCGAGTAAATCGTAGACTACCTGGTTGATGGAGAGCTTCCTTCTCTGGCGGAATGATCGCAGTGTGGCGCCCAGGATCTTCCTCCGTTCGGCATCGCTCTGGGAATGGTGCGGCGGAGGCGTTTCTCGTTTGGTCTTTTTTTTGGGTCATGAGCAACCTCTTGCCGGTAACGCGCCCGTTAGTAATGCCTCTGGTACTAACGAACCTGATTTGACCAGCATAGTATACTGGAACTGAACGCTGGCATATCCAGGTGTTCGACCCCACGGCAATACTAGTAGCAGTGTGATCATCTTGCCGACTACGGTGCCCGACACATACTGGAATGTGCGCACAACTCAACCCAAGACCTGTTGACCTGATCACAAACCGGTTTCAACAGATCAGTCCTCATACACGACGTTCTTTCCAAGCCGACGAGCGAATACTTGCTTCTGGTCGATTATCGGCCCGTCGAAGCCAGGCGTCCCCAAGACGGCATGCGAGTGTCAGTGATCGGCACACACGCCGGGAGGCAGTGCGCGTGTTACGGGAAGGAGCGCGTCGCAGCCGACGCCTGACGCAGGATTGCCCGTTTCGCGGTCTGCACTCCAGAAGGCTACGATGCAGTAAGCCACTGCGCACCCCTTCTGAACGACGTGTTCTGTTCGAACATTATGCACCATGGGCGCAAGTATAACCGAGACCTGTATCATCCATTCCGGTTGATCATCTGCGATTAGACTCTACCTGCTATGCACACTCAGCAACAACGCTTTCCCTGGCAGGCGACGCTACTGCTTGTTTTTGCAGTAGCGCCGATCATTGCCGGAGTGATCAGTTTTTCCAGTTCACTCAGTCTCATCGGGAAACCATCGATAGGCATCCTTCCCATCTGGCAGGACGCAATTCGCTGCAATGCCGTATCACCGATCACGCCCCCCTCCTGGCCCGCGATGACAGATGGTTCGCTACAAACCGGAGATTGTATCGAGACGATTGGTGGTGTATCAGCCTACCACTGGCCCCTGTCCGAAATTGAGCGCTATGCAGATGCGAAGGATGGCAGAAACCTGGTCGATGTAGGGGTGCGTCGCGGCGCTGAGCGATTTTCTGTCCAGGTTATCGCGTTCCGGTTGAACTGGCTGCACGTGTTGCAGCTGCAGTTCGGCATTCTTCCGGTTACTCTGTTCGTCTGGATGCTGGCGCTCATTGTGTTGCTGGAGCAACCCGGGGCTGAAACGAACCAGGCTTCCGCTGCGCTGTTCCTCGTCCTGGCGCTGGCAATCGTCGGATTATACCACGGCTTGAACGATGAACAGGGCCGATATTATACCGCTTTCACCATTGTGAGCAGCATGGCCTGGATCGGGCCGTTCCTCTACCATCTTGCCCTGCTCACCCCTCGTCCCCTGGCACGGTATGCATACCTGCGCTTTGCGCTCCATCCCGTCGGTCTGGCGGCGATGATCCTGCATCTCGATAGCATGCTGGCATTCGTACCACTGCTGCGTCCGTGGCGCAGCGAAACTCCTGGTCTGGCTACGATGATCAATGGCGTGACCATGCTTATTGGACTGGGAACGTTCCTGCTGCGCGCAGGATGGTGGGCATGGCGCGGCGACCGGGCGCTATCCGACCAGATGCGGGTGTTACTGTTGTCGTGGGGGCTTGGCGCAGGACCGTTGAACCTGGCAAGCGCGTATTATCTGCTAACATATCGCGCACCGTTGGGCACCTCGTTCCAGCCATTTCTCTTCTTTCTGGTCATTCTCTGCTCTGGTAACGCATATGTAATGCTGCGCTACCAGCATTTCGCCAGTCGCAGGCGGGTGCTGGATAGTCTGGCGATGCTCTACATCAGTGCAACCATCGCGTGTGCCGTGATGGTCGTCGTGCTGATCGGAGTCTTCCGCATGCCAGTGGATGGTCTCGTGTTTATGGCGCTAATGCATATTCGCGCGCAGATTCAGCGTCTTCTGGCAGTGCCGGCGCTCAGGATGACAGCGCAGGAACAGGAGCGTGAGCGCATTGCGCGGGAAATTCACGATGGCGTCATGCCATTTTTAGGCGCCAGTCCCAGCGGAATGGCGCAGATTCAGCGTCACGTACAGGCAGGCGATCCCGTTGACGAAACGCTGAGCGTTTGCGAAACATACCAGAAGCGTGCCATCAAAACGGCACAGGAGTTGCGCGCTATTATGCGTCGCCAGCAACCGCCACTCGTCGGAGCGACCCGCCTGGGGCTGGCGATCCAGGCGTTTACCGAGGAAATCTGCACCCTGTACAATGTGCCACGTACCATCAACGGCGCCGGGATCGCTTACCCATTGGACGACGCGACTGCGCGTCAGGCATACCGGATTATTCATCAGGCGGTGGTCAATGCGCTGCAGCATGCCCATCCCCGTCTTTTGCAGGTGACCATTACTACTGATGAACATGGCTGGGAGTGCGTGGTATCCGACGACGGGAAAGGGTTCGATCCCAATCAACCGCAGCGACACTATCATTTTGGATTGTTCTCGATGCACGAGCGGGCACGGACGATCAATGCCGCCTTGACAATCGACTCGCAGCCAGGGCGCGGAACGACAGTGCGGTTGAGATTGAGCAAAGCGTCGAAGATCGAAGACGAAACAAGGAAGGTTATCCGGTATCCGTTGAGCGTTGAACGGTGAACGGTGAGCGGTGAGTGGCGAGCGGTGAACGGCGAGCGGTGAGCGGCGAGTGGCGAGTGGCGAGCGGTGAACGGCGAGCAGTGAGTGGCGGACGTTGAACAATGAGCATTGAACGTTGAACGTTCAACGTTCGTTATAATACACCTGCCCTGGATCATACGGTAGGAGCGAATTCGGTGGCAAACGAAGAGTTGCGCCTGGTCGAGTCTGCACAGCGCGGCGATGTCGAGAGTTTCAATGCGCTGGTGCGATTGTACGAAGGGCGGGTCTACAACCTGTGCTATCGGTTGCTCGGTGATGCCGACAGTGCTGCGGATGCTGCGCAGGATGCGTTTTTGTCGGCTTACCGTCACCTGCGTGCGTTTCGCGGCGGATCGTTTCGTTCGTGGGTGCTGCGCATTGCAACCAATGTTTGCTACGATGCATTACGCGCCCGTCAGCGCCGCCCGGTTGTGTCACTCGATGCAGCAACCGAAACCACGTCGGAAGAATCTGCACCACTTCAACTTGCCGATACCGCCGAGTCGCCGGATGAATTTGCGCTGCGGCGTGAACTTGCGCGGGCTATCGAGGCAGGACTGGCGCAACTGCCGGTCGATCAGCGATTGGTTGTCGTTCTGTGTGACCTACAAGGGTTAACGTATGAAGAAATTGCCGAAGTGACCGGCGCGAATGTAGGAACGATCAAGTCGCGGCTCAGCCGCGGGCGTGCCCGTCTGCGTGACATACTGCGCCAGGGGGAACTTCTGCCGCTGCGGTTTCGTCATGAGGGCGAAGAGTAAGACAGGAGCACGGGGACGATACGGATATGCATCGCTGCGATGAAGACGCAAAATGACGACGCAACTGCCACAACTGAACAATCGCGACCTGGAGTTGATCTCTGCCTACATCGATGGGCAGTTGAGCGCCGAGGAGCGTCGTGAAGTCGAGCGCCGCCTCGATGATGAGATGAATCTGCGGCTGGCGTATGAGGAGTTGCGTGCAACGGTGCAGGTGCTGCGCGATCTCGAACCCGTGCGCCCGCCCCGCTCATTTACGCTCGATCCGGCAAAGGTTGCGCCGCAGCGACGAACTGCAGCACGACTGGGTTGGGGGCGGCTGCTTCAGGTTGCCGGTGTGTTTGCCGCCGTACTGGTTGCTGCAATCGGAACGTTGAGCGTGATCGGTTCGCTGGGAGGCAGCGCCCCGGCGCCGGCGAACGCACCTATGGTTGCCGCTCCTACAGCCGAGGCGCCGGCGTCCGCACCTATGGTTGCTGCTCCTACAGCCGAAGCACCGGCATCCGTTCTAGAGCTGCGCGAAAGTGCGCCGACTCCTGAGCAAGGCAACGGTGTGGCAGCGCCAGCTGTGCTCGAAAATGGATCGGAACCGGTTGCACCACAGGCACTTGCAACAGTTGTTGCGACGGAAGTCGCCGCACTTCCCGATGTTGCTCCGCAACCGACCATTGTGACCACGCCGGCGATTTCGTCGCCGGGAACGGTCGATCTTGTGCGACCAACGCCAGCTGCCGACTCGACGCCACCCGCCGCTCTTCCTGATCTGTCGGCCCTCCTGATCACGCTGGCTATTGTGGCGCTAGCAGCCGGTGGCGTGCTGATCTGGCGCCGTCGCAGAGGATAGATTTACATCGCAGAGGTACAACGTGTCAGAAGCTGAACGCCGCGTAACGCGCAACCAGGAGGTCGCAATTCCTCCGCAGCAGCGCTCCTGGATGCGTCCGGTGCTGGTTGCTGCCATCGCTATTGTCCTGAACATCATCGCATACCTGATGATACCGCCAGACTTTGCGAACCGTCTCGGATCGTTGGGATACATCGGTGTGTTTCTGATCACCCTTGTTTCCAACGCAACGATCGTTGTACCCATCCCCTACTTCGGGCTGGTAGCAGCGCTTTCACCCGCTCTGAGCATGGTCGGGGTTGGCATTGCCGGCGCGCTTGGTTCGGTGATCGGCGAGTCGGTCAGTTTCTTTGTGGGACGGTCGGGGCGCGGCGTCGTTGAACAGACGCGGTTCTACCGTTGGGTGCAACGCCAGCTCGAACACCCATGGCGCGCGTTTGTCGTACTGTTTGCCCTCTCGGCGCCACCCAACCCGGCATTCGACATTGCCGGTCTTACGGCGGGCGCGATGGGGTTGCCGTATTGGCTCTTTCTCGGTGCTGTTTTTCTGGCGCGGCTGGTGCGTTTTGGCATCGTAGCCTTCCTGGGCGGTGCAGCGTAACCGTCAGGCGCCAATCGCACGCGCGCGGGGTTGTATCAGTGCTGCGAGGCAGCGGTTGAACGCAATCAGATCGAACGGTTTCTCGATGATCGGCACACCTGCACTTGCCAGCATCTCGTAGATGCTGCGCGGCGGTTGTGCACCACAGACTAGCAGGATCGGAATGTGCGAAGTGTGCGCTGTTGTGCGCAGTTCGTCGACCCACACATAGCCAGCAGTATTGTGCAACGCCCAGTCGAAGATGATTAGATCCGGCTCTCGCTGGCTGAGTACGCGGTGCGCTTCGTAAATGTGGGGTGTCACGGTGACGTGGTATCCATCAATTGCCAGCACTGCTTCGAACAGTCGCCCAAGGTCATGATCTTCTTCAACCACCAGAATGTACCCACGGCACAAATCCTTCATTGTGCTCCTCCCGTGCGTCCGACGCTGATAAACAGTGTTGCGCCCAACCGCCTGATCAGGACGAATCACGAAGTTGTGGGACACAGGGAAGACGGGTATGGCAGGCTGCCGGGCGCTACGTAAAGGAACCGTTGCGGAGCGTGAGAAGGATACGCATAGACTCAGGAAATCTTAGGGGTACAAACCACGAATGAGATTGGCATCAGCAACCCGGCGCACTGCCAGCAGATATGCTGCCAGCCGGAGGGAAATGCCGCGCTGCTCTGCGAGATCGCACACCTGCTCGAAGGCGTTGACCATGATCTGCTCCAGGCGCTGGTTCACGTCCTGTTCGTTCCAGAAGAACGATTGCAACCCCTGGACCCACTCAAAATAACTGACGGTGACGCCACCCGCATTTGCAAGAATATCGGGTATAACCGTGACGCTGCGCTCTTCGAGAATTGCGTCCGCCTGCGGTGTGGTCGGGCCATTCGCACCTTCGACGATCAGTGTGGCACGGATGCGTTCGGCATTCTGATCGGTGATCTGATTCTCCAGCGCTGCCGGAACCAGAACGTCACACGGCGTTTCGAGCAGTGTTTTGTTATCAATGCGTTCAACGCCAGGGGCGCTGTACCCTTCCAGCAGGCGGCGCGGATGTCGATCAGCGTACCGACGCATCCCGGCGATATCCAGTCCATCACGACACAGATACCCGCCGCTGGCATCGCCGACCGCGATCACTTTGCATCCCAATGCCGCGATGAGCGCAGCCGCCACACCGCCGACATTCCCGAAACCCTGGACTACCACCCGCAGATCTTCCAGGCGTCGCCGCTGACGCCGCGCCCATTCACGCACCATCAGGCTGACACCGCGGCCAGTCGCTTCGTTGCGCCCCAGCGAACCGCCAACCTGAATGGGTTTGCCGGTGACGACGGCATTGATGGTATGTCCCTGCTGCATGGAGAGGGTATCCATGAACCATGCCATGATCTGCGGATTGGTATTGACATCGGGTGCAGGGATGTCGCGTTCGCTGCCGACCACAATAGCAATCTCGGTCGCAAAGCGGCGAGTCAGACGTTCGAGTTCACCCGACGAAAGCGTCGTCGGATCGCAGACCACTCCACCCTTTGCGCCGCCATAGGGAATGTTGACCAGCGCGCATTTCCAGGTCATCCACATAGCCAGCGCGCGCACTTCGTCGATATCAACGCTGGGGTGATACCGGATTCCGCCTTTGGTTGGTCCGCGCCCGAGGTTGTGTTGCACCCGATAGCCGGTAAAGATGCGGGTCGAACCATCGTCCATCAATACAGGAAAGCGGACGGTCAATTCGCGCTGTGGAACACGCAGCACCTCCCGCACATTGTCGGGCAGATCGAGCAGGGCTGCGGCGCGGTCGAACTGTTCCTGTGCGATTCGGAAGGGATTGTCACGATCAGACCTCATTGTCTGCTCCTTGTATTCAAAGGGTTTGCCCAACCAGACAGAAAGAAAAGGATCTCAGTCGAGATCCTTTCGCATGTAGATCCAGTTCCGCTGGTGAAGAATGAGACCAGCAAGCCAGGAGCGGCGTGTCCGATAATCGACGAAGCCAGCGCTGGCGTAGAGGCGACGGGCAGGTGTGTTGGACGCGCTGACGTACAACCCCAGAAACTTTTTACCGCGCTGGCGGGCTTCCTGTTCCACATGATCGAGCAGCGCGCGCGCAATGCCGTTGCGGCGGTAACGGGCAAGCACTGCCACGTCGGTGATATACCCCTCATGACGCTCGATAGTGTGATTGAGCAGCGACAGTGCGAAGATCGAACGCACCGCGCCCCACACACCCAGCACCTGATGAAACGCAAGTTCTGCAGCGTCAGTTATGTCACCGGCAGTATCCCAGGTACGCAGTGAGATGGTGCCAACGACAAGCCCCTCCGAGTCGGCAACGAACATGCCGCGCAGGGCGCTACGCCCCTGGCGACGCCAGGCTTCTGCCATGGCCTCGATACCGCGCGCCGTGCCACGAACACCGAAGGCGGCGCCGAACTTATCGGCAAACGCTTCGCAGTGCAAACGCAGGATGGGATAAATATCGTCCATGCGCGCTGCACGGATCTGCAACGGCATGGGGATCGGCATCGAAGCGCGCGAGATTGTCAGCATATCGTTGACATCAGCAGTGCAAACGATGAATAAATGCGATGCTGCGGAGAAGCGGCCAGCACATACTACACACGCAGCGGTATCACATTGTACCGTTGCCGGGAATGGTCGTCAACCAGGAAGAACGGGACGATGTGCTATAATAAGTGAGCCAAAGTCCATCTTTGCACCGTAGCCAGTATGTAATCAATTGCTGCCTCGTTACGCCCCCTGGCGTTGAGTGAAGGTTGTTCTGAAAAGTTAGATGAGCGTCATGCGCGTTGCAATCGACGCCCGTTTGAATGCTTATCGTACCGGTGGCATTCCTCAATATACGCGCCAGTTGATGGCTGCGCTTGCCGATGTTGCGACTGATGACCAGATTATCAGTCTTCAGCATCGTGATCATCTACGTCCACTGGTCGTTGCGCCAAACGTTGCGCGCCATTCGCTCTTTACTCCGCCGCACCATCGCTTCGAACGCTGGATATTGCCACTGGAAGTGCTGATCACGCGACCTGACGTTCTCCATTTCCCGGACTTCATTGCGCCCCGCTATCGACTCTGTCCGACAGTCGTGACGATCCACGATCTCGCATTTATGCGCTACCCTGATATTCTCGACCGTGCAGCGGCTGTGTACTACCGGCAGGTCGGCGAAAGCGTCGCACAAGCGGATGCGGTGATTGCGGTTTCTGAAACGACCCGGCAGGATATCGCTCAGTTTCTCGAGCTTCCGCCTGAGCAGATCGATGTGGTCTATGAGGCTGCCGCGCCAATCTACACGTCGTTGTCGCTCCGTCCCGGCGAAACACGAGTACTGGCAGGCGCTCCGCTGACAGAGCGCTCATTTATGCTATTCGTCAGCACCCTTGAACCGCGCAAGAACCTGCCGACTCTGTTACGAGCACTGCGGATCTGTCTTGACCGACGACCTGATCGCGGGTATCGTCTGGTGATTGTGGGGGCGCGTGGATGGCGCGACGAGGGTATTTTCACGACAGTACGCGATTTGCACCTCGAAGATGCTGTAGTGTTTGCAGGACGTGTCGGTCAGTACGATCTGCGCTGGCTGTACAATGCGTGTCGTCTGTACGTCAATCCATCGCTCTATGAAGGGTTCGGTCTACCGTTGCTGGAAGCAATGGCGTGCGGCGCCGCATGTCTTGCTTCATCGAGTTCCAGCCTGCCCGAAATCGGCGGTGATGCAGTCGAGTATGTTCCGGCACTCGATGCAGGGGCATGGGCAGACATGATCGAGGTGCTGTGGGACGATCCGGATCGTCGTGCTGCGATGAGTCGGCTCGCGCGTGTACGGGCGGCTCAGTTTTCGTGGCAGCGCGCTGCACGTGAGACGCTAGCGGTCTACCGTCGTGTTGTCGCGCGCACACCACGTCCAACGCCGATCTCTGCGGCGGTGAATGTCAATCTTCCTATGCCTGCGGTATCGGATCGACTTGAGACGTGTATCCGCTGTGGACAGCGGCTTGTGGCGACGCCAGCTGAGGGGACGATCATCATCGGTGAATCACAGAAATGCCAGATCACTTCGAGAGCATGGATGTGCTCCCATTGTGGTCATATCGAACTGCTGGCGACACCGGCAGAAATCCAGCCTCCCTCTAACGGTGATCATGCGCTCCCGTTAGCGTCGCAGCAGCCAGATGTTTCATCGGAGTCGTCCGATATTACCGCGCCTGTCGCTCCGGAAGAGCAGGTGTCGCTCTCCGACAGAGCGACTGATCTTCTGGTCGATCAGTCGCATGGAGGCGAAGCGATCCCGACAGCAGCGCCTGAACGGGAAACTGCGCATCCAGACGACCAGTCGTTGAGCATGGGCACCCAACGGCATGAAGGCGAGGGGCAACCGATATGAACGCCAGTCAACAGGGAGTGCAGGTGTCACGCCTTCCGCTGGGATCACGCGCATCCCTCTCCACAGTCGCCAGGCATTCTGGCGAGAAGGAACCGACTACACTGTAGTCAACAAGCAGGTCGGAGGGCAGCAAGTGCGCCGATGTTCGCACGGGTCTGTGAGGAACAGGGAGGAGAGGGAGGGTTACCGCAGTGCATTTCGGCATGGGTCTGGTACGCATCGTCGGGTGAACGAGATGATTTCGTTCAACGGGCAGGGTTGTGCAGGTGGCAGGGGGGCAGGCGCAGGGTGACTGCACGAACGTCGATCAACGAGGAAGAGAGCGGGTGTCCAGACCGCTGATCAGCCCATTGACTATCACACGCTGATGCTTTTCCGTCGGGCAGTCGCTGCATCAGGGCAGACACACCGCTGTTGTGATACCACAAATCCAGGTTTCTGAGCACGCGCTACTCCTGGACAGGCGGCGGCCAGGGACAGGCATTCGACACCCTGATCACCATAACCGTTTCGCCCTGCGCAGTTGCGGCTGCAAATGCTGCGCGCAGCGCCTCCCACACCGACGTTTCATCGCCGGCAATCAGGGTGCTCATGGCGCCCGGTTGCACATCCAGCCCACGGTTGCGCCAGATCGCCAGCGCCGCATCGATGGCCGGGCTGAGGTGCTGCTGGCGTAACGGGTAGATGCTGACCTGGGCTGTCAGACCAGCCGGATAGGGCAGTTCTTCATTCACCATAGATCTCACTCCTTCTGTTTCAGAAGAAGCACCCGCATACCGGTAAAAGCGCCCAGCGGCAGGCGGGAGGAATACCACCACAGACCGGGCAGCAGTGTGGTGCGCCACGTCGTCCGAAGGTTGGATAGATGCAGCGCCTGACGCACCAGATGCTCGAGTTCGACGGGGGAGTAGAAACGTGCAATCTGCCAGACCGGTAAGCCGCTACGTTTTCGTTGCCAGGCTAAGGGATGCCAGCGGTTGAGCACACCCAGGACGATGCCATACCGTGCCACACGTGCTGCTTCCTGCAACGCACGTTCGGGGTGTGGCAGGAACTCCAGCGCAGTGATCAGCAGCACCCCGTCGAAGGCATTATCAGGGAACGGAAGCGCTTCCGCATCTGCGCGCGCCAGGAGAACGCCGCCACGACGAGCGGCTTCGGCAATCATCGGTGCGGACAGGTCCACTCCTGTGATGCGATACCCTTCCGAAGCCAGCCAGCGCGCAAAATGACCGGTTCCAACGCCGACCTCCAGCAGACTCGACGCCTGCGGCAGACCTGATAGCATCCAGCGAATCAGACGACGCTCGGCGATGTCGGCAGTGCGCCCGTCGGTCTCGTACCAGGCTTCATAGCCAGCAACCAGTTCAGGGTTGTCGAAAGGATTGAACCAGGTTTCGGCGTTCACGGCGTTCCCTCCGTGAGAGCGACGACCCAAACGTTCGGACATTTTTACGTAGCGGTGCGACCCTGGTCGGATTCAGGAAGCGAGACACCACCCCTTGCTCCCCTTTTTCAACGGCAATGATACCAGATACATGCTATGGCGCTTTCCTTTTCGGTAGATCAGGATGTGCCACGCTGTACACGTCCACATTTTTCGAGAGCGCCTTCGACAGCGGGGATCATACGGCAGAGTAACACCACTCCTGCAACTGGTCAGCATGCCTTCCGCGAAGATGGGAGTCACGCTGGACGATCCCCACTACTCCGATACCGATGGACCTGGCGCTGACCGTGCACTGGATTGCCCGCAAGGAAGGTTTCCGAGAGACAAGATGGTACACGTGGCATAAAGAAGCACAAACAGGTGTTCGCACCTACAAGTATTGTGCATACCTGTACAATATCGCCGTCTGGCGCATGCTACGCGCAGTCCCTTTCGCCCTCATTGACATGTAGCGTAAGGGTAATGCACAGGAGGGAGGTCGGGAGGTGGGTCATGGGGATCAGGGGGCATGGCGCGCGGCGGGTTTGCGACAGTCAGGGCACACGAACGTGCACCTCTGCTATCTGTCATCTTTGCCCCGTCACTCGACCAAAACCCCTTACGCCACGTGCCGCGCTACCGATACGCTGCGAGGTCACGCTCATCGATGGGTGGCATGTAGCGCGACATCTCGACCATCTTGAAGACCTTCTGGTGATGCGGCGTTACATTCATGGCATACAGGGTATAGCCCGACTTCTTTGCCGACACAACAAACTTGAGCAGAGCTGAGATGCCTGCCGAGTTGATAAATGCCACATTTGCAAAATCGAGTACCGTAATCGGGCGCATGGCAGTTGCTGTCGCAACTGCCTCAATTGCGCTGGCCGACACGGCATCGACGCTATTGGTCATAATGTGGAGCACCGCGACATCGCCAAACTCCTCACGACGGATCACTTCGTTCATTTCATTCGTCATGGTCCTGGTTCCTCCGATAAAGACGCAGTGTCAGTGTTGTACCCGACTGTGACGAATTGACCTCGCAATCATCAACCAGTGCGCTGATTAAGTACATGCCAAAGCCGCGATGCATGCCGGCATCAAGATTCTGCTCATCGACGACTTTCCGCGAGAAATCGACTGTATCGATGCCACCGCCCTCATCGGTGACATGCACCTCGAGTTTATCGTTATGCAGTGCAAAAACAACCTCTACCAGTTTGCCGGGCTGACGCTGGTTGCCATGGTCGATCGCATTGTTCACTGCCTCGCTCACTGCCAGTTTCAGATCCTCGACCCGTTCAGCGCTGAATCCCAGCGCACGTCCGACCTCATCGGCGCTGGCACGAACGACACGCTCAAAAATCGGCACAGATGGAATATTCACAAGAACTTGCTGCATGGACTCGTTACTCCTCGAAATCTATGATGACTCTACCATGCCGACACTGCGTTGACGGATTGACCAGCGCGACACGGGCGCACTCGACTGCTCCTGGCTCGCCAGGTAGTCGTAGCGCCTGAGATACGCTTTGCCGAGCGAGGTATTACCAATCTGAAGGTACGAAGCACCGAGATAATAGAGCGCCTGCACGTGGCGCGGATTACGCCGCAGCACCTTTTCAAACAGCGGAATGGCTCGCGCCGGTTCCATCAGTTCTTTGTAGCACAATCCGAGCATAAAGTTCGTTTCGACATCGTCGGGCCAGAACTGGAGCACGCGGGCAAACTCTTTTGCTGCTAGATCGTAGCGATTGCGTCGCACGTACATATAGCCAAGGTCGTAGCGCAGAGAATGCGCGTCTGGCGCCAGTTCCACCGCCTTGCGCCATGCCGCCAGCGCCCATCCCTCGCGCCCCATGAGATTGTACATAAATCCCAGCAGGTAGTGCGCCTGCGGATCGTTGGGGAGCAGTTGCACGGCACGTTCAAATGCCTTAACAGCGCCAGCGTGCTTGTTCATATCGTAGAGCAGTTTGCCCATGTTCAGGAACAACTGACCATTGGTAGGGTGCAGTTTGGCGCTTTCGAACAGGGTATCGTATGCCTCGCGCATCTTGTTCTGAAGTTTGAGGATTGCACTGATCCGAATGCGAGCATCGACATAGTACCTGTCCTGTGGCGGGATCTGGGCATACTCTTCAAGCGCTTCATCGAGACGCCGCGCACGCGCGAGCAGATTGCCCAGCAGGTAACGGGCATAATGTTCTTCAGGACGCCACTGGAGCAGCGCGCGGTAGATCCGTTCCGCTTCTTCCTCGTACCCCTGCTGCTTCAGGTCGTTGCTGAGACGATAGTACCATTGAGCAACTTCCTCTTCTGACCGGTTGACCAATACTTCGTCCTGCAATTCCGGCGAGACGAAGGTCGGCTCGACGCGCAACGCCTCGGCAAAGCAACGCTGCGCCAGTTCGTGTGCACCGTGACTCTGGTGCATCAATCCCATGTAGTAACGTGGCTCTGCAGCCTGCGGTCGTGCCTGACACGCCTGATCGTAGTGGATGTATGCGCGACCGGCATCATCAAGGCGTTGATAGCAGCGCCCCAGCGAGAAGTGCGCTTCGTACAGGCGCGGATTGTGTTCGATGGCTTCCTTGAAAGCGGCAATAGCACGGTCAAGCCGCCCCTGTGCCGCAAATGCAACCCCCAGGTTATAGTGCGCCTCAGCAAGTTGTGGATCGGTCTGCACTGCCTCGAGATACTCGCGCAGCGCTCCTTCCCAATCCTCCTGATATGCCAGCGCATTGCCGATGTACAGATAGATGATCGCCCGTTCACGATCATATATCTGGGCGCGTTCTTCGCCTTCGATGTACGCAGCAATCAAAGCGGCTTTGAAATGCTCGATCGCATTGGCGTAGTCAGCGCGCAGGTAGGCGCGGATACCCTGACCGAACGCCGCGCCCAGGCGCGTTCCGGCCATGAATCGCTCGCTCCCACTGAACGTGTCCAGATCGAGCGGCATGAAATTGAGCGGTTCTGTCGAACTCATCGTCTACCTGTGCCCTTCACCATTTGGCGTGTGCACGTCACTCCAGATCGACGCTTCTTCTATTCTACTACGAACCCCTTCGTTATTGAAAGACGACTCGATTGCAGTTTCGTAGCGCATTAGTCCATATTTTTTCATAATCGGTACTCTTCGAGTGTCAGGCGGATCTGCGCATTCAACTCGCGCGCCAGGCCGCGACCGAAGCGACTCTGCGCCGCTTTGATGATCTCCGGCAAAGCTTCCGTCCAGGCATCGGCACCTTCGTGGTCGTCTGGACGCGGCAACGTTGCCCATACCTGCCCGGTGCGGTCATCACCCAGGACATCGCGCAGAATGCTGTACAACTCATCGGCGAGTCGCTCGAACCGTCGTCGCACCGCCACAACAGTAATATCGTCATCCTGACCAGCATCGCTCCAGGCGCGCAGTTCGTGCAGCAATCGCGCAACCAGTGCCCGCGGTTTCAGGGTGGCGCTTTCGATCAACAGTCGCTCCAACCGCTCATGCCCAAAGTATTCGCCACTGCTATTCGTTGCCTCAACCACGCCATCGGTGTACATCATTACTGTAGCGCCTGGTTCGATACTGGCGCATATTTCTTCGTAATCAACATCACCATCGACGCCAAGCGGCAACCCCGAGAGTTCCAGCTCGCTAACGCGCCCATTAAGCAGGAGCGGATAATGATGCCCGGCATTTGCCACCCGCACGACACCGTGACGCAAATCGAGCACGGCATACAGCATGGTGATCATGCCCTGTGGAATATCGGCAATGATTCCCCGATTGACATCTGCAAGCGTCGGACCGGGGGTTGCGCCGCGTCGTGCGGCGTAGCGGAACACGGTGCGCGCGACAGCCATACGGAGCGCTGCTGGCAACCCTTTTCCCGAAACGTCACCGATCATGATCCCGTGGCGTCCTTCACCGAGCGGCAAAAAATCGTACAAATCGCCGCCCAGATCGCACGCCGGCAGCGAAATGGCGTGAATTTCCCATCCTGGCAGGCGCGGCACCGCTTCGAGCAGCAACCCTTGTTGAATATCACGCGCCAGTAGCAGTTCGTGCTCGATTTCCGCCTGACGACGCGCTTCCTCCGGGGTGATCGGCGGTAGTGGCGCAGGGCGCTTCCTGTGGCGCAGTCGACCGCTAGCTGCGTGGCTGAGCAGCGTGAAGCGGTGAAAAGGTCGTTTGCGTTGACTTCGCATAGCGTTCTATGTCTCAGGCGACGCCAGGTATTGCTCACACGTGGCGCGCAACCAACCAACTTCAACGCCTTCGAGGAGATCCTCCGGACGGTATGCCGCCAGTTTGCGCAGCGCGCTACGAAATTCACGAGCCGCCTGTTCCTTCTTTCCAGCCTGACGGTATGCCATCGCCAGATGATAGGAGACCAGCGCGGCCTCGGGGTTCAGGTAGCGCGCTCGTTCGAGCGTCTGAATCGCGTCGTGCCACTGACCCTGTCGCACATACATGGTTCCGAGTAAAAGGTAAGCATCGTCGCGCAATGCATCGATTTCGAGCGCACGGCGCGCCTCGGCAATTGCCAGATCGAGTTCGCCACGGTCGGCATGTACCCGCGCCACCAGCGTCATGGCACGTGGTGCCAGTGATGAGTTGGGCGGAATGGTGCGCAAAATCTCCATTGCTTCATCGATTCTGCCAGTATCGAGCAGTGTCTTTGCCCGATCAAGATGATCGGCGTCAATGTCGGGTGAGGCTGGTTTGGGCAGGATCGGCGCGACCGTAGACCGTCGTCCATGCGAAACATTGCGTGGCTTTGCCGCAAGCGGCGTCAGGCGGCGCGGCATCTCTGCTGTTGTCGGCGACTGGCGGGATGCGGCGCGGCGTAGTAGGGGGGACGGCGGAAGTTCGACCTTTTGGTAGACATACGCACCCGATACTTCACGTGAGCGGAATCCGTCGAAGACATTCCAGAGCGTCTCTGAAAAACCGAGAAACAGCAACCCATAGGAAGGCAGACAGCGATAGAAGCGCTCGATCAGTGACCGCCGCGTTTCCGGTTGAAAATAGATCGTCACATTCTGGCAGAAAATGGCATCGACCTGATATGCGGTTGGTGGAAAGGGTTCGAGGAGATTCAACTGCTCGAAGCGCACCAGCGCCCGTACAGCATCCGTAACGAGAAAGCCATCGCCGCGTTTTACAAAATAGCGGCTGAGCAGCGATGATGCGACGTTGTTGAGCGAACGACCGCGATAGAATCCGGCGCGCGCTTTTTCGAGCGCCAGATCGCTCAGATCTGTCGCCCAGATCGCTACCGGCCGAATCATCGTCGACCCAAATGTTTCCAGTGCGGTGATGGCCAGTGAATACGCCTCTTCGCCGGTTGCGCATCCGGCACTCCAGATACGGATTGGCTCACCAGCAGGCTTGCGACGATGCAACTCGAACAGCAGCGTCTCGCGCAGCGCTTTCATATGCGGAGCGTTGCGAAAGAAGCAGGTTTCGTGGTTAACGACCAGCTCCGTCAGACGTTGCAACTCGTCTCGACCTGCGGGTGTACTGATGCGACGCTCATACGCTTCGAGCGGTTCTTCCAGCGCTGCCAGACGTTGCGCCAGACCGGATTCCAGCACCCGTTGCTGCGCCGTGTCGAGGTAGACGCCGCTGTACGCTGCCAGCAGGTTGCGCAAACGATCAAACGCTTCCTGTGACAGACGCACCGGCGGAGGGAGAGAGAGATCGCGCGCCGCACTCATACAGACCGCCCGATTATTAGAGCCGAATGTTCTAAAGTCTGTGTTTCACGTGAAACACGCTATCCAGAGATCGATACCTGCTGCCAATCTGAGAACCGGAAACGAAGATGTGCCCACATCATCCCCTTCGCGCCTGCACTGCAACTACCTTTCCAGCGAGCGCGTGTAGTGATCGAATCGGATGCCCCATCGCTCTGTTGCTGCGCTTAGCGAAAGATTCAACTGTTCACTTTGAAACCCATACTTGTCACCAGTTCAACCAATCGTGGCGCAATCGCATTCGGCGGCAACACCTCCCGCACTGCACCGAGTTGGATGGCGGCACGCGGCATGCCAAAGATCGCGCAACTCGCCTCATCCTGCACAATCGTGTAGGCGTTACGACGGTAGAGCGACAACATTCCATACGCTCCATCGCGCCCCATGCCGGTCAGCAGCACGCCAATTGCGCGCGATCTGTAGACATCGGCAATCGCCTGCATGGTAATATCAATCGAGGGACGTTGCATAAGCAATGGCGCATCACTCAGGTGGATCGTTCCCTGGGACGTCACCAGCATGTTGCGTCGGTCGGGCGCAATCAGCGCTTCTCCCGCTCGCACCGGCGCTCCCTCCTGCGCAATGTGCACTGGCAGCGTACCGGCGTTTGCCAGCCATTCAGCCATCCCTTCGCTAAACCCCTCTGCGATATGCTGCACAATCAGCACAGCTGCCGGAAATGATCGTGGCAATCCAGCAATGATCTGATGGATAATACGCGGACCGCCGGTGCTGGCGCCGATGACGACAACCGGGTAGAGCGAAGAGTCGGAGACGCCGGTCGATGCCGGAATGGACGACAGCGCAACCGCATCCCGCGGTTGTGCAGCGGGTAGCAGCGCCTGATGGTTGTGTGACGCGGGCGGCAACGGTGTTCCATCGTTGACAGTGCGGCGGCGACCGCGCAGATGGGTCACAACCTTGACACGCGACAGGATTTTGACGCGCCGCACCAGATCGCGCGCGGCGTGTTCAAGCGCCTGCGGGTTACTGCCGCGCGGTTTCTCGACCACTTCGAGCGCGCCGGCGCCGAGCATCTTGAATGTAATATCCACATCGTAACTGGCAAGCGATGCGGTCAGCACCAGAATTGGCGTCGGGCAATACGCCATCAGATGTTCTGTCGTGGCTACCCCATCCATCACCGGCATGCGCACATCCATCGTCACGACATCGGGGCGCAACTGCTGCACCACCTCAATCGCCTCGCGACCGTTTGAGGCCGTGCCGACCACCTGGATGGCAGGATCGCGTTGCAGCATATCGGTGATGAAACGCCGCATCACGGCAGAATCGTCAACGACGACGACACGGATGGGTCTGGTCATGCGTCAACTCATTTCGTCTCAACGCAAACAACACGCGATAGCAGAACCTGTCTGCATGCCAGAGAGCCGCCGAGCGTTCCGGCGGCACATCGCTGAAAACCAGGATATGCCACTGGTGTGCGCGCTGCGCAGCATTCACTATCGCATGCGCTAATCCATCTCCAGGATCATTTTGACCCGATTGGGAAGATTGAGGAGATCAACATCTTTGTTCAGATAGTCATCGACGCCGGCCTCGAATGCTGCATGCTTGTCGTCACTCGACGTCAGCATAATGATGCGTAGATCATCGAATGCCGGATTGTTGCGCAAACGACGACAGACTTCATACCCGTCAATCCCCGGCATATGGACATCGAGCACTAGCAGGTCCGGCACTTCTTCCTCAATCGCCTTGAGCGCTTCTTCGCCGCTATGCGCCAGTCGCACCTCGTAGCCGTACATGCCAAGCCGCATCTTGACAATATCGGTGACCAGTTTGCTATCATCGACGACCAGGATTTTTTCCGCCATAGTAAACCTCATGTCCTTTCGCGTCGCAACCGGCTTGTCGGGCCCGAGCAACGATAGAAGACAGGAATGATCACGTGCCGATCAACTGCCGGATCGTCTCCAGCAGGTTGTTCTGGTTGAATTGACTTTTGACGATATACGCCTGCGCACCAACTTCCAGCCCACGCCGACGATGCGCCTCCGATGCGAGACTGGTCACAATAATGACCGGCAGGTCGTTCTTGCCCAGTTCGCTGCGAATGCGGCTGGTCAGGGTGAAGCCGTCTACGCGCGGCATTTCGACATCGCTGACGACGAGATCGTAGGTTTCGGTGCGCAACCTGTCAAGCGCATCGAGTCCATCGATGGCGGTTGTTACATCGTAGCCGGCAGCGCTCAGAATACTGCGGATCAATTCGCGGGTGGCGAACGAGTCATCGACGACCAGTAACCGTGGTCGACGACTCGCGCTCTGATCCGGCGCCGGCGCAATGAGCGCCGTTCCCCGCCCAAGCTGGATGAGCATCGACGGGTTGAGCAGCAATGCCAGTCTTCCATCGCCAAGTTGAAGTGCGCCGCTATAACGGCGCTGCTTCTCCAGCAACGGTCCCAGCGGTTTGATAACTGCCTCGCGTTCATCAACCATACGATCAACCAGCAGCGCCATAGGGCGCCGTGCGCCGCCGATCAGAAGCGCCGGAGCGCGCGTTGCAGCGGCAAACGGGTGACCGTTTGCAATTCCCAGTAACTCGTCCAGTCGGAGCAACGGCGTGAGCGTCTGATTATGCTGAAAGACTGCCCGTCCTTCAACGGTGCGGATCTGACTGCGCCGTACCCATACTGTCCCCTGACATCCAGACGCCGGGAAACCAAACAGTTGACCGCCCGACTCGATCAGCAACACGCGCGTGGTGACCAGCGTCAGTGGTAATGAAAGGGTCACCTTTGTGCCGATTCCAGGTTGCGACTCGATCTGCACTTCACCACCGATGTCGGCGAGGTTGGTGCGCACTACATCCATACCAACCCCCCGTCCGGAAACATCGGTGATCAGTTTTGCCGTCGAAAACCCCGCCATGAAGATCAACTCCAGCGCCTCCTGATCCGAGAGCGCGGTTGCGGCTTCGCTGCTGATCAACCCTTTGCGCACCGCTGTCTCGCGTAACTGCTGCGGCTCCATACCGCGCCCGTCATCGCGCACCGTAATCAGTACTTTGCCGCCGTGCGCCTGTGCCGTAATCTCGATCACTCCCTGGCGCGGCTTTCCCTGTCGCTCCCGCTCATCAACCGGCTCAATGCCATGGTCGATAGCATTACGGATGAGATGCACCATCGGATCAGCGAGCGCTTCGATAACCTTGCGATCCAGTTCGGTCGTTTCACCTGCCAGCAGCAATGTTGCTTCCTTGCCAAGATCGCGTGCCAACTCACGCACGGCTCGCGGAAGATTGGCGTAGAGGGTGGACACCGGCGTCAGACGGATTGCCATGACCTCTTGTTCGAGATCGTCGATCAATTGCGCTTTATGGGCGTTGTGCTGCCCGATTCGTTCCAGTTGCGTCCGGACGAGCGCGCCAACACGCTCGCCGGCATTGAGTACAACGTTCATTTCACGGTCAAAGAGTTCTCGCCGGGCTGGCGACAGACGCATCCGCTGTAACTCTGATTCAAGGGTCAACAATGCACGTTGCTGCCGCTCAACGAGCGCTTTCACATCCTCCAGCGCCTGAAGATGCGCCTCTTCAACCTGTCGGCCGATCGACAGTTCACCCGCCAGGTTCAATAATCGATCCAGCCGGTCCACCCGCACACGCACTGTCTGGTGCACCCGTTCGCGCCCGCGACGCGGTGGAGATGGCGAAGAACCCTCATCAACCGGCGGGTTTGATTCAACGAGAGGTGCGATTGAATCCTCGGTGACGGACGATGATTGTGGTACGCCTCGCCCAAGCCGATTCGTCAGCGTATCGACGTCGATTGATGAAGGTCTGCCGTCAATCGCAGCTGCGACCAGTTCCAGGATTGCATCGCTGCCTTTCAACAGTTCATCGGTCAGAAAACGATCAAGGGAGCGTCGTCCATCACGGACTGCTGCCAGGATGTGTTCGCAGGTGTGCGCCACTCTGCCAACCGCTTCCAATCCAAGCATCCGTGCCGAGCCTTTGATTGTATGCATGGCGCGGAAAATGGCGTCGATCTGCTCACGGCGCGCCTCTCCCTCCAGCCCATTACCCTCGAGCGCCATGAGACCTTCAGTGACAATGCGGATGTTTTCCGCAGTTTCATCACGAAATTGACTGTAGAACGACGCCAGATCCATAGATGTAGAGCGTGCTGGTATGGTTCATCCACGTTTCAGCAGTTAGTTTGTCTGACCAATACCATCCTGTGAGAGTCCGTGCAGGCGATTGGCAATCGCTGTCAGACGTTGGGCAGCGTCCTGCACCTGACGGGCGCCGGCAGCGGTGCGACGCGCCACATCGGCGATCTCACGCATGGTTTCCACCACCTGCTCGCTGGCACTCTGCTGTTGCGCAGTCGCCAGATTGATCTCGGCGCTGCTCTGAGCAGTGCGTTCTGCCGCCATCACAATCACGTCCATCACCTGACCGGCGCTGTGGGCCAGTTCGACGCCGGCGGCCACTTCTTTGCCGCCTTCCTCCGCCGCCAGCACGGCAGCATTGGTAGCCTGCTGGATTTCAGCAATCACACCCTTGACTTCTTTGGCGGCCACCAGTGCACGATTCGCCAGACTCTTGACTTCGGCAGCGACCACGGCGAACCGACGACCATGCTCACCTGCGCCGGCGGCTTCGATAGCGGCGTTGAGTGCAAGCAGATGGGTTTCGTCCGAAAGATCGTTGATCAGGTCGATGATCTCGCCGATCTGCTGTGACCGCTCACCAAGATTCAACACCCGCGCCGAAACGTCCTGCATGCGGCTGCGGATGCGATCCATCGCCTGAATGCTTTTATCAACGGCTTCCTGTCCCTCACTCAGGTTTTCGAGCGTTTGCCGCGCCGCTTCTGCCACCTGCTCGGCGGCAATCGCAATCTGGCGTGCAGTGGATCCCAGTTCTTCAATGGTCGTGCTCACCTGCGATACAGCGCTTGCCTGCTCGGAAGCCCCGCTCGCCTGTTCGTGCGAGGCGCGCAACAACTCGACAGCGGCTGCCGAAAGCTCGCTTCCCAGTTCGACCTGCTGGATGTTCTTTTCGATCAGACGCTGGTTGGTCTCATACAACTCTTCAGACTGCGCGCGAGTCTGCTCCAGGAAGCGTGTGGTGCTAGTCGACCAGAGTGACGCAACATAGGTGAGCAATCCGCCAACGCTGGTGAAGAAGATGACAAATGCCAGCGTGCGCGGCAGGCCCGGGACGTCGTTCTGCGGTTGCACCACACCGGCGGTTTCGACGACTGCGAGGAAAAGGTAGGCAAGCAATGCGATACCGAAAAGGCGCGGACTTTCTGCGGCGCGTCCAAACAGTCCCGCAACAACCACCGGAAAAAGAAACGCCATGCTGGCAGGACCTGTGACACCGCCTCCCAGATAGATCATACCGATAACATAGACAAGTGAACCATAGAGGAAGATATTTGCCGCGACCGTTGCCTTGCCGAGACGCAAGGCGCCAAACGTCCCACCCACGATCGTCACGATCATTGCGATAACCCCGGCAGCTGCACCGATCACCCCCTGCGGCATAATGCCAACCAGGGTAAGAATGATGAACAGAATGCCGCCCGTACCGGCGACTCCGCCAAATACCATCGTCAGATGGGTCAGTGCTCTGACTCGTTCCTCATCATGACTCTGCAGATTGGTTATAACGCTCGCAAAGATTTTGTGTTTCGACACCTGTTCCATAATGCTACTCACTTCTGTTCGGAAGGGTGTGTTCGCCGCAACAAAATACTGCGCGCGATCGCTCGCACATCGATTTGCACGACAGGCTGGTCATCGATCAGCAGGACACCGGTCGTCCAGGGTTCACGCAGCCGCTCGCGCAACAACTGCGGCAGCGGCTGAACGTCTGCGTGCTCGACAATGGCATCCACGGCATCGACCAGCAATGCCACGTTGCGCCGCCGCAAAGGAATAATCAGTGCGTGCCGCCGTTGCAGTGTACTCACATCGGTCGGGTCAATCAGCGATCCCAGATCTACGGCGATCAGGGAAGGCTCTGCGTCGTTCCAGCCACCATCGTCGCTGCACGTCATAGCACGAAGTGTCGCCACATCTTCTCGCCACACAATATAGCGGCGCTGCGCCGTCCGAACAATGAGTACCATGGGCTTTTCGAGAACTGAGCACTAAGAGCCGGACGCTGCGACCCTTACAAGACCGGTAGAGTCGCTTCCGTCAGCCACCCCCCATCGTCGAAGAACATGGGATGTTCAACTCCAATCAATCGCAACGTTCGTTCTCAACTCTCCCGCAGCGCCGTCACGATTTCACCGATGTCGAGCAGTGCTACTGTCTGATCATTGTGGTACGCAACAGCGCGGAGGAACCGGGCGCGCGCCGGATCAAGCCCGACCGGCGGTTGACCAAAGGTGTCCGCCGGCAACAATTCCAGATCGATTACTGCATCGACCAGCAACGCCATACCGATATCATCGTACACAACAGAGATCAGACGGGTCGAGCGGGTTGCCTCACTCGACGGCATTCCCAGAACCAGGCGCAGATCGACAACCGGCAGGATGATGCCGCGATGACTGACGATACCGGGAATTGCCGGCGGTGCGCCAGGAACGGGAGTATATGATCGATACCGCCCAACCTCACGCACATGGATTGACGACAGCGCGTAGATTTCGTCTGCAAGACGAAACAACAGAACGTGGTGCTCATCTCGTCCAGTGAAGTCGGGTTGTACGCCTGTCATGGATGGCAAAAAATTGAACAACGATTCATCTACCCGGCGACAGCATACTATGGAAGATCGACGAAGGTCAAGCGCCCGACAGTACCGGAACCTGATCGGTTTGCATACGATTTGGTAAACGGGTGTTGGAAAGACGACACGTTGAACGTTGAACATTGAACATTGGACGTTGAACGTTGAACGTTGGACGAATGTTATTCGGACGACAATTGACATTTTCTATCATTACCGCTACCGTGCTAACTGTTAATTCAGCTACATGTCGATACTGAGTCGTATGTTAGGCATTGACACACGTCTGTTCTCCCATCAAACAGGGAGATGGGTCGTGATATCCGCTGTGGCGGGACTGGCGACGGTGGTCTTGAATATCACCCTGTTTGCAACACTGGGTTGGGCGATTGAAGCGTTGAGAGTCGGGGCATCCATTTTCTCCATCAGCACCCTGATCGGCGCGCTGATGCTGATCGCAGGCAAAGGTTTCTCTGGATGGCTCGAGCGCTTTGCAGCAGCCGAGCGGCAACGACTGGCGCTGGCTCGCGCATTGTTGAAGAATGCGCCGATCCTTGTACTTGATGAGGCAACCGCCAATGTAGACCTGGAAACAGAGCACGCTATCCAGGATGCTCTGCGGGAGACTTCAAAAAAACGCACAATCATCATTATTGCGCACCGTCTATCAGCAGCACGCATAGCCGATGAGATCCTAGTGCTGGACAACGGTCACCTGGTCGAGCGTGGCTTACACGAAGATTTACTCTAATGAAACATATGCGCACCTCTTTGTACGACAGTGCGACGTTTGGGAAGACATACAACAGGAAAGGGTCGGTGTATGAGCAACACGGAAGAGACATTAACCATCTCCACCAGGCTTCAAAGCCCCCTGATACGTGTGCTTTTACTGGTGAGCGGAATGTTTTTTCTCATTCTCGGATTTCTAGGAGCGTTTTTACCTGTTCTCCCTTCAACACCCTTTTTTCTCCTGGCTGCCGCTTTTCTCTCGCGCTCTTCGCCACGTCTGCACCGCTGGATGACCAATCACCCTTTGATCAGACCGCATCTCCAGCGCTTTCAGCAGGATCTGGCGATGACAATGCGGGCAAAGGTGACCGTCCTGGGGCTTGCCTGGATCATGCTGCTTGCCGCAGCAATCTTTCTGGTCGATAGCCTTCTTATGCGCGGTTTTCTGATCGGATTGGCGATTATCAAGACGATCGTCATTCTGCGTCTCAAGACTGCCCAATCATCGTAGTATTCATTCGCGCCCATCAATGCGCCGGAACCTGTACCATCCGCGCCAGACGGTCGGCAAGACCGGTATAGGCTTCGGGCGTCAGCGCCCGCAGTTCCGCCTTGATATCGGAAGATACGTCAAGTTCATCAATAAACGCAAGCAACGCTTCGCGGGTCAGCGCGCGACCACGTGTCAGGCACCTGAGCGCCTCGTATGGCTCAGGGTAACCAGCGCGGCGCAGGATAGTTTGCACTGCCTCCGCCAGCACTTCCGGATGGGCGTGCAGATCGTCGAGTAAACGTGCCCGATCAACCGCAATCTTTCCCAATCCCTGGCTGATGCGCCGATAACTGAGCAGACTGTAGCCAAACACGACACCAAGATTACGCAGCACGGTACTGTCGGTCAGGTCGCGCTGCAAGCGCGAGACCGGTAGTTTGCGACTGAAATGATCCAGCAGGGCGTTCGCCAACCCAAGATTACCTTCAGCATTTTCGAAGTCGATGGGATTGACCTTGTGCGGCATGGTGGACGATCCGACCTCACCGGAACGTGCGATCTGCACCAGGTAGCCATCGCTGATGTAGCGCCACATATCCTGGCAAAGATCGATCAGCACTGTATTGAGCCTGCGCAGCGCATCGCATAGTTCGGCGAGCGTATCGTGCGGCTCAATCTGGGTCGTCAGCAACACCGGCTCCAGATCGAGAGAACGGATAAACCCGCGACTGAATGCAATCCAGTCAACCTGTGGCAGGGCTACGACATGAGCAGCGAAGGTTCCGGTAGCGCCGTTCAATTTGCCGGTGAGACGGATGCTGGACGCCCGTTCGTAGGCGCGCTGCAGACGTGCAGTGAAGACTGCTATTTCCTTGCCGAACGTCGTTGGTGTGGCGGGTTGTCCATGAGTACGCGCCAGCATGGGCGTCTCGGCTTCTGTAAATGCCAGATCGCGCAGTGCGACGATGATCTCACCGACAGCCGGCATGAGCGTCAGGTCACGCGCTTCACGGATCATCAGCGCATATGCGAGATTATTCACATCCTCCGATGTCAGGGCAAAATGCACTGCTTCCTTCCAGGCGCCAAGACCAAGCGCATCAAGGCGCTCGCGCAACCAGTATTCGACTGCCTTGACATCGTGGTTGATCCGGCGATCCCACGCGGCAATCGCTTCGGCGTCGGCGGCGGAAAATGAGCGGTACAGATTGCGCAGCGCCGCAGCCGCGCGCGGGTCGAGTTTCGGCACAAACTCAATGTTCCGCGCGCGTGTCAGAAAGAGCAGATATTCGACTTCGACACGCACCCGGTAGCGGAACAGCGCTGCCTCGCTGAAGTATGCTTCGAGTTCGGCGACATCCGCCCGGTAGCGCCCATCGAGCGGTGAGAGTGCAGTCAGTGACATTCCTTTTCCCCCTAGTAGCGAGTCTGTCGCATTTTTGCAATCAAAGCGATCAATGTATCGTCTGTAATTCCAGGTATCATCTGGACGGATTGTGGCAAACTATTGCTTCGGTATCGGAGGCGCCCATGTCGCACAGTGTGTCACCCGATCTTCATCGCATCGTTGCCGACACCATCACGGCCATCCGGTCGGGAATCGGGCGCGCGGACGGATGCTCCTCGCGCAGGCGCTGCACATCGAGCCGCGCCACGAAACTGCCTGGTTGTGGATGGCGTCGCTCGCCGAAACCCCTGAACGTCAACGTGAGTGCCTGGAACGTGTGCTGGCAATCAACCCAAACAACGAAGCCGCGCATCGCGCGCTCAGGTTGTTGTCTGAGCCGCATCGTCAGGCTGTTATACCCGATCAGGCGATACACTCGTTGCCGACTTCCACCCTCAGACAGGCTCAGACTGCAATGCAGGCAGAAGGGACATCGCAAAACCCGGCGCTCCATTGTCCGCAGTGCGGTGCACCGATAGAGACTATCGACAAGGTCTGTGCGTTCTGTCAGAGTCTGGTTCAGTCTCCTTCAGCGTCCAGTGCTCCATCATACTCGAAACGCACGCCGTTGACCAGAGGGGAGCAACGGGACCTCACTAGACGAGGATTGTGGCGACACGGCGCATCACATTTGTTCAATACCACAACAATCGTCGGTATCGTCATCACAGGTGGCACAGTCGCGGTCATTCTATGGACGATACAACAGAACTATCTGTGGATGATACCGTGGATGATACAACAGAACCAGACGGTACCTGGGGAGCTGATCTTTCTGTCCTTGCTGTCACTTCTTCCGCCATTACTGTTTCTCGTTCCGGGAATTGTCAACCTTATCTAGGGGGTGCAGATATATCGGTTCGCCCAATCGCTGCGCAACGCCACAGCAGTTGCTGAGGCGACAGTCCTGGATGTCTGGCAGGATGAAGGTTTCGAGGGCGAGCCATACGTTGTTGCCTGGGAACTGGTCTTGATCGACGGATGCGGGACGCCTGTACGTCGCCGACAGCCCAGTGCATCTCCCAGGAGATGTATCAGCGGCTCCAGTTGCTTGAGAAAGTGCGTATACGTTATCTCCCAGAACGACCGGACATCGCGGTGCTGGACGAACAATGGCTGGCTTCCCTCAAGAGCGCATCCAGTATGTGAACACGTGCATGTTATCCATAGAAATCGGTGAATCCATCGACATCGAGGCGCTCGATCATACGCCGTACTTTCTCCGCCGATTCGGGGAATGGAGACGCCGCAATGGTTTCAGCAGCGATGTGTGCAGCGCGTTTCCAGGCGCCCTGCGGTACGCCGAGCAGCAGTTCCAGTAGTTCAGTCAGGGCGCGCCGCAACCGTGGCGTATCATCGCCACGCAGTTTCGGCAGAATCTTCTGCTTGATCTGCAGATCAAGCGCCTGCTGCGGTGTCATCACCCCCTGCGACTGTTCGATGTAGCGCACAATCTCGTTCAGCACACGATACCCGAACGGTTGTCCGGCGCGTGCAACAATACCGTGCACCGCGACGATGACGTTCCAGGTCGTATCGTCGATAGCGCCGGGGTATGCTGCGCGGAATCCATCCAGATCGACATCGGTCAACTCGATCACATTCGCGCGGTCGAGCAATTTATCGGAGAGCGTGTGCGCGCTTTCATCGACATTGACCGTACCGATGATCGCCACATTCGCGGGCAGGCGAAAAGGATTGGTCAGCACCTCGCCGGTGACTGTCTCAACAACAGCGCCAGGCGCTCCCAGGTCGATCAGGCGATCATCGGTTTCCATCGCCGAAAGAACCGGCGCCAGGTAATATTCCGGTCGCGCCAGGTTCATCTCGTCGAGGCAGACGAAGTAGCGCGCGGAAGGATCGGCGGATGCGCGTAGCAGAAAGCGGAGAAATGGTGTTGGGTGGTACTTTCCGGTGATCGCATTGTAATAGCCGAGCAGATCACGGGCGCTATGCCAGTCGGGTTGCACTGCGACAATCAGATAGCGCTCGTTTTCCTGACCAGGTGCGAAGCGTTCACCGACTACCGCATCGGCGTACAGACGGGTCAGGCGGGTCTTGCCGGTACCGGAAATGCCGGGCAGGATGACAAGCGGACGGGTGCGCAGCGCGACATGGTATGCACGAATGATCCGCTCCGACAGGGTAAAACCGCGGGCACGGATGCGCTCGATAATGACCTCAACAGGCGGTTCTTCCGCTGCCATATACGCTGCACGCTGTTCGCGCAACCAGGCGGCGCCGGTTGGATCGCGGGCTTCGGCGCGTTCCATAAGCGCCTCGTTAAGCGGCAGCAGGGTCAGTGCATCTTCAATCAACTGCTCGATAAACCCCGCTTGCAGCACCTGCGGATCGTCCCAGTGATAGGCGAATCCCGCCAGCAGCGACGATGCCGACCGGTTCGCCAGATACCGGTCGAGCCAGTGTGTCTCCACGTCGGACAGGCGTTCACGTTCAGCAAATCGCACTTCAGTGAAGCGTTCGACCAACGGCGACCAAAAAGCGCGTGACTCCTCCCACAGGCGTGCCAGATCCTCTTTGCGGCGTCGCGCGACTTGCAACGCAACCAGGATCAGACGCTCGGCGCCGCTGATTGCCACATAGACTCCTGCACCACGCGGCGGTCGATCAACAACCATGTAATACTCGTCGATTGGTTCGCGCACTCCCTGACCACGATTGATGGAGCGTTGACTGCGGTAACTGATCTCGTAGAGGTTCCAGAAGCGCGGAAAACGCAGAGAAGCTGCTGCATCGAGACGTGCAGCGCAGGTGGCCAGTACCGGATGCAGCCGTTCCTGAATCGCACTCCAGCGGGCGGCGACACCAGGAACCGTCAGCGCGGCAAGCGCTTCTGGCGTGAACATGCTCTGATTCGACAAGGTGGAGAGCGTCATTTCCTGGCTTTCTGATGCGTTGTAACTTCTCTATTATAGCACCGTTGGCGATAAGGGACCGGGAAATGAGCAGGAAGGGGGACGTAGCACATTGTCTAAAACGAACACCCGTTCACATTACCCCGATCCGTGGCGACATATGGTATAATATGGAGGTTGTCTATGGCATATTCAGAGCATCAGTATGCGGCAATCCGCCTCAATCATCGACACGCTGAGCGAAGGTTATCGCGCCATTCACCGGAGGCCGGCTGCGCTGCTGCTGGTGTTCGTCTTTAATCTGGCGCTTCTGATCACCGCACCGGTCTCATTTGCGCCACTTTTCAATCGCTTCGATGGTTTTCTGACCAGGCTAGCAGGCGCGTCGACAGATACAGGCAGTGATACACAGGGGCAGATGAGAGCACTGCTGGCGGAGCTTGGTCAGACAGACCTGCGACAGACACTGGCGTTGATGAATGTGATGCCGCGGTTTGTCATTCCGCAGTTTGCGCCCGGTGCACTGGCGACCGGCAGTGTGAGCGCAGTGATGACCGTTGCCAGCGTTCCAGAGGCGCTGCTCACGATCATTCTGATCAACCTGATCGTCTTTCCGATCGGTGTTCTGTTTCTCACGCTGGTTGGTGCGGCAGTGCGTGGTGAGCCGGTGTTGCAGCGCGATCTCTGGCGCGTGCTGGTACGCATCGGTGTGGCAGTGTTTGGCGTGATGGCGATTCTTGCTGCCGCATTCGTCCTGATCGGTATACCGTTCACCTTCGCTGCTGCCCTGCTGATGGCGGTGAACGAGGTGCTGGGCATACTGGCGTTCAGCCTGATCCTGGTCGTGATCATCTGGGTACAGATTTATGTCGGCTTTGCCAACGAAGCGATTGTCATGAGCCGGGTGGGACCGCTGCGCGCCGTTCGGACGAGTTTTGAGGTGGTGCGCCGCAATCTATGGGGTGTCATCGGTCTGTTGCTCCTGTCCCTGCTCATTACCCGTGGAACTGAGGTGATCTGGGACATGTTGGGTCATTCAACAGCTGGTGGCGTAGCGGCAGCGCTTGGCAGTGCATACATTGGCGCCGGGCTGGCAGCGGCGCGCATGGCGTTCTACCGTGAACGCCTGCGTCGTCTGAGTGAGCAGCACTTGGTTCGACCGCGGGCATAACAATGCAATGTGCATTGTGTACATCTGTTGACCTGCGCAGCATTCGTTGCTGGAGCGACACTATCGGCGTTGTTTAGATGTCTAGCCCCGTATCAACATAACGAAGAGCGATTTGAGCCAGCTATGACGACAGAATCACTGCGACCGGTCGAAGAAACCGGCTACGACGAAAATCAGATCCAGGTCCTCGAAGGCATGGAGGCGGTACGCCGCCGACCTGGCATGTATATCGGTCCGACCGATGTCAACGGTCTGCACACCATGGTGCGCGAAGTTGTCGATAACTCGGTCGATGAGGTGATGGCCGGGCGCGCGACGACTGTCGAGGTCACCATTCACCACGACGGTTCGGTGACGGTTGCCGATGACGGATATGGTATTCCCACCGGTCCGCACCCCAAGATGGGCGTCAGCACGCTTCAGGTGGTGATGACCGTGCTGCACGCCGGCGGGAAGTTCGATAACAAAAGCTATAAAGTCTCATCCGGGCTGCATGGAGTTGGCGTATCAGCGGTCAATGCGCTCTCGGCATACATGCGCGTTGATGTGCATAATGCACGCGACGGGATGCACTACTTTCAGGAGTATCGCTGCGGCGTGCCGCAGTGCGAGGTGCAGAAGGTTGGTCCAACGACGCGACGCGGAACGATCACGCGCTTCCTGCCAGATACGACCATTATTCAAACGCTGGATTACAACTTCAAAACACTGGCGCAGCGCTTCCGCGAAATGGCGTATCTCAACAAAGGGTTGCGCTTCAAGTTCGTCGACGAACGTGATGGCAACGAAGTCAATTTCTACTTCGAGGGTGGTATCCGCTCGTATGTGCGTCATCTCAACAAGGACAGGAATGTTCTGCACAAACAACCGTTCTATGTCGAACGTATCGTCGATGATGTGATGGTGGAAGTGGCGTTGCAGTACACCGAAAGTTTCGACACTGACTCGGTATATGCTTTCGCCAATGGCATCAACAATACCGACGGTGGCGCCCACGTCGCCGGTTTCCGCAGTGCGCTAACGCGTGTGATCAACGCCTATGCGCGCAGCAAGGGATTCCTCAAGGAGAATGAGGGCAATCTGACCGGTGATGACGTGCGTGAAGGGTTGACGGCGGTGATCAGTGTCAAGCTGCGCGATCCGCAGTTTAGCTCGCAAACCAAGGAAAAACTGGTCAGTCCTTCAGCCTCTGGCGCAGTCAATACGGTGTTTGGCGACGCTTTCAGCGCGTGGCTCGAGGAAAATCCGCAGGAAGCGCGACGGATCATCGAGAAGTGTATTGCAGCGGCGCGCACGCGTATTGCCGTCCAAAAGGTGCGTGAAACAGCGCGGAAGAGTGCAATGGAAGGTTTTTCGCTGCCGGGCAAACTGGCCGACTGCTCGGATACCAATCCGGCACGTACCGAACTGTTCATTGTCGAGGGTGACAGCGCTGGCGGTAGTGCGAAGCAGGGGCGCGACCGGCGCTACCAGGCGATTCTGCCGCTGCGCGGTAAAATCCTCAATGTCGAGAAGAGTCGGCTCGACAAGATGCTTTCGAACAATGAGGTCAAGGCGCTGATCACCGCCATCGGCGCCGGTGTCGGCGACCAGTTCGATCCGGCGAAACTTCGGTACCACCGGATCATTCTGATGTGCGACGCCGATGTCGATGGAAGCCATATTCGCACGCTGTTGCTCACCTTCTTTTTCCGCTATATGCGGCAGATTATCACTAACGGACACCTCTATCTGGCGCAACCGCCGTTGTACCGCATTGTGCATGGCAAGACAGAGAAGTATGTCTTTACCGACGCGGAGCGTGATCAGTATCTGGCGACCCTTTCGCCCTCCGAGCGCAATAAAGCGACGATTACGCGCTACAAGGGGCTTGGCGAGATGAATGCTGCACAGTTATGGGAAACGACGATGAATCCACTCAACCGCCTGCTGCTTCAGGTGACGCTCGAAGATGCGCAACAAGCGGATGAGACGTTTACCATGCTGATGGGCGATCTGGTGCCGCCACGGAAACGCTTCATCCAGACGCATGCGCTGGAGGTGCGAAACCTCGACATCTGATGGTGTGCGCCCGCTTTTTTCTCTCCGGGTTCACTCACTGCGCACACTGTGTCTCTTCTGCTGTGGCAGCGGAGCGAGTTCTGTCCCCTGATGACCACAACAGAAGACGGGAACACAAGGCATCGCAGGAAAAATCCAACTGACCGGAGCGAGAGCAGAGTGTTTTCTGCGATGCTTTGGGACAAAACGGAAGCAGGGGTGTTTCACGTGAAACAGGGGGCTATGCTACGCGCTGCACATATTCCAAAACCTCTTCCAGCGACATCACATCACCATACTTCGCGTCAATATCGAACAGATTGGCTTCGTGAGGACCGGGCGCGCGATCACCGACGCACTCACGCGGAACGATCACTCTAAAGCCGTACTGCATGCCATCAACAGCGCTGGCACGGATACAACCACTTGTCGAGCATCCGATGAGGATGATAGTATCCACCCCAAGCGCCGTGAGCGTGGCAGCCATCGGTGTTCCGAAGAATGCACTGGCATACTTCTTGGTCATCACCAACTCCCCCTCGCGTGGTGCAAGTTCATCGACAATCTGAGCAAGGGGCGAATCGCCCACAAGCTGGAGCAGCGCTGGCACTTTTCGGACGAACCAACCACCATCGCGTCCGTCAGGCGCATAACTGACCGTGGTGTAGATCACAGGAATGCCGCACGCTCGTACAGTCTGGAGGAGAGGCACACTGGCGCGTACTGCATTGGGAACCCCGGGCGCAGCATACAACGGCGAGCCGGGAGTTGTATATGCCTTGATGAAATCCACGACAAGCAGTGCAGGGCGTGAACCAAAGCCGACCCGTGCAGCGAGTCCGTGGCGTTTGTAATCAGATTCGAGATCGGTCATCGACGTCCCTCCCATACTCCGATGCCACTCCAACCAAACTGGCGACCGCCCGTCCGAACCTTGGGCAGCATGTCTGCCCTATCACAGCCCCGTTGCTCTGATTCGGATGGTAGCGCCCTGTACCGGGCTTTCGCAACTGCCTGCCGCCGCGGAATCGGCTTGATCAGTGCAGGGAGACCTGTTTCTGCTTCGCAGCGTGAAAGTAACTCCTCCAGGAGCAGACCAGCGCCAGTCGTCCGTCCTGCTAGCACATGTGATAGACAACACCCGCTTTCCCTACTAGCGCCGGAAGCGGTCGCCCCAGATGTGCAGCCAGCCAGTTCGCTGCGTCCAGCAATCTGCCGAGATCGATCCCGGTACATACCCCCATGCCATGGAACATATGTACCAGGTCTTCAGTTGCAATATTTCCCACCGCTCGCGGTGCAAACGGACATCCGCCGATCCCCCCCAGACTGGCGTCGAAGCGTCGCACACCGACCTGCCAGGCAGCAAACGCATTGGCGTAGCCGGTATTGCGCGTGTTATGAAAATGAACCGTCAGTGCAGCGCGTTGATTGAGCAGGGACAGGGTTTCATCGCACAGACCGGCAACCTGTGTCGGCGTCCCCATGCCGGTGGTGTCCGCCAGAATAATCTCGGTCGCCCCCAGGTCGACTGCGCGGCGCACGAGATGCAGGACGTGCGCCGGAGTAACTGCGCCCTCGAATGGACAGCCAAACGCAGCGCCAATAGCGACGCCAAACGCCACCCCATCACGGCTGGCTTGCCCGGCAATATGCCCCAACTCTTCCAGTGAGTCGCTCACGCTGCGTTTGAAGTTCGCCCGATTGAGCGACTCGCTGGCTGCCAGCACCAGGCGAACATGACGTATCCCGGCTGCAATAGCCAGCTCATATCCGCGCATATTTGGGATCAGGCAGGTGAATCTGGTAGTATCACAGTCCGCCAGTGCCGTTGCAACATCGGTCGTGCCTGCCTGCTGTGGAACCTGACGCGGATTGACGAAAGCGCCAATTTCTACCCACGGTATACCCGCCTCAACCAGACGCCGGATTAATGCCACTTTTGTGGCAACCGGAAGTACTTCCGGCTCGTTCTGCAATCCATCACGCGGTGCAACATCGATAATGGTTATATCGCGTCGAACGTCGCCCACTTCAAATGACTCCCTGATCGCGCAACGTTGCAAGTTCAGCGAATGACAGTCCGAGTAACCCTCCCAGGACAGCCCCGGTATGCTCGCCAAGTTCTGGACCGGTCCAGTCCACACCACCGGGTGTCTCGCTCAGGCGAGGAATCACATTCTGCATCACCAGATCGCCAATACCGGGCGCCTGAACGCTAATGATCGCCTGACGCGCAACAAAGTGGGGATCGGATAGCATCTCGCGTGCGGTGTAGATCCGACTGGCAGGCACGCCATGCGCATCCATCAACTGTTGTAGTTCGTCAGTGGTATACTGAACCGTCCATGCAGCGATCAACTCATCAAGTTCCGCCTGATGCTCGCCCCGTGCGCTGTGGGTGGCATACCGGGGATCGGTCGCCAGTTCGGGCTGCCCCATTGCTTCAGCCAGACGACGAAAAACCGCATCTGCATTCGCGCCAATCGCAAACCAGAGACCTTCTTTCGTCGGATAGATGTTTGAAGGAGCGACATTTGGCAAAATTGTGCCGGTACGCTCGCGGATATGACCGGTCAACTGATATTCGGGGAGCATACTTTCCATCACTGCGAGCACTCCTTCGTAAATCCCGATATCAACGACCTGCCCGCGCCCTGAGCGTTGACGCTCGTGGAGCGCGGTCAATGCGCCGACTGTGGCAAAGACCGCAGCCAGCGAGTCGCCAATGCTGATTCCGATTCGCGCAGGAGGACGATCAAGGAAACCGGTGACAGCGCGGATACCACCCATTGCTTCGCCAATGCTGCCAAACCCCGCTTTGTCACGGTACGGTCCCGTCTGACCAAATCCGCTGACCCGCACCATAATGAGGCGCGGGTTCAGTGCGCTCAGCGTCTCCCAGCCAATCCCCCACTCTTCCAGCGTTCCGGGGCGAAAGTTTTCGACGACGATGTCACACAGAGGAATGAGGCGACGCACCAACTCCTGCCCTGCCGCAGTTCGCAGGTCGATCGTGACCGAACGTTTGTTGCGTGCCAGAATTGGCCACCAGAGTGAACGACCGTTGTAGCGTTGACGGCCCCATTCGCGCATTGGGTCGCCTTTACCCGGCGGTTCGACCTTAATGACGTCTGCACCAAAATCAGCCAGTAATTGCCCGCAGAACGGTCCCGCAAGGAATGCTCCCAGTTCCAGCACGCGAATATCATCAAGGGGACGTCGCGGACGATCAGGAGAGGATGTCATGCGAATACTCCACCAGTCTGCACATAATGACGGATTTCCCAAAAATGACGCACCATCACATCGATGATGCGTGTTTACTGTTCATCGTCGGTTGTCTGATCATCGCCAAAATGTTGCAGTAATACATCTCGACCGTGATAGATGTGCGCACGCATCATTGCACGCGCATATTCACCATCACCCTGTTGAAGCGCATTGAAAATGGCGCGGTGAAAGAAATTCGAGATCTGACGCTCTTCCGGTGTGTACCAGTAAAATGAGCGAAATTGCAACGGAATGTCAACCACCGTATGAACAACAGAGATCAACCGTTCACTCCCCGCCGCGAGCAGAACCGTGTCGTGAAAGATGGCGTTCTGCTCAACGAGGAAACGCACCTCTTCAGCGTGTGATTCGAACTTCCGCGTGAGAGACTGTTCCAATGCGTCCGCAGCATCTTTCAGAACTGTCAGTTGTTCAGGTGCAATCCGGGATGCTGCCAGGTACGCAGCATGCCCCTCGAGTAAGGCGCGTAGATCATAGATTTCGAACAGGTCACCTGGTGTAAAACGCCGCACGACCGCGCCACGATTGGGAAAAATGTGCACTAATCCCTCCGCAGCAACCCGGGCGAGCGCCTGCCGCACCGGTGTGCGACTGACCCCCAGATCGCTGGCGAGACGCTCTTCGATGAGGCGTGAACCGGGTGGGTAACGCCCCTCGATGATCAACCAGCGTAAGCGAGAATACACTTGGTCAACTTGCGGTCGTTCAGGCATACCAACCAAATTGTATACAATATTTGAAGAATCGGTAAAATGAAGGATTGACCACTACTGAAAGCAGCGTGACGAATTCCACACCTTTTCTCCTCTAGAGAAGCAGAAAAATCGCTTCTCGAATGGGAGCGGTGGCAATACTGCGTGCGATAGTAACCACAAAGATTGTATACAAATATATCAAAGCTAAAGAAATGTGTCAAGAGGTTTAAGACGGGGCGCGTCTGTTCTTACAAGAAAACGACACAGCAGCGACGCCGGCGAGGGTTCGAGAAACGCCAGGATCGCCAGGTGCAGGGGATGCCACTACAGGACAGGCGCTCCGCCCCCATTCTCACCGGAAGTGGCGCCGACACCGTTACCCCCCAACAGACAATCATGCTGGGGGTACAATACCCGAATTGCACACCAGAGGAAAGGCACCTGGCGATTCTGGCGTTACGGTTGAACGACCAGCGTGGTCACTGTCACCCATTCGCCAGCATTACCGGCATAGTCGATCGGTTGCACCCGCAGGAAGTGTGCACCGGGCGCAAGTGGCGGGACTTCGATCTCCGGTAGAGGGATAAACCATTCCGATGTACCTGCAGGATCATCCCCGATATAGATGCGATAACCGGCAACACCCGATGCTGCATCGCCAGCCGGCGTCCATGAGACTGACGCCGGACGTCCGGACCGGAGGGTGACCGGCGCAAGTGCAGGCGGCGGCTCAGGTGGTGTTCGATCATAACCGATCGGACCGAATGTGGCGACCGTTTGTTGCCCATTGCGGTCCCAACCGCGCACAAACAGGGTGTGCAACCCTTCACCCGCGTCAGCAAGACGGACGCTGCCATTCGGCGCGGCAATGTCTGGCACACTTCCGCCCGGATCGCGCTCCCATGCGACCTGATATCCCGCTGTCATCGCCGTTCCACTGAATTCGATCCGTATATCGCCACTGTACCAGCGTCCGACTTCTGCTCCGGCAAATCCAATGCCTTCAACATGCGACAACGGCGTACTCCCGGCGACGAGCACCTTCCCGCCATGCTGACTACACCCGCCAACTTCTGGCAGATCGTACCCCTCCGCAAAACGTAACGGCACCGAGCGCCGGTTGCGCGCCCAGGAACCTTCTGCCGTAAAAGCGGTGAAGTGCAGGTGAACGATGCCTGGCGATCCGCGATCACCGACGGCGCCGATCACCTCGCCACGCGTCACGATCCGTCCAACCTGCGGATTTTCGGCACGCTGCATATGGGTGTACATGGTGTAGAGGCTGCCTTCGTGCCGCAGAATGAGGGTTCCGCTGCGCGGCGCCCAGACGAAGATAACACCATCGGCAGCAGCGCGCACCAGTGCACCTGCGCTGGGACCATCGGCACGCACTAGGTCGAGCGAGTAGCGATCCCAACCGTTGTGTGTGCCACAGGCATACCCTTGAATAATGCGCCAAGGCTCACCGGGAGGCGTCGGCAACCAGAGTTCGGGGGCGACGCCAGCCCGTTCTGCTACCGCGAGCGGCGTGGCATGCACAAATACGGGAAGAAGAAACACAAGCGCCAGCCAGCGCCACAATGGGCGTACTGAATGTGCATTCATGCAGTCGTCGTGGACTATTTACTTTTTCTTAACGGTTTGCATGATGGAGCGAAGATACCATAGAAAAGTGAAGGCGTCAAATCGACAGCGGGCGCGACGGACGGTTCGTGTCGGAAGAGATAGTGGTAGACAGCACACTGATCGCCTGTTGCAGATCGGCGTAGGTTTTCACTTTGAGCACAACCCCCAGACCTACAACCGTCTGCGCGACTTCGGGACGTATCCCGCAGAGGATAACCTGCGCGCCCAGCAAACGTACCGCCTCTGCTGCCTGGAGGATCATGCAGGCTACCTGCGTGTCGATCAGCGGGACACCGGTGACATCAAAGATTACATGCTGCGCTCGCTCGCGCTCGACCGCGTGCAACACATTGGCGACGAATACGGTGGCGCGCGACTCATTGATTGCACCCACCAGGGGTGCAATCAGCACTCCCGGCAGCACCGGTAAAACCGGCGCGCTTAACTCACGAATCGTCGCCTGACTTGCCTGGAGATCGACAAGCGCCTGCTGTAACTGCGCCTCGCGTTGTTCAACTGTGCGTAGCGCTTCTCGAAGCCCGGCAGTACGTTCGTTGACCGTCGCTTCGAGCGAATCGCGCAACTGCTCGAGTTCTCGCTCCCGCGCCAGCGCTGCCGTGAGTGCCAGGCGCAGTATCGGACTAAACAGTGCGATAATCGTCGTCACCACAAAGAGGACAAGCAGAAACAGGGCAACCGCAACAATGGTCAGCTCACCCTGCGGTTGGACCACGGTTGTGAATGGGGCGATCATCGGATTGACAAGGAAGATTGCCGCAGAGATCAGGGCACTCGCCGCAGCGATCAGGAGCAGCGGGCGCGTTTCGATCAGCAAACCGGTCAGAATGATCGGCACAAGTACCACCGGCAGGAAAGGCGTTGCCGCCGGATAACCATAGATGACCGTCACGAAGAATACTGCCACGATCAAACCAACGGATGAACTCAGGACAGCGAGGCGAAAGTTGCCGCGACGCAGCGCCGCCAGCCCCGCCAGACTGGTTAGCATGACGAGCACGGCGCCACCCGCAGGAACTCCGCCGGTTGGGTTAACACCAAGCACGACGAGAAAGACGATCAACGCAACCAGGGCTGCGCTGCTGATTGCGATCAGGATCATCTGGAGCGCCGGCGCCTGTCGGCGTTCGATCGGATCGGTCGACGCAACGAAAAACTGGTGCATATCCTTCTGCATACGATCTCCGCTGCTCAATGGTGAGCGCCCCAAAGACTCCGGACATGTGGGATGCGTTGTAGGTCGGTCCCGGTATCACATTCTGACCATACCTGGATCCATCACTCAGACCAGGAAGCATGAATGAGGATATGCAGGTATATCGAAATTGCCCACTGTTGCCTGGACACGCATTGCTGGGCACTTCGGGAAAACAGTATGATGCAATGCGGCTCCGGTTGTCAAGATAGTTTTTGCTCACTGGTGACAGGTGTAACCTTTCGCAGCGTGTTGCATTTCAAGAGTGATACAACCCTGTCATCAGAAAACAGAAAGGAGATTGTCATGTTCACCAAGAACGAAGCGCCACTGGATCGCGGTATTCGCGCTGTGGTTGGCGTGCTGGCGCTCATCGCCGGGTTCACTATGCTCAGCGGACTCTGGCAGATCATTGCCGGTGTAGTAGGTCTTGTACTCCTGGTGACGGCAGCAATCGGGATCTGCCCGCTCTACTCAGTGTTGGGTATCAGCACCTGCCCGGTGAAGCCAGCCGAACGGCGTTGAGTTGCGCCAGAAACGGCGGCAACTCGCCGACGCAGGTAATTGTCAGGCGCTGCCCGGCACGCGTCAACGCCATGCACAACCGGCGGGTGTTTTCGCGAATCAGGGCAGCGCGCTCCTCAGCGAACAGGAGCGGGTTCTGTTCCGCTTCGTAGAGGTGATGCACTCCCATAACGAATACAATTGGAATCTCCAGACCAGTTCCGGCAGGCTTGAGAATCTGTTTGATGATCGCAAACCAGATCGGTGCAAAGAACTGTGCTTCGTCGATCAGAATGAAATCACACGGTTCGACCGCGAGTCGTCCTTCCGCTGCCCGCCACGCCGCTGACCTGCCGCACCCCTATATCACGGCTCACACCTTCGGCTTCGTCCGAAAGTTCCAGATCGACTTTGAGCGCCCATTCCTGCACCGGGCTGAGGAGATAGTCGATTAACCCGGCTGATGTGTCCCGAATGTGCATGATGTCAAGTATTTTATACGCTCCTGCGCTATTGCGGAGTGGTTACAGGCTTCGGTTGCTGCCGTGTCACAGGTGCAATTGGTAACGACTGTGGCTTTTCGGAGCGATTCGCTGGCGTTTGGAAGGGGATGAATGCACTGGCAGATTTCAAGAAATGTTTGACGGATGGCCTGACCCTCCCGCCGACCAGCAGCCGACGGGAGGGTGCCCTGCTCAAGCCTTCAACCTCCGCCCTGCCGTCTCTACCGCCACCGTTCTATCATACTTCTGTTTGCGGCGAATGTCGCGCAGAGCGCGTCGGTTGCGGTAGACGGTAATGCGGTTGACAATCGCAACAGCAATTGCGTATCATTCAAAGCGTACCGGTTCGACATAACGCTGGCAATTGCGCTTTCTCGATGCTGCGAAGCGCTATCCCGCAGCCTGCGGACGTGGTTGTACTCATGGCACAGGAACGTTCCTGGTATGAAGTGGTGCAGGAGTGTCAGGCGCGTGTCACCCGCGTCCGCGCGGTGTTGACGACGGGTGGTGGGCTGACGCCTGAACTCCAGGCAGACCTCGATGCCATCATTCTTGCGATGCGCAACTGGATCATCGGAAGGGTACGGCGGTATATATTGACTGAGGATGAATTCGGTGATGTTTTGCTCGCAGTTATCGAGCAACTCCACCGCGATCTTCGCAGTCCGGGCTTCGGCAGTATGGAGCGCAATTTTGGCGCGTATATCAACTCGACGGTCAACCGTATTCTCTTCGAGCGAAGAAAAGCAGAGCAAAACAACCCCTTATCTTTTCTTAGTCTGGATGTACCAACGGGCGAAGATGGTCTGCCGCTTCACCTGATGATCGAGGACAAAACGCTGGAACAGCGCGTCGATACACACCAGGAAGAACAGATCCGTGCCCGACTCTATGCGGCAATCGCCGCATTACCCGCGATAGAACGTGAGGCGGCGCGGGTCTGTGCATCAGGCGGTGGGGTACCGGCCATCAGATGATAGAGTGTTGCCGCCAGGGCATACAGGTCGCTGCGCGGGTCCGTGCCGGCGCCCTTAATCTGCTCCAGCGGAGCATACTGCGGCGTGTACCCGAACACACTCCCGGTTATCGAACGGGTCTGGGTTGCTGCGGCACCCTTTGCCAGCCCAAAATCGAGCAAAATAATCTCGCCGCGCGGGGTTCGTTTCATGTTCTGCGGCTTGATATCGCGGTGGATGACCGGTGGCTGTTGCGTATGAAGATAACTGAGAGCATCGAGCAGCGTATCCGCCCAGGCGAGCACCTGATCGACAGGAAAGGGCGCACCCTGCTTCTGAAGCAATGTCGCCAGGTCTTCGCCGGGGATGAACTCCATGACCAGAAACTGACCGTGTTCATCGACAAAATGGTCGATCACCCGCGGCAATGCCTGATGTCGGAGTGATGCCAGCAGTTGCGCTTCGCGTGCAAAGGCACGACTGAGGTGTTCGCCTTCGACGATCATCTGTTTGAGCGCGACCGGACTGTGCAAACGTAGATCGAACGCCTCGTAGACGGCGCCCATACCGCCCTTGCCGATAGCACGAACAATGCAGTAGCGATCATGGATCAGCGTTTCGGGCGCCAGCGTGCGCCTCCTCCTTTGCGAGAGAACGATGAGCGAGAGTGCGGAAACTGCGGCATTTCCGGGAGGTCACGTTCTGTGCGCAGAATGTAATCTCCTCCACATAAACGTTCGGGAAGCATCCCTTTCACATACCGACTTTCTTATCCGCGCCAGTAGCGCGGCGCAACCCCTTCATCGAGGTCAACGTCAGCCAGATTGGCGATAGTCAGTTCACCGCGCATATCGAGATGTTCGACATACGCGCCGGCTTTTTGCAACGCCAGCAGTTCATCATACCCGTTAACGCCGGGGTAGAGCGCAGCGGTGAGTTCGGCGATCGTGCGCGGTTCGCGGCACAGGGCGCGCACCTGATCGAGCCGCTGCTCCTGTGCATCGACAATGCGCACAATCCAGTCGTGGATGTGATCCATTGGCGCACCGTGCCCGCCAAGTGCCAGGCGGATGTCGGGCAGTGCATCGACCATACGCAATGCCCTGAGGTAGTGATCAAGACCGGTTGAGAGGGTAATACTCTCCGGCGGCAGAAAGATCGACGTTTGCGGCAAGACGTGGTCGGCGCTGAGGAGCACATCGCCAATCTGAAGGCAGACCTGTCCTGGACAGTGACCAGGGGCGTGATAGACGCGAAAGAGGTCATCGATCACATCTCCTTCACGAAACGTTGTGGCAACATCGACCGAACGGAACAGGTTCTTGCTCCATCCATACAGTTGCAGCAGGTTCATCTGCTTTGCAGGTGACACTCCAGCGCGTCGAAGGAATGCGGCAAGAGCGCGACGCGCCAGGACAAACCGCTCCTCGTGATGTGTCAGAACACGCCGGTCGAGTTCGTGGACAGCAATCGGTGCGTCGGTTAGGCTGCGCAGTGCGGTTAAGCCGCCGTAGTGGTCGATATGGGCATGGGTGATAATCACCCGACGCAGATCGGTCCAGGTCAGACGTTCATTCCAATCGGAATGCAGCGCGGCGAAGGCAGCGCGCAGATCGGCATCACTATCGCCCAATCCGCTGCCGGTATCAACTAGAGCTGCATAGTCGCCTGCGATGACCACATACGCATTCGCTGTCATGGTCGGAAAGACGCGGATCGGCAGGCGATAGATGCGGACGCCGCCAGGCGCTTCGTGACGGGTAATAGTCTCAAGGGACACGATGACTCTCCTCCAGACGGGTAGACAGAGCAGATGCAGCCGCAGCGAGCGGCGCCAGTCCGGCGCTGCGTGCAAGACGATTCGCATTGCACAGATGCGCCAGTACTGGCGCGGGATCACCGAAGTCGCGTTCAATGCGCGCAACTTCGATGACAGTGCGAACATACTCCGGCAGGAGCGCCCGTTGCACTGTGTAGTGAAGGGTGTGCAGCAGCATTGCCCGCGCTCCTGGCAGATTGTTGCGGAGCGCCGCGAGGCGCGCTACGCCGTGGTGCGCGCTGACATAGATAAAACCGTAGAGTTGATGCGGCGCGCGCAGCGCTTCGTGAAAATATGCATCGGCGCCGGTCAGATCGCCACGCGCCAGCGCCGCCATGCCCATTCCCACGGCCACACTGGCGCGGTGCGACTGAAACGCCGGTACGCCGGCGAGACGCGCCGCCATTTCGACAAAGCGCTGCTCCGCCAGTTCCAGGCGATCATCGAGCAACCAGAGGAAACCCTGATAGATGCGGGGCCAGATCGAGGCCCACGCCGCTTCGGATGCTCGCGCAGCGGTTTCCAGGCTACGCTCCAGCCAGATCGTCGTTTCGTCAGGTTTGCCGGCCAGCGCGTTCAGGTGCGCCAGTTGCAACGCCGAGACGACGGCGGCTGGCGCCTGACCGGTTTCAACTGCCAGGTTATACGATTGTGTCAGGCAAGGGCGTGCATCGCGCAGCAACCCCTGCATCAACGCCGCCCATCCTATCTGGAACAGTGCTGCTGCCGCTTCATCGGGACTGAGCAATTCAGGCAGCTCTTCCGCTGGATGACCAGGAACAGGATCGGCAAGTATGAATGACGGCCACGCCTGCCATACGGTATGCGCGTCATCGACCGGCAGCGGATCGGTACGACGTTTCTGTCGGTCACCTGTTTCACGTGAAACAGTCTGGCCATAGCGCGGATCGCTGCTCTCTTCCGGACGGTCGTAGCGCGAAGCCTGCGAGCGTCGAACACCTTCAGAATACGTGTCGGGTTGCAGAATCAACGCCGTGCGTCGGAGCATATCGGTGATCGACGGTGCACGATCCGACGCCTGCCCGCATGCTGCGTGAGCGGCGCTGATCGTGGCCGCTCCGGCCAGATCACCCATCAGTGCGCGCAATAGTACCAACCGACGTGGCGCTACGAGCGTCGGCGGCGTGAGCCTGTGGCGTTCCGCCCACTGCTCATAGCGCATCGATGTTTCCTCTAATCCCCCCCAGTCCAGCAGAGTCTCGCACGTTAGTAACCGCCCAGCAAAGGCGCGCTGCATCATCTCGACCGGTGCATCGGCACTGAGACGTTCACCCGCTTCGATAGCGGCATCGTAGTGGTGTAGCGCCTGACGGTACCCAAATGCGCGCCGTGCATGGTCACCAGCCTCGATTGCATAGCGCAGCACATCGCGAGCGGTGGAACGTCCGGCCTGGCGAAAATGGTGGGCAATCTCCGCAGCGCGCTCCGGTCGATCCCCTTCAAGCGCAGCCATCGCAGCGCCGATCCGATGATGCAGGCGTCGACGCTGCGGTGCAGAGAGGGTGGCCGCGATGATCGAGCGCACCAGGTCGTGGTTGAACGCAAGGTGCGTATTGTCATCCTCAACAAGTATCTGACGTTCGAGCAGGATCTGCGCGGCTTCGAGCGCATCCGCCCCTCCCAGACGTTCGATCAGATCGAGTGACGCCGGACGACTGATCAGCGCCAGATGTTCCGCCAGATCGCGTGCATGCGACGGCAACCGATCAAAGCGTGCCCACACCAGTTCTCGCATCTGCGGCGCTTCGGTCGGGTCAGGAAACGGTACACCAGCCTCGAGGTCCGGCAGCAGCGCAGCAAGCGATGACGCTCCACGACTCTCCAGTAATGCCTGAACTGTCACCATCAATGCCAGAGGATTGCCGCCGGTGCTGGCGACCAGTTGGGGCGCCAGATGTGCGACTCGACCGGTCTCGACTCCGGCAAGTCCGGCGAGAAGTTCGGCAACTGCCATCGTATCGAGGCGACCGAGCACCAGCGGACGCAGGAGCATATCGCGTCCCAGCGTGCGCAACAGGTTGTGGAGCGCCGGATTGTCGCTCAGTTCATCGGCGCGGTATGCCAGTATGAGCAACAACGCCCGACGCGACGCCTGACGGGCAAGGCGCCCCACCGTCGCCAGCGTTGCATCGTCCGCCCATTGGGCATCATCGAGCGCAACTACCAGCGGTAATGTGCGCGCCAGCGCCAGTGCCAGTTCACACAGACCATCAATCTGCCGGTTACGCCGTTCCTCAGGCGGCACATCCGGCAGTTCGGGAAGATCCGGCAACCGTTCCCGCAACACTGGAAAAAGATCAGCGATCTGCGCCAGGGCGAACTGTGGCAGTTGACGAAGCCGACGCTCCGGTGCGTTACGGAGCAATGGGCGCAGCATCTCACCGATCGCAGCAAAGGGCAACCCCTGCTCCAGCAGTGTGGCGTGCAGTTCAAGGGTAAATGCCCCCCGGTCGGCGGCAGTGCGCAGCGTCTCTGCTATCAGGCGCGTCTTCCCAATCCCTGCTTCACCTACGATTGTGACAATTCCACCGCTCTGCTGATCGAGATCGGCAAGCCAGCGGCGCAATAACGCCAGTTCCTCCTGGCGCCCGACTATCGGCGTCGCCGCCGATCCCGGCGCACGTTGTGCAGAGTGCGGAATGCGCAGGTCGGTCGTGCGCTGCCGCTGATGACGGTTTTCAGGCGATGAGGAGATCGCAGCCGGTGCATAGGAACCCAGATCTCCTCGCAGGATTGCCATATGCAGCGCCTGTGTCTGAGGAGACGGCGCAGCACCCAGCTCATGATCCAGCAGATGACGGTAGTGCTCGTAACTTTGAAGTGCGCCAGCCGTGTCGCCTGACCGCGCCTGTGCTAGCATCAGGATGCGCCAGAGCGGTTCGGCAAGCGGTGCAACGGCAATGCCGCGACTAGCAAGCGCTGCCGCCGCCATAGGGTCACCGCGATCGAGTTTTATCTCCGCCACACGGCGAAGCGTGTCGAGGTAGCGTGTACGCAACCGCTCACGCTCCATCGCCGCCCATGCCAATTCCTGATCATCTTCGAGAAAGTCACCGCGGTAGAGCGCAATCGCCTGCTCCAGATCCGCCTCGCCCTGCCGCGTCGAACCAATCGACTGACCACCGGCGATTGGTTCGGTCAACGCCAGAAACTCATCGACATCGATCCACGCGCCGCTCTCACTGTTCCAGGCATACCCGCCGGATCGGGTCAGAATATACCGGTGTGAAGCACGGTCAGCCTCTGGTTCCAGCACACGTCGCAGATTGCTGATCGCGCTCCGCAGATTCACCGACGCACTGGCGCTGTCAGAATCGGGCCAGAGCCATTCGCACAATCGCCTGGCAGCAATAACCCGCCCCCGGCTTGCAGCGAGAATGGCAAGCAAACGCTGCTCCTGCCGGGAACGCCAGACGGAGTCGGGTAGCGTGCGATCACCGATCTGTACGGTTAACGAGCCGAATAACGCTATCCTGAGCAGCGCCCCCATACCCGTCTCCCTACTGCAATGTCATAATGCATTGCATTATGAGTATACCACGCCCGCGATGCGTTCGCCGAGAATGACAGGCGCAGAGTGCAGGCGGAGTATAACGCACGGTAAGGCACAGCGCAAGACATTTCCACCCTGGACGCCTGTCCGGTTCTATGGTACACTGATGTTGTAAGCGCGAATGAGAAGTAACTATTTTCGCCCCGGCCGCAATGGTCGGGGCATTTTACGGGTGGATGAGATGATCCGACGGAACGATATCCGGAACATTGCAATTATTGCCCATGTGGACCACGGCAAAACCACGCTGGTCGATGGGTTGCTGCGTCAGGGTCGCATCTTCCGCGATAATCAGCAGGTTGCCGAGCGCGTGCTGGACTCGAATGACCTGGAGCGCGAACGCGGCATTACCATTATGGCGAAGAATACCGCCGTTACCTATCGCAGCGTCAAAATCAATATCGTCGATACGCCGGGACACGCCGACTTCGGTGGAGAAGTTGAACGTGTGATGAATATGGTCGATGGTGTGCTGCTGCTGGTCGATGCGGTCGATGGTCCTATGCCGCAAACGCGGTTTGTGCTGCGCAAAGCCTTGCAGGCGGGGCATCACGCGATTGTCGTCGTGAACAAGATCGACCGTCCCAACGCCCGACCTAACCACGTCGTCAACGAAACATTCGACCTGTTCATTGAACTTGGCGCCACTGATGAGCAGGCAGAGTTTGCCACTATCTATACAAATGCGCTCAAAGGAGTAGCCGGTCGATCACCGCTCAAAATCCACGACTCGCTCGAGCCGCTGTTCGACGCTATCCTCGACCAGATACCTGCACCAGAGGTCGATCCGGACGGACCGGCGCAGCTGCTGGTGACCAATACAGTGTACGACGATTACAAGGGCAAGATTCTGATCGGACGCCTGCGGCGCGGCGTGCTGCGCAAAGGGCAGATAGCAGCGCGGATTGCACGCGATGGCAGCGTCACTACGGCAAAGATTGGACAACTCTTCGTCTTCAACGGGCTGGAGCGGCGTGAGGTCGAGGAGGTCACAGCAGGTGATATTATCGCTATCGCCGGGATCGGCGATGCCAGCATCGGGGATACGATCACCGACGCCTCCCATCCGGAGCCATTGCCACCGATTGCCGTCGAAGAGCCGACAGTACGGATGACCTTCAGCGTGAACACCAGCCCATTTGCCGGACGTGAAGGGACGCATGTGACGTCGCGGAAGCTGCGCGAACGCCTCTATCAGGAGATTGAACGCGATGTGGCGTTACGTGTCGCCGATACCGCTTCGCCTGATGCCTTCACCGTCAGTGGACGCGGCGAACTGCACCTCACCATCCTGATCGAGACCATGCGCCGCGAAGGGTACGAGTTCCAGGTGTCGCGTCCCGAAGTGATCTTCAAAGAGATCGATGGTGTCAAATATGAACCGATCGAACAGGTCGAACTGGAAGTCGCCGAACAGTATCAGGGCGCGGTTATCGAGTTGATGGGACAGCGGCGTGGACAGATGCGCGATATGAGCATCCGCGACGGCGGACTGGTCCACATGATCTTCCATGTTCCGACCCGTGGCCTGCTCGGCTTTCGCCAGACATTTTTGACTGCGACCCGCGGCGAGGGGATGATGAACTCGCTGTTCATCGGTTATGAACCACTGGCGGGTGAGATCGTCACGCGCACCAACGGCTCGCTGATCGCTTCCGAAAGCGGCGTCGCTACGGCTTACGCTCTCAACCAGGTGCAGGAGCGCGGGACGCTCTTCATTACGCCTGGCACCGAGGTCTATGAGGGAATGATCGTCGGACAGCACATCCGCGAACGTGACCTGGAGGTAAATGTCTGTCGCCGCAAGCATCTGACCAACATCCGTTCCTCGACGGCAGAAGAAGGCATCCGGCTCGAAACGCCGCGCATTCTGAGCCTCGACGATGCTATCGAGTATATCAGCGACGATGAACTGGTTGAAGTGACCCCAAAGAGCATCCGGCTGCGCAAGCGGTTGCTTACCCTCAATGAGCGTCAACGCGAACAGAAACGGCGCGAGATGATGCTTGCAGGGGATCGGTAGGAATGGACGTGCGCCGGGAACAGTTGGATTTCGCCGGCGCTGCTTTCTCCCCTCTTGATGACACTCCATTTCACCATCGCGCACGAATCCCGCTGAAATCATTGCAACATTGCAACACAATCGTAACGAAACTGCGATCCTCCGAGTCTTGATCCTAGCCGACAAGATTACTATTCTCATCCTCAATAGAGGACGCGATCGACAGAAAGGATCTCTCTAACATGCACCGCATTCTCCCCGCGCTGCTTGCTCTGTTGCTCATCGTCGGCGCCGGCAGCGCATCCGCCGCCCCCTCCTAGCAAGAACAAACCGCTGCTGTCTTCTTCCGCGAAACCCAGAACTGGATTGCGCCTCCCTTCTACGACTTCTGGAGCAGGAATGGCGGTCTGCCAATCTTTGGTTATCCCCTTGCCCCAACCGAATCTGATGACCAGCCCCGACGACGGCAAGGTCTACGCCTCCCAGATCTTTGAGCGCAATCGCCTGGAGTACCACCCCGAAAATCCGGAGCCATACCGCGTCCAGCTCGGTCGTCTGGGTGTTGAGGTGCTGCAAAAGTAGGGGCGCAACTGGCAGGATTTACCCAAGGGCGAGCCGAAGCGCGGTTGCGATTTCTTTGCCGAAACCGGGCATACCCTCTGTGAGCCGTTCCGTAGTTACTGGCGCCGCTATGGGTTAGACCTGGGTATGCACGGGGTAGCGCGCGCCGAGTCGATCGCCCTCTTCGGACTACCGATCTCCGAGCCGATGATGGAGACCAACGCCGATGGCACTACCGTTCTGACCCAATGGTTCGAGCGCGCGCTTCGAGTACCATCCCAACAATCCGCCACAGTACCGCGTTCTGCTCGGCAAGGAACTCTACGGACCCTACCGCTTCAGCGTCCAGACCATCCTACCGTCCTGCTTTCAACCGCTCGACCAGGTCGATATACTGCTGCATTGCGATATCCTTCGCAACCCCTTTGAGTTTTGCCCAGGCGTCGTACTTCGCCTGTCCGACGAATTCCAGACCTCCAGGACGCGATCCACTGACATCGCCAACGGTTGCCTGTTTGTAGAGGGCGTAGAGTTGCAGCATTGTTGCGTTGTCAGGACGCTTCGGCAGGCGCGTTGCCGCCTCCGCGGCAGCCGTGAATCGGGCTTCCAGATCATTGCTCATCGTTCATACTCCTGCCACTTCTTCTCCACCTTCAACACGATACGCATACGCCATCCGCGGCGTATTGAACGCAAATCCCACCCGACCGCGCGCGTCGAGCAGGATGACGCCCCCCAGTCCGTGGACACGCTGTTCGAGCCGTTCGATTGCTGCGCGCGCTGCCTCGACCGGCGCATACCCGGCGCCCAGGAAATCGGTGGCGGTCTTTGCCAGCAGTACTTTGATGATCGATTCGCCCCATCCGGTCGATGCGCATCCGCCGGTCTGCACATCGGCGTACAGACCGGCGCCGATCAGCGGTGTATCACCGACCCGACCCGGCCGTTTGAACGGCGTGCCGCCGGTCGATACGGCAGCAGCCAGGTTCCCGTAGCGGTCAAGCGCCACGGCGCCAACGGTGTCGCCGGGATGCTGGATGCGTAAACCGGGTTGGTCGGGCGCGTAGTCACCGCCCGATACGATGCCCCGCTGACCAGCAACCTCACCCGGCGGGCGCTGAAAGGCGTCCGGCGTGCGGTATGCAGCCAGACGGCGCAGTTCTTCCCACCGGGCGCGTTCGCGCGGCACGATCAGGTCTTCGTCGGCGCAACGTTCAATGCCAGCCGTATCGGCAAAACGTTCGGCGCCGCGACCAACAAGCAGCACCGCTTCGCTTTCGAGGACGCGACGCGCCAGTGTGATCGGGTTGCGAATGCCGCGCACGGCTGCGACTGCACCTGATCGCAACGTCGCGCCATCCATGATCGCAGCATCGAGTTCAACCAGACCATCGCGGTTGAGCACCGAGCCAATGCCAGCGTCGAACGCCGGATCGTCCTCCATGACCCGCACTGCAACCTCAACGGCATCGAGTGCGCTGCGACCATCCGTCAGCACGTCCCATCCAGCCGCCAGCGCGCGACGGCATCCTGATAGGTGCAGCTCCACCTCGTCATCGGGAATATCCCAGGCGCCACCATGGACGATCAGAGCAAGCGGCACTCCTTCCTCCGTACCAGCGTTCAATGCGAGGGATCAATCGGACACATCGCCGGTTGACTGAAGCAACTGCCGTAGATACACAAACGCCGAGACCGCAAAGGGCACCATCGCTGCATACAACGCAGGACGACCACTTCGCGGACCATCAGCGATGTAGAGCAACATTGCCAGCGTCAGCGCCAGCGTGGTTGCCTTCCCGGCGGGATGCGCCGTTGCGATGATCTGTCGCCGACGGTAGATCAGTAACCCGCCTATCACGATGGCGACATCGCGCCCCACAATCAGCATCGTCGCCCACCATGGAAAGCCACGTACCCGCGAGAGCGTCACAGCCGTTGCATCGATCATCACCTTATCGGCAACCGGATCGAGCAGTTTTCCCAGCGGCGACACTTCATGCCGTCGGCGCGCGATCACGCCGTCAACCGCATCGGTGAACATCGCCGCACCAAGGATACCCAGCGCGCGCCAGCGTTGTTCCGGGCGTTGCATGGCATGCAGCGCCGCCGGCAACATTAGCAGACGCGCAAGCGTCAGCAGATTGGCAGGGTAGAGCGCTTCACGCAGATTGAATGCATGGCGCAAACGTGTAGGCTTCATCAGTACGACGGCGGAGGTCCATATCCCGGCGGCGGACCGTAGACGCCGGGAGCGGCATAGACCGGTTGCTGTGGCGGGAAGATGCGCTGCATCACCTGACCAATTGCGTGTCCTATTACGCAATTTGCATAGAACCCGGTAAAGAGAGCGCCGACACCACAGGCGATCAATCCCAGACTGGCGGCCAGTGCCGCCAGGATGTTCACAACCAGAATCATCAGGAACGATCCGATATGACGGCGCAGGGTCGCAACCACCTCACCAAACTTGAACGCCTCACCGAACGAGTCGGTTGCCAGGTAATGCATAGCTGCCGACAGCCCGGCGCCGGCGCACACCAGCGTTGCGATCAAGATGAGCGGAATGAGACACAGAGCGAGCAGACCGACGATCGCAGCGCCCGCATCTGACTCTCCTCCCACTGCAGTAATTGCAACTACCAGGAACGCGAAGATGCCAACGATCACAATAACCGGGAGCAGATACACGATCTGGATGATCAGTACGAAGAAACCCCGTCCCAGCAGATCACCAAACTCGCCCCACGCCGGCAATGGACGCGGATTGCCGCGCGCCACATTCTGCGCCACGCGATAGGAGTACCCCAGGATAGCGATCGCTCCCAACAACGGTACTAATTGAACGAGACCACCGATCAGCACCTTGGTGATCCATTGTTCGTCTTCGGTCGCAAAGCTGAACGCCTTGCCGATCTCCATCGTTCGTTCTCCTCTTCTACACCACTTCACTTACACGAGACAGTCCGCGCCGTTCGAGTTCGCGTTCCGCAGCAACATAGATCTGGACTACGATGAGATGCGCATAGAGCAGTGCACTCAACGTCAACCAGATCAGCAGCATTACAATGAGCAACGTACCGGGAATGGTCAAACGACTGGCAGCCAGGAATGTGAGCGCGCCAAGCGCAATCGCCGGAAGGTAGGCAGGCAGCGACACCAGGCGTGCGCGAAGATAGACTGCGCGCGCTCCAGGGCGCAGCGCCTCGCGCATGGTGCGCATGCTCATTGCGTGCTCCGGCGAAGCGTCCTGCACGTAGATCAGACGCCCCACCATCGAAACGCTGCTCATAAAGACGAACGTCAGATAAAGCACGAGAATGGCGCCGAGCACTGCGAACAACTGACTGGCAAACCCGGGCGCGCTGCTCAACACGGCTGAAAATGCAACACAAAAAAAGAGAACGCCTGCGATCATGAGTGGCATCACGTAGAACAGAAAATCGATGATCCAGGCGAACATGCCCATCAACCAGCGTGTTGACCAGTCGAACCAGTGAGGCAGGGGTGTGGCATACCCTTTGCGGGTATTATCGGTATACTCAACAATCCACCCGCCGGCAAATGGCGCACCGACCAGCGACATCAGGAGCGCACCGCCGATCAGCACCTTGCGCCACCAGAGCGGGTCACTGTGAATGGTTCGGATGGCAGTGCGAAGATCCATGCAGTTTCGCGAAAGGAAGTAAAGGCAACCGCTAGTTCCCTACACACGCGACAGATGCTGGCGCAACGCATCCAGCGCCACGGTACCGGCAAAGTCCCAGACATCGTCACTGCGCATATCGAAGCGGCGTCGCCATTCATCGACCCCGCCAGCATGCGCGATTGCCACACATACTGTTGCAAAGCCATCAGACGCAATCGAGCCGGATGGTTGCAATGCCAACCCAATGTCGGTGCGCCAGCGATAACGCACATCAACAGCGCCGGTGCGGGCAAGACTCTGCGCTGCATCATCATCAGCCGGAATGTCGGCTGGATGAATGATGACCCCACGCAAGCCTTCGAGCGCTGCCTTGCTCAATACACGGTAGAGCGGCGCTGTAGCCGAACCTTCGTACAGTGCAAGCGTCTTCCCATGCTCGCGGAGCATTCGGGCGACGGTCTGATCCAGCCGTTCATCACCAAGCAGATGCGAACCAAGACGCTCACGAATGGCCGCTTCGACCTGCGCGATCATGGTTTCTGCGGCTGCGCGACTGCCGGCTTTGGCGCCGATACGCAATTCATATTGGGCACGCTTGGCAGAAATGCCGAGCGTCGGATTCGTCTGCGCCATTAGGTCGGCAAGCCGCTCGCCGATAACGCTCTCGCCAAGACCGACGGCGTGAAGTGTGCGCACCAGGATGATGCCGGTTTCACCGCGCTCGTCGCGCAGGTACGGCAGAATGGCGTTCTCCCACAGGTAGCGCATCTCGGAAGGAACGCCGGGTAAGACGATGACGGTACCGCGTGAATCCTCGACAATAAAGGCGGGGGCAGTGCCGCGCGGATTGTCGACAATCCGTGCCCCTTCGGGAACATACGCCTGCCGACGGTTGCTCTCCGGCATAGACCGACCGAAGGCACGGAAACGCGCTTCGATCTGTTCGAGCAGATGCTGGTGGAAAATCAGCGGTCGTTGCAGGGCGCGCGCCACCGCCTCACGGGTCACATCATCGACTGTTGGACCAAGCCCGCCAGTACAGATGACCAGATCAGCGCGACTGAGCGCTTCGTCAATAGCTGCAGCGATGCGCATTTCATTGTCGCCGACGACCGACTTGCGAAACAGGTCGATGCCAATCGACGCCAGTTGTCGTGCCAGATAGGCGCTGTTGGTATCGACCGTCTCACCGAGCAGCAACTCCGAACCGATCGCCAGGATCTCAGCGTTCATACGACGCTCCCCAGCAGATTGGACTGAGCCGGTTCGGCGTGCGCAGCACCTGAGGCCCGTCGCCGACGTACATCAGCCCACATGTCCTGTTCGCAGGCTTCCATCGCCTGGCGACCGGCAGCGATTGCGCCGCGCACCCGTGCAGCCAGAGCCTCGACTCCGCCAAAGCGCGACGTTCCAATTGCGACAGCAACCGCACCAATGGCCACACCGACAGCAAAGCCGATCACAAACCGCTTCATCGATGATCCCCCGTTGCTATGCCTTTGCCTCGATTTCAGCCCGGGCACGTTCAATGAACGCCGCAACCGGCATTGCGCCAAGGTCCTCGCCGGATCGGGTTCGTACTGCAACGGCGCCAGCGCGCTGTTCTCTGTCGCCGATTATAAGCATATACGGTATCTTCTGCAACTGCGCCTGTCGGATCTTGGCTTGCATGCGATCCTTGCTCAGATCGACCTCGACCCGTAACTGAGCCGCGGTCAACTGACGGCCGACCTCAGCAGCATACGCGCTGTGTCGCTCGTCGGAGATGGGGATGACAATCGCCTGAACCGGCGCGAGCCAGAGTGGGAAAGCGCCGGCGTAATGCTCTATCAGAACCCCCAGAAAACGCTCAGTCGACCCGGTTACGGCGCGGTGCAGCACCACCGGTGTGCGCGGTTGCCCATCCTCGGCGATATACTCAAGTCCCAAACGGCGCGGTTGAATAAAGTCCACCTGAATGGTCGACAGTTGCCACTCGCGGCCCAGCACATCGCGCGCCAGAAAATCGGCTTTCGGACCGTAGATCGCCGCTTCGCCAGGCGCTTCCTCATACTCAACATTGTAATGGTCGAGCGCCGTGCGCAGCGCATGCTCCGCCAGGTCCCAGGCATCGTCGTCGGTGATATACTTGCCGCCTGCGCCGCGCAACGAAAGGCGCACCCGATAATCGGTGAAACGATACGTCTCGAGCACTTCACGGATGAGACGCAGCGCCAGTCCGAATTCCTCTTCGATCTGATCAGGTCGGCAAAAAATGTGACAGTCATCCTGTGTCAGCGCCCGCACCCGCGTCAAACCGGTGAGCGTTCCGCGATCCTCATAGCGGTAGAGTGTCGCAAATTCTGCGAAACGGAGCGGCAGATCACGGTACGAATGGATCCCCATCTCTTTGTAGAGAGTCATATGACTGGGGCAGTTCATCGGTTTGAGCCGATAGATATGCTCCTCATCCTCGACCATCGGCGGGAACATGTTTTCGCGGTATGCGTCGTAGTGACCGGATTTCTTGTAGAGCGTCTCCCTGACGATATGCCCGGTCCAGACATGCTGATACCCGTAGCGCGTCTGCACCTCGCGCACGTATGCCTCCATGAGGTAGCGCAACATTTCACCCTTGGGCGTGAAGAGCGGCAGACCGGGTCCGATATCATCGGAGAAGTAGAACAGTCCCAACTCTTTCCCGATTCGACGGTGATCACGCCGTTTTGCCTCTTCAAGGCGGTGCAGGTAGGCATCGAGTTCTTCTTTGCTGTTCCAGGCAGTACCGTAGATTCGTTGCAGCATGGGCCGGTTCGAGTCGCCACGCCAGTAGGCACCGGCTACGCTCATCAGTTTGAAGGCATCTGGCGGTATCTGCCCGGTATGTTCAAGGTGCGGACCCCGGCAGAGATCCTCGAATGTGTCGTGCTTATACGTCGAAATAACTGTGCCTGACCCGCTCTGTTCGCCATACTCATCCTGACCGTGCAGCAATCCTTCGATCAACTCCAGTTTGTACGGTTGATCACGGAAGAGTGATCGTGCTTCATCAGGATCGACAATCCGGTAGACAAATGGATGTCTGCCGGCGATAATGCGGCGCATCCGCTGCTCGATCTCCTCCAGATCATCGGGTGTCAGCGGGCGCGGCAGATCGAAATCGTAGTAGAACCCATCCTCGATGGGCGGACCAATGGCGATTTTGCCTTCGGGAAAGATTTCGAGCACGGCCTGTGCCATCACGTGTGCAGCAGAGTGGCGCAATCGGTAGTATGGATCTGTTTCTGGTTTGACTGGCATACGCAAAACCTCGTTATCGTCGTGCATCGATTAACGTGACAACCAATGTACCGGGGATAATCCGCAAATCGGTAATTCGACGCCCCTGAGCTTCAATCTGGTCGTTCAACTGCTGCTCAAGGGGCGCCAGCAGTGCGTCGAGGGCGACGAGACGACCAAGCGGACCGTCGAGACGTGGATTGAGCACGATGAGTCGACCATTCTGGATAGCCAGCCCCATACGCGCTGTGCCGTCGAGACCGAAGGCGCGGACATCAACTTCCACGCCATCGGCGACAAAACGGAGGTTTGCCTGTTCAATCGGCGCAAGCAGATCGATATGCGCCTGGAGATAGGTATTTGCCTCTTGTTCGGTAATCCGCACCTCGCCGGCAGGGAACGCAGCGACCAGCGTTGGCAGAACGCCGGTTTCTGCCGCAGAAGTGCCGGTGTCGAGTTGGAGCGCGGTTTGTTCGCCGATCATGCGGCTGAGGGACGGACGTAACCAGAACAGGTATATCGCCGCAAACGCCACCAGCAACCAGATGAGCACCACACTCCATCCCAGGCAGCAAAGGCCGCGCCGCGGGCGCGCTTGAAATCGTGTCGAGCGAGAGCGCATTGTCATTCTCGAATAAAAAAACCCCTCATCCCCTGATTGATGGGACGAAGGGTCGCTTCGTGGTTCCACCCATGTTCAGAACAACGTTGCAATGCTGCGTTCCTGCATACTGCAACGTGTTCCCTCGTGATCGCTGTATCGGGCGAACCCGCGCTTCCATACTTGTCGTGGACGTTCAGGAAACGGCTCAGAGGGGGTTTTCGCTGCGCCTCTCGCCGGATGCACTCACAGTCATCGGCGCACCCTCCCTGAAGGCGGTCTCGCAGCTACTCGTCCTCGTCAACGCAACTAGATAATCTGTCGATGTACCTCATATGCCACGCCATGGTACACGAGCAGGGGGTGCATGTCAAGGACGTTCGTACAGGTGTGCATTCTATGGGCGTCGAATGGCATCAATCAACGTCTGGGTCGCCGGCGGAGATGGAGGGGTTATCAGGCTGACAATGATGATCGTGACTAGTGCGGCGACCATGCCAAAGATACCGGTTGCAGGACCAGAAATACCAAAAAAGTTCGCGGATGGACTCAACAGGTTGATGACGATTGCACCGGCGACGACAAGCAGACCGGTGAGCATGCCGGCAATCGCACCCTGACGATTGGCACGTCGCCAGAAGATGCCGAGCGTCAGCGCCGGGAACAGCGTTGCCGCTGCGATGGAAAATGCCCACGCAACCAGTTCGACAATAATGCCTAGCTGGCGGAGCGCCGTAAGCGCAGCCAGCACTGCCGTCAGGAAGAGCGCGACACGACCGATCACCAGTAATGTGCGCGCCGGCGCGTGCCGATTCAGCGACTGATAGATGTCGAGCGCCACCGACGATGTAATGACGATCAACAACCCATCGGCAGTGCTCAGCGCTGCTGCCAGCCCACCAACAATCACCAGCGCAGCAACGGCGCCGGGGAGCCCAACGATTTCAGGTGTCGAGACGACGACCAGGTCGGGGCTGATTTTCAACTCGTTGTACTGCAAAATACCGTCAATCGATATGGGGGTGACTGCACGCCCGCTCAACTCATCGATCTGAATGCGCCCATCACCGTTCGCATCGACAAATTGCAGCGCCCCGCTTTCCAGCAGACTCTTCGCCCATCCCGGTACGGTCGCCGCCGACTGCCCTTCGAGCGTTGTCAGATCGGTAATGCTCAACAGGCCCGCATTCCCCCAGTTTACCGCCCACTGCGGCAGTGAACGCACCGACTGACCAACGACGTGCGCAAGGACTTCCCAGCGCGAAAAGGCGGCATACGCCGGGATCGTCAGATAGACCAGCGCAATAAACAGAAGCGCCCAGCTTACACTACGCCGGGCATGGATCACCGATGGCGTCGTATAGAATCGCACCAGGATATGGGGCAGACCGGCAGTGCCGCACATCAGACAAAACGCCAGCGCCAGAAACTGCCAGGCTGACCAGTCGTTGAACGGTTCGGCGTATGATTGTGGAATATTCTGTACCGATTCAAGATCTGCAATCACATCGAAGGCGGCGCCATACATGATCTGCGGCAGGGCAATTCCCGTATCTCTGAGCGATAGCAGTGCGGCAGGGATCAGATAGGTCGCCACAATGACGATTGCCTGGATAACCTGCGTCCATGTGACCGCCTTCATTCCCCCCAGGTAGGAGCAAAACAGCACTGCGCCGAGACCGATTGCGACGCCGAACAGATAATTGACGCCGAGGAAACGACCCATAATCAGACCGATCCCGGACACCTGCGCCGTCAGATAGGTGAACGAAACAATGACCGTGACGATAGCAGCGACCAGACGAGCCACAGTTGAGGCATAGCGCGCGCCGATGAACTCAGGAATAGTGTGCTGTCCGAACTTACGCAGATAGGGCGCCAGCAGCAGTGCCAGCAACACATATCCGCCGGTCCAACCGATGATGTACGCCAGCCCTTCATAGCCCAGCATCCAGAGCGTACCGGCAAGCGAAATAAAGGTCGCCGCGCTCATCCAATCCGCACTGATCGCCAGACCATTGAACAATGCCGGAATGCGTCGCCCCGCCACATAGTACGCTTCCAGGTCTCGTGCGCGGCTGCGGATGCCGATTGCAGCATAGACCACAATCGTCAGGATGATCAGTCCCCAGCCAATGATGGTCACCGGCAGGCGAAACATCACATCGACAATGACAATCAATACACCGCCGCCAATCACGAGCGCCACCGGTAATACCGTATCGGCGACCGGCGGGGAAGGAGCGACCTGACGCCCCCCCATCTGGCGATCACGGCGTGTCATTATTGCGGTGTAAAGGGCAGCCAGGATCAGGAAAAGGATCGGAGCGCCCTGTGCAGTGAGAAAGTAGGACAACGGAAAGCCGGTCAATACCCGTATCCGGCTCAATTCAGCCGCAAACAGGGTCGGTAAAAACACGCTCCCGCCCCACACCAGCAGCAAGATGCGGATCAGACGTATATTCGCCGACCAGTAGGCAGTCTGTACTGCACGGGGGAGACTCGCAGTTTTCGGGGTTTCGATGATCGTCACCGCTGGCACGGAAGGCTGCTCAGATTGACGGCGCGGCATGTACGGCGGCGACGGTGTGCGGGGGCGATCCTCGTCGCGGCGTTCGAGTTGTGGAAACAGCAACGTCAGGAGCAGCAGCGCGATAGAGACCATCGCGAGCCAGAACATGACTCCAACCAGCAGACCGGTCCAGTTCAGCGTGCGCCTCCTGCCCTACCAGGTTCGAACAGGTGAACACCTGTATGTTCGGCTTCTCCAATACCACAAATGACCCTGCACCCGGTTCAGCCATCGGCAACAGCAATCTGAACCGGATGGTAGACGATGGCAGTCGGCAGGGTGACATGAAATGTCGATCCCTTGCCGGCACCCTCGCTCTCTGCCCAGATCTCACCACCGCTGGCGTACACTAGGTGACGGGCGATGGTCAGTCCGATTCCGGTGCCGCCGCTGTTCCGTGCGCGTGATTTGTCTACGCGGTAGAAGCGCTCAAAAATGAGCGGTAAGTGTTCGGCTTCGATACCGATGCCGGTATCACGCACCGAAATGCGCGCATACTCGCCGAGCAGCGTCAGCGACACCTCCACCAGACCGTCGGCAGGGGTGTAGCGCAGCGCATTTGATAGAAGGTTCACCATCACCTGCATGAGGCGATCAGGATCGGCATAGATGGTAAGAGACTGGACCGGCAGTTGCAGACGCAACTCTACTTCGCAGGCGTCGAACTGTGGTTGAAAACGCGCGATCAACTCCTGCAATAAGGTGCAGAGATCGAACAGGCGCGGCTGGATGCGCAATTCGCCGGCTTCAGCGCGTGACAACAGTCCAAGTTCCTCGGTCAGACGACGCAGCCGCGCCGCTTCATGCCGGATCAGCGTAAACGTCTGCTCATCCGGCGCAATAACGCCGTCCAGCAATCCTTCCATATACCCTTCGATGGTTGTCAGCGGCGTGCGCAACTCGTGCGCCACATCCGCAATCAGCGCCAGGCGGCGCTGTTCCGTGCGATCAAGCGCCTCCGCCAGATGATTAATACTCTGGCTCAACTCAGCCAGTTCGTCATCGGAATGAATGAACGTTCGCTCGCGGTAGTACCCCTGCGCCAGCCGGCGACTCACGGCGGTCAGGTCCTGCAACGGCTCAACGATCCGTCGGGAAACGAACAGACTGACGACGACCGCTGCAGCAAGCGCGCCGAAACTTGCGAGTAACAGCGCCTGTTCGAGAATAGACTGAAACCGGCGCTGAACAGCCGACTCGGTTGACGCAATCAGCAGATCATCCCCTTCGGACAATAACGCGAGTGTTGCACCTTCCATCATACTGCTGCGCACCAGAATCTGCGCCGCGCCAAGCAGCACGACAACCGCAATCACAATGATGATTGCATGGGACACGAACAATTTCCAGCGAAGTTGATGAAACCAGGACATACGCGATCCACGCACAACGTGCAGCAATGCCGTACCGACTGTCGAACAGTACGATCAACCGGTAAACTTATATCCAACCCCCCGCACCGTCTGGATCAGCGTCGGTTCAGCGGGATCGTCCTCGAGTTTCCGGCGCAACAGACTGATATGCACATCAACGACGCGATCAACGCCATCGAAATCGTGTCCCCAAACCCGTTCCAGAAGTTGCTCGCGCGTGAATACACGCCCTGGCATAGCGGCCAGCGTGTAGAGCAGATCGAACTCACGCGCCGTCAGCGTCACCAGCACGCCGCGCCGCTGCACTTCACGCCGCGCAACATCGATCTGAAGATCGCGGAAGGTCAGGAGGGTGTTCTCCGCCAGCGCCACACCCGTATGACGTCGGCGGCGCAGGATCGCCTTGACGCGCGCGACCAGTTCACGTGGGCTGAACGGTTTGGTCAGATAGTCATCGGCGCCCACCGACAAACCAACGACCTTATCGACCTCCTCTGCACGCGCAGTCAGCATGAGGACATACGGACCGCCTTCGTACTGCAGGCGGCGACAAATTTCAAGACCGTCGATTCCGGGCAGCAGCAGATCGAGCACAACCAGATCGGGACGCACCGTCTGCGCCTGTTGCAGCGCCGATTCACCGTCACGCGCAGTATGAACGACAAAGCCGTCAGCCTTGAGATAGGCGACGACCAGGTTCAGAATCGGCTCCTCATCCTCAACAACGAGGATCGTAGCGGCCATATCGGTTACCTCACCGTAAGCGAGATCGGCGCGCGGGTGGATGTTTCAGGAGCAAGATCATTATTGTTTCTATATGTATACGATAGACTCAGAGCATTGTCAATGCAGCTGTGAAGAAGCAGGGTTGCCCACACCAGTGCTGTCCGCGAAACCAGGTCTCGTCCCATAGAAGTTTCCTTTCCAGGAGCACATTTTTGTTGGAGAGAGACCGTCGTGATAGTAGCGGGTGTGGATTAGTGGAAGAAGATACGGAGAACGCTTCAGGATGCGCTACACTCCCTGGGACGAAAGGTGGAACTGTTTCCCCTATTTTCAGAGAGGGTACGTGAATCGACGAATCTCTCCCTATGGCTCCCCCTGCCGGACACACCCGGTCCACCGACTTATCCACATAATCATGGCGTTATCCACAAAATCACCCCTGTTTTCCACAAAAGAGTCGAACTGTTGAACAGATACGTCCTCCTGGGACCAGGAGGACGTATCCGGCGATGACGCTGGTACTCATTGCCATCTAGCTACTGCTTCTTCCCCTTGTTCTTTTCATCGTCATCAATGTCCAGGGTGTTGATAAAATCGCGGAAGAGCGACAGACCCTCGTCGGCGGAGGTGTCGGCGTCTGGTTCGTCGGTTTCAGCCATGCTTGCAGAAGATCGCGCTGCACTCATCGGTTGCTCATCGGCTGCAGTGGTTTCCTCCTCATCGAAGAGCACACCGGCAGCCTCGAAGACGTGCGTTTCGACATAGATCGGTGCATCAGCGCGTACTGCGAGCGCGATCGCATCACTGGGACGGGAGTCGATCTCAATCGTGTGGCTACCCTGCTCGACGACGATCCGCGCGAAGAAGGTACTGTCCTGGATGTCATTGATGACGATGTGGCTGATCGTCGCGCCCAGTTCACTGAAGACCGATTTGAGCAGATCGTGCGTCATCGGGCGCTGCGGTTCGTGCCCCTGCATGGCGAGTGCAATTGCATCCGCCTCGAAGGCGCCGATCCAGATCGGCAGATAGCGCCGACTCTCGGCTTCGCGCAGGACGACGACACGGTGCTGTGTCAGCAGACTCACGCGGATGCTGTCAACAGTTACACGGATCATCGGTCGACCTTTCTGAGGATCGCTTGCACGTTTGCGCACAGCAAGCGTGAAGATGTCTGATAGTAGCGTTAGCCTCCATACTAACACGGTGTGAGTTGGTACGTCAAGGTGGATGCAAAAGAGTTTTCGAGGATCGTCGAGGATGGTCATGGGTAGTGTGTACCGGTTCGTGATTGGATAATTCACATTTGAGCAGTTTGTTTGTACAATGGGCAATGCGGTTCGCGCAATGTGGTTCGCGCAAAGTGTCGCCTCATGCTACAATGGAGTAGCGTCGGCGGGGCGTATAGCGTTTCACGTGAAACAGTATGGCAATGGCAACGATTGGCTCTTCCGAACCGTATGTGCTTGCCCTGGCCAACCAGAAGGGGGGCGTCGGGAAAACCACAACGGCGGTCAACCTTGCAGGCGAGCTTGCGAGTCGCGGTCAACAGGTGCTCCTGGTCGATTGCGATCCGCAGGGAAACGCCACAACCAGTCTGGGAATCGCCAAACGTGATCTGCGCTTCTCGACATATGAGGTCATGGTCGGCATTGCCGGTCTCGACCGATCGATCCGCTCGACCGGTCGTGATGGGCTGGACATTGTCCCGGCGAATGAACATCTTGCCGGCGCGATGGTCGAACTGGTCTCCGCCGAACGGCGCGAGTGGCAACTTGCCGATGCGCTCGGTCAGGTAGTCGGGTATGACTGGATTGTTCTCGACTGCCCGCCATCGCTCGGACTCCTGACGCTCAATGCGCTCTGTGCTGCGCGCGGCGTGATTGTTCCGCTTCAGTGCGAGTATCTGGCGCTCGAAGGACTGGCGCAGTTGAAGGGAACGATCGATCGGGTGCGTGACCATCTCAACCCGCGCCTGACAATCGTGGGTGTGGTCATGACCATGTTCGATGGCCGCACCAATCTAGCGCAGCAAGTGGTCGATGAAGTGCGACGCTACTTCCCGCAGCGCATCTTCAATACGCTCATCCCGCGCAGTGTGCGCATCAGTGAAGCGCCCAGCTACGGGCGCACGATTGCGGAATATGATCCTTCCAATCGGGGAGCGCAGGCGTATGCCGCGTTCGCCGATGAGGTAGTGCGCCGTATTGATCGACAGGCGGTTGCGCGATGAAACGTTCTCGCGGGCTTGGCAGCGGTCTGGCAGCATTGATCCCCGGCGACACGGAGCGCACGGTTGTGCGTGAGGCGTCGATCGACAGTATCGATGCCAATCCGTACCAGCCACGCTCGGATTTCGATGAGACTGCGCTCGATGAACTGGCGACGTCGATCTGCGAACATGGGATCATCCAGCCATTGATCGTCACAGAACGCGATGATGGTCGGTATGAACTGATCGCTGGCGAGCGACGTTTGCGCGCCGCCCGGCGTGCCGGTCTTGATCGCGTGCCGGTCATTGTCCGTGAAAGCACCCCTCAGCAGGCGCTCGAAATTGCGCTGATCGAGAACATTCAGCGCGCCGACCTGAATGCGCTCGAAGAAGCGCACGCCTATCAGACGCTAAAAGACGAGTTCGGTTTGAGCGATGAAGCCATCGCGCAACGGGTCGGTCGAAGTCGCGAGGCGATCGCCAATACACGCCGCCTGCTAGGTCTGGCGCCTGTGGCGCAACAGGCGCTGCTGGCAGGACGTATCAGCGCAGGCCACGGACGCGCACTGCTCAGGCTCGTCGATCAGGCGGCGCAGGAAGCGACCGTGGCGGCGATCATCGACCACGACCTGAACGTCCGTGAGGTGGAACGCCTGACCGAATACGCTCGGACGACCGGCGATGTTCATCGCGCGCTATCAGCTGTTCGCCCGCGTCTGGACACTGGGAAGCCCGGCAGACATCAACGCGCCGCACGTCCCGATCCGTCCCCCGACGACCAGGCGATCCGCCGTGAACTCGAACGTCTGCTGGGAACGCCGGTGAACCTGTTTCGCAGCGAACGGGAACTGCGGATCACCATCGTGTTCCATACCGAGGAAAAGTTGCAGGAGTTTTTTGATCGCCTGTCCGCTGACAGGTGATACACTTTTGCGAACTTTGGCGATGGTTGACGATCCCCTTGCTGATGCATATGAGGTTGAGTCGATGTTCACGAAGCGGTACAACGCGCGCATTCGTCAGTGGACAGGCGATCTGATGGCGCGAACACTTGGACGTACCGGTCTGCATGCCTCCACGTTGACGCTCTTAAACCTGCTGTTGACCATGGCCAGCGTCTGGTGGCTGGCATCGGGGCAGTTTTTCATCGGTGGATGGATCGTCGCATTCGCCAGTCTCTTTGATGTACTCGATGGCGCACTGGCGCGGGCAAAGAATCAGACCAGTCGCTTCGGTTCATTCCTCGACTCCACCCTTGATCGGTATGCGGACATGCTTATTTTCCTCGGACTTCTGATCTACTTCGAACGTTCGGCTGTTCATGCGGTTGAGACCCTGCTGATCTTCGTGGCGGCAGCAGGTGCGCTGCTGACCAGTTATATCCGCGCGCGCGCCGAGGGATGCGGCTTCGATTGCAAAGTGGGGTTGCTTGAGCGTCCTGAACGGATCGCGCTAATCGTGCTTGGATTGCTGACCGGTTGGGTGACGCTCATGCTGTGGTGTCTTGCGATCCTGAGCAACATCACAGCTGTCCAGCGCTTCGTGTATGTGTGGATGCAGAGTCGCGCCAGTCCGGTTGCCAAACGCCCGATTCAGGCGGTGGAACGCGGGAAGTAAGCGCGTGATTGCAGCCATGCCGCAATCTGCTGTGGTACAATTTTGCTACCTGTGCGGTCATGTGTGGTGCATACGCCGTCACGTGCATGTTGCTTGAACTCAACATCAGCGATTTCGCGATTATCGAACGCCTCAATCTGCGCTTCGGCGGCGGGTTCAATGTCCTTACCGGCGAAACCGGCGCCGGTAAGTCGATCATCATCGATGCGCTGGGCACGCTGCGCGGCGAGCGAACCGCTCCTTCGTTCGTGCGTGCCGGAAGTGAACGTGCACGGGTCGAGGGGATTTTCAGCATCGTCGACCGCCCCGACCTCCTTACCCTTCTCGATGAGTATGGTCTGCGCGATGACGACGATCAGGTGATTCTGTCGCGTGAGATCATCCGCGAGAGCGGGCGCAGCGTTGCGCGTGTGAACGGTCGCGCAGTGAGCAGTGCGGTGTTGCGCGATATTGGCAGCCGCCTGGTTGATATCCATGGTCAACACGAGGGTCTGTCACTCTTCAACAGCCGTACCCATGGCGAGATGCTCGACCGCTTCGGCGGTCTTATCCCCTTGCGTGAACAGGTTGCAGCGCTGGTTGCGGCGCTGCGCCAGGTGCGCGATGAACTCGATGGGTTGCGGCGCGCTGCGCAGCGCCGGGCTGAGCGCATCCAGGAGTTGACGTTTCTGCTCGAGGACGTTCGCGCAGCGCGCCTGCGCCCCGGCGAAGAGGAAGAGTTGCTGCGCGAACGCGCGTTGCTTCAGAATGGTGCGCGCATTACAGAACTGGTGACAACGACCTATGCGCTGCTGTATACCGGCGATGAAACGGGACGACGCCCTGCTCGATCCGCTGTCGAACTCCTCGGCGCGATCAGCGATGCGCTGACTGAACTCGCCCGCCTCGATCCGACGCTGAGCCAGGCAGCCGAACAGGCGGCTGAACTGCTCTATAGTGTCGAGGACCTGGCAACCCGCATCCGCTCCTATCGCGATTCCATGGAGTTCGATCCGGCGCGCCTCGACGCCATCGAGGATCGTTTGACGCTGATCCGCGATATGCAACGGAAGTATCGCGGCAGTATCGAGCATCTCCTGGAGCGCGCAGCGTCTGCCGAGGCGGAGATTGAACGCCTGACCCGGAGTGCAGAGCATTTGGCTGACCTTGAAGCGAAAGAGCGATACCTGCTCGATGAAATCAGTCGTCTTGCCGGCGAGTTGTCACGACGGCGGCGTGAAGCGGGTGATCGTCTGGCAGCGGCGGTCGAACAGGCGGCACGCGATCTTGCGCTCCCGCATGTGCGCTTTGCAGTCAGTCTGGAGCGCATCGAAGACCCGGAAGGGGTTCCGGTTGCAGAGAATGGCATCGAGCGTCGCTGGTCGTTCGATCGCACCGGTATCGATACAGTTGAATTTCTGCTCTCGCCCAACCCCGGCGAACCGCTCAAACCCCTGGCACGGATTGCATCCGGCGGCGAGAGTGCGCGTCTGCTGCTGGCGCTGAAATCGATCCTTTCGCGTGTCGATGACATTCCAACCCTGGTGTTCGATGAGATCGATGTCGGTGTCGGCGGTCGCGCCGGTCAGGTGGTGGGTGAAAAACTCTGGAGCATCAGCGACCGACATCAGGTCATCTGCATCACGCACCTGCCGCAGGTGGCTGCATTCGCCGATGTCCACTACGCAATTGCCAAACGCTTCAGTGATGGTCGCACGCACACGGCGGTGACGCATCTCGACAATACCCAACGGGCGCACGAGATTGCTGCAATGCTCGATGGCACGCCGGTAAGCGAACACAGTCTGCGGAGCGCGCTGGATATGCTCGAACGGGCGCGGGCGTACAAACAGCGAACTGATCGCAATCTGTCGCCCAACGTACTTCACGCCGAGATCAAGAAATGATCAACCCGGCTTGAGGATCTGCCAGCAGGAGGTTTTTGGGTGCCACGTCCTTCTACTGTCTCAATCTGGTGCGAGCGTGTGATCGAGGGTGGCTGGTTGCTCGCGCTGCTGCTGATACCGTCATACTTCAATCTGCTGTCAGCCCGTCACTTTGAGCCGGATAAAGCGACAACGCTGCGCTCGATTGTGATGATCATGCTGGCGGCTGCGCTGATCTACGCACTCGAAAAGATCGCCGGTCCACGCCAGCCGGGCAATGGAGACGCAAACGGCACTTCCTGGTGGCGGCGTGTTGCTGCCGTGCCGCTTGCTGTTCCAACCCTGGTCTATGCTGCCGTCTTCGTGCTGGCGACGGTGGTATCGGTTGCGCCGGCGGTCAGTTTCTGGGGGGCCTACCAGCGCTTGCAGGGTACATTTACGAATTTATCCTACATCGCTCTCGGCGTCCTGATCGCGCTCTATCTCCGTCGCCGTGAGCAACTCGATCGGCTGGTCACGGTCATGATCCTTGCCAGTCTGATCGCCGCCTGCTACGGTCTCGTGCAGCATGTTCAGCTCGATCCACTCCCCTGGCGCGGCGACGTGGTGTCGCGTGTCGCGTCCACGATGGGAAATTCGATCTTTGTGGCAGCATACATGATTATGGTGCTGCCCTACGCCCTCTATCGCGGGATTATCGCTACGCAGCAGGCGCGCGGTAGCCAGGTCTCTCCTTCGCAACCGGCAGTCGATCTCGGCTGGGGAGCGGCGTATGCGCTCCTGGCGCTGGCGGCGCTGGCGCTGGTCTTTGCGGCGATGATGTTCGGCGCAGTGGTGCGCGCAGCCGATCTGCGCTACTGGTGGGTCTACCCCGGCGCGCTGGTGGTAGCAGGCGGGTTGTTTCTGCTGATCGCAGTGGCGCCGCACCGCGCAGAGCGTCTGACATTCAGTGCGTTGATACCGGGCATTCTGCTGCTCGGATATGTCATTGTCCTTGGTATCTCGTATACGCTGGGGCAGGGACCGAACCAGCGGGTCGTTCCACTGGAAGGGCGTCCGGGTGTTGAGTGGCCGCTCTGGTTGGGGATCGCAACTCTCCTCATGGCTACCGGCTATGCGCTGCTGATTCTGCTTCCGCGACGTTCTGATGCGCCATCGCGCCTCGGTTACGCGCTTGAAGCGGTTGGTGCGTTCAAGATTGCAGCCCTGCTCCTAATTGCCATCTTCTTTACCCAGAGTCGCGGACCATGGATCGGCGGCTTTGCTGCCCTGTTTGTCTTCTTTACCCTGCTGATTGTACTCGCGTGGCGTCGGGCACGTCGGGATAACCCGGAACGTGTACGGCTCTGGCGCGGGTTGCTGATCGGCGAGGTGGCGCTGGCCATTGCATTGGGCGGTTTCCTGGCAGCCTTCAACCTTTCCGATGCGCCAGTCTTTCAGCAGTTGCGCGACGTTCCGTACATCGGGCGCATGGGACGTTTGCTCGAAGTGGAGAGCGGCACAGGACGGGTACGCTGGTTGATCTGGTTTGGCGACGAGAAAGCCGGCGGCGCCGCCGGTCTCATTCGCTCCGATCCATTGCGCATGATCGTCGGCTGGGGTCCCGAAACCATGTTTGTGGCGTACAACCCGTTCTACCCACCCTCTCTCACCAGCCTCGAAGCGCGATCAGCGTCGCCAGACCGTTCCCACCAGGCGTATCTCGATGAGATCATCAATAAAGGGTTGCTCGGTCTGATCAGTTACCTGTTTCTCCTGTTCAGTTTCTTCGCACTGGCCTGGCGTCTGATGACGCGCCTGAACGACTGGAGTTTGCAGGCGCTGATCGTTGCTGCAGTGGCCGCTGTGACGGCGCACGCCGTCGAGGGATTGACCGGCATCCCCATTGTATCGACGTTGATGCTCCAGTGGGTGTCGTTTGCGATCGTCGTCTCTGCTGGCGGAGTCGCCGGCATGTATCGCCTGCCAGGTACGTCGCCTATCCCTGTCGCCCCGGAAAAGACGTCAGCGTCGCCTGGGGCGGCAACTCCTGATACTGCCCTACGTTCAGGCAGAAAAGACAGAGAACCGGAGAAGGCGGCGGCATCCGCACGTCAACGCGTTGGACGGCGCGCCCAGGCGGTCAGGCGCGGATCGTCACCCGGGCGTCCGCCAGCGTCGCGCACCCGCCAGGAAGGGCGTGCAGCGGCGCTGGCGGTGTACGCCGTGATTCTGCTCATTGCCCTGCTGGGTGTTTGGGCGTTCAATGTGGACAGTGTGCTGGCAGATATGCGACTGCAACAGGCGCAGGGGTATATTGACAATCCAGGCGGCAGGCTGGAACAGCAGATCATCGGCGCCGGTTATCTGCTCGACGCGATCCGTATGGAGCCGGATCAGGACTTCTACTACCTGACTCTGGGGCGGTCGCTGATGACGATGGTCTCACTGCGCACCGATGAAGCGCGCCGGAATGGTGCGCCTCTCGGTCAGATCGATCCAGATGCCAGCGTTGCAACCCTGCTGAAACTCAATGACACGGCTGCGCTTCAGTCGTTCGTGCTGCAACGCACACCGCTGGAACTGCTGAGTTACGCCCGCGCCGTTCTGCTGCGCGCGCAGCAACTTGCACCGCTCAACAAGGATCACGCCGCCAACCTGGCGCGCATGTACAATTTCTGGTACCAGAACCTGAGCGGCAGTCAGGATCGCGAAGCACTGATGCAGGCGATTGAGTGGTATCAACGGGCGCACGCAATTGCACCACAGGATGTCGCAATTCTGAACGAGTACGCCAGCGCTGTCGCCCGATCCGGCGACTACGAGCAGGCCCTGGCGCTGCTCGAAAAGTCGCGCTGGCTCGACCCGCTCTACAACGATACGCTCCTGCGTATGGGCGATGTCCTGCGCATACAGGGAACATTCGCCAAAGCCGTTGATTACTACCTGATGGCGCTGGAGCGTGACCCGCGCGCGCTCGATGCGCAGATCAGCGCCATTGCCGTGGCGTTGTCCGGTGATCCTGAGCAGATGAAGCGCCTGCGCGACGGGTACCTGGCGGCGCAATCGTCTCGCCCCGATGATCCGCAACTGTCGTCGATCATCGGAGTGCTGTCGGTGCGCACCGGTGACCTCGAGACCGCTGCAAGCGCGTTCGCCGAAGCCGTCCGGTTGCAACCGGACAACCTGGAAGCGCGCCAGAACTACACCGTCGTGCTCAGCGATCTGCTGCGCTACGATCAGGCCGCACACCAGGCGCAGGAACTGTTGACACTCGCGTCACAGCGCCAGGAAACGACCGAGCAGCAGCGTGCTGCAATCGCAGCGTTGCTCGGTTATCTGCAACAACGCGCCGGCGGCGGGTGATGTCTGTCGGGATCAGGAACGTCTAAAACCCTTGCTTCTCGCCACGGAGCGCCTGTTTGAGCACCATTTTGCGAGTTCCGGCTCTGCGGAATGGTGCTGCACGGTATGCGCCCGGTCTGTTGTGTGGAGTGCAATGTGCCTGCTCTGCTATCGATCTTCCTCAACGTGCTTGCGCCGGTGTTCCTGCTGGTATCATTCGGCTACGTCGCCGGTCCGCGCCTCGACCTCGAATCGCGGACGCTGACCCGCTTCTCGTACTTTATTCTCATTCCCGCATTCACCTTCGATGTCATGAGCAGCGCCCGCATTGGTGCAGCCCTTGCCGGGCAAATGGTGGCATATACCGTCGTTGTCCACCTCGGTTGCGCCGCTACAGGCTATCTGGTCGCCACCACGCTGCAACGTCCGCCGAAAATGGTGGCCGCGTATATGCTGATCGCCATTTTTGGCAACGTCGGCAACTTCGGTATTCCCATCATTCAGTTCCGCTTTCCAGGCAGCGACCAGGCGCTGGTCGTCGGCACCGTCTACTTTCTGGCAATCTCCAGTATCGCCTTCGTTGTCGGGGTGGCAGCAGCCAACTGGCACCGCGGCAGCGCCTGGCGCGCAGCCCTTGCCGTTATCAAAACGCCGGCTCTGATCGCAGTACCACCCGCATTGCTGGTCAACAGTTTGCAGATCGAACTCCCACCCCTGATCGGGCGGTCGATCAGTCTGCTGTCTGCGGCAATGATTCCAACCATGCTGGTGGCGCTTGGCGTTCAACTTTCGGGCGCGGGTATGCCGCGCCTCACCTTCGATACCGTCCTGGCGGCGACAGTGCGCCTGGCAGCGGGTCCAGCGCTGGCAATTGCGCTGGCGCCGCTGTTCGGTCTCGACGGCATCGAACGCGCGGTTGGCGTGTTGCAGGCGGCCATGCCGGCAGCCGTGCTCGCGTCGATCATTGCGGTCGAAAACGATCTGCTGCCGGAGTTTGTCATCACTACCGTCCTGTTTTCCACCCTGCTCAGCATCGTCACACTAACCATCGTCCTGGCAATTGTGTGAGCAAGTTATGGTATAATAAGAAGTTGATAGGTATTCTCTCTGTCTTCCCGTGATGTCCGTCTGATGTGTTTTGTCAGGTCACACGTGTGCTGAACGTGCACAGCCCATGTCTGTGCACAGGGGACACCCCCTGTACATCGAGGCACACGTTTTTCATAGAATAGCAACGTCGCATTCTCAATATCAGTGCACAAAAGCATCAGGAGCGTTCTATGCAGTTCCTCTTGCGTCTGAGCGACACTATCGATGCGCTCAACGAATGGATCGGCAGCAAGACGGCGTACATCGTCATGGCGATGGTGGCAATCGGTTTCATCAACGTTGTTGCGCGCTACGTCGGGCGATTCATCGGCGTTCGCCTCACCTCGAACGCCATCATCGAGTTGCAATGGTATTTGTTCTCGATCATGTTCTTTCTGGGTTTTGCCTATATTTTGAAGCACAACCTGAATGTACGGGTCGATTTCTGGTACGCAAACTGGCCCGCACATCGTCGTGCCCTGATCGATCTGGCTGGAACGCTGCTCTTCCTTATCCCTTTCTGCATCATTGCAATTATTGTGACCTTCAATCCGGTCATGTTTTCCTGGGGGCGCCTGCCCAATGGCAGGTGGGGTCCGTGGGAAATGTCGCCCGATCCTGATGGTCTCCCACGGGCGCCGATCAAATCGATGATCATTGTCGCTTTCGTGCTGCTTCTTTTGCAGGCAGTCTCCCAGGCGATAAAGTACGTTGCCATTGTGACGAACACTGTTCGCGCCGAACAGGCGGCGCGGATCGAAGAATACCGTGCACCTGTAGTCGAATAGGAGAGTACGATGGGGTACGAGTGGCTGGCTATCGCCATGTTCGTCGGGTTCTTCTTCCTCCTGATCAGCGGGTACCCGGTGGCCTTCTCATTTGCGGGAACAGCGATTGTCTTCGGGTTGATCGGATTGTCGCTCGATGCGTTCAAACTCGACCTGCTCCGCTTGTTGCCGAACCGCTGGTTTGGAACGATGTCCGACTTTACACTGCTGGCAATTCCTTTCTTCATCTATCTCGGTTCGGTGCTCGAGAAATCGGGGCTGGCTGAAGAGTTACTCGAAACCGTCGGTATTCTGCTCGGTCCGCTGCGTGGCGGCATCGCCCTCGCCGTCGTTGTCGTGGGAACGCTCCTGGCAGCCACCACCGGCGTTGTGGCTGCGACGATCATTGCGATGGGGTTGATCTCCCTGCCGATCATGGTGCGCCTGGGGTACGATAAGGGGCTGGCAACTGGTGCAATCACGTCGTCGGGAACGCTGGCGCAGATGATCCCGCCAAGTCTGGTGCTGGTCGTTCTCAGCGATCAGATCGGCGTTTCGGTTGGCGACCTCTTCGCCGGCGCGCTGATTCCGGGGTTGATGCTGGCTGGTTCGTATGCGCTCTACTGTCTGATCATCTCCTATCTCAAACCAGAGCTTGCGCCGCCGCTGCCGATGGAGATGCGTCAGATCCGCGGCTGGGCGCTGTTCGTCAGATCGATGAAGGCGCTGGTTCCGCCAATTGCACTGATCTTTGCCGTGCTCGGCAGTATCTTCTTCGGTCTGGCGACGCCGACCGAAGCCGGGTCGGTGGGCGCGGTCGGCGCTATCATCCTCGCTTGGGCAAATGGGCGCCTGAGCTGGAAGTTGCTGGCGGACTCGGCGCTCAGTACCGCGCGCACCAGTACGCTGGTGATCATGATCCTGTTCTGCTCCACATTCTTCTCGCTCGTGTTCGACGGATTGGGTGGCACCAGGTTTGTCACCGAGATACTGACCGGTCTTCCGGGCGGGTTGCTGGCGTTCATTGTCGTCAGTAACATCGTTGTCTTCCTGCTGGGCATTTTCCTCGAATTCGTCGAGATCTGCTTCATCGTGATGCCGCTCTTCGTTCCCGCAGCAAATGCGCTGGGTGTCGATATGATCTGGTTCGGCATCATGATGGCGGTCAATCTCCAGACGGCGTTCATCTCGCCGCCGGTCGGCTTCTCGCTCTTCTACCTCCAGAGCGTGGCGCCCAGGGAAGTGGAAACTGCCGATATTCACAAAGGGGCGATCCCGTTCATGGTGTTGCAACTCGTCGTGCTGATCCTGGTCATTCTGTTTCCCAGTACTGTTACCTGGCTGGTTGAACGGGTGGCCGGGTAGCGGCAGTGCGCTGCCGTTCTTCCCCCTCGGCGGAGATGGACGTTCTCAGCTGGCGCAGTGGAATGCCCCCTATACCGAACCCTGGTTGATTCTGACCGATCTGCCATCCGCCGTAGCCGACACGATCTGGTATGGCATGCGCGCCTAGATCGAGGTCGGCGACAGGGACGCCAAACGCGGTGGTTGGCATGGGGAACAGACCAAAATGACCGATCCGCAGCGTGCTGAACGGCGCTGGTTGGCCGTGGCGCTGGCGACGTTGTTGGTGGTGAGCGTTGGGCGCGGCGCCGAGGTGGCGCCACCCGCGCCAAACGTGGCGGCATTGCCCGCAACCCATATCGCCCGCCGGCGTGCCAGTGGCTGCCAGGCGCCGCGCACCCTCAGGGGTTTCCGCCACGGGCGGTTGGTGCTGGTGAGTGCCTTGCTCCATGGCAACGCGCTCCGGGTCATGCGGTTGGTCCCAGAACCCTGGCCGAAAAGTCTTGCCACTGTCCAGGCACCGTCATCCGCATCGCTGTCGCATCAGAATGCGACAGCACAAAAACTCTACACTTGAGAGGTCCTCCCGCCGGGGGCGCCTGTGCATGATCCATCGCATGATGTCGTCGCTCCACCTGGCGGGAGCAGGAGCGCCACAGGCATGGCGACGCCGGTGAACGCGGCAGGCGCTGCGAACGTATCGGCAGGCAAGGGTGCAGCGAGGGGCGCGTGATGGCTGCCTGCCTTGTGCTGAACTCAGAATCCGCTATAATATATGCATCGTCGCAGTAGCGCGCCGCTGTGGTGCGCGCTGCGCGCTTTTTTGCGAATGATGATGCGGTAAGCGAAGTGCCATGAAAACGCCCGATACGCAGCGACCGGCTGAAATGGCGAAAGCCTATGAATCCCAGCGCGTGGAGCAACGCCTCTACGAATGGTGGGAGCAGAGCGGCTTCTTCACGCCCCCCGATACCTTCAACCGCCCGCCGTTCGTGATTGCGATGCCGCCGCCCAACGTGACCGGTGAGTTGCACATGGGGCACGCCATGTTCGTGACCATCGAGGATGCGCTGACGCGCTGGCATCGGATGCTTGGCGATCCAACCCTCTGGTTGCCCGGAACCGACCACGCCGGCATCGCTACGCAGTTGCAGGTCGAGCGTTTGTTGCAGAGCGAGGGCGTCACGCGCCAGCAGATCGGTCGTGAGGCGTTTCTGTGCCGTACCTGGGAGTGGAAAGAGAAGTATGGCGGCGAGATTACCAGTCAGTTGCGGCGCCTCGGCGCTTCGTGTGACTGGACACGTGAACGGTTCACGCTCGACCCGATGCTTTCGCGTGCGGTGCGCGCTGCGTTCAAACGGCTGTATGACGATGGCCTGATCTACCGGGGCTACCGGATGGTCAACTGGTCGCCAAACTTGCAAACCGCAGTGAGCGATCTGGAGGTCGAGTACGAGGAACGCGACGTGCAGATGTATCACGTTCGCTATCCGCTCGCCGATGATGGATGGCATCCCGGTGTGTGGGGCAGCGGTCGCTGGGCGTCGGGCGCAAAGGAGTTCATTACCGTTGCCACTACCCGCCCTGAAACGATCATGGGCGATACCGCCGTGGCGGTGAACCCCGATGATCCGCGCTATCGCCACCTGATCGGGCGAACGGTGGCGCTTCCGGCAATCGGGCGCCTGATACCGATCATCGCTGATGAGTACGCCGATCCGCAGTTCGGTACCGGTGCAGTGAAGATCACGCCGGCACACGACCCGAATGACTACCTGGTGGGTCAGCGGCATAACCTGCCGATGATCAACATCATGAACCCCGATGCGACCCTCAACGCCGAAGCCGGTCCTTACGCTGGTCTCGAGCGCTTCGAGGCGCGGCGTCGCCTGATCGACGACCTGGCTCGCGAAGGGTTGCTGGTCGAGGTGCGTCCGCACCGCATGTCGGTGGGTATCAGTCAACGCGGCGGTGAAGTTGTCGAGCCGCTCCTCAGTGAACAGTGGTTCGTGCGCGCCAAACCGCTGGCGGACCTGGCGCTGGCGGCGGTGCGCGAAGGACATACCCGCATCGTGCCGGAACGCTTCGAGAAGGTCTTCTTCCACTGGCTGGAAAACATCCAGGACTGGTGCATCAGCCGGCAACTCTGGTGGGGGCACCGTATTCCGGTCTGGTATACGCCCGATGGCCAGATGATCGTCCCCGGTCCCGATGACCCCGACCCGCAGGGTGAAGGGATCGTGCAGGACCCGGATGTGCTCGATACCTGGTTTTCCAGCGCCCTCTGGCCCTTTTCGACCCTAGGCTGGCCCGATGATACGCCCGATATGCTCCGCTTCTACCCGACGAGCGTCATGGAGACCGGGTATGACATCCTGTTCTTCTGGGTGGCGCGCATGATGATGATGGGGTGCTACCTGACGGGTAAAACCCCCTTCCACACCGTGTATCTCCACGGTCTGGTGCGCGACCGCGATGGTCGCAAGATGTCGAAGACCTACGGCAACGTGGTGAACCCGCTCGATGTGATCGAGCAGTATGGCGCCGATGCGCTGCGCTTCGCGCTGGCGACGAGCAGTTCTCCCGGTCAGGACCTGAACCTCAACCCGGAGCGCATTGAGGCGGCGCGCAATTTCGCCAACAAGACCTGGAATATCGTCCGGTTCGTGTTGTCGAAACTGGATTCCGGCACGCCTCCCGGCGATCCCCAGCCGGCGACGCTGGCTGACCGTTGGATACTGTCGCGCTACTATCGCCTGGTCGCCGGTGTGGATCGTCTGATGCATGCGTACAATTTTGGCGAAGCAGGGCGGAGCATCCAGGAGTTCCTCTGGAGCGAGTTTGCCGACTGGTATGTCGAAGTTGCCAAGGTGCAGTTAGAACAGGCAGCGCTCCAGGAATCAACGCGCGCTGTGCTTTATACGACGCTGGAGGGCGTCCTGCGCCTGCTGCATCCCTTCATGCCGTTCGTGACCGAGGAAACCTGGCAGTATCTGGTGCGCAATTATCGCAGTGATGCAACCCCGGCGTCGATCATGGTTGCGCCGTATCCGCAACCGGATGCAACCTGGATCGACGAAAGCATCGAGCGTGACTGGGATCTCGTTCAGGCGTTGATCACCGGCATCCGCAATATTCGGACCGAGTACAAAGTCGAGCCGGCGCGGTTGATTGCCGCCGTCGTCGTGGCAGGCGCACAGATGCCGCTGATCGAAGCGCAGCGCGCCGTGATCGTGCGCCTGGCGCGTGTCGCCGACGACCAGTTGACAATCGTTGCGGCGCTCGAACAACGCCCCGCGAATGCCGCAACCCTGGTGATAGGTTCCGTCGAGGCATATCTGCCGCTTGCCGGCATGATCGATCTGGAGGCTGAGCGTGCGCGTCTGCTCAGGGAGCTGGAAGCAGCTCTGGCTGAGGCGGCGCGGCGTGAGGCGCGACTGGCGACCCCTGGTTTCATCGAAAAGGCGCCGGCGACGGTGGTGCAACGTGAACGCGATGGCCTGGCTGCTGTGCGTGAAACCATCGCCCGTCTCCAGGATCGCCTGGCGCAGCAAGGACTCCAGCCATGACAACGTCTTCTACCTACCTGATCACCGGCGGCGCCGGTTTTCTTGGCATTAATCTGACGCGCTACCTGCTGGCGCGCGGGCATCGCGTGGTTTCACTCGATATCGCCGATTTCAACTATCCCGAACGGGATCGGATCAAAGCCATCAAAGGCGACATCCGCGATCGCTCGAGTGTCGATCGGGCGATGGAGGGTGTGCATATCGTCGTTCATACGGCAGCGGCTCTGCCGTTGTACCGCAAGGAGGACATATTCTCCACCGACCTCGATGGTACGCGCAATGTGCTGCAATCGGCGTTCGAGCACAGCGTCGAGCGGGTGATCCACATCTCTTCGACGGCTGTCTACGGCATTCCCGACCATCATCCCCTCTACGAGGACGACCCGCTCCACGGCGTCGGTCCCTACGGCGAGGCGAAGGTGAAAGCCGAGCAGATCTGCCTGGAGTACCGCGCAAAGGGGATGTGCGTGCCGATCATCCGCCCCAAATCGTTCGTCGGTCCGGAGCGCCTGGGAGTGTTTGCGCTGCTCTACGACTGGGCGAAGGATGGCAAAAACTTTCCGATGATCGGGAGCGGCAACAACCGCTATCAGTTGCTCGATGTCGAAGACCTGTGCGAGGCGATCTATCTGTGCGCGACACTCGATCGTGAGCGGGTGAATGATACGTTCAACATCGGCGCCAAAGAGTTTACCAGCATGCGCGAAGATTATCAGGCAGTGCTCGATGCCGCCGGGTTTGGGAAGAAGATCATTCCCTTCCCTGCCACGCTGGTGATCTGGGTGTTGCGCATTCTGGAGGCGCTGCGCCTCTCCCCGCTCTACAAGTGGGTCTACGAAACCGCCGCCACCGACTCGTTCGTGTCGATCGAAAAAGCCGAACGGGTTCTCGGTTTCACGCCGAAGTACTCGAATAAAGAAGCGCTCGTTCGTAACTACCGCTGGTATATTGAGCACCTGAAGGAGTTCGAGGGCGTTTCCGGCGTATCACACCGCGTCCCCTGGAAGCAGGGCGTGCTGCGGCTGGCGAAAATCCTCTTTTGATCCGCTTCTGCAAATATGTGGTATAGTAGCAGAGTGGATGCCTGATAGCACAGCGGAGCTTTACGCTTGACACCACACCATGCTATGCGTCGCCGTTTCGTTCCTGAATTGATCGGCGTGGTGACGATTATTGCGCTCGTCGCCATCGCCCGTCTCGGCTTCGAGTGGAAACAGGCGCTCGACAATGTAGACGCAATGATTGTCACCCCCGTCGTGCTTGCGCCGACACCCGAACCGGTGGGCAACGCACCTGTCATCATCGATGTTCCGGTTGCCGCAACGCCGACCGTCGCGCCAACGAGTGTGCCGGAAAATGGTGACCCGGTCAACATTCTGCTGCTCGGCGCCGATGCGCGTGTCGGCGAAGAGATCAGTCGCACCGATGCGATCATCCTGCTCCACATCAATCCACGATCGGGTCGCGTCAGCATGCTCTCGTTCCCACGCGATCTGATAGTCGAGACGCCGGGGTTCGGACGGCGAAAGATCAACTCGGTCTATCCGATCGGTGAAACACGCCTCGGCAAGGGGTATGGCGCCGCACTGCTCAAACAAACCGTCTCGGATCTGGTTGGTGTGCCGGTTCACCACTTCGCGTTGATCAACTTCGAGGGTTTTCGCAAGGTGATCGATCTGGTCGGCGGCATCTCCATCGATGTTCCGAAAGCGATTGATGACCCGCGTTATCCGGTCGATGCGTTTCCCGGCGATGTGCGCACCATGCAGGTGCACTTCGATCCGGGGGTGCAATGGATGGATGGGGAACGCGCGTTGATCTACGCCCGCACCCGTTACGCCGACAGTGATTTCGGGCGGAATCAGCGTCAGCAACAGATCCTGCTTGCACTGGTCGTGCGGGTGCGCGAACAAGGACTGTTGTCGCAGATCAACAAGATCGATGATTACACTGGCGCGCTGCGCGACTATGTGCGCACCGATGTGCCACGCAGCGAAATGATTCGGCTGGCGCGCGTTGCAACCCGGCTCGACCTCGATAATATCCAGCGGTATGCACTCGACTCGAAGATGATTATTACGCTGGGCAACCCCAATACCTTCACCGCCGATCCCGAAGCGGTGCGTAAAATTGTGGACCGTATGATTGCCGGCAACGCACCGGCGCCATAGGAAGGGCGCCATGCCGGGCGCTTCGGGTACGGTTGTCCGTCGCGTTGTGGTTGCGGCGCTGCTGATTGCAGCCGGCAACATTGCCAGCCGGCTCATCGGCATGATGCGCGAAGCGATCATTGCAGGCTCATTCGGGCGCAGCGCCGATGTTGCCGCTTTCACCGTCGCCTTGACCGTTCCCTCCATTGTTTATGACCTGCTGGTGAGTGGCGCGATCAGCGCTGCCCTGGTGCCGGTGTTCAGTGCCTATGCTGAGGAAGATGAAGCTGCCTTCTGGCGCGTCGCTGCGACGGTCATCAACCTGGCGCTGGGAGCGATTGCGCTGGTGGTAGGTGTCCTCATCTGGCAGACGCCGCTGGTGGTGACGCTGCTGGCGGGCGGTTTTGCAGCCGACCTGCGTGATCAGACCATTGTGATGACCCGGCTGCTGTTGCCAGCCGTTTTCTTTATGGGTCTCTCAGGGTTGATCACCGCGTTGCTCTACGCCCGGCAGCGATTTTTGCTGCCGGCGTTCACCACCAGCGCTTTCAACCTCGGAATTATTCTGGGTGCGCTGCTGCTTCAACCATGGCTCGGTGTGCTCAGCCTGGTGGTCGGAGTGCTGATCGGCGCGCTGTTCCAGGTTGTGGTGCAACTTCCGGGTCTGCGCGATGCAATCCATATCCCGTTCCTGACGTTCGATCTGAACCATCCCGGCGTGCGTCGTATTCTTGTGCTCTATGCGCCTGTCGCGCTGGGGATTGGTTTTTCGGTCGTTGGGATCGTCATCGACCGTCACCTCGCCTCGCGCCTGACACCGGACGCCATCCCGACCATGCGCTACGCCACGGCGCTGATCCAGTTCCCGCTCGGTCTGGTGGCGGCAGCCGTGTCGTTCGCCGTCCTGCCAACCCTCTCGCGCCAGGCGAGCGCCGGTGACGAAGAGGCATTCCGCGGCACGCTTGCGATGGGGATCAAGGTAGTGCTGCTGCTCATCCTGCCGGCCACCGCCGGTCTGGCAGCGCTAGCGGATCCGACAGTCGCGCTGCTCTATCAGCGTGGCGCGTTTGGCAGCGAGGACACACGGGCCACAGCGCGCGCGCTGTTGCTCTACCTGCCGGGACTACCGGCAGCCGCGCTCGATCAGATGATCCTGTTTGCGTTCTACGCCCGGCAACGCACGCTGACGCCAAATCTGGTGCAGGGGGCAGCGATTGTGATCTATCTGGCGACCGCGCTGCCGCTGCTGTTTTTGACGCCGCTGGGGGTGGCGGCGCTGATCCTGGCGAATGCTGCCCAGTGGATCGGTCATGCGCTGATCCTGTATCTCCTCTCGCGGCGACAGGTCGATCTCGGCGGGTTGCGCATTGGCGAGACCCTCGGAAAGTGCCTGGTCGCCTGCCTGGCACTCTTCGGGAGCGCCTGGCTGCTGAACAGCGCTCTGGCGTCCGCCGGACAGCTGGTTGCGCTGACCGTCGCCGGGGGTGTTGCAGCGCTGATGTATGCCGGGATATGTCTGGCGTTGCGGATCGAGGCGCTTAACTTTCTGATCGCAGCGCTGCGCCGACGGGTCGCACAGCGGCATGGCGCGAACGGTCAACGTATGTGGTGAAGAAGCGGTAACCCTCAACAGGCTGGAGTGTGACTTGACGGCAGTGACTCTTCTGCTATACTCTACGTAACAGATGGGGAGTAGCGCCCGGTTGTCCGGGTCGGGTAATCGTCACCACGGAAAGACATTTCCCGGTTGCCCGAATGAAGTTGCAAGACCATCGCCCGAAGAGCGGTGGTCTTTTCTTTTTCATCAGAAAGGGGAGGTTGCGAGTATGAAACCTTCGGTTGCACAACCGGACCTCGATCAGCCGGTGTCTGCTCCATCGAATGGAGACCTGACGCTCACCCATCTCTGGCATGCTGTTTCCGCTACAGATGCTTTTGACCTGCTCCGCAGCACACCCGCCGGTTTGACCGCGGGTGAAGCCAGAAGACGTCTTGAGCGGTACGGTCCTAACGAGTTGCAGGAAGCGCGACGCATTTCGCCCTGGCAGATCCTGCTCGAACAGTTCAAGAATGTTCTGATCATCATTCTGCTCATAGCGACGGTTATTTCATTCTTCCTGGGGCATGGTCTCGAATCGATCGTTATTGCGATCATCGTACTGTTTGCCGTTCTCCTGGGTTTTGTGCAGGAGTATCGTGCCGAGCGCGCGATCGAAGCCTTGCGTCAGATGACGGCGCCGACCGCGACGGTGGTGCGGGATGGGGAAGAGGTGCGCCTCCCTGCGCGCGACCTGGTTCCGGGTGACGTTATTCTGCTGCACACCGGCGACCGCATCCCAGCAGATGCGCGCCTGATCGAAGCGATCAACCTCCAGGTCGAAGAGTCGGCGTTGACCGGCGAGTCTGTTCCGGTCGAAAAACATGTGCAACCACTGACGCACGACAACCTTCCCCTGGGGGATCGGCGAAACATGGTGTACGCCGGCACATCGGTCACCTATGGACGTGGCAGGGCGCTGGTTGTCGCCACCGGTATGCACACCGAGTTTGGCAAGATCGCCCGCATGCTCCAGTCTGTCGAGACGGTGCGCACGCCGCTTCAGGAAAACCTGGATCGGGTCGGCAACGCGCTGGCGCGCGCAGCGTTTGTCGTTGTGGGGTTGATCGTGGCGCTTGGGCTTCTGCGCGGCCAGCCGGTGATTGATATGCTCATTTTTGGCATCGCGCTGGCGGTGGCAGTCGTGCCGGAAGCGTTGCCGGCGGTTGTGACCATTTCACTAGCAATCGGTGTGCAGAAGATGGCGAAACGCCACGCGCTCATTCGGCGCCTGCCGGCGGTCGAGACGCTGGGCAGCACGTCGGTGATCTGCACCGATAAGACGGGTACGCTGACGAAGAACGAAATGACGGTACGTACCGTATTCACTGCCGGTCAATCCTTTGCCATTTCCGGCGCGGGGTACGCACCCGAAGGCGAATTCTTTCACGACGATCGCCCGGTAGCGCCACCTGAACCGTTGCTGCTCACCCTCAAAGCGGCTGCGCTTGCCTCCGATGCGCGTCTGCTGAAAAAAGATGCAGGGGGCTGGGCGATCAAGGGCGATCCAACCGAAGGCGCACTGATCGTAGCCGCAGCCAAAGCCGGTTTGTGGAAGGATACGCTCGACGCAGAACATCCCCGCATTCACGAAATCCCATTCTCGTCGGAAACCAAGCGCATGACCACCCTACACCAGACGGCGGAGGGTGCAACGGCATATGCCAAAGGCGCGCCAGAAGTGATCCTGGAAGGGTGCGATTTTGTCCTTTCCGCCAACGGCATTCAACCACTGGACGATGCCGGACGCGAACAGATTGTGTACCAGGCGCAGGACATGGCGAGCCAGGCGCTGCGGGTGCTGGGTGTGGCATTCAAGCCGGACGCAACGCCGGACAATGCTGCGACCGGGATGACCTTCCTGGGACTGATCGGTATGATCGACCCGCCACGCCCCGAAGCGCGGGATGCGATCGCCACCTGCGTTCAGGCGGGCATTCGTCCGGTCATGATCACTGGCGACCACCCGCTGACGGCGCAGGCAATTGCACATGACCTGCGATTGCTGGACGGCGGTCGCATCGTCACCGGCGCCGAACTGGAAGCCATACCCGATGAACAGTTGCAGCGGCAAGTCCAGAACATCGGCGTCTATGCGCGCGTCTCGCCGGCGCACAAACTGCGCGTCGTCACCGCGTGGCAGGCGAACGGTCATATTGTAGCGATGACCGGCGACGGCGTGAATGATGCACCGGCGCTCAAGCGCGCCGATATTGGCGTTGCGATGGGCATCACCGGCACCGATGTGACCAAAGAAGCCGCGGCGATGACCCTGACCGATGACAACTTTGCCTCGATTGTCGCGGCGGTGGAAGAAGGGCGCGGTGTCTTCAGCAATATCAAAAAATATCTCATGTATCTGCTCTCGTCCAACATTGGCGAGATCGGATTGATGGCGGGCGCTACGCTGCTCGGTCTGCCTCTGCCACTCTCGGCGGTACAGATCCTCTACGTCAATCTGGCGACCGACGGCTTACCGGCGCTGGCGCTGGCGGTCGATCCGCCGGAAGGGGATTTGATGAAGCGTAAGCCGCGCAATCCGCGTATCGGCATTTTTACCCGTCCGGTGGTGACGTTGATGACGCTCGGCGGCGTCTGGTCGGCACTGGTCAACCTGGGGCTGTTCACCTGGGCGCTGAATTCAGGGCGCGGGCTGGAGCAGGCGATGACGATGACGTTCGTTTCGCTGGTGTTGATCCAATTCTTCAAAGCCTACAACTTCCGCTCTGATCGACACTCAGTGCTGCGGCGACCGTTTGCGAACAAGTGGCTCAACCTGGCGATCATCTGGGAAATGGTATTGCTCTCGCTGATCGTCTATCTCCCCTTCCTGCATGATGCGTTTGGCACCTATGCCCTGTCTGTGACCGACTGGTTGATCGTTGCGGGTCTGGCGGTGACGGTTGTGCCGGTGCTGGAACTTGCCAAGTGGATGGAGCGTCGAGGGTGGTTGGGCAGCATGGACGCCGAAGCATGACGCGATGGCGCAGTATCCCGGCATCCCGGCGCACTGGGGTGGGGGTCTTCCCGTCGCCAGCGGCTCAAGGGCGAACAGAACACATGAGCGTCAGGGGGCTTTACGGCATTGGGAGACGCTGGGTAGCCCTCACCCCCTGCCCCTCTCCGGTGTGCGGGAGAGGGAAGACCAGAACCACGCGCCAGGGTGTTCCGATGCGGCAGAAGTTGTGTCAGCTCATAGATGCTGTTCGCCCTTAAACCTCCAGCAGGGGCGGTCCGGGGTAAGGGTCTTCCCGCTGCCGGCGGGGGCGGTCCGGGGTGGGGGCATCCCGCCCTGCGACGACCCATCGGCGCGCCGCCGGCGGGTCGTCGCACGCAGCACGCAGATGTGAACGATACCCTTCTTTGAGCAAGAGTTGGATATTACAGGCGCTCCTGCCCGGTTCGCTGGTCGATGGGGATGCGCTCCCACGCCGTGTTGACCTGGGCGCGGGTTGCCTCGAGCGAACCGCTGTTGTCGATCACGACATCCGCCTGCGCCGCCCGGCTTTCCTGCGGCGGCTGAGCGGCGATGCGCATCCGCGCTTCGGCTTCGCTCATGCCGCGCGTTTCCATCATGCGGCGCAGTTGCTGATCTGGGGTGCAGGTCACCACCCAGATCGCATCGCATACCTGTTTCCAGCCGGCTTCCAGGAGTTTAACGGCATCGATTACCGCGACCTGCGCACGCGCTGCAACCTCATCGAGCCACGCCAGGATGCGTGCATGAACCGCAGGATGCACAATCTGCTCCAACCGCCCCAGCGCTTGCGGATCTGAGAACACAATTGCCCCCAGCCGCTGCCGGTCGATCGGTCCGCCCGGCGCCACCAGGATCGCCTCGCCGAAGGCTTCGATGATCGCCTGATAGACCGGTTCACCTGGTTGTTGCACCTGTCGGGTCACCTGATCGGCGTCGATCACCGCCGCGCCGCGCTCCTGAAGCATCGCCAGCACGGTGCTTTTGCCACAGGCGATGTTGCCGGTCAGACCGATCAGATAGAGACCTTTGTACGGCATACCGCCTCACTGTTCAACGCTCGCCAGTTCGAGTTCAACGTACTCCTGCCTGATCAGGGCATCTTCAGGAACGCTGAAGCGCTGCAGCAGTTCGCCGATGAGTTCCACCTTGTGCTCGGCGTCCTTCCGACTCCAGGTACGGCTCTTGATCTCCAGATACGGACCAGGGCGCGCATGCCCGACCAGGGTGTCGAGATTGACCGCAAAATCGGCGTCGCGGTACTGAATGCGCCAGCGGCGGCGGCGCTTTTCGATCTCGACGATCCGATCCGGCTGGAAGTACTCGCGGTAGAAGCGCAGGGTGCGGTCGGCGAGGGCAGTGTAGCGGGCGCGACCGAACAGGATCGCCGACTGGTATTCGCCACGCAGCGCAGGCGCCATCAGGGTGATGGTGTACTTCGGCTCGACGCGCGCGCCCGGATCGGTGCGGTGGTCTTCGCGAATGCGAATGCGCCCGCGCTCTTCGTCGTCCCACAGGAAGTAAGTATCGTACTGGGTGCGTTCACTCGCCTTGGTAATGGTAATATCGGGTTCGGAGAGCGATTGAACGACAAGTTCGGCGGTCTGCGGGTCGATCAGCGCCTTCGCCTGCACCTCGAAAATCTCGGATTGCTGCACGCCGCCGATTGCCAGGATTTTGTCGAGCAGGTTGTCTTCCCGCGCAGCCAGGAATACATCGATCCGGTCGGCGATCATCTGCGCGCGGCGCAGCACATCCTGCTCGTCGATCGTCAGCAGCGTCTGATTGCGCAGAAGGAAGCGCCCATCCACAAGCACATCGCGCACATCCGCCGAGCGCGCGCCATAGACCAGGTGTGAGTAGAGGGCGTCGGGTGCGTAGTGATAACGTGGCGCAGAGTGGAGCCGCCCCAGCGCGACAACCGCAATGTCGGCGCGTTTCCCCGCTTCGAGCGATCCGATCAGGTGATCGAGATGGATCGCCCGCGCGCCGGACGATGTGGCCAGCGCCAGCGCATCGCGCGCCGGCACCGCCGTCGGATCGCCGCTCACCCCTTTCGGCAACAGGGCAGCCAGGTGGATTTCGGTGAACATATCCTGATCATCGTTCGAGGCCGGTCCGTCGGTACCCAGACCAACGCGCAGACCGGCTTCAATGAAGCGCTGAATGGGAGCGATGCCGCTGGCAAGTTTCAGGTTCGACGATGGGCATGGAACAACGCCGACGTGTCCCTCCCGCAGCAAGCGGATATCATCCTCGGTCGCGTGGACGCAGTGCGCCGCGATGCACTTGCCATCGAACGCACCGACACGCCTGGCGTAGCGGATGGGGCTCACCTCGTGCTCCCGACGACTCTCCTCGACCTCGCGTTCGGTTTCCGAGAGATGGGTGACCAGCGGCACGCCGTAGCGCCGACAGAGCGCAGCCGCTTCGCGGTAGATCGTATCGGTGCAGGTGTAGGGTGCGTGGGGCGCAATGGTGGGAATGATCCGCTCATGCCCGAACCAGTGTTCGATGAACAGACGCGCACGCTCCAGGCCTTCATCGAACGACGCTGCATCAGGGGTGGGCAGGCGCATCACCGTCTGCCCGCAGATCGCGCGCATGCCGGCCAGATCGGCAGCGCGGGCAACCTCTTCCTCGAAGTAGTACATATCGACGAAGGTTGTCGTTCCGCCGCGGATCATCTCGGCGCACGAGAGTTGCGTGCCGGTGAAGACAAACTCCGGATCGACAAAGCGGCTCTCGACCGGGAACATATACCCGAAGAGCCAGACATCGAGTTGTTGATCGGCGACCAGACCGCGCAGCAGGCTCATCGGCACGTGCGCATGGGCATTGATCAGTCCGGGAATAATCGCGCATCCCTGACAATCGACGGTTTCGCGCGCGCTGAAGCGTGCCGTGAGGTCGGCGGAAGGACCGGCGGCGACAATCTCGTTGCCGCGCACGGCCACCGCCCCATCGAGAAAGACGCGCCACGCGGAGTCCATGGTCACGACCGCGCCACGAACAAGCAGAATATCGACGGTCTCCATACGTTGCTTTGCGCTCCTTACGCTTGCGCAGGCGCAGCGCAAGCCCTACGGCGATCCCGATCAGCAGTCGTCGAGTCGCAGCGCGAAGGGTAGTCGCGCCGTTAGCGCCTGCATGATGGTTGATAGTTCGATGCCGCCGTCGGCATAGTCGCGCTTCCCCCAGTACGGCGGCGATGTCATGACAGTATCGATGCTCGACGCGGGAAACTGCTCCAAAATGATCTGAGCATCGCCGAGCAGAAGCAACGGTCGAAGGCGCGTATCACCGAGATAGGCTTCGACCGCTGCGCGGTGATTCCTGGTAATAATCGGTTCGATAACGTATGACGGTACAGAGTCCATGGTTCTCTTGAACGTCTTCTCCCTGCTGTCGCAGCAGCACCGTTCACCTTCCCTCCGCCCCAGATGGCGGGGCAACCGTCGCCTGCGATGGTTGACGACGCGCATAGATCAGCATCTGCATCTGTTCAACCGGCGTCAGCGTCGTTTGCCCTGGAAGGAACACGCCATCGCAGCGGGTACAGTAGGAGAGTTGCTGCCAGCGCTCACTGGCGCGGTGCCAGGCGACGAACGCGCGACGAAAGATTCGACTCAGGCGCGCCTGACGCCAGACGAACATGGCATGCATGCCGACGAAGACTAGGAGGAAGGTGATGATGCCGGTAAATACCGATGTGTCACGCACGCCGAACAGCAGGCTGGTGCGCGGCGCCGTTGTCGTCAGTTCAGTAAGCCCAATCGCGAAGATAGCAGTACTGATGCTCACCGTGGTGTTGAAGAAGAGGGTCGCGCAGCCTATTGCCGGAACGGGGCGCGGCGCGTGCGGGGCAGCAAGTTTCTGCGCCAGCGGCGACTCCGGCTCGTCCTGCACAATCTCAGCGACCCGGCGAACCATGTCGTGCTGCCCACACTGCGGGCAGCAGGAGGGAGGGGTGGTATCGACAGTCATAGGTCTGGACTACGATCCTTTCAGTTGCGCGACGAGGGTGGCGCTGATCGTCGATGTTCGTACTCGTCGCGCGTGATGAACACGCCCCCTTCGATGGTGCGGCGGATCTCGCGCCGACGCGCATCGTACTCGATCTCGGCGCGCATCAGACGGAAGCAGCGCGAGTCCATGATCTCTTTGATGAGCCTGTACCCGATTAGATCATCACCGTCGCTGTACTCCGGCAGCAGGTCGTTGCGCGGATCGATGCGCACGTGCACCACAGCCTGACAGCGCCCGCACGCAACGTACAGGTGGATTGCGTCATCACGCCGACGCCCATCGCCGCCAAACAATCGTCTCAGGAAATCCATGGTTTATTTATTGTGTCTGCAAGATTGCTTCCTGCGGGCAGTATACCACGGACGCGCCATCACTGCCCGGCGATGATGATACGTCCTTCGGCAGCGCGTACCAGGCGGTCGCGGATAGTGAGGTTCAACCCCTCCTGACCGGGATCACGCACCAGGATCAGGTCGACGCCGGTCTGTTCAATTGCGCGCAGCGCTGCGAACAGACGATGCGCCACCGCCTCCGGGTCGGCAGCTGGTCCCAGCCCGACGATCTGTACCGGCAGATCGTCCAGGGCGGGTGCATCTTCGTCGAACGCCAGCACGCCGACGCGCAATCCGGCGGCGATCGCCGCCTGCGCTTCGGTGCGAATGCGCGCCAGCGCTGCGACATGGTCGCCGGCAACCACGGTCAGCGTTGCATCGGGCGCATAGTGACGCAGCAGCATGCCGGGCGCCGGCAGCGCCTCTCCGTCTGCGGCGAGATAGCGCGGTGCGAAGGTCAATTCGGGCAGTACCTCGCGCAACGCTGCAATCGTCACACCGCCAGGGCGCAGCAACAGCGGCGGATCAACCGTCAGATCGACCACGCTCGACTCGACGCCGATGTGGGTGGAACCACCATCGATCACCAGGTCGATACGTCCGTCCAGGTCATCGAGCACATGCGCCGCCGTCGTGGGGCTTGGGCGACTGAAGCGGTTGGCGCTCGGCGCGGCGATCGGTACGCCCGAGGCGCTGATCAACGCCAGTGCGACCGAATGCGCCGGCATGCGTACCGCAACGGTGTCGCGCCCGGCGGACAGGCTGGCAGGTACAACAGGACGGCGCAGTACCACCAGGGTGAGCGGACCGGGCCAGAAGCGGCGCGCCAGCGCATGCGCCGCCGGCGGAATGTCGCGCGCAAGCACGTTGAGCTGACAGCGATCGGCAATGTGCGCAATGATCGGGTCGGTCGCCGGCCGTTCCTTGACGCGGAAGATTCGCGCAACCGCCTGCTCATCCAGGGCGCTGGCACCCAGACCGTAGACCGTTTCGGTGGGAAACGCCACCAATCCTCCGGCGCGGATCACCGCCGCCGCTTCCGCAATGATCTGCGGGTCGGGTGCGGCGGGATCGACGGTCAGAATCCGGGTGTGAATACGATCGGTCACTTCAACTCGTGATAGCCGCGGCGATAGTAGATCAGTGGCGAACCTTCACGGATCTCCGCGTTCTGCACTTCGCCGACAAAGATGGAATGATCGCCGCCCGGCAGCGTATCGGTCAACCGACACTCGAATGCCGCCAGCGTATCCTTGAGGATCGGCAACCCCAGCTGCCCGAAATGCCATGCGATCCCCATGAACTTATCGATCTCCGGTGTGGCGAAGCGGCGCGAAAGATATTCCTGATGTTTCTCGAGAATATTGACCGCGTAGCGCCCGGCAGTGGCAATGGCGTCGTGGGCGCGAACCTGTTTATCGATGCAGATCAGCACCAGTGGTGGGCGGAGCGACAACGAGCAGAAAGAACTGACCGTCAGACCGAACAATTGACCCTCGTGTTCGGTCGTCACCACAGTGACGCCACTGGCAAAATGACCCATCAACTGGCGAAAACGGGCTTCATCGACTGGCATGGATACTCCGTTCGTTGATTGCGCTGCATTGTAGAATGACGCTCATACCTGGTTTTTGGCTTGTGAAAAGCGATAGCCTACAGTATAATACAAGCTAACCATACTGTTTGCGCTCTATTAATCGTCTCACTCCGATAACCCTGCTCTATGAGCGGGGTATTGGAGGGTGATATGTTCAGCATAATGGCTACAGGGCGATTGCAACGGGAGGATGGGGGTGAATCCAACCTCGATAGTGCTGGTCAATGCACACGCGCTGTTTCGTGAAGGATTACGCCACCATCTGACAGAAACAGGCGAATTTTTCGTTATCGGCGAAGCGGGCAATGGCCAGCAGGCGATCCAGATCGTCGACCTGCTCGATCCCGACATGGTCGTTATGGAAGTCGATCTGCCGGGTGTCAACGGGCTGGAAGTCGCGCGCGCCATCAAACGCGCCCATCCGCACATTCGCATCGTCCTGCTCAGTTCGACCACGGACGAGCAGGAAGTGGTCAAGGCGATTCGCGCCGGCATCGCCGCCTATGTGCCGCGTAATATTGTGCCGGAGAAGTTGATGCAGACTCTGCATCAGGTGCGGCGCGGGTACTACCCGATCAACGACCTGGTACTCTCCTCGCCCGATGTGGCGGCGCAGGTGCTCAATGCGTTCCGCCAGATGGCGGTCGACGAGGAGACGCAGAATGTCTATTCACCCCTCTCCCCGCGAGAGTTGCAGGTGCTCGAACTCGTCGCCGCCGGGCACACTAACAAGGCAATCGCCCAATCGCTCGACATCTCGAACCAGACGGTCAAGAACCATATCTCGTCCATCCTGCGCAAACTGGCGGTCAACGACCGGACGCAGGCGGTCGTCTACGCTATGCGCCGCGGCTGGATCAAAGTTCCGCTGCCCGACGATACGATGACGTAGTTGCGCTTTTCGGCAGAGGTGCTATCCTGTGCGATAATGTGGCAGTTCTGCCGATGGGGCGAACTGTACTGGACACGCTGCGCGACCTGTCGTCGCCCTAAAGTCTGGTGAGACGGCATGACACGAATCCGTATCGCCCTCTGGTTTGTCTCCGGTCTGGCATTAGCGTTCTCTGCCTGCGGACCTCTCTCGATTGCCGAACAGGAACGCATCCGCGATCCGCAAACGGTCGAATCTTCGACGCCAACAGCGACGCCGGTTCCGCCAACCGACACGCCGGTACCGTCGCCGACCTTCACCGCAACCCTCGGTTCAACGGCGACGCCGGTTCCGCCGACCAATACGCCGGTACCGTCGCCGACGCCGCTGCCGCCCACGCCGACGCCCAACCCGGTACTGGCGCAGTTCAGTCTGTGCAATCAGTCGGCTGGCGATCCGACTGCCGGCAGGTTCAGTATGCGGGTGACGGCAATCACAACAACGGTCGATGCGTTCTTTGAACGTCTCGAAGTTGCGCTCGACGTTCCGTCCGACTCGGCGCAACCGCATGCCTCTGCCCGCTGCCGCCCTGCGCCCGTCGCGCCTCAGACCGTGGGTGAGGTCGAAGTGGCGGGTGCGTACCTGATCGAGGTGCAGTTCGATGGGTGGCTGCGCGATGAGGCGTTTCGCGCGTCACTGGTTGCGCCGACCGTGCCGCTGAGCGGGACGCAGGTGATGCGCGCCGCGGCGTTCCGCATTCCTCCTGGCACGACAACCGGCGCCACGCTGGTCATCGGTGTGGATCAACCGCTGCCATTCCGCCTGCGTCTGGAAGATAATCCGCTGCGCCTGGTCATCGATGTGGCAACCAGCGGACCAGTCAGCCCAGCGAGCGATCTGCTCCGCATGCCGACCGGTGCAACGCCTGTTCCGACAGCGCCGATCTTCTACCTTGCCGATGGCGATATCTGGCGTGTCAGTAATGGTACGCCGGAAAATCTCACCGAAAGAGTTCGCGCCGGACAGTTCGGCGATGTGACGGCGCTAACCGCACGCGCCGATCAGCGGTTGATCGCCTTCTGCGCTATCGCACCGGGCGCAATTGCGGCGGATGTGACCGCAGCATCGACCCTCTGGGTGCTGGAACTGGACAGCGGTACGGTGCGTCAGTTGACCCCGCCACCGCGTGGACGATCGTGCGCCGACCCGGCAATGTCGCCGGATGGCACGACGATTGTCTATGCCGTCGATGAGTCGGGAGTATCGCCGCCGCAACTGCGCATCTTTTCGGTGCAGGTCTTCCCTGGTGCGCCGGCGGTGGTGTTGACGCCCTCCGGCGATGAGTGGAGTCGCTATGCGCCGCAGTGGCTCGATGATGCGCGCATTGTTTATGCCGCCACAGCTGAAGATGGACGGCAGACGCTGTTCCTGCGCGAAGCGGATGGTACTGAACTCGATATCGGCATGGCGCTGCTGGTGTCGGGAACGGGCGGACAGCGGAGCGCGCGGTACCGTGGCTTTGGTCGTATGCTGGCTGCCCCCAGGGGCGGCATCATTGCCGTTGAAGCGTTGCGGATCGACCGTCCAGGGGCGGACCTGCTGATCCTGAACCCGACCGGCGCCGAGATCGAACGTCTCAGCCCGATTGCTGTCGGCTTCTGGAACCGCCCGGTCGCCTGGAGCGCCGATGGCACGCTCTACTACCTCTCGACGGCGTGCGCAAGCGGGGCGGTGTTCGAGTATACCCTGCACGCGCGCTCCCTCGATGGCGCGGATCGGGTGATTGCCGCCGGGATTGCGCCCGGCGACCTGGGGGTGTTTGCGGTGCGCCAGGATGCGCTGGCGTATGTGACATTCGACCGTCTGCCGGAAGGGGCGGGGAGTCCGCTGCGCGTCGATCCGGATGCGCCTTCGGCGCTCTGGTACTGGGACCTGGCAGGCAATGCCCGCGCACGCCTGCTGGAAACCAATCGTGCGATTACTGCTCTGGCGCCATGATGGACGTCATCGGCATCGATATTGGCGGCACCTTTACCGACTTCGTGCTGTTGCGCGACGGTCGTGTGCGCATTTATAAGACCCTTTCAACCCCCGACGATCCGGCGCGCGCGCTGTTGCAGGGGATCGATCTGCTTGGCGCGCCGGTTGCGGTTGTGCATGGGACAACGGTGGCGACAAATGCGTTACTCGAACGGCGCGGCGCTCCCACTGCCCTGATCACAACCGCCGGATTTGGCGATGTGCTGGCAATCGGGCGCGGCGACCGACCAGCGCTCTACGATCTGAATGCGACCCGTCCGGAGCCGCTGGTACCCGAAGCGTGGCGCTTTGAACTGGTCGAACGGTTGCTTGCCGATGGCAGCGTGCTGATCCCGCTCGACGACGCCGAACTGGCGCGCGTAGTCGCCTGGATTGCGGCACAACCGGTCGAGGCGGTTGCGATCTGTCTGCTGCACAGTTACGCCAACCCTGCCCATGAAGCGCGGGTCGCGGCTGTGCTCGAACAGGCGGCGCGCACTGCCGGATGTTCGCTCTTCATTTCGGCTTCGTACCGCGTGCTGCCGGAACCGCGCGAATATGAACGTACCAGCACTACGGTTGTCAATGCGTATGTCAGCCCGGTGCTCGGACGCTACCTGGATCGCCTCGGTCCGGCGCTGAAGGAACGCGGTGTGCGCTCATTGCGCCTCATGGCTTCCGACGGCGGAAGCATGGGGACGGTCACGGCGCGGGAACTTGCGGCGCGTGCGACTCTCTCCGGTCCGGCCGGCGGGATCGTCGGCGCATGTGCCGTTGCGCGGCGCGCCGGGTTTACCCGGATCATCACGTTCGACATGGGCGGCACATCGACTGATGTAGCGCTGGTGGACGGAACGCTGCCGCGCGCGTCTGAATCGCGCGTCGGCGGGATGCCGGTGTGTCTGCCGGCGCTCGATATCCATACGGTGGGTGCAGGCGGCGGCTCGATTGCACGGGTGGATGCCGGGGGCGCGCTACGCGTCGGTCCACAGAGCGCCGGCGCCGATCCAGGACCGGCATGCTACGGACGCGGGACGCTTCCGACCGTGACCGATGCGAATCTGCTGCTGGGACGCCTGCAGGCGAACTATTTTCTGGGTGGGCGCATGGCGCTCGATGCGGATCAGGCGCGCGCGGTGTTCGCCACGCTGGCGCGTGACCTGTTCGGTACGCAGGACGCCGCAGCCGAACAGCGCGCCGCGCTGGGGGTGGTGCGCGTTGCGAACGCGCTGATGGAACGCGCCATTCGGACGATCTCCGTCGAGCGCGGTGATGATCCGCGCGATTGCGCACTGGTTGCCTTCGGCGGAGCGGGTCCGCTCCATGCGGCGCACCTGGCAGCCGCGCTTGGGATCCGCACCGTGCTGATTCCGCGCTATCCGGGTGTGCTCTCGGCGTTCGGCATGCTTGCCGCCGACGTCACCCGCGAGCAGAGTCGGGCGCTGCTGATGACCCTCGATGCACTGGATGCCGCCACACTCGCGGCGCACATCGGCGCACTGGCGGACGAGGCACGCGCGGCGCTGGCTGCTGAAGGCGAAGATCCGCAGGGGTGTCGTATCGAGTGTGTGCTCGACCTGCGGTATGTCGGGCAGTCGTATGAACTTCCGACGCCGCTGGATCACGGGTGGGACATGTCACCCGCGCTGCTGGCAGACCTGGCGGCGCGGTTCCATACGCTGCACGAGCGACGTTACGGCCACGCAATGCGTAACCGACCGATCGAGGCAGTAACGCTGCGGGTGCGGGTGGTCAGCCCGCGCGATGCACTCGTTTTCGCAGTGGAGGACGATCTACCGCCACGCACCGCGCCACTGGCGCCGCGTGCGGTGGTGAACGCGGCGCTGACCGGCGATACGGCGACGCTCGAACCCGCGCCGCTGTACGAACGCAACGACCTGCGCCCCAACGACGTGATCACCGGACCGGCGATCATCGCCCAGCTCGATGCCACGACCATCGTGCCGCCTAGCTGGCGCGCGGTCGTCGATGCCGACCTGAACCTGATTATGACGCTGCCGCCTCAACCGGCGCTAGCTGATCCTCCTGCCTGATCAGTTCGACCTCGATATCGATCTCCACCTCATCGCCGACCAGTACGCCGCCGGTCTCCAGCGCCATGTTCCAAGTCAGACCCCAATCCTTGCGGTTGATCGTCGTATGGGCGTGAAAACCGGCGCTGACCGTTCCCCACGGCGAGCGCGCCTGACCGTTATACTCGACGTCGAGCGTTACCTCGCGCGTCACTCCACGGATGGTCAGATCGCCGGTGATGCGCCCGTGGGATTCGTCCAGCACCTCGATGCGCTTGCTGACGAAGGTAATGTAAGGGTATCTGACGACATCGAGGAAATCGGGTGATGTCAGGTGCGCATCGCGTTTCGCATCGCGGGTGTTGATGCTCGCCGCTTCGATCTGTACATTGACCGCCGAGTTCGCCGGATTCTGTTCATCTGCCGCAATTGTACCACTGAAGCGGTCAAACCGCCCGCGCACTTTCGAGATCATCATGTGGCGAACGGTGAAATGAATAAGGGAGTGACTATCATCGATGATCCACTGTGCCATACCTGGTGCTCCTTGCTGTTGATCGTCTGTCGGACACAGGATACCAGCCTGGCATGAACACCGGCGTCAACATGGGCGTGAACACGTCGTCAGCGTCTGTTCCAGGCGGTCGATCTCCGCCAGGAGCAGGCGACGCTCACCGTTGCTGGCGAGTGCACGGGCGACCGCAAGCGCGTTACGCGCCTCGTCGGACGGGAGCAATGGAGCAAGCCAGATGCGGATTTGAGCGGCGAGGTGGCGCGTTCCGAGGGTATCGGCGCGCGCCAGCGCCGTCGAGAGGTAATGCACTGCGAGCGCGGTCTGCCCGCGTCGTATGGCGACCAGCCCCAGATTGGCAGTGATGCCGGCGATGCGTTCGGGGAGTTCGAGTTGCACGGCAAGCATCAAGCCGGTTGTAAAACTGGCTTCGGCGGTTGCCAGGTCGCCGCGGGCAAGGGCGATTTCGCCCTGCGTGGAGAGCAGGTAGGGCTGAAGCCCGGGTGTACCATACTCGTTCGCCAGGCGCAACCCTTCCGCCACCCAGCGCTCCGCCTCATCGAGGTTCCCCAGCAGATGCAGGTGATACGCCAGGTTATTGCGCGCTAGGATGCGCCAGGGTATCGCTGCCGGATCGTGGGCTGCCTGATCAGCGACTGCCAGCGCCTCGCGGTAGCAGGCGAGCGTTGCGAACAGGTCACCCTGCTGAGCCGCCACCCCGCCGAGTTCGAAGCGCACCTGCGCAAGCGCGACGTGGTCGGGCACAGGTTGAGCGGAGAGCAACCGCTCCGCTTCGCGCAGGCGCCGCGCCGCGCCTGCCAGATCAGACCCCTCCAGCGACAGTGCTGTGCCCCACAGGAACAGGGCGGCGATGCGAACGTTATGATCGTCGGCGTACTCCAGCCCTCGCACGGTTTCGATCATTTCGGCGTAGCGTCCCTGGGGCGCGAGGGAGCGCGCCAGGCTCAACCGCACCCGGCGCGTTTCGGCTGGGGTGTGGGCTAGCGCCAGGCTTTCGCGAAAGCGTTCGGTTGCCTGCGCCGCCCTGCCGCCAGTCATCAGTGCTTCGCCCAGGCTCATCAGCGTATCGAAACGCTGTGACTGCGGAATGCCGACCAGCGCCTGCTCGTAGAATGCAATCGCTTCCGTCCACGCAGCGACGCTCGCGGCGCGGCGACCGGCGCGCAATGCGTAGGGTGCGGCGCGCTCCGGGGCGCCGCCTTCGATGAAGTGCCAGGCGATCAGACCCGCCACCTCGTCCAGCCGATCGCGGTTTAGGGATTCGAGCGTCTCAGCCACGCGCCGGTGCAATGCTCGGTGACAGTGATCACCGACCTCGCGGTACGCCACTTCCATCGTCAGACTATGATCGAACTGAAAGCATCCTTCGGGCAACAACTCGATTAAGCGGGCAGCGCGCAGTTCGTTGATCGCATCCAGCGCTGCTGTTTCAGAAAGGGCTGCCGCGCGTGCTACAACCTCGAAAGAGAACACACGACCCACCGCCACTGCCGTGTCGAGCACGCGCCGCGCCGTGTCGGAAAGGCGTGTCAGGCGCTCCTGGATCAGGCTGTACACCGACGCCGGCACTACCGGCTCATCGGGCAGCGTCGCGCTCAACCGTCCATCGGCGGCGAGCAACCCGACGGCGCGAGCATGGCGTACAAGTTCGGTCAGCATAAAAGGGTTCCCCTCGGTGGTGCGGTACAGCCAGGCCGCCAGACGCGCTGCGTCGTGCGGACTCAAGGCGCGCGCCAGTGATTCGGTCTCGGCGACGCTCAGGCGGCGGATCGGGATCCGCTCCAGGCGTCCCTCGCGGATCAGGGTAGTCAGCAACGTGCGCAGCGGCGCCGGATGATCGGCAGCGCGCGCCGTCGCCACCACGCGCTGCGGCACATCTCCGGTGCGCCGCAGCACATACCCCAGCAGCGCAAGACTGCTGGCATCCGCCCAGTGCAGATCGTCGAGCACGATCATGAGGGGTTTCTGCTGCGCCAGCGCGATGAGCAGGCGCGCCACCCCTTCCCAGAGCTGCGCTTCGTCCGCCTGCGTCGGCGGCGCCGATCCGGGCAGCAGTTCGGGCAACAGACGCGCCACTTCGCCGAACCATACTGGCGCCAGGTTCAGACTGACGCGCAGCGTTCCCCAGTCGGGATACGCCAGCAGATCGCGCAGCAGACCGATCCATGGCTGGTACGGCAACCCCTGCTCCAGTTCACGCGCCGCCGATGCCAGCACCAGACCGCCCTGCACCACGTGTTGCGACGCGACTTCGGATGCCAGGCGTGTCTTGCCAACCCCGGCTTCCCCTTCGATCAGCGCCAGACGTCCCGATCCAACTGTGGCGATCGTCGTCATCTCCGCCGCGCGCCCGATGAAGGGGAGCGTCGTCGCAGCCCGTCCATTGTCAGACGGCATTATGCGCTCGCTCAGGTCGGCGGGGCGTCGCACTCCCGGCGGATCGGCATGCAGCCGGTCGGTCACAATCGCATCGTAGAGGTCACGGGTCGCGCGCATCGGAGGAACGCCCAGTTCGGCGTCGAGCAGATCGCGGAACTGTTCATAGCGACGAATGGCGCCGACGCGGTCTCCCGCCAGGTAGAGCAGCCGGATGGCTTCACGTTGCAGGTCTTCCTGAAGCGGATCGAACGCGAGCGCACGGTCGAGAGCGGTCAACGCCGCAGCAACATCCCCATGCGCGCCGGCGATGTGCGCCAGGCGGGTGTAGCCGCGCACCGCCAGCAGGCGCGCCTGTTCACGCTCGACTGCGAGCCATTCATTGAACAGCGCAGCATCGGGAAGGGTGAAGCCCGCCAGCAGATCGTCGCGGTAGCGCGCCAGCGCCCCTGCCAGCGTCGCCTTATCGACGGCAGGCGCCGTCACTGCATCCACCAGCGCGCGGTAGTCCACCTCGACATCGCGGCTGATGGCGAGGTCTTCCTCCCCCTCGATGATCGGTCCAACCGCCCGCCGCACGCCGTGCAGCGCAGCGCGCAGCAACTGCCGGGCAGCGGTCTGATCGTGATCGGGCCAGAACAGGGCAAGCAGCCGCTCGCGGTTGACAGGACGCCGCTGTGCGCCAAGATAGTAGACCAGCGCACGCGCGCGGCGACGCGGCACCGCGACGGCAACGCCATCGGCAAGGATGTGCGGTGGACCGAGTAACAGGATGGTGAGCATGATGCCTCTATTATACCAGTCGGGAGCGTTCATGGTTGCATCTACATAGCCTGTCTGTTAGTCCATGTTTACTCGCGTGCACTCTTATGGATTCGACCACAGATAGACACAGATGTGACGGATCGGCGCGGATTTTTGCTGCCATTCATCCGTGGCAAGCCGTGGTTTCTTCGATTGTATTGTTCAATGTGCTACAATCAGGATTGATGATTATTGCCCCGGCTTCTTTGCGGTGAGAAGATGAAACCTGCCGACCGGCTTCCAGAGATTGTGCGGCGGATTGTTCAGGCGAGCGATCCTGACGAAATCGTGCTGTTCGGTTCGTATGCGCAGGATGCTGCTGGTCCCGACAGCGACCTGGATTTGCTCGTCATTCTTTCGCATTCTGATTGTCTGCGGCAGGATAGCTGGAGGATACGACGCGCGTTGCGCGGTTTGCTGATCCCTGTCGATATTGTGGTCGCCACATCCGAGCAGGTGCAACGACTCGGTCGGACGCCGGGATTGATCTACCGGACGGCGCTCCAGGAAGGGAGGGTGCTGTATGAGCGTGCCGAGTGATGTGGGGCAGGTATGGCTGCGTCGCGCGCGATCCGATCTGGAACTGGCCAGGCTTACTCTCCGGGCAGGTGGCGTATTGCCCGAAGACGCCTGTCTCCACGCGCAGCAGTTGTAGAGCAGGCTCTGAAAGTGTTGTTGCTGCGGGCAGGTGGATCCGTCCAGAACGTACACGATCGATGTGTTGCCTGATCGGCTGAAAGTACGCGGCGTGCATATTCCTGATAGTGTGGACAGCGCCTTTACCCTGACCGAATATGCGGTACAAACACGTTATCCCGGCGAGTGGAGTGGGAGCCGGTGACCTCCGACGACGTGCCCACGGGGTTCACCTGCTCAACTGGCTGCGTCAGCAGTTTCAGCATCAGGAAGCCTTCGCCGCCATTGTCCGACAGCTTGCCGCGTAGCGGTGGTTAAAAGTGCAAGGATAGTATCCAATTTTTTCGGACCAGCATCTGGCGCAAGAGCGCCCACCCCATCGGAATCGGTCGAGATGTTGGTCACATCCAGGTCAATACCAGGCACGTCGGTCACAGGCTGCTCGTTTTCTGCCGCAACTTCTGCCGTGGCGAGCACATATCACTCGCCACGAACATGTACGAGGTCGCTTTCGCTGGCGCGGTGTGCAAGCAGCGCGCGCTGGCACTCGCCACACACAAACGGAATTGTTCGACGCCTCCGACCGCATTTCGGCGGCGTGGCAGGCGGCGCGGGCGCAGTGGTCGCTCTTTCAGATGCACCTCGCCGATCTGCTGCCCCACGAGACGACCGCCACCACCATCACCCGTGAATACTGGTGATTCCGCTCCTCCGCATCCTCGGCTATACGCTGGAACGCAACCGCCAGGCGCATGTCGTCGCCGGGCGCACCTACGCCGTATCGCACCGCGCTGGTGATGCCGATGACGCGCCGCCGATCCATATCACCGGCATCCGCGTCAGTCTCGATGTCCTTCCCACGTCGGGGCAGCCGCACCTGTCACCCCACGCCCTCATGCAGGAGTACCTCAATGCGACCGATCACCTATGGGGGATGGTGACCAACGGCGCGCGGCTGCGCCTGCTGAGCGATAGGCGGCGAGCAGGTGAGGTGGCGGCTGGACGATCTCGAGCGTGATGTCATCCGGATCCAGGAAGTAGACCGTATATCCGCCCCGGTTAGCGCCAGCCTCGATGGCGACGGGTTCGGAGCGAAAGCGTACTCCCTGCCGGCGCAGGGACTCGTAGGCGGCAAAGATACCATCGACAACGAATGCTAGATGGGCGCTGCCTGCATTTCTGGTTGCCGTGTCAATCTTCGCGCCTCTGGAAACCACATATTCCACCAGTTTCAGCACATGGTCGGAAAGGATGCTCCGGACTTCCGGCATCTCCAGCAGGACCGACCGGAGAGATTGACCGTTTTGGTCGGCGATCAGACAGGCTTCGTACATGAGATCGTGCGCCCGATGGCGGCCTATGTGGGTGGCCAGACGCATCTGGACGGCTTCAGCCACGATATGCCCCTGGGTCAGCGCCAGGTTTTTCTGCATGGCTTCGGCTGAAACGGTGAGACCGTCAAAAATTGCCAGGCTGTGATGCAGTGCGGCTGCGGTGAAGCAACAGGTTTGAGGAATGGCTGCCCACTCGATGTGCCATTCACCCATTGCACGCTCATGTTCGGGCATCATAGCAGCGAGCATGGTCGCAACAGGCTGGGTCATAAGACGCGCCAGACCGATAACCATTTCACACAGGATGGAGTTGCGCTTTTGTGGCATAGTGCTGGAGCTTCCTTTGCCGGGTACAAAGGCTTTGCTCACTTCTGCCACCTTAGTCTTCTGGAGTGACGCAACTTCGTTAGCCATATTTTTGTTGCCACAGTCTCCTGGCTTTCAGTCTGTATGGAACACCTCCTCAATCGTATGCCACCACTCACCTTCGGTGCACTCCGGCACCGGCTCCTGCATGGGCTTCATCCAGTCCCACCATTCCTGGGTCTTGGGATGGGCGCCCATTCTGGCCATATCTGCCTCGAAATCGTCCCCTACATACTCGAAATAGGCGAAGAGCAGGTTGTTGTAGTGGAAGATCGAATAATTCCGAATGTTGCACTGCCTGATCATATCGAGCACTTCGGGCCACACATCCGCGTGAGCCGCACGATATTCCTCGAACCTTTCGGGTTTTATGCGAATCACCTGTGCAAAGCGTTTCATTGCTGATCTCCCTCTTATTCACCGAGCCGGTATACTTTCATCGCTGTGCCACCCAGGATGGCATCGATTTCGTCGGCACGACGACCAGATAGCGCCTTGTTCGTCTCCTGCCACACCTTATAGTAGTCACCCGCCAGGATGCACACGGGCCAGTCACTGCCGAACATCAATCAATCGGCGCCGAATTGCTCGATGGCGAAGTCGATGTAGGGCTTCAGATCGCCGGCTGACCAGGTCGCCCAGTCTGCCGCTGTGTTCAGACCGGAGATTTTGGCGTACACGTTGGGATACCGGGCGGCGGCAGCCAGTTGATCGGCCCACGCATCCATCACGTTGTCCTTGGAAGGTGCGATAGAGTGGTCCGTACTCGGGCACGAGCCACGAATACTCAACCACGTCCATGTTCCAGAAGTGCTGGAGGGTATCCACCTTTCTTTTGCCGGAACGTCAGATTTACGGTGTTGCGACTCAGCCCTTTGTCTTATGTAGCTTCTCCTGGTCAAGTTTGGCAAGAATACCTTCGAATGTCTGACGAACGTTTTTTCTCACCGCCTGATGAGCCCATAGAGCATCTCTTTGTTTAGATGCCTGATAGATCTCTTTGTGCTCGGCAAGAGCCTGAGACGCTCGCTCCGGCAGGTGTATGTAAACGCGGCGATACAGGGCAGAACGATCCCACAGACCTACAATAATCTGGAGCAGGAGAGGACGGTTCGCAGCCTCATAGATCGTAAAGTGAAACGTCCGGTTGAGTTCCAGCAGAAGGTCGAAGTTTTGTTCTGCGGTCGCCTCCTCCATTTGATCCAGGAGACGTTCCAGTTGATGGAACGCAGACGAATCAAGATTCGGAACGGCAAGTTCAGCCGCTAACCCCTCCAGAACCTCGCGGATCAGGTAGATTTCCCTGAGCTCGGCAACGGAGAGTTGTGCCACAAAAGCGCCACGATGAGGAATCAGCCGGATCAGTCCCTCCGCCTCCAGTTGCCGCAGGCCTTCACGAACGGGAATGATACTGACACCCAGTTTTTCTGCCAGCAATTTTTGATCCAGCCTTTCCCCTACCGGGTAGTCTCCTGCCAGGATGCCCCTGCGAATTGCATCGACCACATAGGCAGTAACCGTCACCGGACTATCGCTTTGCCCTTTACCTTTTGCCATGGGCAGTAACCACCTGTGTGTCAGTAACCTGGACTTCTTCGGGGGAAAGAATATATCTTATAATCTCTGGGGCGATAATACCACACTGCAAATCGTCTGTCAACTCGAAATTTTTCTGCTGATTGTTCGAGGGCTGGATAAGGCAGACAAGCTGCGGTAAGTGACGGTATCGTTCTGCTCTGCCCCGGCTTCTGTTTTCTCCAGGCGCGCCTTGACAATCATCGCTAGATAGAGTAACATTGACACTAACAGGCAAAACGCCGATTTTTATTTCAAACGGAAATAGTGTAAAAATGACACTAAATCTCTCTCTCCATGCCGACATTCTCGACGCCATCCGCCGCGCGCTCGCCGAGGATGTGGGAACCGGCGATGTCACCACCAACAGCATCGTGCCGCCGGAGGCGACGATGCGCGGGCGGATCGTTGCGAAGCAGGAGGGCGTCGTCGCCGGGCTGGATGTGGCGCATGCGGTGTACCGCATGGTCGATGAACGGGTCGTCTTCGATGCCAGTGTTGCAGAGGGCGCACGGGTTGCCCGCGGGCAAACCTTGGCGCTCGTCGGCGGTCCAGCGCGTGCGTTGCTGACCGCCGAGCGGGTGGCACTCAACTTTTTGGGGCGGATGTCGGGCATTGCCACGCTGACCCGTCGCTTTGTCGATGCGGTCGCCGGAACGCACGCCGTCATTCTCGATACGCGCAAAACTGCTCCCGGTCTGCGCATGGTGGACAAACTCGCAGTCCAACGCGGCGGCGGGCGCAACCATCGCATCGGGCTGTACGACATGGTGCTGATCAAGGATAACCACATCGACTTTGCCAGTTCGCTGCGCGCTGCTGTCGAACGCGCCAGGGCGCACGCGCCCCATCTAGAGATCGAGGTCGAGGCGCGTTCTCTCGCCGACGTGCGCGAAGCGCTCGAACTCGGTGTGCAACGCATCATGCTCGACAACATGTCGCTCGACGCCATAGCAGAGGCGGTGTGTCTGGTCGCCGGTCGTGCGCGTCTCGAGGCGTCGGGCAATGTGTCACTCGAAACCGTCCGGCGGATCGCCGAAACCGGCGTGGACGACATTTCCATCGGCGCATTGACCCACTCGGCGCCGGTTTTTGATGTCAGTTTCGAATATCTTGCGTCTGACGCGACGCCCACAGCGTTGGACGCCACAGGGAGACAGCCATGAATGTGCAGGAAATGGTGACGCGGTTGCAGGCGAAACTCGGCAATCTGGCGCCGGAGTTCGAGTTGCACTACAAGGCGGAACTGGCGGTCGAAATCCTGGAACTCAAACGGCAGCGCAACGCTGTCATTCTGGGACACAACTACATGGAGCCAGCGCTCTTCCACTCCATTCCCGACTTTACCGGCGACTCGCTCGATCTGAGTCGCAAAGCCGCCACAACCGACAGGGATGTGATCGTATTCTGCGGTGTGCGCTTCATGGCAGAGACCGCCAAAATCCTCAACCCGACAAAAACAGTGCTGTTGCCGTCGGAGAAGGCGGGATGCTCGCTTGCGGCAAGCATCACTGCCGCGGATGTTCGCGCATTGAAAGCGCGCTTCCCCGGTGCGCCAGTCGTGTCATACGTCAACACCTACGCCGATGTCAAAGCCGAGAGCGATATCTGCTGCACATCGTCCAACGCGGTCGCCGTGGTCGAGTCACTCAAGGCGGATACGGTTATCTTCGTTCCTGACGAATATCTGGCGCGCAATGTTGCCCGCGAGACCGGCAAACATATCATCTTCCCGACGTTGCAACCGGTGAATGGCGACACGCTGCTCGATTATCAACTGGTCGGCTGGCACGGGCGCTGTGAGGTGCACGAAAAGTTCACCGTCGATGACATCCGGTGCGTGCGCGCACAGTTCCCCGATGTGGTCATCCTGGCGCATCCGGAGTGCAGTCCAGAAGTGGTGGCGGCATCGGATTTCGCTGGCAGCACCAACGCCATGATCCGCTATGTGCAACAGACGCGCGCGCCGCACTATCTGCTGCTCACCGAGTGTGCCATGGGCGACAATATCGCCGCTGCCAACCCGGAGAAGGATATGCTGCGGCTCTGCATGGTGCGTTGTCCGCATATGAACATGATCACCCTGGAAGACACCCGCGATGCCTTACGACTCAACCGGTACGTTATCGACATCCCGGAAGACATCCGCCGGCGCGCGTACCGTGCGGTGGAACGGATGATCCAGATCGGGTGAGAACCGGGCAACGCCCAATCGCCGGAGCGACGTGCAGCCTGATCCAACCATACGCGCGCCGGGTGTGCGGACGTCCCGCCTGGGCTGTGATGGACGTACGCCGTCGGCATGACGTGCGTGCCGGGTCGGGCATTCCGTTCCCAGACGCGAACGGTGTGCGATCCGGTACACAACAGTTCTGCACGTTGCGGTTGTGATGATCCTTCTGGCATCCGGCGCATCGAGTCGCCGGACCGTAGTTCGCCCAACAGGCGACTGGAACGAGAGAAAATCGATGAAAACCACCGATGTGCTAATCATCGGCGCTGGCATTGCTGGCGCGGCGGCGGCACTCGAACTGGCGCGCAATCCACGCCGCCAGATCACACTGCTGACACGCGAGGTCGATCCGTGCGAGTCGAACACCCGCTATGCGCAGGGCGGTATCATCGCGCGCGGACCGGGCGACTCCGCCGATCTGCTGGTGCGTGATATTCTGGCAGCCGGCGCCGGTGCTTCATCACCGCGCGCAGCGCGGCTCCTCGCCGAAGAGGGACCACGCCTGATCGAGGATGTGCTGATCCGCACTGCACAGATCGAGTTCGACCGCACACCGGAAGGCGATCTGGCGTATGGCAAAGAAGCAGCGCATTCGCGCCGTCGCATTCTCCACGTCGGTGATGGAACCGGCAAGGCGATCATCAGCGCCATGATGGAAGCCATTCGTCAGCGCCCGAACATCGAGATCATGACCAGTCTCACCGCCGTCGATCTGATCACCTCGCCGCACCATTCGCACAACCCGCTTGCAGCGTATGAACCGGTGGTCTGCCATGGCGCATATGTGTTTGAACGGGAACGCCGCACGGTTCACCGCACCCTCGCCACCTTCACCATCCTGGCGACCGGCGGGCTGGGGCGCCTCTACCGCAACACGACCAATCCACCTGGCGCACGCGGCGACGGACTGGCAATGGCGCATCGCGCCGGTGCGCGTATCGTCAACGCCGAGTATATTCAGTTCCATCCGACTGCACTCGCCGTGCCTGGCGCCGAAGGGTTTCTGATCAGCGAAGCAGTGCGTGGCGAAGGGGGCGTGCTGCTCACCCCCGAAGGGCGCCCGTTCATGCACAAATACGCGCCGGAATGGAACGACCTGGCGCCGCGCGACATTGTTGCGCGCGCGATTCACGCCGAAATGGAGGAGCACGGCTACTCGCACGTCCTGCTGGACATCGCTTCCCGCCTGAAACCGGACGTCATCCGTTCGCGTTTCCCCAACATCTACGCCGAATGCCTGCGGGTCGGTGTGGACATGACCCGCGAGCCGATACCGGTTGTTCCGGCGGCGCACTACTCCTGTGGTGGGGTACTGACCGATGAATGGGGGCGGTCGAGTATCGCCAACCTGTACGCTGTCGGCGAAGTCGCCTGCACCGGCTTACACGGTGCCAACCGTCTGGCTTCGACATCGTTGCTCGAAGGGCTAGTGTGGGGTGTGCGCGCCGCGCGCGACATCGAGGCGCGTTTGAGCGCCGATACCGCGGTCATTCACCCACCCGCCGCCGACATCCCGCCGTGGGACGAGTCGGGACTGACCGAGGACTCCGACCCGGCGCTCATTCAGGGCGATATGCAGACCATTCAGAACATCATGTGGCACTATGTGGGGCTGATCCGCTCCGGCGACCGGCTCTCGCGCGCGATCCGCGAACTGCGTCACCTGCAAAACGAGATCGAGACGTTCTATCGCACGACGAAGTTGAGCGATGGACTGATCGGGTTGCGCAACGCTGTCGAAGCGGCGCTGATCATCGCTCAGGCGGCGCGACATAACCGTCAGAGTCGCGGGTGCCACTACCGGGTCGATTCGGTCGCAGTGGGAGAACGGTTGTTGTGAGACGGCGCGAATGCCGATCACCCCTCTTCCATTTCGACCAGCGTTGCGCCTTTGGCGACCAGTGCGCCGACGGCGTAGGGCAGGCGCAGGATAATGCCATCGTGGGGGGCGGTGACGATGTGTTCCATCTTCATCGCCTCCAGCACCACCAGCGGTTGGTGCGCCGCCACGTGATCCCCTTCGTTTACCAGAATGCGCACAATCGTGCCCGGCATTGGCGCTTCCAGTCCGGCGCGGCTATGACTGTGCCCCCGCCCTCCCAGGTGCTCGAGGTCGAGCATTGCACGCGTGAGATGAAAACGCTGCTCCTGCCATTCGACACGCAATCCGGCGCTGTCGCATGCTATACCAAACCGCTCGATGCGCCCGTCGGTTGTGCGCAGGATCAGGTGATCGGGTTGCGCTGCCAGCACTCCGACGGTGCAGGTCGTTCCGTCGATCTCGACGCGCCACTCGCTGCCACATTCGGTGACGCGCACACAACGCTCGCGTTCACCGTCACGGTAGCGGAGCGGCATATCGGCGCGCAGCAGGCGCCATGGTCCCAGCGCAGACCACGGATCGCGCGCGGCGGCTCTACCGAACGGCAGTGAGAGAATATCGACGAATGCTGCTGCCAGCACCACTTCGTCCGGCAGCGGCACGGGCGCGGGGAGACGCACTGCTACCTGATGGGTCGTCAGAAAATCGGTGGTCGTTTCGCCGGCGGCAAATGCCGGATGCGCGGCAATGGCGCGCAACAATGGCAGATTGGTCGTCACGCCTTCGACGGTGCAGGTATCGAGAGCAGCGCGCAACCTGGCAATCGCAGCGGAGCGGTCATCGGCATGAGCGATCAGTTTTGCCAGCAGCGAGTCGTAGTACAGCGTCACCTCATCGCCGCTTTCAAAGCCGCTATCGCAACGAATATCGTCCGGTAGATCGAAGCGCGTCAACCGTCCGGCGGCTGGCAGGAAGGTCACCGGGTCTTCGGCGCAGAGGCGCACCTCGATGGCATGCCCACGCTGGTAGACATCCTCCTGGCAGAAGGGAAGGTGCGCGCCGCTGGCGATGGCAATCTGCAACTGCACCAGATCGACGCCGGTGACCGCCTCGGTGACCGGATGTTCGACCTGTAAGCGCGCATTGACTTCGAGGAACGCAAAACTGCCATCGGTTTCGTCATACAGGAACTCCGCAGTACCCGCGTTCACATAACCGGCGGCGCGCGCGAGACGCACCGCCGCTTCGCCGATCATCTCGCGCTGTCTGGGAGTCAACGCCGGGGAGGGCGATTCTTCGACGATCTTCTGGTAGCGGCGCTGGATCGAACACTCGCGCTCGAACAGGTGTACCACGTTGCCATGGGCGTCCGCCAGGAACTGCACCTCGATATGGCGCGGACGGGCGATCAACTTCTCCAGGAAGACCGTATCATCGCCGAACGCGGCGCGCGCCTCACGGCGGGCGCTCTCCAGTGCCGGCATAAGTTCATCGGCGTTCGTGACGACGCGCATGCCGCGTCCTCCGCCGCCTGCACTGGCTTTGATCAGCAACGGATAACCGATCCGCGTCGCCTCGCGCAGCAGCGTTTCGTCACTCTGATCGGCGCCGTGGTAGCCGGGCGCCACCGGGACGCCGGTGGCGAGCGCCAGGCGTCGCGCAGCAATTTTATCTCCCAGCGTATCGATTGCTTCCGGCGGAGGACCGACGAACGCCAGACCGGCATCGCGGCAGGCGCACGAAAAGGCGGCACGTTCAGCGAGGAAGCCGTAGCCGGGATGGATCGCCTGTGCGCCGGCGCGCAACGCCGCCTCGATGATCGCCTCGATGCGCAGATAACTCTCCGGCGCCGGCGCAGGACCGATCGGCAGCGCCTCGTCTGCCATGCGCACATGCAACGCCCGACGATCCGCCTCGCTGTACACGGCAACGGCGGCAATACCCATCGCGTGACAAGCGCGAATGATCCGAACGGCGATCTCGCCACGGTTGGCTATCAGAAGTTTGGCAAACACGGCTTTTGTTCGGCTTCCATCATGTGTGAGCAGAATGACGGAGAGTATCCTGTGCGACTCCCGATGTTGTCCGGTTCGATGAACCGCTGCTCAGGACGTTCTCTGTACCATCCCATTATAGTGCAGATAGCGCATCTTCTGGCAGCCAGCCGGGGGATAGGAGACCGACATTTATTGTGGTCACCCGCTCGCCTGCAACTCCGGCGTAGCTGCAGGTGGGGACGTCCGCGCTCCCAGGGGAGGGCGCCTGCACTTCGGGTGCGTCTGCGGGTGGGGATGTTCGCACTCCGGCGTAGCTGCGGGCGAGGACGTCCGCGCTCCCAGGAGGGGGTGCCTGCGGGTGGAGATGTCCGCACTCTGGCATACCTGCGGGCGGGGACGCCCGCGCTCTGAGGCTCAAAGGAGGACAAAACACATGAGCGTCAAGGGGCTTTACGGCATTGGGATACGCTAGAGGTCCCTCACTCCCTGCCCCTCTCCCGCACGCGGGAGAGGGGAGACCAGAACCACGCGCCAGGGCGTTTCAATGCGGCAGACGTTGTGTTCGCGCATATATTCTGTCCGCCCCTAAACGCTCTGAGGAGAGGGTGCCTGCACTCCCGGCGCACCTGCACTTCTGGCGCGCCAGCGAGTGGGGACACCCGCACTCCGGCGTAGCTGCGGGCGAGGACGCCCGCGCTCCCAGGAGGGGGTGCCTGCGGGTGGAGATGTCCGCACTCTGGCATAGTTACGGGCGAGGACGTTGGCACTACCAGGAGATGGCGCCTGCACTCCCGGTGTGGCGGATCAGTAGACCGAAATTCATTTCGGTCCTCCGATGCACGGTAGAGGAGGAAACAAACCTTCATTGCGGTCGTTCCGGAAAGGGTGCTTCCCGGCGCTTTCTGCATTCACCAGCGTCGCCACGCCGGTTCGTGGACGCTTCTCCGCTGGACCAGCCTGATGCGACAACCGGCGGGATCAGGGGGCGCTGCCGGAGCCATCACGCTGTGCCGGAGTCGAGGCGTGGCACGAGTACGAGAGCCGGTTCGAGGGCAGACAGAACATGTGAGTATGTGCGGGAGATAGGGCTTGGGGATGCCCTGAATGCCCTCACCCCGGACCTCTCTCCCGCGACGCGGGAGAGAGGCGCAGTGGCCTGCGCTGGGGCGTCCCGATGCGGCAGAAGGTGTGTTAGCTCATATATTCTGCCCGCTCCTGCTCGTGTCGGGAGGAGCGATGCGGCAATGCGCCGGGCGCACCCCCACCCCTGCCGCTCCTGAACTCACGCCGGGCAGGGTAGATGAAGGGAGGGGCAGGCGAAGGCACTGCCGTTGCCTGCCCGCGAGGTTCGCGCATGCAGAAGGCTCGATTCGCATTCTATGGAGCGCGGAAGCCATGCTTGCGTTCTCTGCCAGCCAGGAGCGAAGAGGATTGTCCTGGCGTGTGTCGGCAGGGGCGACGCATGCGTTGCCCCTGCCCATTCCCCTGGCGTCCCTTGTTGGAAGAGATGTTCTGCATCGAAGAGAGCCAGCGTGGATGATGCGGATAGGCGCTCGCGTGCCTGGGATGCCTGTCGCGGCTCGAACACGATCAGCAGTTGCTGCATCCATCGGGCATAAATGTTCATAACCGGTTCTGGAGTCAGGTGGGTGGGGAGCAACGCTACTCCCCTCACCCTTCAACCTTCCTGATCCCCAGCGGAACCAGGGCGCCGTCGTACCAGATCCCTTCGACCTGCACCATCCCGTAGCGCACCGCGCCGCCGGGAGCGGCGGTGAGGCGCGCCAGGAGTGCGGCGTCGCGCACCGGCGCCCGCAGTTTCACCTGGCGCGCCTGCGGTGCGGGCGCACCGCCGGGATCGAGCACCTCAACGAGCACCGCTTCGCCGGTGCTGGCAACCAGCGCGCCGGTTACCCGCACTGCCTGACCGGCTGGCGGCAGCCCCGCCAGCCGCGCGACCGTTGTTTCCTGCCAGGGGAGCGGTGTGAGGGTCGGTGCGCGCATCCGGTAACCAAAGGCGCCCTCTGGTCCGAACGTCCCTGGTCCTTCGAGGTCGCCGCTGACGGCGACCGCCAGGTACTGTGCATCACCGGAAGGCTGAGCGCGCCTGACGATGTCGGCGAGCCGGTCGTCGGGATCGAGCCACACCTGACGGCTGGGCGGGTCGGTAGGGAGCGGAGTTGCACCGGTGCTGAAGCTCAACCCTGCAACCAGGCGCGCGCCGTTTGCATCGATCAGCAGGTATGCCCCGAAGGGTCCTGCTTTTCGTGGCGTGGCAAGCGCCGCGTCGAGGGGCACAAACGTCGGTGCATGAAGAGACGTGTCGTCTGGCGACCGGTTGCACGCCGCCAGAACGATGCACAGTATGGAGAACATGAAGAGCTTTTGCATACCCTGATATCGTACCACGAAAGTCTCAGACAGGTGATTGATAGATTTTGACAGCTTTCACACGGTATTTGAACGGATCTCCCTGCTATACTCGCGCGTAATGACAAAGGAACGTTCAAATATCACAGGAGAAACAACACGCATATGGGAACGCGCAACTCACGGATCAGTGGATTCTATCACCTCAGCCCCCGCGAACGCCTCGAAGTCGTTCGGTCGTTCGATGGGCTGAACGATGAGGATCTGCGCCGGCTCCACGGCGGCAATGGCGCCCTGACCGTTGAGCGCGCTGACAAGATGATCGAGAACGTGATCGGCACTTTTGAGTTGCCGCTGGGCATTGCGACCAACTTCCTGATCAACGGACGCGATGTGCTCATCCCGATGGCTGTCGAGGAGCCATCGATCGTGGCAGGCGCGAGTTATGCGGCAAAACTGGTTCGTGATGGCGGGGGGTTTCAAGCTAGTTCAACCCCGCCCCTCATGATCGGTCAGGTGCAACTGGTTCATGTCGCCGATCCGCAGCGCGCCCGGTACGACATCCTGGCACGGCGCGACGTTCTTCTGGCGCTTGCCAATCGCCAGAGCAGCAGCCTGGTTGCGCTCGGCGGCGGCGCCAAAGATATCGAGGTGCGCTTCTTTGAAACCAGCCCGATGGGACCGATGCTGGTGGTGCACCTGATCATCGACTGCCGCGACGCGATGGGTGCCAATGCAATCAATACCATGGCAGAAGCGGTGGCGCCGATGCTCGAAGAGATCAGCGGCGGCAAGGCATACCTGCGCATCCTCTCGAACCTGAGTGACCGACGCCTGGCGCGGGCGCGGGCGATTTTGCCTGCGAAATCGCTGGCGCGCGACGGTCTCAGCGGCGAAGAGGTTGTCGAGGGAATTTTGTGGGCGTATGCGTTTGCGGTCGTCGATCCATACCGCGCCACAACCCACAACAAAGGGATTCTGAACGGTATCGACCCGGTGCTGATCGCTACTGGCAACGACTGGCGCGCCGTTGAAGCCGGTGCCCACGCCTATGCTGCCCGCAATGGTCGCTACACATCATTGTCGCACTGGGAGCGCGACGCGCACGGCAATCTGGTCGGCACGCTCGAAATGCCGCTTGCAGTTGGCGTTGTCGGCGGTGCAACAAAGGTTCATCCGGCGGCTCAGGCGGCGCTCAAACTGCTCGGCGTCACCCACGCGCACGAACTGGCAGAGATCTGCGTCTGCGCCGGTCTGGCATCGAATCTTGCAGCAATGCGCGCCCTGGCGACGGAGGGCATTCAGCGTGGGCACATGAGCCTGCATGCGCGCCAGATCGCGCTGGCTGCCGGAGCGCAGGGCTCCGAGGTAGATATCATTGCGGCGCGTATGGTGCAGGAACGCCAGATTAAGCCCGCGCGCGCCAAAGCTCTGCTGGCAGAATTGTGTGCCTCTGGGACAGGGCAGGCGCTTTCAACATCAGAACCGGACCACTCTGCCGCAACGGTCGCAACCACGTCTGCGTTCGGTGGGTAGGAAGTTCACATGGCGCATCTCACCCTGCGCTTCGTCCGGCGCAAGGGATGGGCGCCTGGCGTTTGCCATTACCTGACTGACGGTCTGGGAGAGAACCCGGAACGCTGCATCCCGTCGTTGTGATGCAACTACGTATGTGCAGGCGCACGATGTGCGTTCCGCGTTCTCTTTTTGTGTGTCTGGAGGAACATTTCGTATGATGAAGCCTGAACGATCTGTCGGTATCACCGGGTATGGCGTCTACATCCCGCGCTTTCGTATCGCAGCGCGCGAGATTGCCCGCATCTGGGATGGCACCGGCGGCACGCCGGTCGACTCGAAAAGTGTGCCCGGTCCCGACGAAGATACGATCACGATGTCGATCGAGGCGGCGCGCAATGCGCTGGCACGGGCGCACATCTCGCCGGATCGCCTCTCGGCAGTCTGGGTTGGCAGCGAAAGCCATCCCTACTCGGTCAAACCGTCCGGAACGCTGGTCGCCGAGACGCTCGGCGCGACCCCGTGGGTCAGTACAGCAGACTGGGAATTCGCCTGTAAAGCCGGTTCTGAAGCGCTCACCGCTGCAATGGGGATGGTTGGCAGCGGCATGGCGGAGTATGTCCTTGCGATTGGCGCCGACACGGCGCAGGGTCGTCCGGGTGACGCGCTGGAGTACACCGCCGCAGCCGGCGCAGCCGCGCTGATCGTCGGTCCGGCGATGGATGCGGTCGCGGTCATTGAGGGAACCACCTCGTATGTGACCGACACCCCGGATTTCTTCCGTCGCGCCGATACAGCGTACCCGGTTCATGGGCATCGCTTCACCGGCGAACCCGCCTATTTCGGTACGGTGCGCCGCGCCACCGAAAAGTTGTTGCGTGACTTGGGCGCAAAGCCGGCGGATTTCACCTATGCCGTGTTCCACCAACCGAACACGCGCTTCCCGCAGACGGTGGCGCGACAACTGGGGTTCACGCCGCAGCAGATCGCGCCGGGATTGCTCTCGCCAAAGATCGGTAACGCCTATTCTGCCGCCGCGCTGCTGGGTCTGTGCGCCATTCTCGATGTGGCGCAGCCGGGTAATACGATCCTGGTGACCACCTACGGTTCGGGTGCAGGCTCCGACGCCTATGCGCTGCGGGTGACCGCTGCGCTGCCTGAGCGTCGTGAGCGCGCACCGTTGACCGCTGCCTACCTGTCGCGCGAAACGTTTGTCGACTATGCCGTGTACGCCAAGTGGCGTGGTAAACTGGTGATGGAGTGATCGTATGCGACATGTCTATATCATTGGAACCGGCGCAACACCGGTTGGAGAACACTGGGATCGTAGCCCCGCATCACTCGCGCTCGAGGCATTGACCGGCGCGCTGGGGAATATCCCCGCGTCGCGGATTGGAGCGCTCTACGTTGCCAGCGCGCTCAGCGCATCGCTGCACACTCAGAGTCAGATTGCCACGCTAATCGCAACCGCTGCCGGCATCCCCGGCGTCGAAGCCGTGACTGTCGAGGCAGGCGGCGCGTCGGGTGGAGTAGCGCTGCGCCAGGCATGTCTCGCCGTCGCAGCCGGTGCGGTCGATCTGGCAGTGGTGGTTGGCGTCGAAAAAGTGACCGATGTACTCGATGCACGGCGCGAGGCGGCGCTGGCGCTGGCTACCGACGTTGATTGGGAAGCCATCCACGGCGTGACACTGACTGCGCTCTGGGCATTGCTCATGCGGCGCTACATGCACGAGTACGGCTACGGCGCCGACGATTTTGCGCCCTTTCCGGTCAATGCCCACGCGAATGGCGTCGCCAACCCGCGCGCGATGTACCGTTTTGCGATTACCGCCGAAAAGGTACGCAATGCTCCCATGGTTGCCGAACCGCTCGGATTGCTCGACTGTTCGACTGCTGCCGATGGCGCAGCTGCCCTCATGATCGCCGGTGAAGGGTTGGCGCATGAACTCTGCACCACACCGGTTCGCATCGCAGGCTCGGCGACGGCGACCGACGCGCTGGCATTGCATAGCCGTCCCGATCCGCTGTGGTTCCCGGCGGCGGCGCACTCCACAGCCGCAGCGCTGCGTACCGCGCGCCTGACCCACAGTGATGTCCAGGTACTCGACGTCAGCGACCCACACGGCATCGCGGCGGCGCTGGCGCTCGAGTCGAGCGGGTTCGTCGAACGGGGCAGCGCGGTGGCGCTGGCGCGCGAAGGCGCAATCACGCCAAAGGGTCGGCTGCCGCTGGCAACCGGCGGCGGTTGCAAGGCACGTGGCGATGTGGTTGGCGCCAACGGCGTGTATCAGATTGTCGAACTGGTTGCGCAGTTGCGCAGGCAGGCAGGTGCAGCGCAGGTAAACGGCGCACGTGTCGCGCTGGCGCAGTGCATGGGCGGCATCGGCGCCACGGTTGCAACTCACATTCTTACGATCGAATGAGGTGGAGGTTCAACAATGGATCTGGCAAAGCACTGGCGTCTGCGCCATGCGCGGTACCGTCTGGAAGGGCAACGCAATCGGCTCACCGGTGAGGTGCGCTTTCCGCCGGCGCCGCCGCTTCCAGGCGAGACAGAGGATACATGGGAGCCATACATCCTGAAAGGACGTGGGCGCGTCTACTCGTTCAGCGTTGTGCGCCAGCCGCCGGAAGGGTTCGAAGATCAGACACCGTACCTGGTGGCGCTGGTGCGTCTGGATGAAGGACCGCTGGTAACTGCGCAACTCACCGATTGCGATCCCGATCAGGTTGAAATCGATATGCCGGTCGAAATGGTGACCCGTCGCCTGCGTGATCTGGGACCGATAGGTCTCATCGTGTACGGCTACAAATTCCGTCCGATTGTCCGGGAGCGTGATCCGGCGCCGTGATATGGTGGGCTGTAGCCCGCCCATAAAGCGGAATACGAGCTGGCGTGCGCACCTGAGTGTGCCGGCTACATCTGCGGCAACCTGCCTGACTCCAGTCAGGCAGGTTGCGTTGCGTTGTACCCCGACAGCAGGCAGTCTACCGACGTGCCGCGCCGACGCGCGACGCACGCACGAGAGGCTGTTCTATCAAATCTAGTGTCGTAGACGTCATGGCACGCGATTGCATCATCACCCTGGCGCCGCGTCCGAGCGACGCACCGCTATGCGCAGGAGCCGGTATGCCTTCTGGTCTGCCTTCTGGGAGCGCGAGCCTCCGGCTCGCCCAAAACATGGAACCGCACGCCCTGCCGCCCCACGCTGCCCTGGCGACCCCCGCCGCCAGCGGGGGCGGGCTGGGGTGGGGGACCTCTCGCCACCAGCGGGGACGGGCTGGGGTGTTCAGGAGCGGACAGAATATATGCGCGAACACAACGTCTGCTGCGGGTTACTACGACTAGAGCTGTCCCAGGAGCACCGCATGCCTCGCCTCCCCGGATTATCGCCAGGGCAGCAGACCGTTCAACCCACCTGCCGCAGCTGAGCAAACCCCAGGTCG
>DAOUBK010000035.1:0-21060 GCA_034432635.1 Roseiflexus sp.
ATTTCGGCAATTTCGGCTCGTTGAAGAGCACTGAAACGTGCGTTGGGATGACGCCTCGCACTCCTCTTCCGTTACAGGTATCAGGTCTCTCCTCCCTTCCCTTCTCACCGAAGCAACCGGTTTTTGGGCAATCTCTGCGCTCCTGCTGCCGGCGCGGTCGTCGGGGCGTATCGGATGACCGTATCCGCAGCGACTACCGAATCCGCATCTGTGCCTCTTCTCCCGCTACAGGCATCAGAGTGCCTGCTCGCCGCCTCTTTCTGTGAGAGCAGACGACTGGAGAAGTCTAACATGGCGGTCTGATACTCTGCCTAATGCGGGGAGGCACTGCGGTCGAGCAAAACACAAACACACCGGAATCGCGTAATCCGTACGCAATCCGCCTGTCCCTATGGTATACTGATAGGAGGGTGCGGCTGGAACCGCACCAAATTTGTTGTGTTGGTGTGCGAGCGATTATGGAATACCAACCCGATCTGAAGCGTATTACCGGCGAGGGTGGCGAGATTGCAATCGTCGCGCCGGGCAGCATCGCCGCCGAAATCGGGCTGCGACCGGGCGATGTGGTGCTGGCGGTGGGTGATCTGTATCTGCGTGACGTGATTGATTACCGTTTCGCCATTGCCGAAGAGACCATCGAGTTGCTGGTGCGTCGCGGTGATGAGGAGTTCATCTACGAGATCGAGAAAGACCCTGATGATGACCTGGGTATCGAGTTCGTCGAGCCGCTCTTCGATCGTCTGCGCACCTGCAACAATAAATGCCCGTTCTGCTTTCTGACCCAGATGCCGAAAGGGTTGCGCCGTTCGCTCTACCTGAAGGACGACGATTACCGCCTGGGTTTTCTCTATGGCAATTTCGTGACCTTTACCAACCTGACAGAGGCGGACTGGCAGCGTATCGAGCAGCAGCGTCTCAGCCCGCAGTACATTTCGGTTCACGCGACCGACCGCGCGTTGCGGGCTGTGCTGCTGGGGAAACCCGATGTGCCGGATGTTCTGGAGCAGATCGAGCGTCTTGGTCGGATTGGCGTGACAGTCCATACCCAGATTGTTGCCCTGCCGCAGATTAACGATGGTGCTGCGCTTCACCAGAGTATTCGCGACCTGGCGGCGCTTTATCCGGTTGTGCAGACGATTGCAGTGGTGCCGGTCGGGTCGACGAAGTATCGCTTCGATGGCAAACGACCGCAAACGATCGAAGCGGCGATCCAGATCCACGAGACATCGGAGTGGATCGATGCAACCTGGGAACGGCAACCACGCTGGGACGATGCACTCCATCTGCACGAACGGCAGGTGACGAACCTGGGGTACTGTGCGCGTCAAATTGTCGCTGCCGATGTGCCGATGCGCTGCTACCGCCCTGATGAAGCGCCACGCATCATCGATCTCGTCGAGGCGTATCAGGCGGAATTTCGCCAGCGCTACGGCATCGGTCTCGTGTACGCGTCCGACGAGTTCTACCTGCTCTGCGGGCGCGACCTGCCGCCGGCGGCTGACTATGACGGCATGCCCCAGTATTCCAATGGGGTCGGTATGACGCGCGATTTTCTGGATGGATGGGCAAAAGCGCAACGCCGCCTGCCTACCCGTCTGCCGCAACCCTCCGAATTGACCATCGTCTGCGGGACGTTGATCGCTCCCATACTCCAGCGCGTCATCGACCGCCTGAATCGGATCGTCAATCTGCACGCGCGTCTGCTGCCGGTTGTCAACCGGTTCTTCGGCAAGACGGTAACCGTCTCTGGCTTGCTGATGGGGCAGGATGTCGCACCGGCTATTCGTGCGGCGGGGGCGCGCCGGGTGCTGCTGCCACGGGTGATGTTCGATCACACCGGTGTGCGCACCATTGATGAGTACACTGTCGAGCGCATCGGCGCCGAAAGTGGTGCGGTGGTCGCGGTTGCCGGTGAACCGGACGACATCGTGCGCTATGTGCGTGCGTTGGGTGCTGCGCCCTGATCGGTGGTTTCAGGATGGAGCAGAGGGAATACACGCCAATGCACAACCTGAGTATTCAACGTGTTCTGAACGTGGTGCAGCGCGCCACGCAGACGGCTGCCCAGGCGAATCTGGCGGCGCTGCTCGACCGGACGCTCGACCTGTTCGTCGAGGAAGCCCGCGCCGAAGCCGGCACGCTCTACCTGTACGACCCACAGCGCGATGAACTGGTGTTCCACGTGGTCAAAGGCGATGAGACGAGCCGGCGTCTGCTCGGCTTGCGCATTCCGGCGAACCGTGGCGTGGCGGGCGCGGCATTGCGCGCCCGTGAACCGATCTTTGTCAGCAATGTCGCCAACGATCCGCGCTGGGATCGCAGCGTCGGCGAACTGGCATCCATCCGCTTACGCACCATGTATTGCCTGCCGCTCATGATTGAAGATCGTCCAGTTGGTGTGGTGCAGGTCTTCAACCTGCCCTGCGACGCAGTCGATACTGACGAAGAACTGGCGCTGTTGCGTATTCTCGGCAATACGATGGTCAGCGTGATCGACAAGACCCGCCTGCTCGAAGAGACGCATCGGCGTGAACGACGCCAGCACGCCCTGGCAGACATTGCCGCCCGCCTGACGTCCACACTCGACCGCCAGCAGTTGTTGAGCCTGATTATGGACTACGCCCGCGATCTGCTCAACTGTGAGGCAACGTCGGTGTGGGAGCTCGACGATAGCGATGAGTCCAGTCCGGTGGTGCGATCCCACGTCGCTACCGGTTCGCGTGGCGAGCACGTCACCGGTATCACGGTACCGCTTGGTCAGGGGATCATCGGGCATGTCGTAGCGACTGGTCAGATTGTCCGGGTGGACGATGTGCGTGAGGATGCGCGCCACTATCAGGCGATCGATCAGCGCAGCGGCTTTGTGACGCGCTCGATCCTGTGCGTGCCGCTGCGCGCGTCCCGTATCGAACTCGGCGCAGAGCGGGGTCGGGTGGAGGCACGGATTATCGGCGGTGCACAGGCGCTCAACAAAATCGACGGTTCTTTCACCGATGATGATGTCAGCCTGTTCGAGTCGTTCGCCAATCTCTCGGCAACGGTGCTGCAACTCTCGCGTCTCTACGCCGATACGCAGAACCTGCTGCTGGGCATGATCAAGGCGCTCGTCGAAGCCGTTGATGCGCGCGATCGCAACAACCGGCAGCACTCGCGGCGCGTCTCGGATTTTTCGGTGGCGATAGCGGAAGAGTTGGGACTGTCGGATGAGCAGATCTTCCACGTGCGCATCGGCAGTCTGCTGCACGATATCGGCAAGATCGGCGTGCCGGACGCCATTCTCGATAAGCCGGGGCGCTTAACCGCAGAAGAACTGATCGAGATGCGCAGCCATACGATCAAAGGGCACGAGATCATGAGCCAGGAGGAACTGAGGTATCTGCTGCGCGTTGAACTGCCGGCGTTGCTTCAGCATCACGAACGAATCGACGGCAATGGGTATCCGTACCGCATCGCCGGTGACCAGATTTCGTGGATTGCGCGTATCGTTGCGGTTGCTGATGTGTTCGACGCGCTGACTAGTGCCCGGCCCTACAAAGAACCGTGGAGCGCAGAACAGGCAATTGCCTATCTCCGCGAGCGCAAAGGCATCGAGTTCGATGCCGCCTGCGTCGAGGCGCTGGCGCGCGCCCGCGCCAAAGGGCATCCACTGGTGCGAACGCAGAGAGAGCGCGTTGTTGTGAATCTGGAGGGATGACCCTCCTCCGAAGGTGTGGCGATGAAACCAATCGTTGCTCTGGTCGGGCGCCCGAATGTCGGGAAATCGACGTTGTTCAACCGACTGATCGGTGAGCGCCGCGCAATTGTGGAAGATATTCCCGGTACCACACGTGACCGGTTGTACGGCGATACTGAATGGAACGGTCGCGTCTTCACCGTCGTCGATACCGCCGGTCTACTCCTCGACGAGGACGACCTGACGCCGGGCACGCCGCAACTGGTAATTGCCCGGCGTGTACGCGAACAGGCGGAACTGGCAATCGAAGAAGCCGACGCGATCATCTTTATCGTCGATAGCCGTGAAGGGTTGACCGCAGCCGACGCTGCCGTCGCCGAGGTGTTGCGTCGTGCCGGCAAACCGGTCTTGCTTGCCGCCAACAAAGCCGACAACCGCGAGCGTGCACTGGATGCGGTTGAGTTTTACGCGCTGAACCTGGGTGAACCCATCCCGATGAGTGCCTACCACGGGATTGGCGTCGGCGACGTGCTTGATCGGGTGACCGAAATGTTGCCGGTCATCGAAGCGTATGAAGATGATACCGCAGTCAAAATTGCGATTGTCGGACGTCCCAATGTCGGCAAGTCGTCGCTGCTCAACCGTTTGCTCGGTCAGGAGCGCAGTGTCGTCAGCAACATTCCCGGCACCACGCGCGATAGCATCGATACGCCGATTGAGATCGACGGTATCAGGGCGCTGTTGATCGACACCGCCGGAATCCGTCGTCGCGGCAAGATCGAGCGCGGACTCGAACGCTACAGCGTGATGCGCGCCCTGCGCGCCATCGAACGCGCCGATGTCGCCTTGCTCCTCATCGACGCGACCGAAGGCGTGACTGCGCAGGACACACATATCGCCGGCATGATCCTTGAGTCGCTCAAAGGGGTGGCGATCCTGGTCAACAAATGGGATCTGGTGGTGAAGGATAGCACAACCTTCGATGCCTTCAACCGCCATGTGCGTGAAGCGTTCAAGTTTATGTCCTACGCACCGCTGCTGTTCATTTCGGCAAAGACCGGACAGCGCGTCGATAAGGTGTTGCCGCTGGCGCTGGAGATCGCGCGCAACCGACAGCGCCGCATCCCAACCTCCGAACTCAACACGCTGCTCCGTCGTGCCACATATGAGCATCCACCGACGGCTGTGCACAAGGGCGCACACCTGCGGCTCTACTACGCAACTCAGCCGCAGGTTGCGCCGCCGGTCTTTCTCTTCTTTGCCAATCAGGCCGAACAGGTGCACTGGGGGTATGCGCGCTATCTGGAGAACCGCATCCGCGAGCGGTACGACTTCACCGGCACGCCGATTAAGATCGTCTTCCGCAGTCGTCCCCGGCGCAACGAACGCGACAAACCGACAGGCGCCCGGACGCGCGCTGCCCCCGCGATTCGCGCCCACGGCGCGATGCCGGAGGAGCGCATCGAAACCTGGGAGAGCGACGATTTCGACGAAGAAGCCGAGGTCTACTGGACGGACGAGTAGCGTCACTCCGGCAGCACAACGGTCTTCAGCGCGCTAACCGATGACGGCGACCCTGGCGCGTGGTACGAGACGGTATACAGACCGATCGTGCAGAATATACCGTCGGTCAGCAGATGCGGTTTGTGCGGCGTCAGGCACCGACCGTCAACGAAGGTGCGGTTGGCGCTGCTAACATCGACAACCATCACCCCTTCGGGGCAGGGATGGAACTCTGCGTGACGACGCGAGACCCCCTCATAGATCAACACCAGGTCATTGCTCAACGCCCGTCCAGCCGTTACAGCAACCTCTCCCAGCACTATCCGTCGTTCGATCACGCCGTCGCGACGGACGATCAGGCGGGCAGCCGGTGAAAGCCCGATGAAGGAAGGCATATCGGTTGCTGCCGAAGATTGTTGCTCTGAACCGCTGTTCATAATTGCTCCTGAGCCGTTCGGCTCCTCCACATGATTGTGGCAGATTGCGGATCGTGAGTGCGTGTCATGGCCGTTTGAAAATCGATGTGCGCAGATGCAGATCTGCACCGCAACAGGTGCAGCGCCCATCCTGAACGCCGGTCATACGGGCGATCCGGCCGCTACGCTCGATCACAACCGATGCACACGATGGGCAGATAGTCTCCTGTGCCGGTTCCGGTCCATACACATAGAACAGTCCCGCTTCGGCGCCGATGCGTCGTGCGCGCGCAACCGCCGCTGCCGCCGCCGCACCCGCGTCACCCGGCAAGACGTGCCAGGGTGTGAACGGGCTGAGTGCGGTGCAGATCCAGCGGGCAAGTTCGTGAACCTGGTCGGGAGTATCATTCACGCCGGGGTGCAGGCGAGTCACCACCTCAATATGGCAGTGCCAGCGATGAAAGGCATGTTCTGCCACCTCCAGAATGCCTCGCCAGCGCTCGACGCCGGCAAGTCGTCGATAGGCGGCATCATCGAATGCACGCAATTCCAGGCAGATACCGTCGAGATAATGTCCGATCTGATCGAGCGCTTCAATCGTGAGGAACCCGCTAGTTATCAACGCCGTGTATCTGCTGGCAGCGCGCGCGGTGCGCAGCAGATCGAACACATACTCGTGCGCCACCGAAGGATCGCTGTGCCCCCAGACAATGCCACGGCAGAGGCGTTCCAGGGCAAAGGTAGCGGCGCGCTCCGGCGCAAGCCGCCGTCGATGCTGCTCGTCGAGCGGTACACTGCCATACTGACCACGATGGTCGTCTTCGGGGAAGGCGTAGCCCCACCCTCCCAGTGTCAGCACCTGTGTGCCGGGAAAGAAGTGCCACAACCGGTGCTCATCGATCGGTCCGACCGTCGCTACACTGATGAGACCATCGTTATGCACCGCAAGACCGTTATTGTCGCGCACACGCATTCTGCAACGCCCTGCCTGGTGCGGTTTCAACTCGCACCGCCACTGACAGACATTGCAACGCAACGTCTCATCATTGAGCGCGTCAACGAGACCGGTATAGCGCATGGGGTTACCTGCTAGCATTCTTGTTCCTGATCGGGTATAATCCTGACGCATGCTGCGTATGTTGGAGCATGCATGGCAGCGTTATCAGGTTCGAAAAATCCGGCGCCTCGCCTTGTGCGCCAGCACGATATGGTCTAGTACAGCAGATATGGACGAAACACCACTCCGTCGTCGCCTTGGTCTTGACCGACCATCAATCGCCGATCATCCGGTCGAAACCGCCAGTGTTGCATCCACCGTCCCATACCCGATGCCTGCGGTTCGCAGTGTGGTGCGGGAAATGCTGGAAACCGCCATCTTCATTCTCCTGGTCTTCCTGATCGTGCGCGGTGCAATCCAGAACTTCAAGATCGAAGGGCAGAGCATGGAGCCGAATCTGCACAGCGGGCAGTATATTCTGGTCAACAAACTGATCTTTTTTCACTTCGACCTGAATGCGCCCCTGCGTTTGTTGCCCGGCAACGCCGATCTGCCGCCGCGCGTCGTCTATCCCTTTCGCACCCCGCGTCGCGGTGACGTGGTGGTGTTCGAGTATCCGCGTGATATGAGCAAAGATTATATCAAGCGCGTGATTGCCCTGCCGGGGGAGACGGTCGAGATCAGGGAGGGGCGCGTGTATATCAATGGCACGCTGCTCGATGAGCCGTACCTTCAGGGGATCACGACTACCTGCCGTATGGAAGATCCGTGCGCACGTGGTCCGGTGGTGGTCGAGCCGGGCACCGTGTTCGTGATGGGGGACAACCGCACCAACAGCAGCGACTCGCGCGAGTGGAACAGTTTGCCGCTGGATCGGGTCATCGGGCAGGCATGGATTTCGTACTGGCCGCGTGAGCATTGGGGCGTTATTCCTTCGCCAACGTATGCTGCATTGCCTTAATCTATTATAAACGAACCCCGCATGCATATTGCTGTCAATGCACATCTTCTTGCCCATACGCGCACCTTCCGGCGCGCAGGGGTCTCGAACTATGTCGAAGCGCTGCTGATCCATTTGGGTATCATCGACCGGGAAAATCGTTACACGGTCTACACCACGCGCGGTCTCGACGGTGATGCGCTGGGATTGCCGCCCAACTTCCAGGTCAAACCCAGTCGTTTGCCGACCATCAATCCGCGGGTGCGTATTCCGTGGGAACAACTGCTGGCGCCGCTGCTCCTGCGCCTCGAAGGTGCAAACGTGTACCACGGCGTGCTCAATGTCGTTCCGCTGGCATGCCCGGTGCCAGCAGTCGTGACGATCCACGATCTGAGCGCATTTCTGTTCCCACAGACTTTTCGCCGGGTCAATCGAGCGTACACGCAATGGGCGATCCGGGTTGCAGCGCGACGCGCCCGTTATCTGCTGGCAGTATCGGAGTTTACCAGACGTGAGATCGTGCGCTGGATCCATGTTCCGCCGGAGCGCGTCGTGGTGACGCATGACGCCGCAGATGCGCGCTTCGCACCGCCCGATCCCGCGCGGCTCGAAGCGTTTCGTCGGCGCGTCGGCTTGCCGGATCGTTTCATCCTGTTCCTCGGCACGCTCGAACCACGTAAGAACCTGCCGCTGCTGCTCGAAGCGTATGCCCGGATTGCGCGTGATGTCGATGCGCCGCTGATCATCGGCGGCGCAAAAGGCTGGTTGTATGAGCCGGTCCTAAAGCGCGCCGAACAACTCGCTCTCGGCGATCGGCTCCGCTTTGTCGGTTACATCGATCAGGACGATCAGCCGCTCTGGTATGCCGCTGCCACCGTGTTCGTCTTCCCCTCGCTGTACGAAGGGTTTGGTATGCCGCCGCTGGAAGCCATGGCGTGTGGTACGCCGGTCATCGTCAGCAACAGCAGCAGTCTCCCCGAAGTCGTCGGTGCGACCCCAGATGCGCCAGAGCAGGCGGCAGCGTTGATCGTTCCACCTGCCGATGCCGATGCGCTGGCGCAGGCGATGCTGCGTCTCCTCGCCGACGCCGATCTGCGCGCCGAATTGCGGGCACGTGGTCTGGCGCGCGCCCGCTGCTTCTCCTGGCGCACGACCGCAGAGCGAACATTGGCAGTCTACCGTGCAGCAGCGATGGGGACGCCGCTGCATATCGAATACGGGTATGCTGAACGTTGAACAGTTCAGACGATCCGCAAAGCCGCGGCAGCTGGTTGTTCGCCCCCCGTTTTCCGGTTTCCGACTGCTGGTGTTCATTGTGCTGACCATACTGCTCTCCAGCGCTCCGACCGCGTCCAGAACCGTTGCATCGCATCCGCAACCCTTTGTGCGACCGGTGTTTGTGCGGCAGATGGAAGCCTTGCGCCCGGTGATCATCAGTGCGGCGGTGCGTCACAACGATCCGACCGTCTCTGGGATGGATGATGCTGCATTTGCGGAAATAATTGCACTGGTGCTCTACAATGAGCATTTTGGCTGGCTGGAGGAGGCCGTGCCGCCGTTGCGCCCGTTGACGCCCTGGTACCAGGCGGCACAGATGATGGTCAACGGCTTTGGTGCGAACCTGACGGTCTGGCCCAGCAATATCCGTCCTTCGGTGGCGCTCGAAATGCTGCGCGGCGAACTTCCGGTCAAGGGTGAAGCGGAACATCTGCACATCCCGCTGCGCATCGAGGGGAGCCGGATCGATCCAGATCGCTACCGCACACAGGCGGAATTGTACGCCGCGATCAACCGTGAATTGATCCAGCCGACGCTGGCAGTCGAATATCTTGCCGCCAACCTGGAGCGTGGTGTTTACCGCGCGCGGCACGAAGGCGTGCCGGTGACCTGGCAGGCGCTCGCTGCCTGGCACAACCAGGGGATCGTTGCGCCGGAAGATATCGCCGCCAACCCGCCTGCCCGTGACTACGTGCGACGGGCTGCTGTCTATCGCGATCTGGCGCGCGCGTTCATCGCCGCAGATCCGGCGGTACAGCGTAGTCGCGCACAGCCCAGTAGATCGCCTTTGGCGTTCCATCCGCCGCCACAAAATTCCAGTTATCCTGATAGGTACGCGCCTGCCAGGGCGTGCTGAACTGCCACAGACACATCGCTTCCAGCCATGGCCACTCCAGCGCCATCCGGTACGCGCCAATCGTCCAGCGCACTCGCTGCGCCGGACGCACTGCCGCCGACCAGCGTGGATGGTCGTTCCAGCCCCCTTCGGTGATGAACACCGGTTTGTGGCGATTACCCAGGTAGGTCAGCAGATCACGGATCAGTTCGACCCGTCGGAAGTTGACTTCTTCCGGTGCGGGCGGGGCATCGTGTGGCTGTTGCGCTCCGTAGTTGTGCACTGCCCAGGCGTCGAACCAGGGAGCGGCGCCGGCAGCGTACAGTTCGGTGATGTAGCGCAAATCCCCCATCCGCACTTCAGCCTGGTCACCCAGGTCGCCGCCTGGCGAAAGCGCCCCGGCAATCACCACAGCATCGGGCACAGCAGCCTTGACACGCGGGTACACTGCCTTCAGCAGAGCGGCATACCCGGCAGGATCGGGGGGACGCCGCCCCCACTCGAATGCCAGATTTGGCTCGTTCCAGACAATGATATGCCGTACTCCATCGGCGCGGTAGCGCTGGAGGAACGTCGCCGCATAGGCAGCAAAGTCGGCATAGTGCGCTTCATCAAGGTACCGGTCGCTCGAATTGCGCGGGCGCGCCCATTGTGGCACGATGTCGAGTCGGGCAATGACCTGCAATCCCTGGCGCGCCGCGTGGCGCACGACCATATCGGCGCCCGTCCAGTCATACCCGAAGCGAGAGCGCGGCTGAACATACGCCCAGGGAAACAGATCGACGATCCAGCGTGCTCCCATTTCGCGCACCTGTTCCAGCGTGTGCCGGATGTACTCCTCGTCGCCGATGCCGGTGAGGCGTGTATGGATGCCGATCTTCGGGTTGATCGTGATAACCTGCTGCTGCGGAGGGAGGTGGAGCGACCGTGGTGCGCGCAGCGCCCAGAACTCGGCTGCTGCCGCGCCGATCACCAGCGGTGCGCCAAGCAATAACCGGCGATAACGCCGCCATACCGGGTCGCCGGTGTTGCGGCGCGCTCCGTTCGCAGGGTTGTTCTGATGTTCATCCGTCATAAACCTGCATGCTTGACATTGCGCGAATGGGCATTATAATCGGCTCAGATGCCTTCGCAACGATCCACTTGCTCCTTTTTCAATCGTCCATGCCGGCAACGGCAGCCGCCGGGAAAAGTCTATGATGCGCCACGTTGCTCACTCAGCTATCATTGTACTGCTGATCGTCGCTCTGGTGGCGACATACGCAGCGATACCAGCATCTGCTCAGGCAGTTGCACTCTATTTTCCAAGCACGGGCCATCACCTGACCGATGAGCACGGGTTCCTGAGTTTCTGGCGCAGCCACGACGGACCGCGCCTGCTCGGCTTCCCTGTCACCGAGACGTTGACCGTCGCAGGGATCGGTCCGACACAGTACTTCGAGAAAGGGCGCCTGGAGCGTGTCGCTGCCGCCGACGGAACGCCGGTTGTGCGGACCGGCGCTGTAGTTGCCGAGTATGTGGCGGCACTGTACCGCACCTTCCCGCCGCGCCCTGATCGTCAACCGGTGGAAGGTGAACTGCTCTTTGCCGAAACCGGTCACAGTGTGCGCGAGCCGTTCATCGGTTTCTTGCAGGCGGCTGGTGGCGTCGAGTTCTTTGGTATGCCGATCAGCGAACCGCTGTGGGAGCAAACTGCCGCCGGATTGCGTCAGGTGCAATACTTCGAGCGCGCCCGCCTGGAGCGTATTCCGGCGCTTGCGAGCCTTCCCGATGAGATTCAGGTCGGCGATCTGGGTCGTGCGCTGGCGGAATTGCGCGGTCTGGACATTGCTCCTGTGCCTAACCGTGGATTCGAGACCTTTGGACCACCCGCGCCGGCTGCACCGGATGTCGCGGTACTCAATGTGTCATCCGGCACAACCTCGCCGCCGCCTGCGGCACCCTCGATAGCCACGCCGCGCACTCCTGCACCGTCCCCACCTGCCATTCGTGCCAGCATTCCTGCTCCGCATTCTGCGGGCAAAACCAAACGGATCGTCGTCAACCTGAGCAAACAGTGGCTCTACGCCTACGAAGGCGATCATCTCGTCTTCGATGCACCGGTCGCTACCGGGCGCGACGGCATGAACACACCCACCGGCAACTTCCAGATTTACGCCAAACTGCCGGTACAGACGATGGATGGCGTCACGGATGGCAAATACTGGGTTGTGCCGAACGTGCCGCATGTCATGTATTTCTCCGGGGGCGTTGCACTCCACGGAACCTACTGGCACAACCTCTTCGGCACCGGCGCACGTCCTTCCCATGGATGCGTGAATCTGCCGTTGAAATCGGCAGCCTGGCTCTACGAGTGGGCGCCGGTTGGCACGCCGGTGCGAGTAACCTACTGAGGGTGACCGTGCTCTCGGTGAACTGGAGGGTGGCCCCGGCGTCTCTCCAACATACCCGTCGCTGCCTGCTGTCGGGGTGGTGGTCAGCATCACGAGGCGAGCGACATATATTTTGGTCAACGCTTAGGGGCACGGGTCTGAGGAGACACGCGGGGGAAATTTAGGGGGTGGACAGAACATACGAGCGTGTGCGGGAGATAGGGCTTGGGGATGCCCTGAATGCCCTCACCCCCGGCCCCTCTCCCGCTTTGCGGTAAAGGGGAGGCCAGCGACCTGCGCCGGAGCGTCCCGCTGCGGCAGAAGGTGCGTGAGCCAATATGTGCTGTCCGCCCTAAACAGGGGAAGGGAAGGTTGGCCGAAATTCATTTCGGCAGGGGTGGTGTGCAGGATGTTGGGCGACCTGCCCCTCCCATATGCCTTACCCATACGTCGAACATTCTCCTGGCGCGAGGTCTGATATATGTAATCCACGTCTGCGACGCGCCGGCATTGCAGGGAGAGGTAAGGGACGCACGGCTACACGCCCTGCCGATGCGTTCGCGACGCTCGCCACGTTCACCAGCGTCGCCAAGCCTGTCTGCGGACGCGCATACTCCGGGCCAGCCTGATGTGACGACCATCTGAGTCGGGAGTCATATCAACTCTTGCTCAACGATGGGCATCGTTCAGGTGGCATCCGTGTGCGACGTGTGATCTGCCCCCAACCCGCCCTCGCTGGAGGCAGGAGTTCCCCCATCCCCGCCTGCCCCCGCTGGGGGCTATGCATTACCCATACGTCACGTGTCACCAGCGGTAGGCGGGGTTGTGTGCAGGAGGTGGATGCTCCGCTTCTGCCAGGACGACGTGCACCGGCAACGGCGGCAACGAACCTTGCTATCGATGATGTCGCGGGGGGAGGATGGTCAGGGGACTCGTGCGCACGGTGATGGTACCCTGGCGCGGCGGCCGGTCATCTGTGCGCTGCACCGGAATGGTCACGTGCCCGTACACCGGGCTGCGACGGATGGCCTGCCAGAGATACCCGGCCGCATGACTCACCCGGCGCTAGTGCGTTGCCCGGATCAGCAGATGGTCGCCTGGTCGGCGCGGTGCTCATCTAGGTCGTCGATGTCTGCTTCCCGATCAGCAATGGTGATAACCGCAATCTCGGGCGGGACGGCCTGCTGCGTGGCGGCCTGTGCCGTCTGCCACCGCTGGCGCTCCTTATGGTGCGTTGCCAACTGCCGCCGCCGCTGTCGTGTGCCGATCACGTCCGGGTCGCGGTTCCACCCTGCTTGATGGATCGGTTCCATGGGCGCCCCGTCGCTGCTCACCGCGAGTGCAGAATGAACCCTTAACCCCCGCTGTCTCGCATGGTCCAACAGTCCCAGCCCGTGGGTGGCCGGATGATGAGTGACGTTGAGCTCCGTCGTGTTCTGGATGACCAGCATCCTGGGATGGGCACGCACGCCCGCGTGCCACCGTTGCGTGGCAAGGCGCCGCCGCTGTGCCCTATGGCCATCCCCAGTTTGGCCGGCTGATCCCCTGCGCCTGCAAACTGGCTGAACGCCAGCGCTGGCGCGCGACTCAGCTAGCAGCCATGAGCAATCTGCAATCGTTCCGTGAGCAGACCTTTGATCGGTTTGACCCGGATGTGCCAGGTGTACGCAAAGCCTATCTGCACGCGATGGATTTCGCCCGCCAGCCGCGCGGCTGGTTGCTGCTCTTTGGGCCATGCGACGTCGGCAAGACCCACCTGGCCGCCGCGGCGGCAAACCTAGCGCTTGATCGCAATGAACCGGTGTTGTTCGCGGTTGTACCTGACCTGCTTGACCATCTGCGTGCCACCTTTGGCCCATCAAGCGAAGTCGCTTATGACGAACGCTTTAAACTGGTGCGCAATGTCGCATTGCTGGTACTAGATGACCTCGGCACTGAAAGCGCCACCGCCTGGGCGCGCGAAAAGCTCTACCAGATTATCAACCATCGCTACAACCTGGAACTGCCGACGATCATTACCAGTAATCGCCCGCTGGATAGCCTCGACCAGCGGATTGTGTCACGGATGCACCAGCGCGCCTTTAGCGGCGAGGTTCTGCGGATCGGAGCGGAGGATTTTCGGCGATGGGCGCAGTGATAGGTTAATCGATCGATGCCGGCACATTGTATGTCAGGATGCTGGAGCGTTTTTGAGACTATTGCGGGTGATAATGGCGACGTAATTACGCCGGCCCTTGGTCAGCGCAATCTCATCAATCCCCAGCACGGTAAACGGCTCCAGCGCGTCCCAGTCAACGCTGGTGGCAATCCAGCGATCCAGAATGCCCAGCAGCGCGTCATAACTGACATCTTCCTTGGCGACCACATCGCTGATGGTGCTGTTGACCAACTGAACGATCAGATGCCGCTCGTAGGCTTTGGTATGCAGCGCGTTAGGGTCGTACCAGTCCAACTGCTGCGTGGTGGTCGGCTGGCCATCACAGTGCGGACAGCGAAACCGTTTGGGGCAAATGCGCAGGTAGACGGGTCGCCCCAGGATGGCCAAATGGCGCAACAGTCGGGCGCGATCCGTCCCATGCTACTCGGTCAGGGTCGCGCCACAGCGGCGGCAGCGGGTGCTGGTGAGCGTACTTTCCACCGTCAGAATGAGTTCGTCGGCCCGCGTGATCTCGGTTTGGAGAACGCGCACATCCGAAATATCGAGCGGAATCGAAATGAATGGCTGATCCGGCATGTGGGCTCCTCCTCGCTGGCCGATGGTCGTTACGGTTGGATTATGCGGCAATCACGTGTTGGGTGCAACCACTACATCTAGGGGCTTCCACGGGAAGTCCTGAAGAGCCTCAATTGCTCAATTGAAATAGCAGTGCTTGCCTACAGACTCAGGTTAGTCTGTGTCCCGGCTGCATCATCGTCCTTCCACCATTCCGCAGTCGTCCCTGTGACATGGCGGTAGCTCACGCCGAGCTCGCGGAAGATCTTCTGGGCGCATTCGATCTTGCGCCGCTCGTGGGGAAACTGGAGCTTGCTCAGGTCGGCTGAGCCTTTCGTCTCGCGCACCAGGTGCAGCACCACGTTGCCGGAGTCGCTGCGCCTGGCGATGCCCCAGTCGGGGTTGTAGTTGCCGATCACTTTCGGGAAGTGCAGCTTGAAGGCCGGCGGGAACTTGAAGTAGAAGACCACCTTCGGGTCTGCATTTAGCTGCGCGACGAAGTCCTCCTCGACCTTGGAGTCCTTCTGGACCTGGTCGTACAGGCTGGCGCCACTCCCGGCGATGATCTCCTTCTGCGGGAAGCGCTTCCTGGGCGAGAAGAGCGCCTCGATCGCGTACTCGTCGCTTGGGCCATTCGCGCTGAAGGCGATCCGCTCGACGATGTGGTCCGCCAGCGCGCTGCTCACTTCTGTCAGGAAGACTGCGGCGAACCCCTCCGGGTTGCGGAGGAGCATGCGCTTCTTGTCTGCGCGCATCCGCTTGAAGATCGCGTTCACCGTCGGCCGCGTCAGTCCGGTCTCTTTCGCGACGCGGTCGAGCAGATTGAAGACGGGGTAGGTCGTGTCGGGAGTTTGGGTGACCCGCTCCTGTGGCCGCTGCCCCAGCTCGCTCTGAAACTCGAGCGCGGCGACCTTCTCGAGCACGCAGTCGCTGAAGATCACCGGCGAGTGGTCGCCGGCGACCACGATCTCCATGACGGTGAAGCGGCGTAGCCGCTCGTCGTTGAGTTGCTTGCCGAGATTGTCGCCGACACGCAGCCAGCGGGTGGTTGTTGTCTCCTGGTTGTCGGTGTCGCTGATCACGACGCTGACTCTGGCCCGATCGGGCTGCGCGTCCTCCAGCCTGAGGCGGTAGCTCACGACGACGAAGCGGCCCTTCTCAACCACCAGGAGCGGGGCCGGGAACGTCGCATTGTTCAGACGCTCGACACAGCGGTCGATGAGCGCCGGGGTGTCAACACTGATGCGGTAGTCAACATGGCGCTGCAGGCGGGTCCAGAAGTCACGGAACTCCTGGCGCTCGAGGATGGCGTCGTTGCGCTTGGCCCACTTCTTGGTCGCGTCGCTCGGCGGCGGCGGGGCATCGCCGTCTTCCTCGTACTCCTCCTGGAGGCCGCGCGCAAAGGTGCTGTAGCTCTCGTTGGCGATCACGGTCAGCAGGTTCGTCTCGTCACCAGGCACCCGTGCGCCGGTCTGGTCGACGCACAGCCGCATGCCGCGCCCGATCTCCTGCCGGCGCCGGATCTCCGAGGTGGTCTGGCGCAGCGTGCAGATCTGGAAGACGTTCGGGTTGTCCCAGCCCTCCTTCAGGGCCGAGTGGGCAAAGATAAAGCAGACTGGTTCGTCAAAGGAGAGCAGGCGCTCCTTGTCGCGCATGATCAGCTCGAAGGCTGCCTTCTCCGCTTCGCGCTCCCTAGCGTTCTTGCCCTCGGTGTCGATCGCCACCTCTTCGCTGGTCTTCGCCTTCGCCTTGGCGAAGTAGGCCTCGCGCACCTCTTCGGGCCGCCGACCGCGCAGGCGCTCGGAGCGGTGTTTGAGGCGCTCGAAGGCCTCATCGAAGATCCGGCGCACGATGCCATCCTCGCCGGTGTAACTGGCCACCCGGTCGATGAAGAAGAGCGAGAGGACCTTGATCCCCTGTGCGGCCAGGCGCTCCTGCATCTCGAAATGCTGCTCGATTGTGCGCTCGATCTGGATGCGGAAGATTTCCGTACGACCCGCGCCACCGGCCTCGTTGAGCGCCAGCCGCTCGCCGTTCTCGAACTCGACCACCTGCGACCGCGCGTCGATGTTGGCGACGATGTAGCCGACATGCTCCTCGCGCAGGGTCTTCTTGTAGAGATTGTCGCCTTGCTTCAGGGTCAAATCGCTCTCTCTGGTGCGCCCGCGCTCGTAGACGAAGGTGCGCACCTTGGCCGTGATCGGCTGCCGAGTGACATTCAGGAGCGCGAGCTGGTTGGTGTTGGCGTTGTCGCGCTCGGTGATGCCGAGCACCTGGATCTTTTTGACGAGGTCGCGCCGGTACGCATCGAACGGGGTGAGCTGGTAGACAAGATTCGGGCTCGTCCGGTGGGTGGCGCTGTAGCGCAGGGCGAAGAGCGGGTGGAGCGTGCGCAGTGCTTCGCGGGCTCTCCATGTTCTGCGGCTCGTCCAGGATGAGGATGGGCCGGGTCTCCTGGAAAAACTGGAAGGGCTTGCGCTCGCCGGGGAGCTTCTCGGACGCCTTGTAGAGGTTGTTGCTGATCTTGTTGAAGGCGTCGAGAGTCATCACCATGACCTCGGCGAAGGTCGAAGTGGCGAAGGCGCGCAGGCGGCTCAGCTGGCTGCCGTCGTAGCGGGTGAAGCCGACCGGCTCGTTGCCGTAGAGGGCGCGAAAGTGATCGCGCGTGATCTCGAAGTTCTTGATCACGCCCTCGTAGATAGCGATGCTCGGGACGACGATGATGAACTTGCTGAAGCCATAGCGCTGGCGCAGCTCATAGATCGTGCGCAGGTAGACGTAGGTCTTGCCGGTGCCCGTCTCCATCTCGATCGTGAAGTTCGGGTAGCGCCAGGACTCGTCGCCGGCGCCCTCCATGACGAGCCCGTCGTCACAGTCGAGGACGATCGCTTCGTCGATGCTATTGCGCTCCTGGACGACTCGCAGGTTGTCGAGCAGCCACGCCTCGCTGAGGGCCTGGAAGGGCGGTAGGTTGGGGACGATGTCGCCACCGAGCGAGAAGTCGGCCTTGACGCTGGGCAGGCCGTCGAAGAGATCGACGACACTGCTCACCGCGTCGCGCTGGTAGTCCTGGTTCGGGTCGAACCGCAGGCTGAGTCGGGTTGCCATCACTGCACCTCCTCTCAAATCATTCGGAGGGTGCAGGCGAGCAGCACGCCTTGCGTATGCTCATCGAGTGGCTCCTCGGATTGCTGGAAAGTGACCGCAATCTCCTTTAGGACGAGGACCGCATCAGCCGGTGTAGGGCTTTCGCGTACTTGGAGCCGCGTGAAGAGCGGGCCGTAGCTGCGCAACTGGGGCGTCAGGCGATAACGATACCGCCCATAGTGGTGATCGCTCCAGAAGGCGTCGGTGGGCTTGACATACCCTATCCCTTCCAGGAGCACACATGCGCAACCTCTGAGCTGGAGAATGGCCGGGTCGTCGGCCTTCTCGTTCAGGAAGCGGTAGACTTCAAGATTGACTACCTGATCGTTGGCGGCTGCCCACTGGAGATGCTTCACCACCTGAAGCGTCGTCGGGCTGAGCTGGACTCCCAGGAGTTCGAGGAAGTCGCGGCCTTGGGTCTGTAGACGCCGGTCAAAGGCCAGAAATCTCGCCTGTGAGGCGAACAGGTAGTCCTGATAGACCGCGTAAACTTCGTTCGGAGCGAACCAGCGAGAGCTATCCTCCCGGGCTGGTAGCCAGCGCATCCCGCGCAGCCTTTGCAGCACCGGATCACTTGCCTCGATCTTCCGGCTGCTGAGGTGCCGGAAGATTTGCCCAACGACCTGGCGACTTTCTGCCGTCGACAGAGTAGTCACGATAGGGGGTCAGACGCTGCAAGATGTCTGCTAGACGCGGTTCGTCGGCGACACCAAGCCACTGGTAGAGCTTGCGCACAGCCCCAGGACGTTCGGGCAGCAGTCGAGCAAGGGGCACGTCGCCGAGCGCCTCGACCACTCCGCTTCGGAAGACTCCGTCTTGGCACTCAACCAGAGAGCAGCGGGAGAGGGCATCACGCGTTTCCGCGTCATCGCGGAGCTTGCTCAGCTCCTCAGCGAAGAGCAGAATCAGGGCGCGGCGAGCATCGGTACCAATCGCCTCCTGGTCTTGGAGAGCTCGCGGAACGAGCTCGCGGGCGTACCGCTCGATCGTGAGCCACCTGTAGCCGAGGCCTCTAAGAAAATCTTGCCGGTTGCGGCGCATGTCTCGGTCGAGCAGGGAGGCCAGCCCAAGAGGATCTTCGAACTTGCCGGAGACATAAAGATCGTCAAGTGGGAAGAGTGCCTCGCCAGAGGGCCAGATCGGCAAAGCACGGAGTCGCGCCTTGAGCGTCTCGTCGGCGAGAACGGCCTGGCCCTGCCCGACGAACCAGTCGACGAGGCTAAAGATGACTTCCTTTTGCTCCCGCCACAGCCGATCGAAATGCTCACGATTTACCTCGTTCACCTGATCAAGCACGTTGAGCATATGAGCAGGCGTGAGTGTCTCGACGAGCGAACCGATGCCGGCGGGATTGTCGTCCGCAAGCAGGTGGTCTTCACAATCAAGCGCCACGAGCATCGCAGCGACACTTTCCGAAGGGTTGAACAGCGTCGCCGGCCCCCAAAGATAGCCATCACGGGCAAGGGCTATCGCGCACCTTCGGATCTCCTGCCGGGCCGGCTCAAGCACTTCGCGCTTGACCTGCTGGCTGCTGAGGGTAGCAATTTCCTGACTTAGCCGTTCACGGGCGTCGCGGGGCCGAATCCATTCAGGCGCCTCTTCCAGCTCCACTGCTTCGTCGAGCCCCGCCTTTTTCAGCGCCTGAACAAGATCAGCCAGTCCAAGTATCCGCACCTCGACGGCACGCAGCAAGCTGAAGTACTGCCGCAAATCCGGGTGGACAATACTGAATCCCATGGCATTGAGTAGAGGAAGAGCCTCTTCCTCATCCTCCTGCCCCAGCAGAAGAACTTCGGCCGGCTTTCGCCACCCGTCAGGCCACATCGCGACAACTGGGGAGGTTTTGATACGGGGCTGGGCGGCGGTCCAGAATGTTTTGAACACGGGGTCGAGTTGGCCGGCAGCTGCGGCATCGTGAACTTTTTTGAGCCGGTCCAGGAGCTCTCATAGCGCCTCGCGACCGAGAGTCTCGGGCAGAGACGAAAGTGCAGCCGCAACAAGATTTGCGGCCTTTACGATCGCAGCCCGGTTCCATTCGCCCTGGTGATCGTCCGTGAGCAGGATGCGCTTGCGGTCGGTCGAGGGATAGAAGTCCGCGTTGATGTGAAATGGTAGCTCGTGTGCTGCTCGGTAGGAAGACAGGCACAGAAGAGACCATCGAGGTTTGTGACCCGCTCTGGCAGGGCAACCGTAACGCGCGCCGTGCGTTTTGGCTCAATCTGGCCGGCGTACATTCCCTTTAGGCGTGTAGCCTCTGAGTCAAAGGATCCCCAGAGGATGCGCCAGAAGCGCAGATCCTCCTCGCTCTGAACGACCACCTGGTCCCCATCGTCGATCCGCTGAACCGTCGTCACAAGCGCGCCATTGCGGCGCAGCTCAATACGGCGCACGTGTTTCAGGAAGAGAATCGCGTTCGGGAGCGCGCCAACGAGAACATCGACAAATGCGCTCGCTGTTGCCGGCATCTGCACTGTCTGAACGCGGAGCCGCCGCCGTAGCCGGCTCGATTCGTCGGTGGCCCAGGGCAGAACAAACCTGGTGCCTTCAAATGGATCGCCCTCGACGGGCACCACCTCGATGCGCTGCTGTTCCTCGGCCTCAGGTCGAATGATCCAATGGCGCTTCCTTGACAGCAACCGAGGCTGGTCAGTGATCTGGTAGACCGAAATGAAGCCAATTCCGAAGGCGCCAGTCGTTTCCTCCTGCTCCCGTTTATCGCCGCCAGCGACCTTTCGGAACCGGTGGAAGTCACAGCGATGGTTGAGGTCAGCTGAAATTTTCCAGGGGCACTCGTCCGCCTCGACCTGCCCGCAGTCGCTGAAGGTGCTCATGTTCTCGACAACGAGGGCCTCATCGCGAACATCGAATGACATGCTGGCCGCTTGGGCATCGTCGGCGTTCTGGATGAGCTCGTGCGCGAGCGTCGCGTACCCTTGAAGGTCGCGCAGCTTCGCATCGAGGAAGCCGAGGTAGTCGATGCCTTGGGAGAGGAATGTTGTCATGGCGTTGTCGCTTCCAGAGGCCCTTTGTTCGTCGTGATACATCTACGTGACGGCCTAATCTACCATTCTGAGCTTGCACGGTGTCGGGTCGATGGTGACCAGGAGCGGCCGCGCCATGCTCGTCATCGAGACAATGGCCTGACCTGGCGCAAGACTCGGCAGACGCGACCAGAGGCCCTCGTCG
>DAOUBK010000036.1:0-2005 GCA_034432635.1 Roseiflexus sp.
ATTTCGGCAATTTCGGCTCGTTGAAGAGCACTGAAACGAAGGCGATGCACTGCGTCTTGCACTCAGCAGGACCAATTTCGGCAATTTCGGCTCGTTGAAGAGCACTGAAACTGGAGCCGTGATTGCGGAATTGTCCGCAGTTGGTGAATTTCGGCAATTTCGGCTCGTTGAAGAGCACTGAAACAATCTCCCACGCGCGCGGGAATTTGCGTTTTAGTCGATTTCGGCAATTTCGGCTCGTTGAAGAGCACTGAAACGATCGCAGATCGGGCCTCACACCTGCGCGGCGCGTGTATTTCGGCAATTTCGGCTCGTTGAAGAGCACTGAAACGTACTCCTGAGGGGCGCCGGTACTGGCGCCGCCGGCGATTTCGGCAATTTCGGCTCGTTGAAGAGCACTGAAACACCACGCGATGCTGCCCGCCAAACTTGCTGTCCCAAATTTCGGCAATTTCGGCTCGTTGAAGAGCACTGAAACTGACGATATTGATCGTTCGCGCTGCTGACGATGCACATTTCGGCAATTTCGGCTCGTTGAAGAGCACTGAAACACCGTTCAAGAATGGTGAGATCGGTAGTTGCGTTTTTATTTCGGCAATTTCGGCTCGTTGAAGAGCACTGAAACTCCGCATGCGGCGCTCAATGCCCGAGGCACCATTGGATTTCGGCAATTTCGGCTCGTTGAAGAGCACTGAAACCGATTAAGCTACACAGCGCCGCCAATCACGCTTGCATTTCGGCAATTTCGGCTCGTTGAAGAGCACTGAAACTTGTCGAAACGCATCCCGTGCGCAAAGCACAGTACGAATTTCGGCAATTTCGGCTCGTTGAAGAGCACTGAAACAAAAAGCATAGGTGGGGATCTTCGGGTTCTTGTAGATTTCGGCAATTTCGGCTCGTTGAAGAGCACTGAAACAATGTTGTTGCTGCACTTGAGCGCTATCCTGACATATTTCGGCAATTTCGGCTCGTTGAAGAGCACTGAAACTGTACACGTCTTCGACTGCTGCTAATGGCCGCACGATTTCGGCAATTTCGGCTCGTTGAAGAGCACTGAAACTCGGTTTCTTGAAAAGTTCCAAACGCCAAATTGTACAATTTCGGCAATTTCGGCTCGTTGAAGAGCACTGAAACGAGGCAATCATCTTATTAGCAAAGAGGGAGACTATGATTTCGGCAATTTCGGCTCGTTGAAGAGCACTGAAACACCGTCCATGACGGAGAACGACAATCACCCCATCACATTTCGGCAATTTCGGCTCGTTGAAGAGCACTGAAACTATGTCTTTTAGCGAATTCCACGCTCCGAGCGCGATAATTTCGGCAATTTCGGCTCGTTGAAGAGCACTGAAACGAACTTTGGGCGCGCGCAGCAGTCACAGCGTATCAATTTCGGCAATTTCGGCTCGTTGAAGAGCACTGAAACGTAGCGCAGTGCTCCAGTTGTTGTTCCGCCGTACAATTTCGGCAATTTCGGCTCGTTGAAGAGCACTGAAACATCCAGATGTCCTTCGCTTGCAGATACATAAACGCATTTCGGCAATTTCGGCTCGTTGAAGAGCACTGAAACCGTCGTGCGCTTCGCGGCGCGCGCGGAAGCGCGCCGATTTCGGCAATTTCGGCTCGTTGAAGAGCACTGAAACTGAAAAGTGAGCCATAGGCTCAAGTCTTTTGTAAAATTTCGGCAATTTCGGCTCGTTGAAGAGCACTGAAACAGACGATCGCGGACGAGTGTATATGTACCAGCAGGATTTCGGCAATTTCGGCTCGTTGAAGAGCACTGAAACTCGCGATCTGCGTAACGAAGAAGCCACGCGAGATAATTTCGGCAATTTCGGCTCGTTGAAGAGCACTGAAACGAACTTTTTGCGAACGAAACAAGCGAAGGAATTAAATTTCGGCAATTTCGGCTCGTTGAAGAGCACTGAAACGGCCAGAACCGTCGCTGCGCCAGAAAAAAAGTTTTGATTTCGGCAATTTCGGCTCGTTGAAGAGCACTGAAACT
>DAOUBK010000037.1:0-54680 GCA_034432635.1 Roseiflexus sp.
CACGGCCACCGGGTCTGGGCAGGCGATGCCGATGGTGATGGGAAACGCGCGGTGCACGTGCACACCTGCGAGGGAATGATAGACAATGGTCCGCACGTTCCTCCGCCCGTTTCGTGGCGTGCATAAACCGTATCTGGCTGCGTATGGAGCGCTATGCGAGGTGCGTATCAACGCGAAACGAATCACGCCCAGGGTTATCGCTCAGTTGGTTCGGCTGCACGACTTTTGAACATGAGCCGAAGACGTTTTGGCATCCCGACACATGACACCGGAAGAAACCGCTAGATTGCAGAGCGCTCCGGGATCGGTCGCACATCGGCGCCCCAGGCACGCAGCTCATGCACGACGGCATCCACGAGATCATCGAGATGCGCTTCACACACAGGAGTCAGTTCCAGTCCCGGTTCGGAGGTTCCCGGTTCCATTCCCCACAGCACAATCCGCTGCGGTGATGAGCCTGCCGAACCACGCAGGACGATCAATTCGTGGAGACGAACATCCTGCGGCAACAGATGCATGGTTTCTGCCCAGGCGACCTCCTCCCCTTCGAGACGTATGAGCGACCCGGGGCGTTGACCACGATGAACAGCGTCGATAATCAGCACATCCTCGACGCCTTCGAGAAACGAGAGAAGCGATAATCCAAGCGCACCTGCATCGATAACCTCGACATCGTCGGGCAGAATGTAGCGCTCCGTCAAACGACGCAATGCGCGCACTCCTAACCCCTCGTCCTGCAAGAGTACGTTTCCCAATCCCATCACAAGTATCGGCGCCATTGCTCTGCTCCTCTCGCTCAGCAGTGACACAAGAATGGATTCAGCCATCCGGTGCAGGGAGTCATCAGCGCGTCTCCCTCTGCCCGCTCTACCTCAATGTTCTGTTGCCGTCCGTATAACCCTGCTTTAAGCAACCGGCAGGCACTGCACGACTGAGTATATTGAGCAGTTGGTGACAGATTCGCCCTTATAATCTCCCACTGGAATGACAGAGAAGGCGTCGGCGTTGCGGCGAGCGGTGCGGATCGCCTGATCGCCTCAAGGTTCTGTGTTCTTCCATCATACCACGAATCTGTACCGTGCCCATGTCGATCGGTATTTGTTGCTCATTCGAGGACATAAAAAGAAACGGTGAAAGGCTGGTATCATACGCGCTGGGGGGCGAAGAAGTACGCGAATCGTACCGGGATGCTCGATGCGCGCAGCGAGGGAAGGAGAGTCGTATGATGCAGTCAACAGGCATCGGCGTGCTGACCAGCGGCGGCGATGCGCCGGGTATGAATGCCGCTTTACGCGCGGTTGTGCGTACTGCGCTGAGCTGCGGCGTGCCGGTGTATGCTATTTATGAAGGATACCGTGGTATGGTGGAGGGCGGCGACCGTATCCGGCCGCTTGGATGGGATGATGTCGGCGGTGTTATGCATCGTGGCGGGACGATCATCGGCACAGCACGCTGCCGCGAGTTCCGCACCCGTGAAGGGCGATTGCAGGCTGCTGCGAACCTAATTGCACACGGGATCAATCGCCTGGTGGTCATTGGCGGCGATGGCAGCCTGACCGGCGCCGATACGTTTCGTCGCGAATGGTCCGGTCTGCTGGCGGAACTGGTGGAAAGCGGCAAACTGTCACGCGATACGGCCGCGCAATACCCATTTCTGGCACTGGTCGGGCTGGTCGGATCGATCGATAACGATTTTTACGGTACCGATATGACGATCGGCGCCGATTCGGCACTGCACCGCATTACCGCTGCCATCGATGCGCTCGTCAGCACGGCTGCCAGCCACCAGCGCGCTTTTGTCGTCGAGGTGATGGGACGGCACTGCGGGTATCTGGCGCTGATGGGGGCCATTGCTGGCGGCGCCGATTATATGCTCATCCCCGAAAATCCGCCCGAGTCAGGCTGGGAAGATCGCATGTGTACGCTGTTGCGCGCCGGGCGTGCCGCCGGACGACGCGAAAGCATCGTGGTCATCGCTGAGGGCGCGCGTGATCGCGATGGCAATCCAATCTCAGCCGACTATGTCCGGCGGGTGCTGGAGGAGCGCATGGGTGAAGATGCGCGCGTCACAATCCTGGGACACGTGCAGCGCGGCGGAACGCCGAGCGCCTTCGACCGCTGGATGGGCACGCTTGTCGGGTATGCGGCTGTCGAAGAATTGTTGAGCGCCACACCCGAAAGTGAGCCGCAGCTGATCGGCATGCGCTACCATCGCATCACCCGTCAACCGCTGATGCATTGCGTGGAGCAGACACAACAGGTGGCTAAAGCGATCAACGTCGGCGACTATCAACGTGCGATGGAACTGCGCAGCGGCAGTTTCAAAGAGATGTTCCAGACCTTCCAGGCACTCAGCAGCGCCCTGCCAAGCGTCACCCGTTCGCACCGGAGTCGGATCGCACTCCTGCATGCCGGCGGACCCGCCCCCGGTATGAATACTGCCGTCCGCGCCGCAGTGCGCCTCGGTCTCGATCAGGGTCATACGATGCTGGTGGTGCGCAATGGCTTCGACGGTCTCATCGCCGGACAGATCAGCGAGTGCGAGTGGCAGACGGTTGATGGTTGGGGTGCGATGGGTGGCGCCGAACTGGGGACCAGCCGACGTGTACCTGCCGGTGAGGATCTCGCAGCAGTTGCACAGGCATTGATCGGGCATCGCATCGATGGCTTGCTCGTCATTGGCGGGTGGAACGGCTACCAGGCGGCACATCGTCTCTATCAGGAACGCGCCGCCTATGAACCGTTCAACATCCCGATCATCTGTCTGCCGGCTTCGATCAACAACGACCTGCCAGGATCGGAGTTGAGCATTGGCGCCGATACGGCATTGAATGCCATCGTCGAATCGCTCGACCGCATCAAGCAGTCGGCAGTGGCAGTGAGGCGCACCTTTGTGGTGGAGGTGATGGGGCGCTACTGCGGCTATCTGGCGCTGATGGGCGGACTGGCATCGGGTGCGGAACGGGTGTATCTGCACGAAGAAGGTATTACGCTCGACGATCTGCGCACCGACATACAGACGATGATCGAAGGATTTCGCCACGGAAAGCGTCTCAGCCTGATCATTCGCAATGAATATGCCAACCGCCTCTACACAACCGACGTAATCTGCGCTCTGTTGGAGGAAGAGGGGAAGGACCTGTTCGACGTGCGCCGCGCAGTGCTGGGTCATTTGCAGCAGGGAGGCAGTCCGTCACCTTACGACCGCATCCAGGCGACACGCCTGGCAGCACGCTGCATCCGCTTCCTGAGCGAGGAAATCGACCGCGGCACGGCAGCCGCTGCGTTTATTGGTTTTGTCAATGGCAAGGTGCGTGTGTTCGACCTGGGCGAATTGCCGCATATGGTCGACGCCGTCTTCCGTCGTCCAAAAGATCAATGGTGGCTGGAACTGGCGCCGATCGCACGGGCACTTGCCCAACAAGAGTACGATGAGAGGGGAGCATGACACATCCCAACGTCGGAAATCTTCGCTGTGAGTACCTGGAAAACCCGCTGGGAATCGATGTTCTCAAGCCACGTCTGAGCTGGCAACTGGTCAGCGATCGACGCGGCGCACGGCAAACAGCGTACCGTATCATTGCCGCACCGTCCGCCGACGATGTGACGCTGGAACGGAACCTGCTCTGGGACAGTGGTCGCGTTGAGTCGGATCGGTCGACCCACGTGGTCTATGCCGGCGCACGTCTCCGTTCGCGTCAGCGCATCTTCTGGCGTGTTCAGGTGTGGGACGAAACCGGAAACTCCGCCGTGAGTCCGATTGCCTGGTGGGAAATGGGGTTGCTGCGCCGCACCGACTGGTCGGCATCCTGGATCGGCGCCTCGCTAGTCGGTGGACGCTGGACGACCATTCCGGCGCCATTGCTGCGGCGCTCATTCGCGCTGGACGCACCGATCGTACAGGCTCGCCTGTACATCACAGCGTTAGGGTTGTACGAGTGTACGATCAACGGGCAGCGCGTCGGTGAGGACGTGTTCACTCCGGGTTGGACCGACTATAGCCGGCGGGTGCAATACCAGGTCTACGATGTGACGGAGCTGGTGCGCACCGGTGAGAATGTGATCGGCGTCATCCTCGGCGATGGATGGTACTGTGGCCACCTGGCATGGTCTGGCCGTCAGCAGTACGGCGACCGCCCCAAACTGCTGGCGCAACTGGTCGTGACCCTCGCCAGCGGTAGAACTCAGACAATTGTGAGCAACCGATCCTGGCGGTATGCTTTTGGTCCGATTCTGGAAAGCGATATGCTGCACGGCGAGAGTTACGATGCCAGACTAGAGATACCGGGCTGGGATTCTCCCGGCTTCGACGACTCTTCCTGGCAACCGGTGGAACTCTTTACCACACCCGACATTACCCTGGTGACAATGCGTGGTCCAACCGTCCGGCGCCACGAAGAACTGCGTCCGATCAAACCGCCGACTGCTTTTCATACCTACCAAGCCACCCGTTGGGTCTTCGATCTGGGACAGAACATGGTCGGTTGGGTCCGCCTGCGCGTCCGGGGTCCGGCGGGCACGACGGTTATGATCCGGCATGCCGAGATGCTCAACCCGGATGGGACGATCTACACCGCCAACCTGCGCAGCGCCCGTGCAACAGACCACTACACGCTGCGCGGCGATAGTGAGGAGGAGGTGTGGGAACCGCGCTTCACCTTCCACGGGTTCCGGTATGTCGAACTCTCCGGGTACCCTGGCACCCCCGACATTGAGACGGTAACCGGGATTGTGGTCCATTCCGCCACTCCGCCGACCGGCGAGTTCAGTTGTTCCAATCCGCTGATCAACCAGTTGCAGCACAACATTGTCTGGGGACAGAAGGGTAATTTTCTCGAAGTTCCAACCGATTGCCCGCAACGTGACGAGCGTCTGGGATGGACCGGCGATGCGCAGGTGTTCATCCGCACGGCTGCCTTCAACATGCACATTGCACCCTTCTTCAGCAAGTGGATCCGCGACCTGGAGGATGCGCAGAGTCCCGAGGGCGCCTACCCGCCGGTTGCGCCGCTGGCGGGCATCGGCGGATTGACCGACGGTGGACCGGCATGGGCAGACGCAGGCATCATCTGTCCCTGGACCATCTACCTGTGCTATGGTGATACCCGTGTGCTGGAAGAGCACTATCCGTCAATGCAGCGTTTTGTCGCGTATCTGGAACGGAGCAGTCGTGACTTCATTCGCTGCTACGAGGACTATCCCGGCTTTCGTGGATTCGGCGACTGGCTGGCACTCGACGGAAGCGGCAGGACCGATGGCGGCACCGCGAAAGACCTGATCGGCACGGCGTTCTTCGCTCACAGTGCGCATCTGCTCAGTCGTATCGCAACGATCATCGGTCGTCCGCGCGATGCCGCCCGCTATCGGCGCCTGTTCGAGCGGGTGCGCCAGGCATTCATCACACGCTTTGTGACCGGTGCAGGACGGGTGGCAGGCGAAACACAGACCAGTTATGTCCTGGCGCTGCACTTCGATCTGCTGCCGCCGGAGTTGCGCCCGGCTGCTGCGGATGCGCTGGCACACGACATTCTGGCGCGCAACGTTCACCTCTCGACCGGGTTTGTCGGCACCCCTTACCTACCGCATGTTCTGACCTCTGTGGGACGACTCGATCTCGCCTATGCGCTCCTGCTGCAACAAACCTGTCCCTCATGGCTGTACCCCGTGACCCAGGGCGCAACCACCATCTGGGAACGGTGGGATGGCTGGACGCACGACCGAGGGTTCCGGGATCCGGATATGAATTCATTCAACCATTATGCGTATGGCGCAATCGGAGAATGGCTGTATACGACCGTTGCCGGTATCGACATCGATCCGGAACATCCTGGCTACTGTCATCTCGTGCTGCGTCCACGTCCCGGCGGTGGGCTGACCTCGGCGCGTGCGGCGCTCGATACGTTGTATGGGCGCGCCGTGAGCGACTGGCGCATTGACGGCAATCATTTCATCTGGACGGTTGTCGTGCCGCCCAACACGACAGCCACCGCATATGTTCCCGCTCTTGAAGGAACTATCGTGCAGGAAAGCGGTCGCCCGGCAGAGGAATCAGAAGGAGTCACCCCTGTCCGACGCGATGAGGAGACGGCTGTGTATCGGTTGGTGTCGGGCACTTATACATTTGTGGCGGAAAGGGTTGGTTGAGATTGATTGTCTTTCACCTGGCATCCTGCCGCCGGGGGCGCTGCGCTGTAGCGCCCCCGGAGCATATTTTCACATTTGCGCAATTTCGTGTATAGATTTACCTGCTAATCTGTGCTATACTATCGATCGCAACCCAAACCACGATCCCAACGTCGGTATCGTTCCTCGCCGCATTTCTGGTGACTTCACGCTCGATTGTTTGGGTGGCGAAGCACATCAGCGACAGTCGTCGCTGATGCAGGGAAAGCGCGGCTCGCAACATCCATTTCTAAGGAGGGGACGATGACTCAGACTGAGCGCGACGTGCAGCGGTGCCCGAATTGTGGTGCAGAGTGGCGCCCAACCACACCAATCACCGACGCCAATATCACATGTCCGGTCTGTTTTTACCGCTTCGAAGCGACTCCCGTCGGGCAAACGTGTACACCGTTCAGTGTGCGTGAATTTGCCGAGCAGATCAGCGCGTTGATCAATCGTGCGCGGACGGAAGGCTTGAGCAACGATGTGATCACCAAAGTCCTGCGCGACGAACTTGCCTACAACGCAGAACTGGCCAATCCCAGTCATACGTTCCACGTTCAGATCGTCGACCTCGGTCCTGCTGAAGGTATGACACGCGTGTTGCCTCCCAACGAAGCGCGGATGATGGTGCAGCGACGCAGCACGCCGATCATCAAGCGCTAGCCGTTGCCGCCCGGCAACTGGCGCTCGTCGGATGCGTCAGCGCTACGCAGAGCGCCAGTTTTCCGCGCACCTTTCCCGATCCTTCCAGACAGGGTCCTATGCGCCACAACCGGGCGCGATTGTGATATTGTTGTCGGAGTGATTCCATGAATGTTGCCACGTTGACCAGCGATCTCTCGCACCGGTTTGACACATTGACTCGTACCGTGCAGCAGGCGTTGTCCTTCATCCAACAGCGCCAGCCGCTGTCGGATCGCCCGATCCGCGGCGTAATCCTGACGACCGGGCAGCTCGAAGAACGGGCGCGGGTACTCGCTACCGATCACACGGTCGTTATGCACCCCGGTAAGGCGCGCGCATTGCTCGCGTCGGTAGACCGCAATCATCGCCTGCTGCGCCTGGCATATCAGACGCTTGCCGCCGATGCTGCCCGGCGCCAGCCGCTCACCCCGGCTGCTGCCTGGCTGGTGGACAACTACCATGTCATTGTCGGTCAGATTCGCGAAATTCGTCAGGACCTGCCCGGCGGTTACTACCATGAACTTCCGAAACTGAAAGGTGGACCCCACGACGGCAAACCGCGTGTCTACGCGCTGGCGCTCGAACTGATCGAGCATACCGACGGTCGGATCGATCTCGAACAGTTGACTCGCTTTGTCCTGGCATACGAAGCAGTAGCGCCGCTCTCGATCGGCGAGATCTGGGCAATCCCGATCATGCTGCGTGTCGGGTTGATCCAGAACCTGGGGTGCCTGGCGCGCCTGATGATCGATGAGCGTCGCCTGCGCCTCGAAGGAGCAACCTGGGCGGAACGGATTCTGGCGCAGAAACACGTCGGTTCATTCGAGGGAAATACTGCCTTTCGCCAGCTGGCGCGGATGTACCCCCAACTTCCGCTGCCGCTCGCCGTTGAACTGATCCAGCGCCTGCGCAGTCAGGAAGGAGAGTTCGACATTGCCCAGCTGATGGTCTGGCTGGAACAGCAACCTTCCATCCCCTACAACACTGCCGAGGAGATTATTCTCGCCGAACAGCGGCGCCAATCCGCCAATCAGGTGTCGGTTGCCAATACGATCACCAGCATGCGGACGATGGACACGGTCGACTGGCCCGACTGGTTCGAGCGCGTCAGTCTGGTTGAACAGGTATTGCGACAGGACCCCGCTGGCGCATATGGGCAGAGCACCTTTGCCACCCGCGACCGCTATCGCCATGAACTGGAGCGTCTGTCACGCCGGAGCGGACTGAGCGAAGACGCTATTGCGCGACGGCTGATCCACATTGCTGCACGCGCCAGGGACGAGGGACGTCCACTCCGCGAAACGCATATCGGGTATTACCTGATCGATGAAGGGTGCTTTGCCTTCGAGGCGTCACTGGGATGCCGTCTGAATCCCGGCGAGGTCGTGCGTCGCGCAGTGCTGCGTCATCCTGAAGCGGCCTATCTGGGAGCAATCACGGCAGGAACTATCGCCATCACCGCTGCCGGCATACGTCTTCTTGCCCGCCCGACTGCACATAACCAATCTTCCGCTGTTCCACCGATCCTGACTGCCGCCCTTTCGCTCACGGCGATCATTCCAGCGTTCGCACTGGCGAAAGAACTGGTTGATCGCGCAGTCACGCGCACGATACCCCCGCGCACCCTGCCACGTCTCGATTTTCGCCATGGCATTCCGCGCGAACTGCGGACCATGGTGGTCGTGCCGACATTGCTACTCACACCCGATAGCATCCGCACACAGATCGAGTCGCTGGAAGTGCTGGCGCTTGCCAATCAGGACCCACACCTGCACTTCGGGCTGCTCACCGATTTCGCCGATGCATCTCAACAGCATATGCCGGAAGATGAGCACCTGCTCACGCTGGCAGTCAGCGGCATCGAAAGATTGAACGAGCGCTATGGCAGCGACCGCTTCTTCCTCCTGCACCGCCGCCGGGTCTGGAATGAGCGCCAGGGTTGCTGGATGGGATGGGAACGCAAACGCGGGAAGCTCGAGGAGTTCAACCGGTTACTCACCGGCGCGCGCGACACCACCTACGAGACATTCATCGGCAATCTCAGTATCCTGCCGCAGATCCGCTATGTCATCACGCTCGACGCCGATACGCAACTGCCGCGTGATACGGCGCGCGCGTTGATCGGCACGCTGGCGCATCCGCTCAACCAGGCGGTCATCGACCCGCAAACGCAGCGTGTGGTGCGGGGATACGGCATTCTTCAGCCGCGTGTCGGCATCGATCTGCCGAGTGCGCTGCGTAGCCGCTTCGCACGCATTGCGTCGGGGAATGTCGGTGTCGATCCCTACACTACCGCTGTCTCCGATGTCTATATGGATCTGTTCGGCGAAGGGATTTTCGCCGGGAAAGGTATTTACGATCCGGTCGCGATGCGAACGGCGCTGCACGACCGTTTCCCGGAGAATACGCTCCTTAGCCACGACCTGATCGAAGGGTGCTATGCACGTGCGGCTCTCCTCTCCGATGTTGAACTACTCGACAGTTATCCGACAACGTATGCGGCTTACTCGGCGCGTCAGCATCGCTGGGTGCGCGGCGACTGGCAGATTGCGGGATGGCTCCTGCCGCGTGTCCCGCGTGCATCAGGCGGCAGTGCGCCGAATGTCCTGCCGTTGATCAGTCGCTTCAAAATCGCCGATAACCTGCGTCGCAGTCTGACCCCGCCGGCAACGCTCGCTCTTCTCGTCGCCGGATGGTTCGCTCTCCCCGGTCGCCCTGCCGTCTGGACGTTGCTGGCACTGGGGCATTACCTTGCGCCGCTGACCTTTGCGGTCATGAGTCTGCGGTTGGCGCCAGCCGACTGGCGCTACCTGCGTACCCATCTGATCACGACTGCCGGAAGCCTGCGCTGGAGAGTATTGCAACTGCTGTTGAACGTCGCCATGCTTCCCGATCAGGCGTGGCTAAATGTGGACGCTATCATCCGCACTCTCTGGCGTATGGGGGTGAGCCATCGGCGGATGCTCGAATGGGAGACGGCGGCACAGGCTCAACGGCGCCTTACCAATTCGTTCGACTATCTGGTCAGACGGATGACTCCCTCGGCAGTCGTGGCGGTGGCACTGGCAGTTGTGCGCCTCGATCGCCTGCGCGCGTCGTGGCTTCCTGCACTGCCGGTCGTCCTGTCGTGGGTGACGGCGCCTTTCTTTGCGCGCTGGCTCGATCAGGAGTATATCCCACGCCGTGTTGCACAGCTGAGCGCCGATGATCGCCGGATGCTGCGCCGCGTGGCGCGCGCAACATGGGCATATTTCGACCGGTTCGTTGTGCCGGATCAGAACTTCCTGGCGCCGGATAACTTCCAGGAAACGCCGCGACCGGTGGTGGCAGAGCGTACCTCGCCAACCAACATCGGGTTGCAACTGCTCGCCGACCTGGCAGCCGTCGATTTTGGCTACCTGGGTATGCGCAGTCTGGTGGATCGCGTCGCGCGTGTGTTCGATACGATCCACCGGATGGAACGCTTCCGCGGGCATCTGTACAACTGGTACGATACGCGCACTCTGCATCCCCTGCCGCCGCTCTATGTTTCGACTGTCGATAGCGGCAACTTTGCCGGTCATCTGCTGACCCTGCGCCAGGGGTTGCGCGCACTCATCGAACGTCCGGCATACGGACCGTGGATCGTCGAAGGGTTGCGTGACATCCTGGAAATTATTCAGGAACGGTTGCCTGCCGATGCGCGTGGACGCACATCGCTGGCTGCGCTCCTGCAGGCGCTCGATGCCACGCCGGATACGCTGGAAGGGTACCGCGCGCGGCTGTTGCAGGCTGCCGATCTGGCGATCATTCTGGCGCGAGAGTCGCGTGTGGCTGAGTGGGCGGAAGCGCTGGCGCGTCAGGCGTACAGCCTCCTCGATGATATGCCGCACGATGATGTGCCGTCAGCAGCGGAGGATCCGCAGTTCCGCGCCGCCGTCGAACGACTGGCGGATGCGTGCATCCTTCTGATCACCGAGATGGACTTCCGCTTCCTCTACGACGAGCGTCGTCGCCTGTTTGCCATTGGCTACAACGTCAGCGAAGGGCGGCGCGACAATTCGTACTACGATCTGCTCGCATCTGAAGCCCGCCTGGCAAGTTTCATCGCCATTGCGCTTGGCGAAGTGCCACAGGAACACTGGTTCTATATCGGGCGCAAGATTTCGCCAGCGGTGGCAACTCCAACGTTGCTCGCCTGGAGCGGTACGATGTTCGAGTACCTTATGCCGCTGCTGGTGATGCGCAATTTTCCCGAAACCCTGCTCGACTCGACCTATCGCGGAGCAGTCGAACGTCAGATTGCCTACGCTGCCGTGCGCGGCATTCCATGGGGCATCTCCGAATCAGCATTCAATCTGCGCGACTCGCAGATGAATTACCAGTATCGCGCATTCGGTGTGCCAGGCTTGGGATTACAGAGCGGACTGGCAAACGATCTAGTCGTTGCGCCTTACGCGACGCTGCTGGCAATACAGGTCGCACCTGCCGAAGCCGTTGCCAACCTCCGTATTCTGATAGCGTACGGCGCATTCGGCACGTATGGCTTCTACGAAGCGATCGACTTTACGCCCGAACGCCTGCCCCCTGGTGTCAGGCATGCCATCGTTCAGACATATATGGTGCATCACCAGGGGATGGGACTGCTGGCGCTCGATAACCTGTTCAACGACAACATCATGCAGCATCGCTTCCATGCCGAGCCAATCGTACAGGCCACCGAACTGCTACTTCAGGAGAAGATCCCTGCCGACCGGCCCCTGCCGCTGCCGCAGGAGAGCGCCGTCAGCGAAATCACAACCACACCAGACATTGCGCTCGAACGCCACTTTACAACGCCGCACACCGCAGCGCCATACGCCTATATCCTCTCGAACGGCGTCCTGACCACCATAGTAACCAACGCTGGCGGCGGTGGAAGTCGCTTTACCCTGCCCGAACGCACAACGACCGTCGCCATTACCCGCTGGCGACCCGACCCAACCCGTGATGCGTCCGGCAGTTTCGTCTACGTGCGCGATGTACGCAGCGGCGTCACATGGTCGCCAACGTATCAGCCACTCCGAACGCTCGGCGATGATTACCGTGTCACCTGCGGCGCCGGACGGGTCGAGTTCCGCCAGCACTACGCCGGTATTGACACGCGCCTGGAGATCGCCATATCGCCCGAAGACCACGTTGAGGTGCGCGTGCTGACCCTGGTGAACCTGACGGCGCAACCGCGCGAACTGGAAGCCACCACGTATGCCGAGATCGTGCTGGCGCCCGATGCCGCCGACGCTGCCCACCCCGTCTTCTCAAACCTGTTCGTCGAAACATCGTTCGATCCGGCGAGCGAAACGTTGCTGGCGACACGCCGACCACGCGCACCAAACGATGAACGCCTGTGGGTAGCGCAAACAATCGGTGTGCGGGGACGTGCTCTGGGTGAACCGGAGTACGAAACTGACCGCATGACATTTATCGGACGCGGGCGCGATCCGTCACATCCGCAGGCGCTCGACCGTCCACTGAACAGTCGTGTTGGCGCGGTGCTCGACCCGATCTTCAGCCAGCGGCGCCGGGTGCGGATCGTACCTGGTGGACAGGCACAGGTCATCGTGACTCTGTCGGTCGCTGCTACGCGCGAGGAGGCGATCCGCCTGGCGGACCACTACCGTGATGCCGTCATTGCAATGCGCGCCTTCGACATGGCACGCACCCAGGCACAGGTCGAACTGATGCACCTGGGCATCAACGCCGACCAGGCGCACCAGTTCCAGCGTCTGGCATCACTCACCCTCCTGCCTGATCCAGTACGCCGTGCCGCATCCGAGGCACTGCTGCGCAACACCAAAGGGCAGCCAGGGCTATGGGCATATGGTATCTCCGGTGATTACCCGATTGTCGTCGGGCGTATTGCACCCACCTCCGATACATCACTGGCGCGCTCACTGATCCAGGCGCACGAATACTGGCGCCTGAAGGGGGTGCTCATCGATCTGGTGTTGCTGGTCGAAGATGGCGCCGATTACCGCCAGGAGCGATACGAGCAGATTATGGCGCTGGTGCGCAGCAGCCGGTCGAGTCGCTGGCTCAGCCAGCGTGGCGGCATTTTCGTGCTGCGCAGCGGGATCATGCCCGAAGCCGATCAGATCCTCCTCGAGACGGTAAGCCGCATCACGCTCCACAGCCGACGCGGCGACCTGTCCTACCATCTGCGCCGCCGCCTGCCCGATAAAGCGCCGCCTCCGCCGTCGTTCACCATGCCGCCGTTCGATGACACTCCGCTACCGGCAGAGGATCTGAGCCTGACTACAGAACATGGCGGGTTTACCGCCGATGGGCGTGAGTTTGTCATCGAGGTTACGCCCGGTCATTCCACGCCATTGCCGTGGGTCAATGTCGTTGCCAACCCACGCGCTGGCTTCATCGTTTCAGAGAGTGGCTGCGGCTACACCTGGGCGGAAAACAGTCGCGAGTATCGTTTGACACCCTGGTCGAACGATCCGGTCAGCGATCCGCCAGGCGAGGCGATCTACCTGCGCGACGAAGATGGCGGTGCACTCTGGTCGCCGTTGCCACGTCCATGCGCAACCGGGCGTGTGCGCGCCTACCACGGGATGGGGCGCTCTCGCTTCCTGCAACAGTCCAATGGTATCGAGAGCGAAACCACCCTCAGCATCGCGCCCGACGATCCGGTAAAAATCATTCGCCTGCGCCTGCGTAATCGCTCCGATCACGAGCGTCGCCTGAGCGCGACCATGTACGTGGAGTGGGTGCTTGGCGTGCTGCGCGAACAGATGGCGCTCTTCATCGTCACATCGACCGTACCGGAGCGAAGTGCACTCCTGGCGCGTAACGTCTACAGCCATGATTTTGCCGGTCGGGTTGCATTCCTGGCATGCAGCGAACCAGAGGTTGCATTCTGTGGCGATCGCGCCGCATTCATCGGACGCAACGGTGATCTGGCGCGCCCGATTGCGCTGGCAGGAGCGCACGATAGCGCCTTCGACCATCGGATCGGCGCAGGTCTTGACCCATGCGGCGTTGTTACGGCAATGTTCACCCTCAACCTCGGTGAAACACGCGACCTGTTCTTCCTGCTGGGGCAGGGAACAGATGAGGCGGAGGCGCTCGACTTGATCGACCGCTACCGCGATCCCGCCGCTGCAACGAATGCGATTGAGGAGACCGTCGCGCGCTGGCACAACCTGGTCAGCACACTTCAGGTACGCACCCCCGACCCGGCGCTCGATGTGTTGCTCAACGGATGGTTGCTCTACCAGACCCTTGTCTGCCGCATCTGGGGGCGCTCGGCATTCTATCAGTCGGGCGGCGCCTACGGCTTCCGCGACCAGTTGCAGGATGTGATGGCGCTGACCATGATTGAGCCGTCGATTGCACGTGACCATATCCTGCGTGCTGCGGCGCGCCAGTTTGTCGAAGGCGATGTGCAACACTGGTGGCACCCACCGCTCGGGCGCGGCATCCGCACCGCGTTCTCCGATGACTACCTGTGGTTGCCCTTCGTTGTGTGTCACTATGTCGAAACAACCGGCGACTGGGCATTGCTCGATACGGTTGTGCCGTACATCAAAGGGCGACCGCTCGCCGAGAGCGAAGCCGAATACTACGACCTGCCCGAGCAGGCGAATGAAACGGGCAGTATCTACGATCACTGCATTCGCGCGATCGATCGTGCGTTGACCCGCATGGGCGCACATGGGCTGCCATTGATGGGAGCGGGGGACTGGAATGACGGCATGAACCTGGTGGGACATGGCGGACGCGGCGAGAGCGTGTGGGTTGCCTGGTTTTTGATTGTTATTCTGAACCGCTTCGCTCCGATTGCCGGGCAGCGGCACGACGTCGAGCGCGCTGCGCGCTATCGCGCCGAAGCGCGTCGCCTGAGCGAGGTGATTGATCATCACGCCTGGGATGGCGACTGGTACCTGCGCGCCTTTTACGACGACGGTACGCCGCTCGGTTCAGCGCGTGACGATGAATGTCGGATCGACTCCCTCAGCCAGTCATGGGCGGTCATCGCCGGCACCGCCGATCCAGCGCGAGCGCGACAGGCGATGGAGGCAGTCGACCGCCATTTGGTCGACCGTGAAACCGGCATTATTATGCTCTTTACGCCGCCGTTCGATCAGACGCCGCGCAACCCCGGCTATATCAAGGGATACGTTCCCGGAGTCCGTGAAAACGGCGGGCAGTACACCCACGCCGCGATCTGGGTCTGCTGGGCATGGACGATACTGGGTGATAACGCGCGCGCGGGGGAACTGCTGCATATGCTCAACCCGTTGCACCACGCACAATCTCGCGGTCGCGTCTACGCCGTCGAGCCGTATGTCATCGCGGCGGACATCTACAGCGCGCCACAGCACCTGGGACGCGGCGGATGGACATGGTACACCGGATCGGCTGCATGGTTCTACCGGCTTGGCATCGAGCGTATCCTGGGTATCCAGCGCCACGGCGATCACCTGACTCTGACACCATGCCTGCCGTCCGACTGGTCGGGTTACGAGGCGTGGTACCGCTATGGTTCGAGTGAGTATCATATCATCGTTGAGCGCGGCAGCGACGGGTATGTGCTGACAATCGACGGTGTTCCTGCACATGAACCGATCATTCCGCTGCGCGACGATGGGCTGCAGCACGAGGTGCGCCTGTTCCTGCCGGTGGTGGGAGTAAGCGTCCCTAGCAGCGATGGCGCCGGGGCAGTGCCGGAGCAGTGTACGCTCCCGTAGGCTGACCTGTGTCAGTCTCCTGGCATCCGTCCAACCGACGACGCAATAGTGTCACACCGCATTGTGACCACGCCCAACCGCTTGCCCTGGGCCACCGCATCGGCTGCCGGTTGGTCGCCGGCAGTGCTCAGGTCACCACAGGCATTGTCCACCACTGCACCGGCAACCTCCTGAGTCGGTTCAGCCAGGGCAGCCACGTGTGCACAGTCGTGTGCATGGACCGCGTAGCCAGGACGGCCAGCGTTTGACCCAGAGGATCGATGGCCAGGTGCACCTTCGTGTCAGTGCAGCCTGTGTGCCCATCGACGCCAGCACGCCCCCGCGTTTTGGTGGCGACGGGAGCATCCTGTTGCCCAGCATCACCGCACGGGGTCGGGGCAGGCAGTTCATGATCACGCGCCGCAGCGCACATCGCGCACCGGCTCCGCAACTGCACCCGCCTTCCACTAGCGCTGCGTTTGCGGCGAGACCCGTGCTTCTCGGCACGCAGGCACCGCCGCCCGGCAGGATGGTTCGGTCAGGCTCCAACGTACAAAATATCAAATCTGGTGGCATAGAAGCCATGGCACGCGATCGCATCATCACCCTGGCGCCGCACGTGGACCAGGGTTCTCCCGCACCCAACGGTGCGGTTTAGGGGCGGACAGAATATATGAGCTAACACAACTTCTGCCACATTGGAACGCCCTGGCGCGTGGTTCTAGTCTCCCCTCTCCCACACAGAGGAGAGAGGCTAGGGGTGAGGGCCAACCAGCACATCCCAATGCCGTAAAGCCCCTTGACGCTCATGTGTTCTGTCCGCCCTTGAAGGCGGGGACGGTCGAGGGTGGGGGGCCTTCCCACCGGCGCCAATGCTCCGGCAAAACACCACGAACGTGAATACCGAACTTAAGTTTGACATCCCTTATCGCAGTACGCTAAGATGCAATTGGTCATGTCATCAACCGTTGTACGAAGCGCCTCAATGTCGGCAAGAGCGCAGAACTCAATGATCGAGGAGCGAATGAGTGTCCATGGAACTACGTACACGATCCGTCGGTCCCTGGCCCATGAACAGTTATGCACTGGTCTGCCCCACCACCGGGCGTAGCGTGCTGATCGATCCAGGTGCAGAGCCAGACGAACTGATAGCAATGCTCGACGGCACAACACCGGTCGCTCTCCTCCTGACCCATACCCATCCTGATCACATCGGTGCGCTCGATAAAATGCGCAACCGGCTCGGTGCTCCGGTGTTCGCCCACCCCGGATCTCACGCTGGCGGCGTTGCGCTACCGGTCGATCGCACACAGGCGCATGGAGAGGTTATCACAGTGGGCGCCTCGACGCTCCGCGCCTGGCATACGCCCGGTCACACCGCAGACATGATCTCCTATCTGGTCGATAGCGCGCCAATAGCAATTGTAGGCGACACCCTGTTCGATGGAGGACCGGGGCGCACCTGGTCGGCAGACGATTTTCGCACCACTCTGACGACGCTGCGCACCATCGTGCTGACCTGGAGCGACGCCACGATGCTGTTACCCTGGTCACGGTCCTGCCTTCCGCCTGGGCGATCGCCGTGCCGCGATTGAACGCTTTCTGGCGCGTGCACCGGCTGACTTCTCTGGTGATGCTACGTGGGATATGTGAGAGGTTTATATGCCTGCTTCGGCAAAACTGGTTGCGCGTGCCATGGTTGGGTCGCCGATTGCGCGACCCCTCGGCGGATGTCTGTTCGTCGGCGGCATGCTGCTGCTCCTTGGCTTTGCGTTTCTGGGGCATCTGGCTCTCTGGATCCTGGAACCGGCTGCGCGTATTGGCATCTTCGTGACCGCTGCATTGATCGGTACGGTTGCATCCCTGCCACTACTGGCGCTGCTCCGCTGGCTGGACCGGCGTGAGCGCGAGTCGCTCTGGCTGGCGATTGGCACAGTGGTGTGGGGCGCCGTGATCAGCACCGGTCTTTCCGCCATTTTCAATGCGCTTGGCTTCGGGTTCGTCGCTGTCAGCCTGGAGATCGTCGGCGGCATCGACACCGAACTCATCGGGCAATTGCTCGCTGCGGCGCTGATCGCGCCACCGGTCGAGGAAGCCTTCAAGGGGCTTGCCGTTCTGGTGCTGTTCTGGTTTCTGCGCGCTGAGTTCGACAATGTGCGCGACGGGATCATCTATGGAGCGCTGGTCGGCATTGGCTTCAACATTGCCGAGTATGCGCTCTACGTGATGCAGGGGTACGCCGAAACCGGCGTTGCGCCGTTCGCGCAGCAGTTTGCCGGGCGCTTCGTCTTTCTGGGATTCAACGGGCATATGCTCTGGAGTGCGCTCTGTGGCGCCGGGATTGGTTTTGCCCGCCAGTCACGCGAAGGATGCACCCGGCTTGGCGCGCCGGTCGCCGGATACCTGGCGGCAACCTTTGGGCATGCACTCAACAATTCGGTCGGAGTGTTCCTTATCGGCGTGTTTATTGTGATAATGGGGTATGATGTCGAGAGTGGGCTAGAAAGCATCCCGCCGCTTGCACTGTGGGGCGTAGCCGCAGGGATGAACATCATGGTGCAGGGGGTGCTGTATATCGCTCTGCTGGTATTGCTGTCGCTCAGTTCGCGCTGGGAGCGCGATGTGATCCGCACCTACCTGGCGGATGAAGTCGGCATCAGTGTCACGCCGGAAGAGTATGCCGCGATTGTGAATGACCGCATGTTTGGTGCACTCGGCAGCCGTGGCATACCCTGGCGTCTTGCGCTGGCACAGAACGAACTGGCATTTCGCAAATGGCACATCGCGCGTGAAGGCGGCAACCCGGCAACTGACCCGCTGGTAGCGGCGTGGCGTCAGGATATTGCGACACTGCGCGATGAGTGGCTTCGCTCCAGGCAAAAGAGGTAGTTATGTCAATCGGGGGTCGAGCAGCGTCACGTGTCGGCGATGACCATCCCGGATGCACCGGTCTGGCACCTGAGCCTCGAACAGTACCACCGAATGATCCAGACCGGCATTCTCACAGATGATGATCCTGTCGAGTTCCGCGAAGGGTCGATGGCGATAAAAACGCCCGAAAATCCGTCGCACAGCCTTGCAACTCATCTGACACGCAATGCACGTGCACAGGTTGTGCCGTCGCAGTGGTATGTCGATGCGCAGGAGCCGTTCACCACCCGCGACAGTGAGCCAGAACCGGATGTCCTGGTCGTCAGTGGCGAACGCCGTCAGTACCGCGACCGCCACCTGCAGGCGCAGGATGTTGCACTGATTGTAGAGGTGGCTGATGCGACGCTCCAGCGCGACCGAACACTGAAGAAGCGGATCTATGCCCGTGCAATGATTCCGGTCTACTGGATCATCGACCTTGTCGAGCGTAAGATCGAATGGTATGCGCAGCCTTTCGCTTCTGAAGCGGCAGCCGATTACGCACAGCGCCAGGATGTCGCCGAAGATGGCGTGATCCCGGTCGTACTCGATGGTACGGAGATTGCCCGTATCCCTGTGCGCGACCTGTTGCCCTGAGTATCTTCCACGAAAGTGAGAAACCAGTGTCACGTATTGTTTCGCTTGGTCTTGTACAAATGCGGATAACCGACAACCCGCAGCGCAACTTTGCGGTTGCCGTCGAAGGCATCCGCGAAGCCGCAGCACGCGGCGCACAGATCGTCTGTCTGCCTGAACTGTTTCGGTCGCTCTACTTCTGCCAGAGTGAGGATCACCGGCATTTTGCGCTGGCGGAACCTATCCCTGGTCCTTCGACCGAGGCGCTGGGCGCACTGGCGCGCGAACTCGGGATTGTTATCATTGCCAGTCTGTTCGAGAAGCGCGCCGAAGGGCTGTACCACAACACTGCCGCCGTGCTCGACGCCGATGGGCGCTATCTGGGCAAGTACCGCAAGATGCACATCCCCGACGATCCGCTCTACTACGAGAAGTTCTACTTCACACCCGGCGATCTGGGGTTCAAAGTATTTGCCACACGCTACGCACGGGTCGGCGTACTCATCTGCTGGGACCAGTGGTACCCCGAAGCGGCGCGTCTCACCGCACTGCGCGGCGCCGACATCCTCTTCTATCCAACGGCGATTGGCTGGCATCCTGCAGAAAAGGAGGTGTACGGCACGGCGCAGCACGCAAGCTGGGAACTTATCCAGCGCTCTCACGGCATCGCAAATGGGTGCTATGTTGTCAGCGTCAATCGCACCGGGCATGAAGGTGATCCTGATGGCGGTATTGAGTTCTGGGGGCAGAGTTTCGTTTCCGATCCGGGAGGAACAATTCTGGCAAAGGCAGCCGTCGACCAACCGGAGATTATGGTTGTGCCGGTCGATCTGGCGCGCATCGACGAGCAACGCACGCACTGGCCCTTCCTGCGCGACCGACGGATCGATGCGTATGGCGAGATCACCAGACGCTACATCGACGAGGAGTGATACAGCGGTATGACAACATCCCGACCAACACCGACGCAACTCGGATACCGCATGCCCGCCGAGTGGGATCTGCACCAGGCCACCTGGCTCTCCTGGCCCCACAACGAAGAGTCATGGCCCGGCAAACTGCATGTCGTCCTGCCGGTCTATGCCCGCATGGTTGCAGCCCTGGCAGGCTCCGAAACTGTGCATATCAATGTCAATGACGAAGCAATGGAAGATCAGGCGCATCGGTTGCTGCGAGCAGCCGGTGCGCAGGGCGACATTCACTTTCACCACTTTCCAACCAACGACGCCTGGTGCCGCGATCACGGCGCAATCTTCGTCGTGCGCGAGGGCGATGCTCCCCTTGCGGCGATCAACTGGGAGTACAACGCCTGGGGCGGCAAATATCCGCCGTATGATCTGGATAATCAGATACCACAGCGTATGGCGGATGCGCTAGGAGTGCCCTGTTTCAACGGCGGCATGGTGCTGGAGGGCGGTTCGATCGACGTCAACGGTGAAGGGTTGCTGCTCACAACCGAGGCGTGCCTGCTCAACCCCAACCGCAACCCGCATCTGACCCGTGAACAGATCGAGCAGCGTCTGTGCGATTACCTTGCTGTCTCGAAAATCCTCTGGCTCGGCGATGGCATCGTGGGTGACGATACTGACGGGCACATCGACGACCTGGCACGCTTCGTTGCTCCCGATACTGTTGTGACCGTGGTCGAAAGCAATCCGGCTGACGAAAATTACGATGCCCTCCAGCAGAACCTGCGTCGTCTGAAGTGTATGACCGATCTACGAGGCGGCGCATTGCGGATCATCGAATTGCCGATGCCGCCGGCGATTGTGTACGCAGGACGGCGCCTGCCGGCGTCGTATGCCAATTTCTACATCGCCAATCGCATCGTCCTGCTCCCCACATTCAACCATCCGAACGACGAACGTGCGGCAGCAATTCTGGCAGAACTGTTTCCGAGCCGTGACATTGTAGGTATCGATTGCATCGACATCGTCTGGGGATTAGGCGCGTGGCACTGTCTGACACAGCAGGTTCCAGCAGTGTAGCGTTCATCCACCCATCAGGACGTACACGCCGCATGCAGCACCGCCGCCTGCCAGTGAACTGAGGAAGTTGACCATATCGTTGTTCATCCAGCGCCAGCCGTGCAGAAGTGGATAGCGCTTCCCATCGCGGGAAGCGCGCTTTTCGGTTTCGCCAGCCGGCGATTGATATATTGCCTGCACCGTCGCCCCCAGGAGACTATCGACTAGGCTGCCGACAACCCCGCCGATGAGTGCTGCGGGCAGCAGTGCAGCCAGCCAGACCCCGCGTTCGGCAGCTGTGAACAGCAGGGTCACAGCGCCGATCAGGAGTGCGCCGCCAGCCGATGCGCCGGTTCCATAGAGCGTCACACCGCCCGACGTGCCCGGCGCCACAATCCTGCCGGACGTGATCAGGCGCGGTGGGTGTGGACTGAGAACGCCGATTTCGGTTGCCCAAGTGTCGGCAGTGACGGTTGCCATCACACCGACATACGCCGCAAGCAGCACCGCCGATTCACCGGTCAGCGCATACGCCAGCGCGAGCACAGTGCCTGCACCGCCATTGGCGAGCGTCTGCCAGAGATCGCGTCGTCCGCCCTTCTCGAACTTCTCACCGGCAATGCGCTGTTTCTGCGCCTGGCGAAAATGAGAAAGCGCACTGGATGTCACAAAAAAGACAACCAGTACGCTTCCCCACGTCCAGCCACCAAAACCGAATGTTGCCGTCCCCGTGATGATAGCGCCCAGCCACCCGCTCCGATCGAGCGAATGGCGTCGATATGCCACAGCGCCAATGAAGGCGCTCAACACTAATCCGGCAGCAATACGAGGAATATCGAGCATAAAGGCAGATGGCAGGATCAAGATGCCATCCATCATACCACAGGATCACCGCGTTCCCTCAATCCGCCGGGCAATCGCAGTCAGAGCCTGGTCGAGGTCTGGTCCGATCATCGCAGTGACCTGATCCGACGGAACCATTGACGCGAACGGTCCGAGCATCGGCGCAAGATCGATCGTCAACGTCACCCGCAGATCGGTTCCTTTACCATCCGGTAGAAACGACCAGCGCGACTCGACACTGACCGGATGGCGTGAGGTGAAGACCACTTCCTGGTCTTGCCGCCAGGACACATCTCCCTCAGAGCGAATGGTGGCGAACGGACCCATCGCCATATGGGTGGCGACACGCGCACTGGATTCGCCACGCTGCAACACCTCGACCTTCTTCACACGTGGCAACAATCCCGCCAGCGTCTGCGGATCGGAGAGCGTTGCAAAAACGCGATCGGCGCTCGCCGCAATGCGTCGGCTCCGCTCGACAGTCACCACCAGACCGCCTCTGGTTGCTGCTTCTTTTGTCTTGTTCCACGTCAGGTCAGGTCGAACCATGCTCATTGTGCGCCTCCATGCGGCGGGCTGCCGCGATCGCTACGAATACGACGCGCGCTGCGTATAGTGAGGTTGCACGAGAAAGTGTATATGCAGCGTATCATGCACTACGATTCTGTGCAAGTAATGGATGTAAGACGTGCAAAGAGGTGGCACAATGAAGAGCGGCAGGTCGCCGGTATCCGTCCGATAGCCGCAATGGCGCGCATCAATGCAAGATATGCTATAATGCAAGCAGGAACAGAAACCATCCACAACCTGGCATCAGGGAACGGAGAGACCAGCATCATGGCAGAGAAGAAATCGAAAACCGACGTTACCGCGCGCGATAAGAGCGGCAAGCCGACCAACCACAACTGCGCCAACTGTGGAGAGCGCATTATGAACGACCGTGAGATGGTGGTTGTGATGGATGGGCGGCGGCGCAACAAGACGTATCATCATCGCGCATGCTTTCAGAAGGCTATCGCGTAAGCACCACCTGCATGTCCGAGTCTGAGAGGGTTTTGTCGGCTCATCCGTCGCGTGCGGGTGAGCCGATCTGTTCTTCTGAACCGCAGGTATGGTCGAGGATCGCACGCAGATCGAGTTTCCGGCGCAGGGCGTTATCACGATTGCGCTGTGTGAGCCATTTGGTGTTCTGTGCTGTCGCGCATCCGGTCCCGGTGGTCACCCGTTACGTGTTCTGATCGACACCGGCACCGACCCATCAGCTGTTGATGCCCGGCTCGCACGGCGTCTGGCGCTGCGCACCGGCGGCAGCGGCGTCGGGCATGGCGCTGCCAGCGATGCCGTTGCGTTTACCGAGACGATCTTCCCCTGGTTGCGCCTGGGCAACCCGGACGCTCCAGGCAACCAGGCGCTGACCATCCGTGATCTCTATGCGCCAGCCCTCGATCTCAGCAGTCTCCCCTTTGCAGTGGACGTGGTGATCGGCTACAGCGTGCTCCATCACCTGACCACACGGATCGATTTTCGGGCGCACACACTGACACTGGCGCATCCCGACCTGGGGTTTCCGCATGTCGGCGATTCAGGCGCCATCATTCCTATCTCGTTCTTCGAGCACTTCCCGGCAATCAGCGATCTGGCAATCGACGGGTTAACCCTACCTGCTGCGGTGATCGACACCGGATCGAACACCGCCATCACCGTTGGACCAGACCTGGCAGCGCGTCTGGGGCTGCACCGTGATAGCACTGATGTGCGCATCGTGCGTGGAGAAGGATTCGGCGGCGGTGGAGAGGTCATGCGTCGCCGGTTCGATCAGGTGCGGTTAGGTCCGTTTACGCTGAGGGATGTCGATATCGATGCACCTCTGACGTGGGCTGGCGACCTGGGGCGGCGCTCGCGTGCAACCATCGGGATGCAACTCCTCTCACGTTTCGCCACCGTCATCATCGATTACGGACGGGAACAGGCGGCCCTTGAACTCGTCGAGTCAACCTGAGAAGCATTCCCATCAGAGAACTCTCGCTTGCTCCTGTGCCTGCGCCTCTCATCCCCTGCTCTGGGTGGTCCAGGAGTGGACAGACCATGCAAGTGTGTGCGCGAGATAGGGCTTGGGGTCACGCTGAAGGACCTCACCTCCGGTCCCTCTCCCGCAAGCGGGCGAAAGGAGAGCAGTGTGGCGCTGCTGTGCTGTAGCGTGGTCACACGCAGGTTCGCTTGGCCAGACGCTGCCGCCGAACCTGCACGCGACAATGACTCGGTTGCGGGAGACGCTGTCCAGGGAGCACGTCATCGCCAGCGGGCCGGCACAGCGGTGCGGCGTGGGTGACATGTAATCTTTTACCAACCACTCTGCCAGCCGCTTCTTTATCCGTTCTAACCTATCTCTCGAAATTTGACCAATAGCACCCAGGAGAGTCTTGTCTGCCACCACGGCCAGACGTCCTACCCGTATCACACTGGGAACTTTCAGACCACTCTCCGTGAAATCCACATCACTTGTCTGAACCATCTCATCAAAGCCGACCACTCTTTTCGCATCTCTCCAGACCCGCTCAACCTGCCCAAAACTCCCCCGAGGAAAGCCCGACCGCTCCCAACACGCAACATCCTTCCTCCGTCGCTCTGCGTATTACCTTTGCAGGTAACAACCATAACACTACGGGTTTGGTCATGAATGCTCGATTGCTCCTCATAGTCCTGGCGCTCCTGTTGAGCGCATGCGGCAGCGCGCCGCTGGTGGAACCACCCATCTACCCCGATGCCACGCCTGCCACGCGTGGCGAGTCGCCGCTGGCAGACGCGATGATGAGCGGCTTCACATCCGAAATCGTCGGCGAGCGCAACACCGACGCAATCCGTCTGTTCCGGGCGCCAGGCAGTATCGCCTGGGAACAGGTCAAACAGTTCTACGCCGGACGTCTCGAACCCAACGGGTGGCGTGCCGACACTCGTCTCCTGGTCGAAGGAGATACGATCAGTTATGCCGGGTGGCGCAACGGTGACCAGATCCTCGCAATTGCCCACACCGAGGATGCCGCTGCGGGCGCAACCTTTCTGGCGGTTGCTGTCGTGCGGCGATAACGCCACCGGGATCAGGCGCGCGGGTGTGGTATCATATGCCGCATGCTGAGTGCAAATGCACGGATTTTTTTGATCGTCGTCGCTGCCCTGATCCCTCTGCTGCTGATGGCAGCCTGGCTATGGCGCCGCTTCTACCGGGACGATCACACCGACACCGCGCGCACGGTTGCGAAAAACAGCTTGCTGCCAATCGCGGCAAACCTGATCAACAAGGTCGTTGACTTCGGTTTTGCGGTCATTGCACTTCGCTTTCTGGGACCGGAAGGGAATGGCGCATATGCGTTCGTCGCCCTGATAGCCGGTCTCTACTTTTTGACCATCACCAACTGGGGGTTGAACGACCTGGCGGTACGTGAGGCAGCGCCTGATCTTACGCAAGCGCCGCGACTGTTCAGCATAACACTTCTCCTGCGCCTCGGCATCGCCACGCTGCTGCTCCCTATTGCAGCGATCCTCGTACTCGGATACTCGTTGATCGAACGACCATTGAGCAGTGCTGAAGTTCTCGCGCTGGCGCTGCTGATGATCCACCTCTACCCAGCGGCGCTCGCCGCAGCCTGTTCGGCGTCCTTTCAGGCATACCAGCGAATGGAAGTGACGGCGCTGGTTTTGCTGTTGACCAACGTGGTAAAGACGCTTGTCGGTGTTGGAGTGTTGATCATCGTGCCCAACATCCCTACGCGGGTGGTGGCGCTGGCAGCGGTGGCGCTGGGAACGACGACGCTGAACGCAGCGCTGTTCTTTGCCCTGCAACGGCGCATGCTGTTTCGCGCATCGCTGGTGTGGGACTGGCCCACCGGACGCGAACTGCTGCGTGAGGGGTTTCCACTACTGTTGAACAGCCTGCTGCTGGCGGTATTTTTCCGTTTCGATGTCGTACTGCTCCGGGCACAGGCTGGCGCTGAAGCGCTCGGTTTGTACGATGCAGCCTACAAAGTCATCAATATGACCCAGATCATTCCGCCATACTTTGTAGCAGCACTGTTTCCGCTGCTGGCAAGGTATGCGGTGATGGATCGTGCGGCACTCGAACAGATGTATCACCGCGCACTCGGTTTTCTGCAACTCCTCGCCTGGCCCGGTGCGGTCGGCGGAACGCTGCTGGCACCGGCGATTATCGCCATGATTGGCGGGCAGGCGTTTCTGCCGGGGGCAGCGGTGGCACTGGCGATCCTCATCTGGTATCTGCCACTGTCGTATGTCAATGGCGTGACCCAGTACGTCCTGATCGCCCTCCGACGCCAGCAATCGATCACGATTGCGTTTGCCGTTGGCGCGCTGTTCAATCTGGGTATGAACCTGGCACTTATCCCCACATATGGCTACCTGGCGGCTGCCACGGTTACAGTGGCAACCGAGGCAGTCCTGTTGTTGCCGTTTTTGCGCACACTGCGACGTGAAGGCGTTGCACCGCCACTGCTACGCCTTGCCTGGCGCCCGGCGGTCGCCGCAGGTGTAATGGGGGCATCAATGTGGGTGATGATCCCGTGGTCTCCAGTGGCGGCGATCACCGTCGGGATACCGGTCTATTTCACGGCACTCTGGGCGCTTGGCGCGTTTGGACCGGAAGAGCGAGCGCTCATGCGACGCATGTTGGGGAGAGGCGTGACATCTCCCGGTTAACCTGTATTAATCTCCCTGTCATGTCCTGATCTTGGTCGTAATTCTCCCCAGCGCATATGGTACTTCCGAACGTTATCGGTCAACGGGAGGACCTAGCGCCATGGATTACGATGACCTGCCAGACGATGCACCTGGTGGCGATTGCCCCGACCACGGACCGTATGCCGACGAAGAATGCCCGAAGTGTTCGCTGTAACGTCACCGGACATCCGGTACATCGCTGGGTGTGGTGTACCGGATGACAAAACCGCGAACTCCACTGCAAACACAGGCGTTGCATCTCTTCCCCTTCTACCCGAACCATTATCTCCGCCGGGCATATCAGGGAACAAGCGACAGCAGACAGTGCTCCGCAGCTCCCATCCCTGGTTGCGCAGAGTCATGCGTTGACAGCGCATCCGTGCGCATCTTAATATCAAATCCTCGATACGAGCAGGATGTTGCCGGGGTGCACTATGGTCGTTCTGGGACGTTCCTGGTTGTGCTGAACACGTGCTTTACAATCGCACAATCCTGCACTATTGTTTCACTGACGGGATCGTGCTATACTGCTTTCTGATTATGGGCTGAAGCGTGCCCACTGTTGCCCGAACGACCATGAGTGAATCTGCGAATCCTCGCCAACGCGCTGCACTTCTGATCGACGAAGGCATTGCAGCGATCCGTGCTGACGACCAGATGCGCGCCCGCCAATTGCTCAGCCAGGCAGTGCAACTCGACCCACAAAACGAACGCGGCTGGTTGTGGCTTTCCGGCGCATTGCCGGATGCCGCCCAGCGCCGCTACTGCCTGGAGCGCGTGCTTGCTATCAATCCGCAGAACGAAGTGGCGAAACGCGGATTGGCGAGCCTTGCGTCCGCCGCTTCACCGCCGGCGCCGTCCACAGGCACAGTGAAACCGGTGACGCCTCCACACTCCCAACCGGTCTTCGACCCGCTTGCGCCAGACGTGACCACAAAACGCGATCGACCAGCAGGTGCACCTTCGTCGAGCACACCCGCTGCTTCGCCGCCTCCTCCCACATCACGACCATCCGCGCAGGCAACCGGCAGCACCGCAACTGCAACGCCAGAGCTGGCAGAAAATGCCAGACAGGCCACTGGCGCTCATCCTCTTCCCGGTGGTACGCCGTCCGCAGTACTGAAGCCGGCAGAACCCCGGCAACGTCTGCCTGAGTCACCCCCGGCGCCTTCACCCGTTGATCCGCTGGCATCGCTGCGTCCCGGTTCGGGCACGAAACGCAGCTCGCTGCTGCGTCGTCCGGGCATACCCGGCAGAAGCGATTCCGGCGCAGCGCCGACAGACGCGGCAGCTGTCCAGCCGAAGAAACGCTCGCGCACATTCGTCTATACTCTCATCGGTGTGCTCGTGGTGGTTGCGCTCTTGATTGCCAGCGGTGTGTATCTGTATCCCGAACTGCTGACACCCCTGCGATCGACCGAAGAAGCATCCGCGCCGACTGCGGCGCCCGAACCGCCTCAACCTACGCCGCTTCCCACACCGACGAGCATTCCAACTGCGACGCCCCTTCCCACACCGACGCTGGCGGATGTCCGCGAACTGATCCGCGAAGCCGAGGAACTGGCTGCAGGCGGCAGCCTGGGGCAGGCAGTCGAACGCTACACTGAAGCGATCCGCGCCGATCCATCATCATTCGAGGCATACTTCGGACGCGCTCAGGTCAACTTCAACCTGTCGCTCTTTCAGAGCGCCATCGATGACTACACCAAAGCGCTCGAGCTCGACCCGGACAGTGTCGAAGCCTACCATCAGCGCGCGCGCGCGTTCTATCGTCTGAACCAGTACGAGGCGGCTATTCGCGACTTTACCGAAGCATTGGAGCGCGACCCCAACAATGATGTCATCCTGATGCGGCGTGGTGTCGCCTACCGCGACAATCGACAGTACGACGAGGCGCTGGCGGATTTCGATCAGTCGCTACAACTGAACCCGGATGTCAGTTTTACCTATTACCACCGGGCGCTCCTGTTCCAGGCAACCGGGCAACTCGACCGCGCGCGCACCGATTTTGACCGTGCGCTGACTATCGCACCGGAGTATCGCCTGGCGTTCGTTGGACGCGGACTGCTGCGCTTGGAACAGCGCGATGCGCGCGGCGCGCTTAGCGATTGTTCACGCGCTATCGAACTCGACGCTACCGCGATCGATGCCTACCTCTGCCGCGCCAGAGCGGCGATTGCCCTCCGAGATTATCGCACCGCCATCGCCGATCTCGACGTCGTCATTGCGCGCGACCCTGACAACGCCGATGCCTATCGTGAACGGGGCAGGGCATACCAGGTATTGCGCGATGTCGCCGAGGCGCGCGCGGATTATCAGCGCGCAGCCGAACTGTATCGCACACAGGGGCGCACCGAAGACCTTGCGGAAGTCGAGAAGTTGCTTGCTGCACTAAGGTGACCGTGCGCATCGACGTCCACATTCACTTTCAACCGCCTGAATTGATTGCGTACCTGGCAACGCATGCCGAGCAAGAACCGTACTGGGCGCTGTTACTCGCACCCAACCCGACGACGGGACACCCTCCTGCTGCCCCTAATGCCAGTCGTATGCTTGTCGATATGGATCACGCCGACATCGATCGTGTCGTGATCCAGGGCGAATACTACCGTCAGCACGAGTCATGCGTTGCCGCCAACAACCGCGCACTGGCGCTACAGCGCCAGTATCCCGAACGATTCATGGTTTTTGCGACCGTGCAGCCCGCCGACGAACGCGCACTCGATGAGGTCCAACGCTGCGCTGCAGCCGGCGCCGTCGGCGTCGGTGAACTCAACCCATATGCGCAGGGGTTTCGGCTCGACTCGCCGGAGTTTCTGCGCCTGGCAGAACGCTGCATTGACCTCGATCTGCCGATCCTGATCCACGTGAACGAACCGGTCGGACGCTATTACCCTGGCAAAGCCGTCACGCCGCTGGTGCAGTATTACCACCTTGCGCTGCGTTATCCGGAACTCAAACTTATTCTCGCACATTGGGGCGGCGGGCTGTTCTTCTATGAACTGATACCGTCGGTACGCCACGCACTGCGCAATGTCTGGTATGATATGGCAGCATCACCGCTCCTCTATCCAACCATCGATGTTGTGGCGGTGGCGTTGCGGTGTTTGTCGCCCCATAAAATCCTGTTCGGCAGTGATTATCCGCTACCGCTCTATCCGCGCCGATCACGCGAACCTGACATGGCCACCTTTCTCAATGAAATTATTGCGCTGGACATTGCTCCGGAAGTTCGCAATGATATTCTGGGGCGCAACGCTGCTCGCCTACTGGGATTGATGCCGCCCGCCGGGGAACTGCCGGAACAGCGTGCATCACCCCGGAAAGCCCTGCCCTTGCCGCATCTTCCCATCACGGCAACCACGCCAGTCGCGGCTATTGCCGCAGCATGGCCTGCAACCCGCGCCATCCTCGATGCCTACGGCATCCCCTGGGAAACCGTCGAGGTTCCATTCTGGGAACCGCTGCACCAGGCGGCGGCAGCGTGCGGTATCGGCGCGGAACGTCTGGCGCAGTTGATCAACGACCTCGATGCCGCCATCCGCTGTGGGAACGAGACGCCATGAAGCGTGCGCTTGCGGTCTTTATCCTCTTCGGCATCGGCTACTTCCTTTCGAACTTCTTCCGCGCTGCCAATGCGGTCATTGCCGGCGACCTCATGCGCGATCTGGATCTGAGCGCCGCCGATCTGGGAATGATGACTAGTCTGTTCTACGCCGGATTCGCAGCAGTCCAGCTGCCCCTCGGCGTCGCGCTGGATCGCATCGGTCCGCGCATCGCGGTACCCTCTCTGATGCTGATGACAGTCGTCGGATGCCTGTTGTTTGCTACTGCAACGGCGCTGCCACCTGTGGCAGCCGGACGTACCCTGATCGGTATCGGCATGGCGGGCAACCTGATGGGCGCTGTCAAGGCGTTTGGCGTCTGGTTTCCACCAAACCGAGTGGCAACGTTCACCAGCCTGATGGTTGGCATCGGGGCGCTGGGCGCTCTGGTGGCGGCAACACCGCTGGCATGGCTGAATCAGCAGTTTGGCTGGCGGGCTGTGTTTCTTGGCGGCGCTGGCGTTGTTCTGCTGAGTGCAGCCGGCATCGCCCTTGGCACCCGAAACGCCCCGCCGGGCGTGCCTTGGCGTGCAACGTCCGATGCCGCCGATGGTGGACTCAAACAGATTTTCCGTAACCGTCAGTTCTGGCGTATTGCACCACTCAACTTTGTCTGGCTCGGCACGATGCTTGCCGTCCAGACACTGTGGGCAGGACCCTACCTCTTCGATGTGTTGCGCCTGTCGCCGATCGAAACCGGCAACCTCCTGTTGCTCATCAGCGCTGGGGTGGCGACAGGCTATGCGAGTTGCGGTGCACTGGCTGACACCTTTGGCGTGCGACGCACGGTGCAGGCAGGCATGCTGCTCTTTCTCGTGTCGCAAACGCCGCTGCTGTTACCGATACCGGTGCCGCCGTCAGTTCTGGCGGTCGTATTCTTCATGTTCGGGTTCACCGGCGCGTTCAACCTGCTCATGCTTACCGAAGTACGCATACTGTTTCCGCCATCCATGGTCGGGCGCGCCGTAACTGCTGTTAACCTGTTCGGCTTCACCGGCGCCACAGCGATCCAGTGGGGGATGGGCATCATTATCGGCGCATTCACGCCGTATGAGACGGGGCGCTATCCTGTGGAAGCCTACATCGCCGCCTTTGGCGCCACCCTGGGAATCAACATTGCCGTCTTCCTCTGGTACCTGACGCCGGTCGCGGTACAGAAGAGGTTGAAGGCGGAAAGTTGAGGACAAACGTTGGAACAGAGCAGGCAGCCACTCCCGCACTACAGCGCGTACATCTTCGATCTCGACGGAACCATCTACCTTGGTGATACACTCCTGCCCGGCGCTGCTGCAACCATCGCACGTCTGCGCACCGACGGGTCGAAGGTGCTGTTCCTCTCCAATAATCCGACCCGCACGCGCGCTCAGTATGCAGCAAAATTGACTGCGCTCGGCATTCCGACGACGCCAGAAGCGGTGATCAACTCATCGTATGTGATGGTGCGCTGGTTACATGCCAAAGCGCCGGGAAGCCGGATTTTCGTTATCGGCGAGCAACCGCTCTGCAACGAACTCGCTGCCGCCGGCTTCGACCTGGCGACAGACGCCGGCGGCGTTGCATTTGTCATTGCGTCGTTTGACCGCACCTTCACCTACCGTAAGTTGCAGATCGCCTTCGATGCCATTCGCGCCGGAGCGCGCTTCGTCGCCACGAATCCCGACCGCTACTGCCCGACGCCGACCGGCGGTGAACCCGATGCCGCTGCTATTATCGCCGCCATCGAAGCGTGCACCGCCCATCCGGTTGAAGTCGTGGTCGGCAAACCATCGCCGATCATGGCGCGAACGGTCACCGATATGCTGCAACTGCCGCCTGAACAGTGCCTCATAGTTGGCGACCGACTCGAAACCGATATTGCGATGGGACGCGCTGCCGGGATGACAACCGTGCTGACCCTTACCGGCGCAACCGATCGCCGCGCGCTGATCGATTCTTCCATTCAACCGGATTATGTCATCGAGTCGCTCGACGAACTGATCACGCAAAAAGAATGAACGACATATCTTAATATACCTCTCAATTTCAGTAGAAGAGCATATCACCTGTGATACACTCTTCTCTGTACGCAGAAACAGCACTATCAGATTCCTCATAGTACAGTGGATGTATTGTCCCTATGGTACACTCGACTCGTCGCGAAAATGAGCGCCTCTCGGCAACGATCCGCTTCCTCGGCAACCTCCTCGGCGAGGTCATTCGCAACCAGGCGGGCGAAGCGGCATTTCAATTAGTCGAACAGTTGCGGACACTGGGGAAAGAACTGCGCAACGGCGACCCAGACCGCGCCGACGCATCCCTCCGCACACTGGCAGCGCAGATGTCCGTTACCGATATTCAGACGGTCATCAAGGCATTCAATGCCTACTTTCTCCTCGTGAACCTCGCCGAACAGATGCAGCGCGTCTGGATCCTGCGCGACCGCGAGCGAGCATACCCGACAGCGCCACGCACCGAGTCGATTGCCGCCGCAATTGCGGAGATCCGCACTCACGACGTGAGCGCAGCCACAGTACAGGAGTGGCTCGATACTGCGCGCATTCAGCCGGTGTTCACTGCCCACCCGACCGAGGCGCGTCGCCGCACCGCGCTGGAAAAGGTTCGCCGCCTGGCAACCCTGCTCGACCGGCGAGCAGACGGTCTATTTGGATTTGAACTCGAAGAGAACACGCAGCGCATTCGTGAAGAGATCATCTCACTGTGGCAGACCGATGAGGTACGGGTCGTCAAGCCAACCGTGATCGATGAAGTCAAAAACGGGCTGTTCTACTTCGAAAGCGGTTTGTTTGATCTCATCCCACGCCTGTACCGCGAACTGGAGTATGCGCTGCGCACCGCATACCCGGAGCACGCATGGCGTGTGCCGCCGCTGTTGCGCTACGGCGTGTGGATGGGCGGCGACCGTGATGGCAACCCAAACGTCACCCGTGCCGTCACCCTGCAGACAGTGCGCTTGCTGCGCACGGCTGCCGTGCAGCGCCACATAACCGCCATCGAAGAACTCAGCCACCGTCTCGGTCAATCGACGCGACAGGCGCCTGTCAGTGATGAACTACGCACCTCGCTGGCAAACGACGCTGCCCTCTTCCCCGATGTCGCCGATATGCTCATGCAACGCAATCCCTATGAACTCTACCGCCAGAAGTGCACCTACATCCGCGAAAAACTGTTGCGCACGCTCAACTACGCCAGTACCGCATCGCTCGATTGGGGACGATCAGATCCACCGCCGAACGGAGCGTACATCAGTCGTGACGATCTGCTTGCCGATCTGCGGGTTATGGAACGGAGTCTGCGCACCAATAACGCTGCGGTGGTCGCCGATGGCGCACTGCGTGACCTTATCCGACAGGTCGAAGTATTCGGTCTGCACACTGCTACTCTGGATATTCGTCAACATAGTGAGCGGCACACCGCTGCACTCGCCGAAGTGCTGGCAGCCGCAGGCGTATGCGCCGATTACACAGCACTCAACGAGACCGAACGGGTCGATCTCCTGTCACGCGAGATCGGAAACCCGCGCCCGCTTATTCCTGCTCATCTCGACTACTCACCCGACACGATCGAAGTCATTCAAACGTTTCGCACCATCGCAGCGATCCTCAACCACCTCAGCCCGGAAGCCATCGAGACATACATCGTGAGCATGACGCGCGGAGCGAGCGATCTGCTGGCGCCGCTCCTGCTGACAAAAGAGGCAGGACTGTTCCGCGCTTTCCGTTTCAGCCGGTTGAACATCGCGCCGCTCTTCGAGACGGGCGCCGACCTCACATGCTGCGACACGATACTCGAGGCATGTGTGCGTCTGCCGGTCTACCGCGATCATCTGGCGCTGCGCGGCAACCTGCAAGAAGTGATGATTGGCTATTCCGACAGCAATAAGGATGTGGGATATGTCGCTGCCAACTGGGCGCTCTACCAGGCGCAGCGCAAACTTCGTGATTTTGGACGACGGCACGGCATCCACATGCGCCTGTTCCACGGACGTGGCGGCGCCATCGGACGTGGTGGCGGACCGGCGAACCATGCCATCCTGGCGCAACCGCCTGGTAGTATCGGCAATCAGATCAAAATCACCGAGCAGGGTGAAGTAATCGCCGACCGGTACGGATTGCCTCTGCTGGCGCACCGCCATATCGAGCAGGTGATGAATGCTGTCCTGCGCGCTGGTCTGGTGCTACGCGACGATCCTCCAGCGGAATGGATGCAGGCACTCGAACGTCTGGCTGCCCTGTCGCAGCGCCACTATCGCGCGCTTGTGTACGAGCGGAGCGATTTCGTCCGGTACTTCCACAACGTTACCCCCATCGCCGAAATCAGCCGCCTCAATATCGGCAGTCGTCCGGCAAGCCGCCGCAATACCGGGCGTATCGAAGACCTGCGCGCTATTCCGTGGGTGTTCAGTTGGATGCAGAGTCGCCACACCCTTCCGGGCTGGTATGGCATGGGGTTTGCGCTGGAAACGTTCGTGTACAGAGGGGATGCCACTGAGCTGGAAATGACCGGTGACAGCGGAGAAAGCAACCGAACCGCCGAGCGCCTGCCTGGATCAGCCATCGACCGCCTTGGACTGCTGCAAGAGATGTACGCCAGATGGCCTTTTTTCCGGGTCATGATCGACAATGCCCAGATGATTCTGGGCAAAGCCGATCTCCATATTGCTGCGCGCTATGCTGAACTTGCGCCGGATCAGGAAGCGGCTGCGTCCATTTTTGCTGCCATCCGCGACGAGTATGGACGCACCAACCGGATGATTCGCCAGATCGCCCGGATCGAACGCCTGCTCGACAACAGCCCGGTGCTACAACACTCGATCCAGCGTCGTAACCCATATATCGATCCAATGAGTTACCTGCAGATCGAACTATTGCGCCGATTGCGCGCCGAACCCGATGGACCGCAACATACTGCCCTTGAAGATGCCATCCTGCTCAGCATCAGCGGGCTGGCGGCAGGGCTGATGAATACCGGGTAACGCTACCACACAATGATCGGCAGGCCATTATCGACACTAACACTGGCGGCTTCATGCAGGACGCTCAGACAACGCCGCACCTGATGTCCGGGTTTGACGCCCGCCCGATCGAGCATCGCTTCCAGATCCGTCAGTTCACGCTGAAGCGCCGGTGACGAACCGAAACTGACGACAGTTTCCTCGATCGGCTCGTCCTCATCGTCTTCCGGTTCTTCCTCGATCCAGATCGGCTCTGGGAAATCGACCGGCAAATAGTACCCGCCCTCACCCTGATGTTTGATCAGGTGCGGGAAACGTGTCGGTTGCTCATCCTCCCAGATAGCCGCCAGCAAGGGGTCTGGTTCCTCGTCAAACTCGAAATCGGGTGCCAGCAGAGGTTGAACATCTCGCCCCTGCTCCAGATACGCAGCGATCAGACGCAGCAGGAAAAGATCGTGATACCGCTCGATGCCACCTTCCCAGATCTCGGTGCCCGGGTTGGCCAGCAGATCCACCTCGACACCCTCCTCTGCCAGCAGACGCTGCACATCGAGCAACCACGCCCGCTCCGCTTCATAACGCTCGCGGTCTTCATCGGGCAGAGTGGTAAACATCGACCCAACCAGCAGGTCGAGTTCGGTCATTCCGTTATCAGGCATGTCCATTCGTCCTTCACGATAATACACTTAACTTCCAGGAGGTACACGGCAACCTGTGTTCAGAGGGTAAGCAAGGGTATGCGGCTCCGACACGCCTCATCATATAGCCCCTTGTCCTCCCGCTTCAGTCGTGCGGGTCCGCCGGTTGAAGTGAACACGCACCACTCGCCGAACAACACTATCCGCATTGCTCCCGTTTTCTCAGGTGTGCGAGGAGTATACCACATCTATCAGTCGCTGATCATTGACAGCACATATCCACTTGCAGTATAGTGGTACAGCGTTGCTTTGAGGTGTGATCACGCATCTCTTTGCGCATTCCAGACAGGTTCCTCAGACGTCCTATGCTGGGTTCGATCCATTCCTGGCAGCATTGTTGCGCTGGAGGTTTGCGTGTCGGCTGAACAGGTTCACTTCTCGTCGGTAGCCGAAGCGACGGAGCATGACGGCTTTCCAGTCACGGCACGCGCACGTGTGCGGCCGCCGCGCCGTCGTGGTGATGGGTGGCTCTGGTTTGCACTGGCAATAATGACGCTCGTCATCCTGGGCATTGCGGGTGGGATCGCTTCTTTTCACCGAACATACGAAGGGCGGATCTATCCCAATGTTTCGATCCAGGGTATCACTGTTGGCGAGATGACGCCCAAACAGGCTGAGGCCGCATTGCGCTCACACTATGCAGCGTTCCTCCGTCAACCGGTGGTCATCACGTATGGTGACCGTCAGTGGACGCCGACGCTGGATGATTTGGGGATGACATTCGATTTTCGCGGGGCAGTGGAAGCGGCATACAGTGCTGGGCGTGGCCACGGGTTGATCGATGATGTGCGCGAAATTGCGGCAATATGGCAGCATGGTCTCGATGTGCCGCTGCGAGTTTCCTACGATGAACAGCGCACGCAGGCATATCTGATGCAACTGGCGCGTGAGATCGAGCGAGCACCCGCCGATGCGCAGGTGCGGATCGATGGCACACAGATTGCGATTGTCGGGGCTGTTATCGGGCGTCAGGTACTGGTCGACGCCACTCTGGCACAGGTGTCGCAGCAACTACAGGCGTTCGTTCCTGCGACAATCCCGCTGCAAACCCGCGAGATCCCGCCTCGCCTCGACGATGCCACCGTTGCTGCAGCACGTGCGCAGATCGAAACCATCCTGCAGGGTCCGCTCACGTTGCGGGTGGGTAAGAACGAGTACGAGTGGACAGTCGATGATCTTGCGGACATGATCATCATCAACCGCATTCCTTTAGACCAGGGAGATCGTATCACGGTAACCCTCGACCAGAACACAATCGAGCGTCGTATTCGCCAGATCGCCGACGAGACGGAAAAACCAGGAACGCGACCACGGGTGGCATGGAACAATGGCAATCTCACGATCACCAAGCCCGGTAAGCCGGGGTTGCGCCTGGACGAAGCGCGGGCGCGCGATATGGTGATCGCCGCAGTGATGGGGCGTGATCGAACACTCGAACTGCCAATGGTTCCCACCGATCCACCTGTGACCGAAGCAAATCTTCACCAGCTCGGCATCCGTGAACTGGTCAGCATCGGTAAAAGCGATTTCACCGGCTCAGCAGCCTATCGCGTGCACAATATCGGCGTTGGGATGCAACTGTTGAATGGTTTGCTGATCGCACCGGGTGAGGAGTTTTCATTCAACAAGAACATCGGGCATATCAACGCAGCTAATGGGTTCGTTGAAGGCGCGGCAATTATTCAGAACCGGACGCAGCAGGAGTTCGGCGGCGGCATCTGCCAGGACTCAACGACCCTGTTTCGCGCTGCATTCTGGGCTGGATTGCCGATCACCGAGCGATGGGGACACTCGTTCTACATCAGCTGGTATGATAGGTACGCACTCGGTCCTCGCGGCAACGGTCCAGGTCTCGACGCCACTATCTTCACCGGCGGACCAGACTTGAAGTTCGTCAACGACACCGGCGCATGGCTGCTGATGCAGGCGTGGTCAGACCCGAAGACCGGCGTGGCGCAGATTGAGTTGTACGGCACGAAGCCCAATCGCACTGTTGATCTGACTCACAAGGTCTACGATCATGTGCCCGCACCTACGGAGCCGGTGTTCGTCGCCGATCCGAAAGTGCCGCCCGGCACGATCAAGCATACCGATAAAGCACGCGGCGGTATGACGATTGACGTGTATCGCCTGGTTGTGGAAAATGGTATTCCGCGCCAGCCGGAGTTGTTCCGCACCCGTTTTCGCCCCTGGCCCAACATCTATACCCTGAACCCCATCGATATCGGTCCCGACGGTAAGCCGCTAATCCCGTTCCCACAGGAAGATCAGCCGACGCCTGCCCCGGCGCTGCCGGCAGAACAACCTTCCGAACCGCCACCGCCGCCAGGTGCTGAACCTGCCACCGGTGATCAGTCATCACCACCAAACGGATAAATCAGTGGGGAGAGGCGTGACACCTCTCCCCACTGCTGCACCCTATTGCTGCGCCCCTCTAACGCGGAGCGTTACCGGCACGACGACGCGCAATTGCCCACCCCATGCTCTCCGGCGGTGCGCTCGACGCTACCAGTTTCCCGTCGCGCCAGGCTGCAAGGCCGGCAGATACCAGCCATGCTGCGGCAGTGTGCGCACGCCGCCGCGCCGTGCTCTCCGCCAGTGGCGCCAGTTGCTGCAACACCCCGGCGATCCCCTCATAATCGAGACCACCACGCTCGCGAATTGCGCGCAAAACCGAGCGTGTCGGCTCCTGTTCGCGCAGTAGACGACGCAACGCAGCGCTTTGCGCCGAACGATCATACCCGGCAAACGCCCGACCGTAGGGCGTCAGCGGAACCGTTCCATCCTCATCTGGCTCACCTACCAGACCGAGGACACGCGCAGCCTGTGCATAGTACAGTCCCTGTCGTTGCCCTTTCGCGCCAAGATACGCGCCAATTGCTTCGTGGGTGGCGTGCCCGCGCACAATTGCCTCCGGTACGCGCGCAACGTGCCACAGCACGTCCGCCTGGGGAATATCACTCGTTGCCAGCATGCTCGCCTCTTACCTGTGAGAACCGGAGAACCGGGAACCAGGAACGTGCAATTCTCTACGTACTGTATACCATATCGAAACATGTGTGTCAAGATCTAGTTGTTGCTGATTTACGTCTATAATATCACCATGCCTGCACTTCTGGCAGTCGATCTCGGATTACGCACCGGTCTGGCGTTGTATGGCGACGATGGACGACTACGCCGTTATGGATCGCACAATTTTGGCAGCGCTACTCGTCTGCGGCGCGGCGCACCCGGTGTGCTGACCGAAGTGGGTGACCTGGAGTGGGTCTATATCGAAGGCGGTGGACCACTGGCAGATGTTTGGATGCGTGAAGCTGAACGACGCGGCATAAGTGTCCGACTGGTCAGCGCCGAAACCTGGCGACGCGCAATCCTCTACGAGCGTGAGCAGCGGAACGGCGAGCAGGCGAAGCGTGTCGCCGATACCCTGGCGCGTCGGGTGATTGCGTGGTCAGGAGCACCCCGTCCAACCGCGCTGCGTCACGATACAGCCGAGGCGATCCTGATCGGATTATGGGGCGTGCTGGATGTGGGCTGGCTTGAACGTCTGCCGGATGATCTGCGCCGCTGGTGATATCAGAACCATGGATCGATCATTTGACCAGCTATGGCCCACGTGTCTCGCAGAGGCACAGACTATTCAGGAACATATACGCACGCGGATCATCACCCACGATGCACACGGCTCGATCCGGATAGTAGCCGGTGTCGATACCGGCTACCGTGGTGATAGGGCGCTCGCAGCGGTTGTCGTCCTGGCATTTCCGTCGCTAGAGGTACTCGATTATGCAGTGGCGCGCCGACAGATCGACTTTCCCTACGTCCCTGGCTACCTTGCGTTTCGCGAAGTGCCTGCTGTGCTCGATGCACTTGCCAGTCTGCGCATTGCACCTGATCTCCTGATCTGCGACGGTCATGGGCTTGCTCACCCCAGGCGTTGCGGCATTGCCTCTCACCTTGGCGTCCTCACCGATCTTCCCTCGATCGGATGCGCAAAATCACTGCTGGTCGGCTCGCATGAACCGATCCCCGACGTGCGCGGCGCCTGGATGCCGCTATATCACCAGGGCGAAGTCGTCGGAGCAGCGCTGCGTACCCGTCCAGGAGTGCGCCCGGTCTATGTTTCTATCGGTCATCGCGTGATGCTGGAGACGGCAATCCGGTTCGTGATGACGTGTGTCACCCGCTATCGACTGCCGGTGACGACCCGTACTGCTGACGCACTTGCATCGCATGGGCGCATCCCAAGATAACGAGCATGTTATTACGGGGACGTATCGTATTGTCAGAAACCACACCTGTAATACTCGAATGTGCCGTACACATACCATACCGGCACTGTATTCGCCGCTTCTGCCGACACGAATGGGCGGAACAAGAGCGATCACAGGGTATTCATACCGCATCCCTACAATTGTGATACCACTGATGAGTATCGATCACGACAAAAAATGGGCAGGACCATGAGTGACCACTGGGAACAGGACTCAGAGGAGACAACCACCGATGAGCGCCATGTGCTCATCAGGGATGTGGAAGTGATTGAGTCCGAAACCGATCAAGCGCCGGAAGACACGACGCCCGGCGAATTGCTGGCGCTGCTGGTGGCACACTTTGAAGAGGCGCTGATCCGCAAGGAGCACGAACTGATCGCCCTGCACCGCACCCTGGAAGATATAGAGCGCAGCGCTGCCGATATGCAGCATACATTGCAACAAGAACTCGAAACTGCCAATCAGATCAATCGCATTCTGGAACGCGAGAATCACCGCCTGACCGCCGAGGTCGAGGCGCTCCGCAGCCAGGTCGAAACGCAGCCAGACCTGTACGACATATCTCGCCGCTTCCAGGAACTTGAGCGTGAGAATCAACGCCTGATCGCCGAAATCGAGGTATTGCGCCGCCAGTCATTGGATACATCTCGAACACGCGCCGATGAATTGCTGCTCGAAACCTTACTCGCTGCCGAAATCGGCGCTCCGTCGCACGAATCGTCCAATCGATGGTCTTCAGCGCGTCGCTTCCGTAAACGCACCAGCGCTACCTGAACGTCCGTCCAGTCGGGTCGAACCGGCTCAACCCGCCATCGGTTGCCACCCACAGCTTTCGTGCGCCAAACCATTCTTAACTAATTTCTCACAAAGTAGTACTATAGTCACATTGTGATACCCCGACAGAGGGTATATGCTACAAGCGTAGTGCCCTGGTAGGGCGTGTTTAGCCCAATTTCCGCCGGAGCAGCCTATGCAATCCGCATCATCCTGTAACAGTCACGCACCCCAGTCCCAAGCGTTGACCAATGATCAGATGAGCCTGATTGCATCTGCATTGCTCGACATGCAACGTGCACTCAATCATCAGACGATTCTCATTGCCCAGCTCCAGGACGAACTGGCGGAATTGCGGCGCCACAATGACTGGTACCACGCACAATTTGCGCAAATGTTCCGCGTGGTGGCACGCGATGTGCGTGAGTTGCGGGCAACATTGATCTGCTCATTGCTCGAAGAAGGTCCAATCACCGCCGACCGCCTGATAACGTTGCTGCGCCAGACATCCGACGATGAACTGGAGCATAAGATTAGATCCGGAACTATCGGGCGGCAGACAAATTAGCGTGCGATCAGAAGGGTAGGTGAGAGCAGTTCCTTCGCCCACCCACGACGGCAGTTCAGACCTCGCCACCCTATCCGCTGCTCGCTATGCACGTCGGCGCCCTGCATTCCACCATAAACCCATGCTGCCTGCCTGTTGCCCGAAATTCATTTCGGGGGCCCTACGTTGCTCATCAGCCCCATGCCGAAATGAAGTTCGGCGAACCCGTCTGAGTACCCATCGCCCGATCCCTCATCGCCTGCACCTGTGACACGGGTGTGGACGGGGAAGCCCGCGATATCTTCCCCCATCCGTACCAGTCGGTTATTACCTCTTGTTTCAGTCTCAGTGCATCGACAGGCAAAAACCTCGCCTGAGGAACGTGGAAATCCTGCGAACCGGGTGCGGGAGCATATTCCTCTTCCTGGAGCCTGTTATGAACGTTTCTTCCTGATGGGTGGGAGGCATATGCGTTGCCCCTGCCGATGCGCGTCAGGGCGATCCCCTGCACTTGTGACCGGCAGCGCGCGAAAGCATGGCTTCCACACCTCAAACGATGTGACTCGTGCATTCTGGTGTGCGCGATCCCCAGGGGTAGGCAAAGGCAATGCCTTCGCCTACCCATCTAGGCAGGATGGTTCGGTCAGACGCCAACATCCATAACAGCCACTAGAGGAAAAAACTCACGCCAGGCGCAGTCGAAAGATAGTCGCGGATCAAGCGGAGAGGTTACGAGTTCGGTGAGGAGGTCGTAGTGTTTTCACCGGATTGCTTTGTCTGTGCTTCCTCACGTTTTTGCCAGAGTTGCTCGACTTTCTGCCGTAGCCGCACCAGAGCCTCACGCCGGTCATCCGGCAGATCGGCGCCCGACCGCACCATGCGACGCACAACGCCGGCTTTTTCTTTCTCATCATCTTCCACCTGCTGCGTCACTGTTCCACCTCCGCTTCATCGGATCACCAGGTCTGGCGGCAACTCGAACGTCACTTCATCGCCGGGTTTGATACCACAGGCTGCAAACCATCCCTGGTTCACTTCAAGCGCATAGAACGCCTCACCGCGCGGGGCATGCTGCGTAGTCTCATCGAACGGCTGCATATCTTTGATATTGAGAATACGCCGCTCTTTACTGATAAATGCAATCGAAAGCGGAATACGGGTGTTGCGCATCCAAAACGTACCGGTGTATGGACCAGCAAATACAAAGAGCATGCCACGGTTCTCAGGCAACGCATCCCGAAACATCAATCCGATGCTGCGTTTCTCCGGCGTGGCAACAACCTCCGCCTCGAGGCGACATGTTCCAATCACGATATCGATCGTCGCATCCGGAACAACGGTCGCTTCCAGCACCCCTGACGTTGCCGCCACTGTCGCAACCGATGCAGGGTAGGCTACTCCTGGCGTCGGATATCCGACTTCCGGCGCCGGATATGGTTGCGGCGAAGCAACGACGACCGTCAGTGTAGGGGCGCCTGCACCTTCCGGTGCAACAACGGAGGGATCATTCACCGGGGACTGGCCGCACGCCGTCGCAACCAATAACAGCAGCAAGAAAGTCACGCGCACGGAGTCGTTCAACTTTCGCCATCGACGCATAGCGCGCTACCCCTCCGCAGTGCGCGCACGCTCTGGCGCATTACCGGTGACAATGCACGCCAGACGCAAGAGATCGTTGAACTCAGTATGAAAGGCTGCAACAATGGTGTCTGGGTCGGGAACCAGCCCTGCATCGACCGCAATACCGATCAACACCTCACCAGCGTAACTGAAGATGCTGACCCCCAGACCCAGGTGACCCGCCTGCGGTACCCAGAACATGATCTGACGGATCGGACTGCCGGCGAGATAGATGCGCTGTCGCGGACCGGGAACATTGGTCATCACGGCGGTCGCTTTGCTGCCGAAGATATCGACGACCAGTTCCGCCATCTGCTGCGGTATGACGCCGATTGTATTCAGAATGCCGAAGGCGATTGCCGCTTCGGGCGAACTTTTGATCCCCTCCATCCGACGCTTCAACTCCAGCAACCGATCGAACGGATCTTCGATGCCGATCGGCAGATCAAGAAAGACCAGACTGAAACGATTCCCCAGTTCGGTGATCGGTCCCGGCGGACGGAGATTCACCGGCACGACGGCACGAATGTTGAGACCATCGACGACCGCGCCACAGTTGACCATGTAACGTCGCAGCGCCCCCGCAACCGCATTGAGCAGGACATCATTGATCGTGCAGCGAAACATGCCGCCAATGCGCCTGACATCATCGAGCGGAATGGGGTCTGACCAAGCGGCACGCTTCTGGACTCCTAGTGCTCCTTTGAAGAGTGTTGGCGGATCGGACGGCATGAAGAGCAGTTTGTTCAACGCCTGCGCCCCACTCACTCCGATGCGCGCCACATCGACCAGGCGCGTCGGATCGCCGAGCAGTTCACGACCTTCGTTGATGATCGTCCCGGCGCCTGTCAACACGTTGCTCAACGATCTGACTGCGGGAAGGAAGAAGGACTCTATCGGATTCGCAGTGCGCGTGTTCTGCCCGACGCCATTGGCAGCCGGCGGCACATCCCGCTGTTCATCGGTCAGCGAGAGGAGTACCTGCACCAGTGCGATACCATCGGCTATGGCGTGGTGCAACCTGCACAGCACAGCGCTGCCGCCATTGTAATTTTCGACAATGTGAAAATGCCACAGCGGCTTGCTGAAATCGAGCGGCGTGCTCATCAGATCGCTGACGAGCGCCTGAAGTTCATGCTTGCCGCCGGGCGCGGGCAGGGCAATGCGATGAATGTGTGCATTGAGATTGAAATACGGATCGATCTCCCATTCCGGCAGAACACCGGACGTGCGTCCCGGTTTCACCCGCATTCGAAAACGGTCGAAGACCAGCAACCGCTCCTCGATGACCCGATGAAGCCGCGCAACGTCGATCGGCTCATCGAACATCAGAACGCCGGTGATCATCATGAGGTTGGTGGGGTCTTCCATTCGCAGCCACGCGGCATCGGCGCTGGTAAAAGCCTCAGTTCGTCGTGCTACCATAGTGCGCTCTGCTCGCTCGTTCGACTCAGTAATCTCTCACTGGCAGTTATACCGCGGCACTATCGTACACTGAGGCGGAGAAAGTGTCAACGATGGTACATCGTGCTTACCGGGAAAAACCGGTGGTTTGCACAAAGGGATGCAAACCACCGTGCACAGTGGCTATTCAGGCCCTAATAAACTGGTTCGTGAACGCTTTCGTCACCTCCACATCGGTCGTCAGCAGTCCGCTTTCGCGCAGAAAGGTGTGGGTTTCACGCCAGTTCGCTTCGTCGCAGAAGCCTAACCCCTGAGTTTTGGTTTTGTCGCTCTGCCAGTAATCCAGTGTCGCCTGCAGCACGGCGCGCTGCAGATCCCGGGTGGACTGATCAGCGCTCTTGAGTTCGGGAATGTAGTCAAGCGCAACGGTAAAGGCAGTGTCGGGATCGGCGATGACTTCCGCCATAGCGCGCAGTGTCGCGCGCACGAACCGGTGCACGACTTCCGGATCACTGCCGATCACCTGTTCACTTGCTATCAAACTGTCGGAAGCAAGCGGGAAATAATCGGAAACACGAATGACGTTCACCGGGATGCCCTGCCGTTCGAGCTGGATCGGCTCATTGTTGCCGTACCCTGCGGCAACCGTGACTTTCCCCTCGCTGATTGCCGCCACCTGTGTGAATCCGATCTCCTGCACATTCACGGCTTCACGCGGGATATTTTCCGCATACAGCAGTGCCAGCAGCCCGATCCAGCTGGCGCCGAAGCGTCCGGGAATGCCAACCGTCACTCCGTCGCGCGTCAGATCCTTCGGTGTTGTGATATTTGCTGCGGTTTTACTGAAGAAGACGACCGGGAAGCGCTGGCTGTTGGTCATCACGGCGACGACCGGCAATCCCTGAGCACGCGCCAGCAACACCGAGTCACCCGACGCCAGGGCGAACTGCAGGGTGCCCTGCGCCACCCGCTGAACGACATCGGTCTCGAAGTTGTAGTCGAAGGTCACATCCAGCCCTTCGTCAGCGTAGTACCCTCTGGCGTGTGCCAGGTAAAAGTGGGAGAACTGAACATTCGGAATATACGAAAAACCCATTGTGACCGGGCGCAGCGCCGTTGGCGTCGTTTGCCCGGCAGCAGGTGTCGGCATTGCCGCCGGCGTTGCGCCGCATCCGGCGCCGATCAGAGCGGTCAGAAGCACGAGGAAGAGCAACAGACGACGCATGATTATGCCTCCCAAGTGATCAGTAGACGTTCAATCAACAGGGCGATAAGAAACAGGAGTAACGTAATCCCGGCCAGCACGGTCAGCGCCACGAACATCAGCGGTGTGTCGAACAGGCCGCGCGCAATGTTGATCAGTGCGCCAAGACCATCACGCCCACCGATGAATTCACCCACGACGGCGCCGGTTGTCGCCAGCGCCAGCCCAGCTTTGACACCGCCGAAGATTCCCGGTAACGCCAGCGGCACTTCGACATAGCGCAGTAGATGCCAGCGGTTTGCCCCACTGATGCGGGCCATATCGATCAATTCACGCGGTACGCTGCGGAAAGCGACAATGGTGGCGCTCAGGATCGGGAAGAAGGTGACGAGCGTCGCCACCAGCACCCGCGACTCAAGCCCGACACCCACCCACAGCACAATCAGCGGTGCAACCGCCACAATCGGCACCGCCTGACTCGCCGCCAGCAACGGAGTCAGCACGCGGTCGAACGTTCGCATCCGCGCCAGCAGATAACCGAGCGACAGGCTCAGTACGAGTGCAATGCTGAAGCCGCTCAATGCAGCCGAGAGCGTTATTGTAATGTGACGTTGCAGTGTTTCACCGGCAAGTTCGGTCGCTAGGCGCTGGATCACCAGCGTTGGCGCAGGAAGAATGAACGGCGGGTAGTCCTGGACGATGACGACCATCTGCCAGACGATCAGCACCAGCGCCAGCAGCGCGGTCAGGCTCAGCCACGATGGCAGACGCAGTGAGAGGCGACGCACCGTTCGTCTGTATCGATAAATTGCCTGATCGGATCGGAGCGACAAACCCTGTTCTTTGATCATAAGGCACCTCGCGCATTGACGCGAGGCAGGGGGGATGGGAGGTGATCATACACACGGCACGCCGGCCGGACACGCCGCAAAACAAAATCCCGAAGCCTGCCGGCTTCGGGGCATGTATGACTGCGAACAGGACCTTCACGCTGAGCGCGAGGAACCTGAACACGCCTCAGGGAGACGGTTGAGATGACGCGCATTCACCACAATCCGCTCTAGGCGCTATGCTCGCCGATCTTCTCCCATCCGGACTGTAACCGTCGGCGCCGGCTTCGCACCGGTCTCCTGCCTTGCGGCTCGCGGGCTAGTGCAGCGTGCTGCACATCACCGCCGATCGGGAATTTCACCCTGCCCCGAAGATCGTGATAATAGCATAGCATTATCGATGATCGCTGTCAAGAAACGGAGCGAGAACATGTCACAACCAGACGATCGACGCAGCACTACCATCATCCGGCATGGCGTGCACGCTGCTGGTAGAGGATCGTCAACGCTGCTCCAATCGCCTGTGACAGATCGCCCAATGCCGCCGGAACAATCGTCAAAAATCCACGCTGCGGCGACCAGAGATAGGGTTCGGCGGTTTCGCGCACAATGCGCAGGTAACGCTCGCGGAACGATGCCGTCGTTGCTTCGGGGTCCATCAACCCGCCGCCGATAACGACATACTGCATATCCAGCGCCATCGCCAGCGTTGCCACGAGCAGCCCCAGCGCTCGCGCCTGAAAGTCGAAAATCTCCAGCGCCAGCGGATCGCCCTTCTGCGCCAGACCGCGCAATCGAAACGCACGCTCGCGCATACTGAGGGTCGAGGTTGCCAGTTCGTGATCCGGATAGCGCGGCAATCGTTCTTCGAGTAAATATGGCAGACCGGAGAGTGTCGTGTAGACCTCAAAGCATCCCCACGTCCGACCACATCCGCAGGGATACGGTTGTGCGCCGAGCAGATGCAGCGGTGCTGGCATGTGCCCGCCCTCCATGCCATTCAGCGAATCACCGTCAAGCGGCAGGCCATCGCGCCCAACATACGCACAACCAAGCCCGGTGCCTGGCGCCAGCATGACGACTGTGGCGCTCTGCTCGCCGCGTGCGTGTTGCGCCTCCGCAACCCCTCCCATATTCCCATCGTTGCCGAAAGCCAGCGGAATCGGGCGACCGGCGCGATCGGCAAGTGCATCGCGGTAGGCAGTATAGAGGTCGAAGCCGGCAAAACTCTCCGGCAGGTTCGGCGAACGTCCGAGCACGCCAAAGCGTTCATAGGGACCGGGAATGGCAAGACCGACGCCGTACACCTGATCCCATTCCAGCCCGTGCAGCGCCAGGTAATCGGTAATCGCATCAACCCACCCGCGTACAACCGCTTCCGGTCCGTTGAGCGCACCGGTTGGACGCTGCAACAATTGTGTGGAAATAACCGTTCCATCATCCCACACGCCGCCGACTTTTGATGTGGTGGCGCCGCCATCGGTGCCAATGTAGACATGTCGTTTTGCATTCATACGCAACCAGGCTTTCCTGTGACTCGGCGAAAACAGGTTTCCTCATTGTAGTCGGTGCTCAGGAGATGTCAAAATCAGACTGACGTGCTATACTGAAGCCGGAATTGTAGACGACGGGACGGGGAACGTATTGAATACGTACTGTCCATTTTGCGGCGCACCGGTTGGAATGCGGTCGCGCTTTTGTTCGATATGTGGACGGCTGTTGCCGCCATCTTCGCTGCCCGCTGCATTTCCGCCGCCACCGGTTGACAACTGGCCAATCGAGGGCGCACTGGCTCATGGAAAGCGATTGCAGGTCACCGGTAATGCACTCGATCTGCGTGAGTTGATAAACGTGGTAGAATCGAGTGTGCAATGGTGGCAGCGCGGTTTGAAGAGCAGCGACGCAGTGACGCGCGATCAGGCGGCGCATGCGATTGATGAGTTGTCGCAGATTCTGCGCAGCCTTTCGCAGCAACTGGCGCAGGGGCGCTCGGCCATCCGCATCACGAGAAGATTACCGGCGCTGCGCCAGTTTGACATTGCCTGTCCATCGTGTGGTAGCGGCAATCGGGCTGGTGCACGTTTCTGTCAGCGTTGTGGCGCGCTGCTCAACACAGCGCCAGGGTATGGAGCCGGTCACGTGCAACCACGTACTCTCACTTTCACAGTTGCAGCACGCACCGACACCGGTCGCGTGCGCCAGCAGAATCAGGATTCGGTCTATACCGGTGCAATCCCGCTACCCGATGGGCAGCAGGCGTATCTCTGCATGGTTGCAGATGGCATGGGTGGCGCCGCTGCCGGTGAGTACGCCAGTCGCCTGGCAGCCGATGTCAGTCGTACCTACCTCGAACAGGAGTCTGCCAGCCATCCGCCCGCGACTGATGCCGCATGGCAGGCATTGCTGCGCGATGCAGTGCGCGCCGCCAATCGTCAGATCTACGAAGTTGCGCACACCGATGCCGCACGGCGCGGGATGGGAACAACGCTGACAATTGCGCTGCTGGTCGGTGATCGCCTGCATATCGCATCGGTTGGCGACTCACGGGCATATCTGCTGAATACCGGCGGCGTGACCGACGATGGCGCTCCTTCCGCCCAGCTGACATCAGACCATAGCCTGGTGGCGCGACTGGTGGACATCGGTCAGTTGACGCCGGAACAGGCACGGGTGCATCCGCAACGGAACATTCTGTATCGCTCGATCGGAACCGATCCGTCGGTCGATGTCGATACACGCTCGGAAGCGCTCGAAGCGGGCGACATTGTTCTGCTCTGCTCTGATGGACTGGTCAACCACGTCAGTGATGAAGAAATCGCCCAGATCGCGCTTGGCGAAACCGACCTCGATCGCGCCGCGGCGCGTCTCGTCAGCCTGGCTAATGAGCGCGGCGGGCGCGACAATATCAGCATCGTGATGGTGCGCGTTTCAGGCAAACGGTAGTGCTCATTGGATCATCTTCGGCTTGCGATGGTACTGTAACCATGCCTGTCATTTGCCCGTCATGCGGCGCAGTCAACCGTGATACTGCCCGTTACTGTCTGCACTGCGCGCAGCCGCTTGCACCCACCCGCCCGTCACCCGATGATCAGGCATGGCTGACGGCGCGCTTGCTCGCCGACCCTTCCAGTTCGCCCTCACCGCCGGTGGACATGCCCGAAGTCGATGACACAACATCGCACAGGTGCGATGTTCCGGTTCTCGCCGCTCCAGTGCGATTAGACGAGGAGTCTGCTATGAATGCACCGCCTGTTGACCCGGAAACGCCGTCGTTGTTCGCGGGACGGTACGAAATCATCGCTGCATCCGGCGAAGCGGTCGAAGCGCTGGACTGCCATCCCTGGCGACGGTGCTGGTCGTGCGATACGACATCGAATGAACCAGGTGAGGCATACTGCACCCAGTGCGGCGCCGTGCTCGACGGGCGTCGGTATCGCGGCGTACTCACAACCGGTGCACCTGTCGGGCTGGCGCTTGTTGCCCATATCACCGATCCTGCTGCCCGTGCCTTCCTCCCGCCGGTCTGGGATCAGGTCAGCGACGGTGAACAAACGCTGACTCTCACCCCGGTGAGTCCTTCGACGCCCCCCTCTCTGCCGCTCAGCGAACTTCAGGCGCTCTTCATCGGGCGCGATCTGGCGCGATTATTGACTCTTCTGCATGGTCAGGGGCTTGCACTTGGCGCGCTCGAACCGGATGATCTCGACATTTCACCAGCGCACACGGTGCGGCTGCGCAATACCCCCGGCTTGCACCAGGCGGCAGAAGGTGATACAACCGCCGATCTGCTCCATCTGGCGACATTGCTCGAAACACTGACGGCAACGCCGCGCACGACTATGCGGCTCGATGAGGAAGAAATTACCCTGGACCTGGACACAACGCCAACCCTCGCCGATCTGCTGCGCGAAGTACGCACAGGGCGCCTGACCGATCCGGCAGAACTGGCGCAACGGTTCGATCTCCTGATTGCGTCCCACACCACGCCTGCGCCGCTGTACGTCCGGTTTGGCGCAGCCACCGACACCGGCATGGTGCGCGATCTGAACGAAGATAGCCTGCTGGCGCTCGATCTCCGCCTGATTCGCCGCAACCAGCCGCGCACCTGGAGTCTGTTCATCGTCGCCGATGGGATGGGTGGTCACAGCGCAGGCGAGGTGGCATCGGATCTGGCATTGCGTGGCGCGCTGGAAGTGGTGCAGCGCGAATACCTCATGCCAACCGTCGATACCGATGCGCAGGATGAAGAAGAGATGCTTCGCGGCGTTGTTCGTCGCGCCATTCTCCAGGCAAATGAGTATGTGGTGCGTGAGGCGCTCAGCCGCAAAAACGATATGGGCACGACGATAACAATGGCATTGATTGCGGGCGATCGCGCAATCATCGGAAACGTCGGTGATAGTCGAACGTATATGATGCGCGGGGAAAAACTGCGGCGCGTCAGCCGTGATCACTCACTGGTGCAGCGTCTGGTCGATCTCGGTCAGATTACGCCCGACGACGTGTACACCCATCCGCAGCGCAATGCGATCCTCCGGTCACTGGGCGATAAACGCGACATCGAGGTTGATATCTTTGTCGAACGGTTGCGTCCGGGCGACACCCTCCTGCTGATGAGCGACGGTTTGTGGGAAATGGTGCGTGATGAGCATATGGCAGCGATTATCGCCGCGCATCACGATCCACAGGAGGCATGCAGGGCATTGATCGATGCTGCGAATGCTGCTGGAGGTGACGATAACATTACAGTGATTCTGGTGCACGTTGAAGCATACTGAGTATTACATATGCGATGCCCTGTTTGCAATGCCTCCAATCCCGACGGCGCTCCGTTCTGTGCTGAGTGCGGCACACGCCTGACCGATACCCTTCCGCCATCACCGGTTGCACCACCCACCGGTACACTCTCGCAGCAAACCGTGCTGCAGGGTCGTTATATTATCGAGGAAAAACTGGGGCAGGGCGGCATGGGTGCTGTCTACCGCGCCCGCGATCTGCGCCTCAGCACGGTGACCTGGGCGATCAAAGAGATGAGTCAGGCACAGATTACCGGACCGCTGGAACTCCAGCAGGCGCGTGCGGCATTTCGGCATGAAGCCGAACTGCTTGCCGGTCTTTCCCATCCGGGGCTGCCCAGGGTGGCCGATTATTTCGAGCAGGACGGCAAAGCCTACCTAGTGATGGAGTTCGTTCCGGGGTTATCACTACTCGCGCTGGCGCGCCGCGAAGGTTTGGCCTTCCCCCTGTCGCGCGTTCTCAATTGGGCGCAACAGATCTGCGAGGTGCTGGAATACCTGCACAGCCGACCATCGCCGATCATCTTCCGCGACTTGAAACCGGCAAATGTGATGCTCACCCCCGAAGGACGCATCAAACTGGTCGATTTTGGCATTGCGCGCCTCTTCAAGCCTGGCAAGGAACGTGACACGCAGGCATTCGGTACACTCGGCTACAGTGCACCGGAGCAGTACGGGCAGAGTCAGACCGATCCGCGCTCCGACATCTATTCACTCGGCGTCCTGCTGCATCAACTGTTGACCGGCTACGACCCGACTCGTACTCCCTTCCGCCTGCCGCCAGCCAGCCAGGTGAACCCGTCGATCCCGCAGCATATCTCCGACGCCATCGCCCGCGCGGTCAACCCGGACCCTGATGCGCGGTTTCCGAATGTGCGCGCATTTCGTGAGGCTTTGTTCAGCGATCAACAGGTAATACTCCAGACACCAATACCGGAGGTGGTGCTATCCAGAATGGCGCTCCCCAACGCGGTCGAACAGGCGACGCCAGTGTCTTCCCCGATCTCCGGCTCCGCCGTCGCGCAACCACCGGCCATTCCTCTACCGACAACCGGCGTTGCCAATGCTGGACGCTGGATCGGCATCATCAGCCTCCTCATGATGGGGCTGGCAACCGTCATTGCGGTCACTGGCGTTGCAACTGGCGGTTCCGACAGTGCGCTTGCAGGTTTCGGCTATCTGATGGCGTTCCTGCCATTTGCAACCGGACCGATCGCCTTCGTGCTCGGTTTGATCGCGTTGCTCTCTCCTGCAACCGCACAGACACTCAAGGGACAGCAACATGCGGTGATCGCCGTTGCTACCGGACTGGTAACGGGCCTGCTCTGCTGTGTTACTTTCACCGTTGTGGGGGCGAGCAGCTAGACCGCATCCGGTGCTACACATGCAACGATTCGGAACAGCATAGCGTCTAACCGGTTGCGGATTGAACGTTGCGGAGAGGGAGTGAAGTATGATGAATACCGGCATAACGCTCACGTGCACCTGGGGACGCGTACCGCTGGTGGCCAGCAAGGTTCCACAGGTCGCCTATCTGCTCATCGAAGCACAGGCTGCGGCAATTGCGGCGAAAATGCCGCTCAATTTCTGCCTGGTACTCGACCGTTCCGGGTCGATGCAGGGCGCCAAACTTGCGGCGCTGAAGGAAGCCACCAAACGGGTGATCGAAACCCTGACTCCACAGGACATCGTTGCGATTGTGCTGTTCGACGATACGGTAGAAACGCTGGTTCCTGCAACATTTGCGACCGACAAAGCCGCGCTGATCGCACAGGTCGATGCGATTGAGGAAGCCGGTGGCACGGCGATGTCGGGCGGGATGGCGGCAGGTATCGTGGAACTGCGCAAGAACCATGATCCTGACCGTGTCAGGGCAATGCTGCTGTTGACCGACGGGCAGACATGGGGTGATGAGGATCGGTGCCGCGCACTCGCCCAGGAACTTGCCCGTGATGGAGTGCGGGTCACGGCCCTGGGTCTCGGCGCTGAATGGAACGAAGCGTTGCTCGATGACATTGCCGAAGCGACTGGCGGCATTTCGGATTATATCGCCGATTCGGCGCAGATCACGACCTTCTTCCAGCATGCAGTGCGCACAGCCCAGGGAACGGTTGCCAGCGACGCACGGCTGTTGTTGCGCCTGGTGCGTGACGCGACGCCGCGCGCCGTCTACCGCGCCAGTCCTGTGATCGCCAATCTTGGCTACCAGCCAATCGGTGACAGTGAGATTGCCGTGCGGCTTGGCGCTATCGAGGCGGAAACGCCGTCGAGCATCGTTGTCGATCTGATGGTTCCGGCGCGCGATGTCGGGAGTTTTCGCATTGCCCAGGCGGAACTGCACTATACGCTGGTTGGCGGCTCGGAACAGGTCATCAAACAGGACCTTCTGCTCGAATTCGTAACCGACCCGGCTGCGTCAGCATACGATCCACGGGTGATGAATCTGGTCGAAAAAGTGACGGCGTTCAAACTGCAAACACGTGCGCTGGCTGAAGCGGAAGCCGGCAATCTGTCGGGCGCGACGCAAAAACTGCGCGCGGCTGCAACACGGTTGCTCGATCTCGGAGAACTCGAACTGGCGCAGAAAGTCTCCGAGCAGGCGGCGCATCTCGAACAGGGGCAGGCAATCAGCGCCGAAAACCAGAAAGAACTGCGCTACGCAACCCGTCGCCTGACGCAAAAACTCGAGGAGTAGCCTCTTGAAGCATTCGGAGGATTGGCATGATAACGTGTCCAACGTGCGGCGCCCTCAACGATCCGGTCAATCGTTTCTGTGATCAGTGTGGATCGCGGCTCGAACCAAGCAGTCCGGTTCCGCAAGTATCAGCGCCCGCGTTTCAGGCGCCACCTGCAACGACCGTCCAGACCTGTCCCAACTGCGGTGCAACTGTTTTCCCCGGACAGGCGTTTTGTGAAGAGTGCGGCACCGCACTGACTGCGGTGGCGCCTCCTGCGCCACCACCGGTCAGCGTGGATGCACCGACCATGATCGCGCCCGTGTCTATGCCGGTTGCGGGTTCGATCTGTCCATCCTGCGGTCATCAAACCATGCCCGGCGACCGGTTCTGCGATGCGTGTGGCGCGGCGCTTGCGTCAGCGCCACCACCGGTGATCGCCGACGTCCCAACCGCTGCGGCGCCCGAACCGCCATGGTCTGTTCCTGCACCACCGCCTGTCGAACCCGCTGCGCCGCCGCCGACGCTGATCGAAGCGGCTCCCGCGCCGGTTCCACCCGCCGCGCCGCCGGTCGAAGCAGCAGCACCGCCACCAGACTCAATCGATGCGCACGCAGCGTATGAAGCTAGGCGTCAGGCGTTGCTCGATGAGATCGCAAAGCAGCAGAAGATTATCGAGCAACTGGAGCAGTTGCAGGAGACGTTCGGCGCGGCAACGCCCCATGCTGTC
>DAOUBK010000038.1:0-11961 GCA_034432635.1 Roseiflexus sp.
CATACCTGGTCGCCAACCGGACACGTCGCTGCGCCGACAGCAGTTTCGATGCTGCACGCCGGTGTGTTGATGAAACTGGGGGCGTATGGGTGTCTGCGGGTGGCGATGTGGATCTTTCCCGAAGGCGCCAGCTACTGGTTGTTGCCCATCGCCATCGCCACACTAATCAACGCCGTGTACGGCGCCTCAATCGCCATGACGCAGCGCGACTTCAAGTTTATGATCGGGTATTCGTCGGTCAGCCACATGGGGCTGACGCTCATGGGTCTAGCAGCAGCCAATACCATCGGCCTGACCGGCGCAGTCCTGCAAATGTTCGCCCACGGCGTGATGACCGCTCTCTTCTTTGCGGTGGTCGGGCGCATGGTGTACGACCGGACGCACACCCGGCAGTTCCCTGAACTTGGCGGTCTCTTCAATGTGATGCCTTTTGCTGCCATTGTGTTCATCATTGCCGGGCTATCGTCGATGGGTATGCCGGGGCTGGCAGGCTTCTGGGCGGAGTTCAACATTTTCATGGGGATGTGGCAGCGATTCCCGCTGATCGCAGTGCTGGCCGGTATTTCAATCCCGATCACCGCTGGCTACATTCTGCTCGCAGTATACCGGGTATTCTTCGGTGAACTGAAGAACCCTGAGTTCCGCCGCCTGCCCGGACTGACTACGCCGGAGTATGTGGCTGGCGCGATTCTGGTAGCCGTGCTGATCGTCAGCGGGATTTACCCGGCGTACCTGACCGAGCCGATCGAAGCAAGTGTGCAACCGATTGCCGAAGCGCTGGCGCGCGCCGGGGCGCTGGGAATGCTCGGACGTTGAAGGTGGACGGTGGAAGGTTGAGGGTGGAAGGTTGAGGGTGATATGTTGTTCCAGATCACCGATATCCCGCGTATTCTTCCAGAGTTGATGCTCCTGCTGCTGGGACTGCTGGTGCTCGGCTCGGACGTTCTGACACGCTGGGGGCGCGGCGCACAGGCACAGGCTGAACGCGCCAGAGAAGCCGGTCAACTGACTGCCATCGGTCTGGGGCTGGTGTTCATCGTCGGGCTGGTGCAGAGCCGCTTCCTCTTCACCGTCCCCGATCCGACCGGCGGACCACTGGACGTTCTGCTGACGCTGGGGCGCAATCTTCAGACGGGCGGTCCAGGAGGATCGCCGTTGCTGGGCGCATTTGCAACCGATGAGTTCACCATGGTGGCGCGCCTGACCTTCATCGGGGCAGCGTTGCTGACATCGCTGCTGGCGATGGGATATCGGTTGACCGCCAATCCCGGCGAGTTCTATGCATTGCTCATCTTCTCGACGCTGGGGATGTCGATCATGGCGGCGGCAACGGAGTTCATTCTGGCGTACCTGGCGCTGGAACTGTCGTCGATCGCGCTCTATGTGCTCGCCGGTTACTTCCGTGAAAGCGAACGTTCGCCGGAAGCCGGGTTGAAATACTTTCTATTCGGATCGCTCTCATCGGCGATCTTTCTGTATGGCATCAGCCTGATCTACGGCTTCGTGGCCAGTGAAAATCAGAAAGCCGGCGGCACGCCGATCATCGCCACGCTCTTTACGGAAGTCGGGCGCTTCGCAACCGGTGACGCTGCGCGTAGTCCGCTGTTGATCCTCGGCATGCTGTTCGTGATTGCCGGATTGGGATACAAGATTTCGGTCGTGCCGTTCCATACATGGGCGCCGGACGTGTACCAGGGCGCGCCGCCACCGGTGACTGCTTTCCTTTCGACGGCATCGAAAGCAGCCGGGTTCCTGCTGCTCTACCGGCTACTGACCACTGCGTTTCCCGGCGTGGTCGGCACACCACGACTCGAAGAGTTCAGCGGATGGACGAGTGTGCTGGCAATCCTGGCGCTAGTGACGTTGCTGGTGGGGAATCTTGCGGCGCTGCCGCAGACCAATGCGCGTCGTCTGCTGGCGTACTCGTCGATCGGGCATGCCGGTTTCCTGCTGCTTGCCGTGCTGCTCTGGTCATCGACATCGCCGGTTGATCGGACATTCAGCGCGGCAGCGCTGATCTACTACCTGATCGTCTACACTCTCACCAATCTGGGCAGTTTTGGCGTGCTGGCGGTATTGAGCGGGGCGCTGGGCAGTGACGACCTGAACGTCATGCAGGGTCTGTGGCGACGCAATATGCCGCTGGCCCTGATGATGACGATCCTGATCCTGTCGCTCGCGGGCATTCCGCCGCTCGCCGGTTTCTGGGCAAAGTTCTTTGTTTTCATGGCGGGCTATCAGGCAGGCGCCGTTCCGCTGGTGACCGTTGCGGTTGTGATGACGGTCGTCAGTCTGTACTACTATCTGCGTTTTCTCAAGGCGATGTGGATCCTGCCGGCGCCGTCAACGACACCTTTCTCGACGCCGCCGGTTGCGAATGCAGCGATCATTGTGTCAACGGTGCTGGTGGTGCTGCTGGGTTTGCTGCCAAACCTGATCTGGGGAACGATCAGCAGCGCGGCGAGTGTCGCGACGCGGTAGGCGAATGTGCAGCAATGCGTTCGTAGCGTCTTTGATTGCATGATGACCGACCAACCGACACCTGAGCGTGATGATCCGTCTCCGCCACACGAGGCGTCCGGGTATCCGGGTGGTGCGACCCTGTTCGAGCGTCTGCTCGAACAGGCGCGTGACGCCGGCGATAATCAGGCGCACCGTAGTGCGCCCAACTCAAACGATGTGGACACTCTGATCGACCGTCTGATCGAACAGGCGCGCACCGAAGGTGCGTTCGACAATCTGCCCGGCGCCGGCAAGCCGCTGATCTACGACGATGATACGCTGACGCCGGAAGACATGCGCGCCGGGTTTCGCATGTTGAAGAACGCTGGTTATGCCCCGCTGTGGATCGAAGCCCGCCATGATATTGACGCCGAACGTGCCCGGATTGCGGCGTGGCTCCGCGACGCCAACCGCCGCTGGGCGCGTCTGCCGCCTGCCATTCGTGCCCGTTTGCGCGCCGAATACCACGAGATGCTCACCAACCTCCAGCGTCAGATTATCTCGTACAATCTTACCGCACCACCGGCTGCGGGTCAGGTCGAGGGTTTGCGCATTGCGGAAGAGATGAGCAAACTCGGAACCTGAAGACACCTGCGAGGATCGTCTTTGCGCGTGCTACGGCATCTGGTTGCGAGGTAGTTCAGCGATCGGCTCCTGGCGCCGACAACCCTCCAGGATACGTCCGCGACACAGCAAGTGCGTGACTTTGATCGTGTACAATACGATCATAATTGCATGGTTTGCGGCGCAAGATAGATACACGACGGTATGATAGACCTGCCATTTTTGACCAGCCTGCTGCTTGCAGTCAACGATATTCTGGCGTCTGCCGTTCTGATCGTCTCATTTTCACTTCTGGTCTACCTGGTACTGCAAAACCGCTACACTCCAATCGCGCGCGCGCTGGCAGTGCTGCTTGGCAGCATTGTTATCGTTTTTGGCGGCGATGTGCTGACGCAGCAGGTGCAGCGCGAGGAGACTCTTTACTTTTTGCTGCGCGCGCAGTGGCTCGGCATCGTTGGCGTGCCAGCGGGATACATTCACCTCGCCGATGCCCTGCTGGACTTCAGTGGTCAGCACCACCTCCGCAGACGCTGGAGCGTTCCCGCGGCGTATGTCATCAGCGCTGCATTCCTGGCACTGGCATGGGGAACAGACCTGGTGCTGCGCAACGGCGTCCAGGTTCAACCTGTTGCGCAATTCAACGCTGGACCACTTTTCTGGGTCTTTACGCTCTACTTTGCCATCGCGTGTCTCGTCGGGCTGGCAGCCACGCTCCATGTGCGCCACGCGGCGCTCACACCGACTCTGCGCCGACGGATCACATACCTGTGTCTGACGTTCGTCGGTCCGGCGATTGCGGTCTATCCCTTCCTCATTATTCCCGTGCCGGAGAACATGATCCCGTTCACGGTCGTACTCTTCCTAGTCGCCGCCGGCAACATCGCCGTTCTGCTGATGACGACCGTGATGGTCTACAGCATCGCATTCCAGGGATTGCCGCTTCCTGACCGGCTGATCAAGCAGGATTTCATCCGCTGGGTGTTGTACGGTCCATTCGTCGGGGTCAGTATTGCACTTTTCCTCCGCGCGACACCAATTCTGGCGCGCTGGATTGGGTTGCCGGAGCAGGCGCTCCTGACTGCCGGTGTGGTTGTTATGACCGTCATCATGCCGCTGTTCGTCAACCGGCTGAAACCATACCTCGATGCGCTGGTCTATGCGCAGGACCATGCCGAGATCGATTATCTGCGCGCTCTACCACGGAATACATTCACCCAGGCGGACCTGCGGAGTCTCCTTGAGAATACGCTGGTGGTTGCGTGCGGGGCGTTGCGTTCCGAAACAGGGTTCGTCGCTGCGCCGGATGACGCCGGTGGCTACACGGTCAAGACGCTGGTTGGATCACGTCAGGTCGTGCGGCGGTTTGTCAACGAGCATCCACTCACGGAATTAATGGCGCGCCTGTCACGACTGCCGGTGCGACCGTCCGGCGACACCCCTCCAGCCGAAGCATTTTTGCGAGTCGAAGGGTTCTGGTTGCTGCCACTGCGCACTCCTGACGGCACATTGCTCGGCTGTCTCGGCATTGCCTACCCACACGATACACTCAGCATCGATGCGCGGCGTTTGATCGGTGCGTTGACCCACCGGATGGAACTGGCGCTTGAGACGGTGCAGATGCAACAGCGGTTGTTCAACACCCTGCGCGGACTGGGACCGGATATGCAGTCGCTTCAGCATCTCAGCACACAACTCGAACAGGCGACCCCGGCTTCCCTCCAGGCACTCGAATCTGATGTTGCATCGCTGCCCGAATTCCCACAACTGGTCAAAGAAGCGCTGGCACACTACTGGGGTGGTCCGAAACTCTCCGAAAGCCCGCTGCTCGGATTGCGCACCGTGCGCCGGATACTCGAAGAACAGGGTGGCAGTCCGACACGCGCACTGCAGGCAGTGTTGCGCCAGGCGATTGAGAATTTGCGCCCCGATGCGCAACTCGACCCGTCGGCGCAGGAGTGGCTGCTCTACAACATCCTGGAGATGCGCTTTCTGCAGGGGCGCCGCATCCGCGAAACCGCCGACCGCCTGGCGATGAGCGAGTCCGACCTGTACCGCAAGCAGCGCATCGCCGTCGAAGAAGTGGCGCGACAACTGGCGTTGATGGAGGAGTCGGCAAATCGGGCGATGGTGGAGCGGTAAATCTTCCGGTACGCCGGGCAACCGGTATCAGACTCACAGACGCAATGCCCGTCGCACAGAGCAGACATATTTCTCAACGCACCATTCAGCAGCACTCCCGGCGCCGAACACATATCACGTTCCCGCTATTCTCGTGGTACAATACCCGCTGCATGACGCACAAACGCCCGGCGGCGTCCTGCCGCCGTTCGCGAGTCGAGCCGCACATTCTCGTCTGCAATCCAGACGCACTGAATAGAAAGGTGACTTCCGTGACCGACACCCTTTACGATGTGGTTGTCATCGGCGGCGGACCCGGTGGATATGTTGCTGCCATTCGCACTGCCCAGCTTGGGTTGAAAACCGCAGTCGTCGAGCGCCAGGCAATGGGAGGCGTCTGCCTGAATGTCGGGTGCATCCCGACCAAGGCGTTGCTCCATACTGCCGATTTGCTCGATGAACTACGCGAAGCGAAACGTTTCGGCGTCATCGTCGAAGGTGTGTCACTCGATTGGGAAGCAACACTGCGCCAGAAGGATACTGTGGTCAAAACAATGACCAGTGGCGTTTCGTTCTTGATGAAGAAGAACAAGATCGACGTCATCAATGGCTCCGCCCGTCTTGCCGGACGCGGGCAGGTGGCAGTCAACAGCCCCGAAGGTCAGCATCGCACATTGACGGCAAAGCATATCATCATCGCCGTCGGCGCTCGCCCCCGCGAAATTCCGGCGATCGGCGCCGTGTTCGACAATGATCGCATTCTCTCCTCGACCAGCGGGCTGAACATTCCCGTCGTCCCTAGGTCGCTCCTGGTAGTCGGCGCCGGCGCAATCGGCGTCGAGTTTGCTTCGATGTATCGCGCGTTCGGCGCAGAAGTGACACTTGTCGAGATGCTGCCGCGCGTTGTCCCGCTCGAGGACGAGGAGGTCAGCACCGAACTCACCCGCGCGCTCAATCGCCGTGGCATCAAAATTTTTGCCGGCGCAAAACTCAACAACCTGGAGAAGGTCGATGGCGGCGTAACGGCGCGCCTGGTCGATGTGCAGGGCGCCGAGCACACGCTGACATTCGAGCGCGTGCTGGTTGGTGTGGGCATTGTGCCAAATACCGGCGACATCGGGCTGGAAGAAGTTGGTGTTGCTCTCGATCCGCGTGGATTCATCAAGGTCGATGATTATATGCGCACAAACGTCGAAGGGATTTACGCCATCGGCGATTGCGCCACCACAACACCCTGGCTGGCGCACAAAGCATCGGCTGAGGGGATTGTCGCTGCTGAAACGATCGCCGGTCATCATACACAACCGCTCGACTACGGCAAGATACCGGCATGCACCTACTGCAACCCGGAGATCGCCAGCGTTGGGTTGACCGAGGCAAAAGCGCGGGAACAGGGGTACGATGTAAAGGTAGGCAAATTCGCCTTTACCGGCAACGGTAAAGCAACGATCCTCGGACAGCGTCAGGGGTTCGTCAAAATCGTCGCCGATAAACAGTATGATGAGGTTCTCGGCATTCACATGATCGGTCCGCGCGTCACCGAACTCATCGCCGAGGGAGGTCTGGCACTGTCACACGAAGCGACTGCCGAATCGATCATGCGCACAGTTCACGCCCATCCAACGCTCTACGAAGCGATTGTCGAAGCAGCCCACGCAGCGGCTGAGGGTGCAGCGATCCATATGTAAGCGGAGAGTTGCGATGCCAATCATGATCAACCTGACATCTGCCGAGCATGGCGGAACATCCCTTGCCTGCGGCACCCATGGCGGCTGTGGCGTCGATTGCGACTGCGGTTGCCCATATACCGGCATGGAGGAGAAGGGCAAAGTCGAGTTGATCGCCGATGTTGAACGCCGCTATCCAAATGAGTGGCTGGTGTTTGTCATTCCTCCAAGCGAAGACGATTTCGCCCCCGAACGCGGCATGCTGGTTGCGCACAGCGCCGACGACGCCGAGGTGTTCGAGGCAATCACGCGCATCACGCACAACCAGGTGGTGCATGTCTATTTCAATGGAACACTCGATGAATACCAGAAGTGGCTGGAGGGATAATCTGTTCGGGTTGCACATAAGGGTGCAGGGCAATATGCCCTGTGCTCAGGGTGCCCGATACGCTGCCTTTTCGCCGGATACGAAACGATCAGGTCAGAGATCCAGATTCCCTTTGTGCCCTTCAGTATATGCGCGCAGTATGGCGGCAGCGACATCGCTCGGATCATGAGCGCCTTTGGGTAGGCGGAACGGCGCTTTGAACCACAACGGTGTATTAACCGCGCCAACCCGCACGTTCGTCACGCGCCGGTCGCGCACTTCTTTTGCCAGCACCGTCACATAGGCGTCGAGAGCCGCCTTAGAAGCAGCATAAGCGCCTAGTTTGGGGAGCATAATCCGATCAACATATGCACCGATGAAAACCAGATGCCCGCCCGCCGGAACCAGCGCAAGCGAGTGGGTCACCGCCAGGTGAGCACCAATCACATTCGCGCCGAAGACACGCTCCAACTCACCGGCAGTCGTGTCTGTCAGCGGTTTACCGATCATATCGCCGGCAGCGTACACCCACAGATGAACGGTCCCCTCCGACTGCTGCGCAGCCCAGAGTGCGGCTGCCGCGACATCCGTATCGCGCGACAGTTCGGCGCTGTATGCCTCGACATCCATGTCGCTCAGCGCTGCCTCATCACGCGCTATTCCCAGCACACGCCATCCATGCTCGCGCAGTGTATCAACCAGTGCGCGACCGATTCCTCCGGCTGCACCCCAGATCAGTGCTGTTTGCATATATTTCTCCCGTCCAGGTTGTTCGTACTCTCATGCTTTGCTTCATATACGCTGCATTCAACCACACGGATGGCAAGAACCACATCAACAACATCTGTCACTGCCCTCTCCTGCCGGAGCGTCGCTACCTGCTAAAACGCGCGGTAGAAGACGGACCCGATCGCCTGCACTGCGGATAATGGCATACACTTTTACTTCTCTTCGCGTCTTTGCTCACTTTCATTAGTCTTTCCACTTTCGCGGAGACGCTCGGCGAAGGCACGCAGCCGTGACATGACCCGTCCGTTAACACTCTCCGGCGGGTATTCACCGTTTGTATCACGCTCACCAGCCGGTACGCCAGTCAGGAGTGCAATACCCTCATCGATAGTCGTAGCCGTCCAGATGTGGAACAATCCCTTGCGCACCGCTTCGACCACATCGCTGCGCAGCATGAGATTCTGCACATTTGCCGGTGGAATAAGCACTCCCTGTTCGCCGGTCAGCCCCCGCAGACGACAGGCATCGAAAAATCCCTCGATCTTCTGGTTCACCCCGCCAACTGCTTGAATTTCGCCGCGCTGGTTGACCGAGCCGGTTACTGCAATACCCTGACGTAACGGTGCCTCTGCCAGCGCCGAGAGCAGGGCGAACAACTCTGCCGCCGAAGCGCTGTCGCCCTCAACCCCCTCATAACTCTGCTCGAAGACCAGCCGCGCCGCAAGGGTCAGCGGTCGCTCCTGACCGTACCGTTCCGCCAGATAGCCGCTGAGAATGAGTACCCCCTTGCTGTGGATTGGTCCGCCGAGTTTCACTTCGCGTTCGATGTCGAGGATCGACCCGCGCCCTGGTCCGACACTGACACTGATGCGACTCGGTTTACCAAACGTATAATCTCCCAGGCTCAAAACCGACAACCCGTTGATCTGACCGATCTTTGCGCCTTCAGTATCGATCAGGATAATGCCGCGGTCGATCAATTCCTGGATACGCGCCTGGATCATATTCGAGCGGTAGACCTTCTCCTCCAGCGCGCGCGTGACGTGCCGTTCCAGAATTGCGTCACACCCCTCCTGACACGCCCAGTAATTCGCCTCGCGCACCACATCGGTCAGTGCGCCGAAGTGGGTCGAAAGCCGCTCCTGATCCTCGGCAAGACGCAGCGAATGTTCCAGCAGACGCGCGGCTGCGCCATTGGTGATCGACAGCAGACGCTCACGTTCGCAAAAACGCTGGAACAGGTGCAGCGAACCGCGCAGATTCTCCGCGTTCAGCGGCATACTGATATCGAAATCGGCTTTGACCTTGAACAGGTTCGAGAACTCATCATCATAGGCGGCGAGGAGATAGTAGGGCGGCGGCGGTCCCACCAGCACAACTTTGAGTTCGAGCGGGATCGGTTGTGGGCGCAGACTCTTGACAGTTGTAAGCCCCAACCGGTCGGATAGTTCTTCGATCTGAATCTCACGGGTGCGCAAGGCGCGCTTGACGCCGTCCCAACTGAAATAGTCGCGCAGCAGGTCTTCCGCCTCGATGACTAGAAAACCGCCATTGGCACGATGCAGGCTGCCGGGTTTGATCATGAGAAAGTCGGTGTAGAGTGCGCCGAAGTGAGTTTCCTTTTCGATACGCCCGAACAGGTTGGGGTAGGTGGGGTTGTACTCGACGACGACCGGCGCACCCTGCTGCCGACTGTTATCGATCAGGACATTCACCTGATACTTGCGGAATGGCAATTCCTTGAGCCAGGGAACCGACGTCAGATCGATCTGCGCCTCGCCTGATGGTTGCTGCTGACCGCCGGAACGGAAGGGATCGGGATTCTCCTGGATATCCTTCTGCACGGCTTCGAGAAACGCCACCACCTCCAGCAGATCGGCGTACTGTTCCTGCAAGTCGTCAATCAGCCCGCCGACGATATACTCAACGACCTGACGGTCGATCTCTTCCATACGCTGACGCGCCACCCGCTCTGCAGCGCGCACCTGCTTCATCACGTACTTCAGTTCGTCCTGGAGCGTGGCGCGGCGACGCAACAACTCCTCACGCTGTTCGGGCGTCATCGCCTGGAATGCAGCATCACTCAGCGGTTCGCCGTCGATAACCGGGATGATCATGATGCCGACCGGACCGGCCTGCAAGACAAACCCTTGCCGGGCGGCGCGTTCGCTGATCTGACTGAGCAACTCTTCGCGGCGGGTGTTGAGCTGGTGCAGTACCTCGTCCCGTCGCGCTGCATACTCATCACTCTCGAACGCGCGTGGCAGTTCGACGCGCAGATGCGCAATCATCATATGCACATCCTGTTGCAGGCGTCGTCCACGACCGGGCGGCAGGCGCAACGCCTTCGGCTGATAGGGATCGTCAAAATCATTGACATAGCACCAGTCCGATGGCGTCGGACGACGCTGCGCCAGTTCTTCGATAAATGCTTGGACAGCGGTCATTTTGCCGATGCCGGGTGGACCGGCGGCGTAGATGTTGAAGCCGCCATCGACCATATTGAGACCGAAGCGCAGTGCAGCGACTGCACGCTGCTGCCCGATGATGCCACTATCGCCTGGTGGCGCTTCGGACGAAGAAAGGGTGATCTGCTCAGGATCGAACGCGCGGCGCAGTCGTTCGGACGGAAGTTCTGTAGCCATGCAGCATCCCTGTTGCTCATACCGACGCATACAGCATCGGCACCGGAACCACAGCCACTGTACTATGACCCTCGCCGCATCAGCGCGACCAGCGACAGGAACTCATACCCCACCTGAGCAGCCAGATGCGCCGTGATCTGACCGTGATCAAGCGCCGGCAGCACTTCCACCACATCACCGCCGACCCAGCGCACACCGATACAGGCGCGCAGGTATGCCAGTCCCTGAAAACTCGTGGGTCCGCCGACTTCGGGCGTGCCAGTGCCGGGCGCATACGCCGGGTCGAAGAAATCGATATCGAACGACAGGAATGCCGGACGATCACCAACCCGGATGCGCACCAGGCTGCCGATTTCCTGCGGCGAGCGCGCCAGCAGTTCGGTTGTGGTCAGAATGGCAAACCCCATATCACGCGCCATCTGCACATCCTCCGGACCATACAGCGGACCGCGCATCCCCAGTTGCACCGAACATTCGGGAAGGATCAGCCCTTCCTCAACAGCGCGGCGAAACGGCGTGCCGTGAGTGTACTTCAGCCCGCCGTAATAACTATCCCACAGATCGCCGTGGGAGTCAAACTGCACGAGCGCCAGCGGTCCGTAGACTGCTGCCAGGGCGCGCAGTTCCGGGAGCGCCACGCTGTGATCGCCGCCCAGGCAAAGCGTCACAATGCGAGCTTCTGCCAGCGAACGCAGCGTGGCAGCGATAGCAGCGTGGCTCTCGTGAATAAAGCCGGGCGCAACCGGTGCATCGCCATAATCGATACACGACAGGGTTGCAAAGACATGGACATCGAGTTCCGGGTTGTAGGGACGCAGCAACACCGACGCGCTGCGGATCGCCTCCGGACCAAAGCGTGCACCGACCTTGAAGGTTGCGCCGGTATCGAACGGCAACCCAACGATGGCCACATCAACGTCCTGGGTGGTCTGAACGCATGGCAATCGCGCGAATGTACGGATACCGGTAAAACGCGGTGATGCAAGCGAATCGGCAGGTTGATAACGAGGCATCGCTGGCTCCTGTTTGAGATGGATCGAACGTTGTGCTGGAAGTATAGCGCGTTTTGGGTTTGACTGCGAGGAGGTTGCCGGAAGAGCGGCGACGTGGTAGTCGCTGTGCAGAACCGGAAACTGAAAGGCGGGAACAGAGATCAAAAACCAGGAGCAGATGGGTGCAGGCCGACGTGGTTCTGAAACTCTGGCACGCGGGAGGCGAGCAGTTCGGCGCGTTGAAAGGCATCGACTGGGACTGGTTGAGCATGGGTGGCGCCCTGACCAACGCCCGGTTGGGCGAAAAAAAACCGGCCCCAATCCCACGGATCGCGGCACAGATGGCGTCACGCGGAGCCTGCTGCCTGAAGGTCAGG
>DAOUBK010000039.1:0-20530 GCA_034432635.1 Roseiflexus sp.
CCATTCGCAGCGATTGCGCCTGCCGCCTGGACGCCGCGCCTGCACGACACCGACGTGCTGTACATCCAGGGCGCCGGCGACCGCTGGGGTTCGCTCGCCGATGTCGAAGCAATGGCGGCAAACACGCCCCGCGCGCGTCCGGTTATCGTTGCGCCGTCGAGCGAACGGTACGGCGGCTACCTGTACGTTGTCGATCATTGTGCGGAGATCATCGCGTTTTTCCGTGGGACGCTGGGTGGTGAGTGCGGTTGAACGTGCAGGGGTGCAACCACCTGTGCACCCCTGCACTGCGCCGGACGTAGCGGCAGGGAGGGGCGCACAGGTGGGTGTAGACGCGCAGAAGCGTTGACGTGCAGCGGCGGGGAGGGACGCACGACCGTGTGCCCCTCCTCTCTGCGCCACGAGCGTGTTCGACTGGTGGGTCGTGCGTATCTCACCTTGTGGGAGTTCAGGTTTAGACAGAACATCCGAGCCGGCGCGGCTTATCCCGCATTGAGATGCTCCAGCACGCTGCTCTGGTCTCCCCTCGCCCGCGCACGTTCAGGGGCAGACAGAATATACGATCTCATACCGCATCTTGCTCAACAATGTGCATCGTTCAGGTGCAGCATCGAGGTAATAGCTGGCTGGTGTGTCGTGACCTCTACACTACCAGATTTGATATAACACACCTTCTGTGCCGCAGCGGGATACGCCGACGCAGGCCGCTGCTCCCCTTTCCCGCATCGCGGGCGAGGGGCTGGGGTCTCAGGTGGAGGGTTTTTGCTAGGCCGCTTTCTGAATGCGGTTGGTCGGTAGGCGGACGCGCGCCGTGGGGGGCAAGACGTTTCGGCCAGGCTTCGGGGGGCACCTGCACGGACCGGAGTGCGTGCCCGTGGATCAACGCGGCCACCAGCCGCAGGCCGCCCCGCTTTGCGCTCGCGTGTTCTGTCCGCCCTTCGACTTGTGAGAGAAGGGGTCAGGGGTATGCGGGATCGACGGTATAGCAGGAAGATGATCAGGACGCGCCATTCGGCGGCGTGCTGGCGATTCACCAGACCACCTGGGGGCGTGACGACGGAAAAACATGTGTTCGGATAGAAATAAAACACCCGGCGTTATGCCGGGCATTCGTTGTGGAAACTGTCGCTGGCTCCCCGACCAGGATTCGAACCTGGAACCTACTGATTAACAGTCAGCCGCTCTACCGTTGAGCTATCGGGGATTATTAATCCCAGTACGAGATTATACACGCGCCCCGTCAGTCTGTCAAACTTGACGTGCGCGTTGGCTGTGTGCTACGATGCTTTCTGCCCCGGATTCGTTTATTGTCGTCACCTCTGCAGAAAAGGCGCCTGCTCGATGACACAGGATATCACAACCGGCATACCGCCAATGATCGGGCGCTGCCTGACGATCGCACAATGGCTCGACTATGTTGCTCGCTATCAGTTCGGGCAGTTGACCCCATCGAAAGTGGTGCTCCACCACACCTGGCGACCGACGGTGCAGCAGTGGTGCGGGCTTGCATCCATGCAGGGCATGCAACGTTACTATGCCAGCAAGGGATGGACATCCGCTCCCCACATTTATGTCGCTCCCGACGGGATCTGGCTGTTTACACCAATGAAAAATATTGGCATCCACGCCGGTCCTGGCAATGGCAGCCTGAAAGCAGGATGGTACTCGATAGGCGTCGAAATGGTCGGCGACTACGACCGGGAGCGACCATCCGGCGCGGTGTGGGAGGGAACAAAAGCAGTACTCGGCGGGCTTGCGCGTCGTCTGCGGATCGCCCCCGCTGTACTGATCGCTTTCCACCGCGACTACAGCAAGAAGAGTTGTCCGGGATGGGCGGTCACCAAAGAATGGGTGATCGGCGAGATCAACGCCTGGCTGAACAATGTCGCGCCGCCACCGCCGCCGCCACCCGGTCCGATTGGTCCGATCCCGCCCGATGTTGAAGAACTCGCCGAGGCGTTACTCGACCAGAGTTATGCCCGTCGCGGTGAGGGGTACAACAGCAGTTGGGCGTTTCATCAGTTTGCGGTTGAGAATAACCTGGGCTTTCCGACCGCGAGAAGTCAGCGGTTGACGCATGGTGGGAAGACCTACAACTACCAGCCGTTTGCGCGGGATACGCTCTTTTGTGAGGTGCCAAACTGGGGCGAGGTGCAACGGCTCGCGCACCTGCTTGGCGGTTCCATCCCGCCGCCCGGAACCCTAGGGCGCGCATTGCTCGATGCCACCTACGCCACCGGCGGCTCGGCGTTTCGCCCCGACTGGGCGTTTCACCAGTATGCGATTGCCGGTCAAACGCTCGGACCGCCGCTGGAACCGAGTAAGACGCTGGTCGTTGATGGCGTTTCCTACAGTTACCAGGTCTTCGCCGCCGATACGATCTTTAACCGTGGCACAGACTGGAAGAATATCCAGCGCCTGAGTGCTCTCGCCAGCACAACCGACCCGGCCCAGGCAAAAGTGCGCGATGCGCTGCTCAACGCAACTTATGCCGCTGCGGGACAGCAGTATCGTCCCGATTGGGCGTTCCATCAACTGGCGCGTAAGTGGAACCTGGGTGCACCGCTAGGCAAAACCGATCCGATCACGATTGGCGGCAAACAGTACAATCTTCAGGTGTACGCTACCGACACGATCTACAACATTGTGCCGAACTGGAGCGACGTGAAACGCCTCAGCGCCATCTTTGAACCACAGCAGACACTGCTCGCTGCACCGACACCGGTTACTGCGCTCCTTTCACCCGGCGCGGTTCTTGCGCCAGAGTGGGACGCCTTCCACATCCGGCGGTTTACGGTTGCCGGGCGTGCACCAAGTGCGTATGGGAGTCGCAGCGGTTCGAAGATTCGCCTGATTGTGCTGCACGGTGATGAAGGTCCGGCGCTTCGGTCGCTCGAACGGATGGCGATACCCGGCGCAGTATCGATGACGCACTACTACGTCGCCGCCGACGGCGCAATCTATCAGTTGCTCGATGATGAATTTGCTGCGTTTCACAGTGGTATAGCGTACTGGAATGGCGCACGCCGCAATATCAATCGCAGCAGTATCGGCATTGCTCTCGAACGTCCGAGACATGGGTATACCGACGCATCACGCCGTGCTCTGGCATGGCTGATTGCCCGTCTGCGCACACGCTACGACATCCCACCCTCTGGCGTTGTTCGCTGGGGAGATATGTCGCCATCTGCAGCTGGCGATCTTGCCGATCTTCCCAGGGAGTGGTATCAGGGACGATAAAATGAGAGCCTGAACATTGAACAGGCGGAAAGGAGTGACCCCGTGCCTGTGGATCTCAACAAACTCACCCTGATGCCGGTCAGCGAGTGTGTCGTTGCTGAGGAGACGGCATCGCTCTGGCAGATTCACCATCTCCTGCCGCCACAACGCGAGGAACGCCTGTACCGCTTCGTGATCGTGCCGCTTGCTGACGAAACCTGTATTGTCGTCCGCTGGATCGAAATCGAAGAGATCGTCCATCGTCTGCTGCGCTATGATGATGTGCGCAACTGGACGCTCGTCGATCTGGCGAACTACGAACCACCATCCGACTATGTTGAGCCGGACGACCATATTGCCGCGAAACTGGCAACCATTCCGCTGGTGAATCTGATTCAGCGTCTGAAGCCTGCACCGGCTCTAGATCGCCAGGCGCATACCACCTACGAGGCGCGCACCGCGCGCGACGGTCATCCCGGAAAGCGCATCGTTGTGCTGGATAACGGTGCAGTCTATGGCGTTGTTTTCGAGGAATTGCTTGCGGCTGGCGAAGTCGCTGCCGATCCATTTGCGTCACCGATCCCCAGAATGGCTGCTTCGGACGACGAACATCTGCCCGAAATGGCAGACATGACGTATGCGGAATCGGCGCCTACTGAATCGCCGGTGGAGGCTGTTCGGGGAGAAGACGAACCGGAGCGTCCTGCTTCGACCCTGCTGGACGACATCACACGTTCAAAAGGGCAGGACGATCGGGTGTTCAATCTCTGGATCGAACAGCGGCTCGTCCAGGAAGTGGAAATTGTCGGCGGTGGCAAGACCCTGACCCGCATCGTGCCGCCAGCCGAAGCGTTGATCGTTGGCGGTATGTATACGGTCAACGTGAATGTCGCGGCGCCGCTTACCGGCGCCCGCGGGCGGTCGGGAGGCGTCGGGCAGGTGGAAGAGATGACGACCGCTGCGCAGATCGAGATCGATGTGCGTCTGGTTGCCGATAGCGGATTCTTCAAGGTGTACGGTATTCCGCAACAGAAGATCATCTTCCCGCGTGGCGGTGTCTCGAAGAACCTCGCTAGTTTCACCATCGAACCGCTGAAGCCGGGGGTTGGCGAGATCACGGCAATACTGTCACTCAATCAGAAGCCGTTTCAGAAGATCGTTGCGCAGGTGGCGATTGGCGATGCGGCACTGGCAGCATTGCCCGCCGAGCCGGTGCGCGCCAGCGGGTTGACCCTCGCAGCCGCAACAACGACGATGCGCAGTTCTCTCGCCTATCCCCCGGAGACCGATGCCAGTCTGGTTATTATTCGTGAGACCACCGGCTATACCTTCATCCTTTCGCTGGGAAGCGGATATACCGTTGCACGCCTGAACCTTGCAGAGAGAGAGATTGTCGATGCAATCCGTCGGGCGCGCGCCAGTTTCCTCGACAAAATCGTCAAGAAACTCGATCCATCGCGCAACGTCTATGCCTATCAACTCAAAGATACAACGATCCCGGAGCCGATCCATCAAGAGGCGCTGCGCGATCTGCGCCAGATCGGCGACCTGCTGTTCCGCACACTCTTCTTTGCCCCAGGCAGCGGTGATCAGGGACGTGAGATGGGGTATTTGTTGCGCGCCACCACCGCAGAGCGTGAACTGCGCATCAATGTGATTGCTGAACGTTTCGCCTTCCCCTGGTCGCTGATCTATGCCCTGCCATTCAAACCAACCGATCCGGTCGATCCAAACGGCTTCTGGGGGTATCGCCACATTATTGAGTACACACCACAGTTCAGCGCCAGACAACCAACCGCCTTCGCACCTGAAATCAGGGCAGGAGACAGGCTCCATTTCGGTTTTGTCTTTGATCGGACAATCGACGCGCAGTTCAACGCGCCGATTATCGGCGAACAACGCCAGATTCTGCCCGGCATCGGCGGAGTGACCGTCACCGAATACGATACCCGTAATAAGTTTCTCGATCTCTTGAGCCGTTCCCAGGGTGTCCCCCAGATCATCTATTTCTATGGGCACGCCGTCAGTCGTTCACCGGGCGAGAAGGACGCGGCCACCGGCATCGAGTATGGGTTAGGCGACTCCTACCTGAGCATCAACGGCGAAGCGGTGACGCTCGACGAAATGAACCTGTACGCCGGACTTGACCTTGATCGTTTCGACAGCGCGCCGCTAGTGATCCTCAACGCCTGTGAGAGCGCCGAACTATCGCCAGAACTGTACAATGGTCTCGTTCCCTACCTGATCGGGCGTGGAGCACGTGGCGTCATTGGCACAGAGGTGTTAATGCCCGCGTACTTCGCCGCCGAATTCGCTCCTGTCCTGTTACGCCGCTTTGTCGCCGGTAATACACGGCTCGGTGATCTGCTCCGCGATCTGCGGCGCGAGTATTTGCGCGAGAAACGGAATGTGTTGCCGTTGATCTACGCCCTGTACAGCAATGCAGAACTGATCGTCACACGTAACGGGTAACCGGTGATGAAAACCGATCTCGAACTTCCTCGCCTCACCAGCGCCGACCTTGCGGAACGCTTCGGCAATGATGAGGCGGCGTTGCGACGATACCGGATGCTTGCGGCATTGCTGCGTGAAAGGCGTTCACCGGGAGAAGTGGCGCGTACCTTTGGCGTCAGCCGTGAAAGCCTGCGCCGGTTGCGCGAAGCGTTCCGGCGTGGTGGTCTGGCTGCGCTGAAGAGTCGCAAGCGCGGCGGGGGACATCTTGCGCGCGGCAGCCCGCTGGCGCGTGCCCTGCGCCAGGAACTCGCTGCCGAACCGGGTTTGCCTGCGAACGTGCTCTGGAAGCGGGTACAGGCGCGGTTACGCGATGAAGGGATCGTCGATGTTCCACGTAGTACCTTTTATCGACTGCTGGCACGCCTGCGCGACGAGGAGAGCGGCACAGGATCGAACAATGCTGCCGTGAGTCTGGTGCGTGAGGCGCTTGGCGCACTTCCTGAAGACCCGCCACTCACGCTGGGACGTAGCGACCTGGCAAAGTTGCTGCTGGCGGACGAGACCGATGTGCAGCAACGGGGGCGTCGCCTGCAGACTGCGCTGCGCGCAGCAATCGAACAGTTACGTCCATCAGACGATGCCGGTCCGGTTCTGAACGATCCGCGCTGGCGGCACTACCTGATCATCGCTGGCGAATACGAAGCGGGAGAAACGCGCACCGATCTCCAGGAAATGCTGGTGTTGAGCGCCAGTACCTATAGTCGTGCGAAACGCGAGGCGTTGGAACGACTGGCAGCGCTGTTGCCGTCCGCAATCGAAGCATTACCGCCACCGGTGCCGCCGGTGCACCTCTACACCCCTCCTGCCATATCGGTTCCCGGTTACGAAGACGAGATCGACCTGTATGTGTCTTCGTTGCGACGCGACAGCCTGGCGCTTATCTGGGGCAATCCGGACGAGGCATTCAACCTGGCGGCCACGCTGGCGGCGCATCTGCAGAGCCGGGGGCAGAAGGTCATCTGGCATGCCGCTGCACCGCCCGACACCGAACCACGCGCAGGACTGCGCCTGTTGCAGACCCTCGCTGCCGCGCTTGCAGCAGAAGGCGATGATGAACTATGGCGGTACCTGGCAGCGCCGGATGCGACTCCGCTCGTCTGGCATCTCGACATACTCGCAAATACGATTGGCGGGCGACGCTGGGCGGTTGTCGTGGCGAACACGCACTGGCTGACCGATAGCGACGCTATTCAGACGCTCGACATATTGACGACGGCATACGAACAGCGCGAGATCCGCCTGACGCTCGCCGGACGCGATTTACCCCTCTGGGCAGACCCGGAGCGCTGGCCCCCGCTGCCAGGATCGACCGATCAGGCGGCTGTCCGCGAATTTCTTCAGCGCCTGGCGCGGCGCTCATCAACGGTCAGTATGTTATCCCCTGTCGATGTGGTGCGTGAACGCGCGATGCAGTTGCTGGAAGCATTGCCGGTTGAGCAGGTCGCCTTTCTACCGTCGGACGAACGCGACCGCCTGATTGCGGCGCTTGTCCCGATTGAGCAGTTGCTGGCAACTCTCCGTGGCGCTGCCGATCATTCATTGCTGTGATATCAACTCTTGCGCAAAGATGTGCATCGTTGGTCAGGGGTCATCCGTGTGCTGTGTGCGACCTGCTCCCACCCCCGTCCGCCCTCGCTGGCGGCTATGTATAACCTACATGTCACCCAGCAGCCGGTATGACACCTCATCGCACAGCGTGATGGACACGGCGCATCATTCGTCACGCACACTAGGCGGTCGTGCGCGCCGCAGCGTCCTGCGGCATGGTCAGCACGTCAGCGCGACCGTTCCTGGGGTGCAAGACTCCCGTGGCGCGGGCTGCCAGCCCGCGTAGCCATCCCCGCCGCCGTCAGGTGCTGGCCGTGGCCGCTGGTGCGCTGGCGGGACGCCTAACCCATAGGCTGGCACGACATCCCCCGCTGCCCCACTCACCCCGCTGATCGGCACTCCCCCGCCGGGTTGTGCGGGCTAAAGCCCTGCCTGACCGCGTGCAAGCCCCGCTGGGGCTGTCCAGCAGCACGCCCGGCGCCGCTCCCCGCCGCCAGGCCAGCCCCGCAGGGGCTTCCACGGCGTGAGACAGGGTTTGAACCCGTCGCCTTGCCAGCCCCCACCCCAGCCCGCTTCCGTTGGAGCGGGAGTCACGTGGTCTGCGTGGGGCGGCAGGGCGTGCGGTTCCGTGGCGTGGGCGAGCTGGAAGCGCGCGCTCCCAGGGGGCATACCTGCTCCTGGGCACAGCAGTGCGTCGCTCAGGCGTGACGCCGGGGCAATGATGAGAGAGCATGCTATGTCTTCTATGACACCAATATGATAGGTAGCAGGAGGGCATACCTCGCCAGTGTGCGGTTCCAGCGCGCCACTATGTTCCCTCTCTGCTGCAGGCGTGGGGCGCTCCTCTTCCACCTGCTGACCGAAGAGTAGATGCCAGAGCGCCTGGACTCTCCCTTCTCTCCGTTCAGGGAAGGCCAGAACGTGTGAGCGTGTGCGGGAGAGGGGCGACGAGTGACCTGCGCTGGGGCGTCCCGATACGGCAGAAGGCGCGTCTGGTTCATATGTTCTATCCACCCTTAATCTCCCGCCTGTGTGGGAGATAGGGAAGGAAGGGGCAATGGCACGTATTCTGCGTTCGTCACCCCGCTCAGACCCGGCGCCTGCGGGATGGTGCGGTTCACTGAAACAACCCATCCACGGCTGCGACCAGCTGGCGCAGATTACTGACGTGATGCACCGCATCGCACATCGGACCATAGATATGCATGTGGTTATCTTCCCGTCCCCAGCGGTAGGGTGGCTCCGGGTTGAACCACACCACACGATGCGCCCGCCGTTTGATCATCTCGAACGCGCGCGGGTTCGGCGGCGACAGGTGATCATCCCCATCACCGAGAAAGATCACCGTCGTGCGGCGGTCTACTGCGTCGAGGTGATCGCGGGTGAAGGTCGTCAGGCATTCACTCAGGTTCGTCTGCCAGGGACCGCCCTGCACCCGTTCCGGTACGACGCGGATCGCCTCTTCGGGGCGCAAGCGCTGGAAATCGGCCTGCACGTCGGCGATAGTGCGGTAGTACACAAACGGTCGGGTGCGACTGATCTGATCCTGGAGCGCGTAGACCAGCATGAGCATAAAGCCGGTGACAGCGCGCATAGAGCCGGATACGTCGCAGATCACAGTAATACGCGGCTTCAGATGCTTGTGCCGGTAGCGAACATCGAGCGGGACGCCGCTGTAACGCAGGTTGGCGCGAATCGTGCTTTTGGCGTCGAGTGCGCCTTTCCTGGCGCGTTTCTGCCGGAGTGCAACGCGAGTGCGTAACTGCGCTGCCAGGCGAGTGATGACGGCGCGCATGTCATCATCGTTCTGGTGTTGCAACTCTTCGAACGGACGATCCTGGAGATCCTCGATGGGGCGACGGCGGCGCTCTTCGGCTTCGTACTGTTGCAACCCGTTGCCGACTTCCTTGCCAATCTGCTGCGCCAGCGCCGCGCGGTTTTCGCGCGCTTCCTGCTCCAGTTGCTGCAATGCTGCTTCGCTGACCCCGGCCTGACGCAGACGTTCGAGCAGTTCCTGGAGCAACTGCTCCAGACGTTCGAAGTGCAACTCGCGCAGTGCACGGCGTGTTGCCCACGGCTGAAAGCCGGTGACCATCTGCAGCGCGGTCGTGTTCTCGCTGAGGAACTGGCGCATCTGGCTGCCACTCATGCCCTGGCCGGTCATTATCATCTCCAACAGGCGACGGAGTTGTTCCGGTGTCAACGACGCCAGCATCTGCTGGAGCAGGCGCTCCAGTTGTTCACGCTCCTCGGGCGACATCCCGCTACCGGGTTGGTGGAGTGACGGCGGTGCGTCAAGTCCGAAGAAACGCGGAAAGAGTTCATCGAACGTTGGCTGGTCACGCGGCTCTTTCACTAGCGACGCGCGTAGCGCCGAACGAAAGAACTGCTTATCGGCAACGCCGGCGATCTCGATGCAACGCATGGCATCGATGCTTTCGGCAAGCGAGATGCGCACACCTCTGGTGCGCAGCGCCTGGATAAAATCTACCACTCGTTGGTCCATCCCGTTCCTCCCCTAGTTGCCGCGGAAGCGTCCACCCTCGTCGTCGCGGCGCAACCGCCCGAATTCATCCCGCTCGCGGCGTGTTCGATCCCCCTCATCACGAACCATCGCGCGGCGCGCGCGCTGCAGATCACCATCGAATTTCAGCAGTACATTCAGGGTATTCTCAATTGTCGCCCGATCGAGGTGGCGCGCGTTGAGTTCGAGCAGCGCGCGCGCCCAGTCGATCGTCTCCGAAACGCTGGGGTGCTTCTTCAGATCCATGCCGCGCAACCGCTGCACCAGTTCAACCGCCTGCTGCGCCAGTTTGGGCGGTAGCCCCGGAACCTTCAGATTGATGATCTGCAACTCCTGATCGGCGGTGGGATAATCGACGTGGAGATAGAGACAGCGCCGCTTGAGCGCTTCGGAGAGTTCGCGGGTGTTGTTGCTGGTGAGCAGAACCATCGGTTGATGGCGGGCGCGGATGGTGCCGAGTTCCGGCACGCTGACCTGAAAATCGCTCAACACTTCGAGCAGGAATGCCTCGAACTCAGCATCGGCGCGGTCGACCTCATCGATCAGCAGAGTCACCGGGCGCTCGCTGGTAATCGCTTTCAGCAGCGGGCGCGGCAGCATAAAACGGCTGGAGAAGAAAACATCCTCTTCGGCTGCCAGTCGATCGGCTGCCTCGGCGAGAGTCGTGACGCCTGCTAGCAGATCGTTGAGTTTATCGCGCAGCAACTGTGTGTAGAGAAGTTGCTTGGCGTATTCCCATTCATAGAGCGCCTTGGTTTCGTCAAGACCCTCATAGCACTGAAGACGGATCAGGTCACGCCCGGTAGCCGCTGCCCAGACTTTCGCCAGTTCGGTTTTCCCTACGCCGGCCGGACCTTCGGCAAGGATCGGCTTGCCGAGTTTTTCCGCCAGAAACACAGTGGTGGCGATTTCGTCGGAAGGAATGTAGCGCTGCGCGCTGAGTGCCGCTTTGACATCGCTGATCGTGTTGAACACTGCCGATAGCCTTTCTACTCCGGTTGTGTGCCGTAGACGGTGTGATCCATGTGAACCACGCCGTCCGTCAGTTCGATCAGAACGCCGTGGAAACGGCGCTGATCGTGGCCCGGATTGACGCACCACGTCGCGCCAATTCGGGTTGCATACGTTCCGCTCAGTGCTGGTGCTTCATGAATGTGCCCATGCAGGGTGAGCGGCGGTTGGTGGCGTTCGATGAAGGCGCGCAACGCCCGACTGCCAACCTGTCGCCCGCGTGGCATCAGGTCGAGCGGTGTATCGACCGGCGGCGTGTGACAGACATACACGGTTTGCCGTGGATCGCTACGCCCGGCAAGTGCAGCCAGTTCGTCTGCAATTGAGGGCAATCCCTCGAACTCGTGACGGTGGAGCGGTCGAATAACACCGCCGCGACTGACAAAGGCATGGTCGAAACTGAACGCCGGCAGCGGTCCCTCATCGTAGCGCTCGAAATCCTTGATGCTGAACGGCGTCGGTGGCACACAGGCGTACCCGGCGATCCACAGATCGTCGTTCAACCGGTAGACACGCTCGTGAAGAGGGTGCGCTAACCCTTCGACTGCGAGTTCTTCCACGGCGACATACGCTGCCGCCCAATCGTCGTTGCCGGGCAGCAGGTAGACTTCTACCCTCGGGTGGTTGGCGCGAAACTCGCGCAGTACCGGTGCAAGGTCACGCTCGACAAACCTACGCTGTGTCTCCAGTGCGTCGTCACGCCGCATTGCGTGCGGCAACAGATCCCCCGCGACAATCACGGCGTCTGCGTTACGCTGTGCTGCAAACGCCAACAACGCGCGATAGTCGGCAATGTTTCCATGGAGATCGGCAGTACAGGCAATTCGCATATGTTACGGTCACGAAAACCAGCCGTCTGGCGACAACCCTGAACGCTGTGCGGACAGAGAAGAGCGGGGATCTTCATGGAAATTATAGCATAGACAGTGGTGAAATGGGGAAAATGATATCAGGTTTCTCTCTTCTCACATGTTTTGGAGATGCAAGGTGTATGTGCTGCCTCCTTACTTTTCGCACCGGATGTGGCACAATACCACGCGGCAACGCCACACCCGCGCACCGCCGACCACCATCCCAGGAGGCATCGTTCATGACCCACACCCCGCTTCACTCGCCGCCTACAACCGACACTCCACCGGACGCCGACCCCTTCCGCTACGGCTGGCGTCTCGTGCCGCGTCCGACCCCCGACAACCTGCACCACCTGGAACAGGTACCCCTGACTCTGGAGGATGTCCTGCACCCTGAAACCGGAGATTTCATTGTGCACAGCGACTGTCACGAGACTGACCGGATGTACCTGACCGCCGTGATGCGCGTGCGCCTGGAGCCTGCCGGCGTCGCCATCGTCCTCAGCGATGTGCGTATTGCGTGGGATGTGCCGGAGTTGCGCGCGCACGGACCGGATGTGATGGTCATCCCCAGCATTGCGATGCGGCGGGACTGGAACATGTTCGAGGTAGCGGTGGAGGGACGCGTCCAGCGTTGATCATCGAGATCACCTCGCCGGAGACGCGGGCGAACGACCTGGAGATCAAGGGGGCACAGTATGCGCGGGGCGGGGTGAAGCAGTATGTGATTGTGGACGATATGGGGCAGGGACGGGGCGGACGGCGGTTGCGACTGCTCGACTACCGGCTGGAGGGGTAGCATACCGCCTGCAGGCGCCGGATGCCGCAGGACGGGTGCATCTGGCGATTGCCGACCTGTGGCTGGGAGTGGAGGGGATTCACGTGGTGTGCTACGACGAGCGCGGTGTGGCGTTCGGCGATTATGCGACGGGTGGTGCGGCAGGCGGCGGAGACGGCGGAGCGCGCGCGACGGGAAGCGGAGCAGGCGCAGCGCGAAGCGGCGTTACGGGAGGTGGAAGCGCGGGCGCGGCGGGAAGCCGAAGAACGCGCGCGACGGGAAGCGGAGGAGCGCGCGGCGCTTGCGGCGCGGTTGCGCGATCTGGAGGCGGAACTGCGGTGATTACGCGGCAACGAGACCGGCGGGTGAGAGTTCGCCGCGTCCAGATGGTGGCAGCGCAATCGAGCGCGTATCATCTTCATGAACAACCCGCACCGGGTTTTGCAGACTGTCTTCGATCCATTCCAGGTGTGATGGCTGCCGCTGTTGCTCTTTGGTCGGAACGTTGATGATCCATCGCGGTCCGGCCAACTCTCCGGTCTCCGTAATGAATATCCGTCCAATGCGCGCGTTGCCTGCCTTGTGTCCAGAAGCAGGGATGCGGATGTGTGTGAGGCAGTGTGCTCTGGCTATCAGTGCAATGCCGCTCTCCGCGACTCCCAGTGTTGATTGTATTGACCGGCGCTTCGACATTCGCTTGAGAAGGTCACCCTGTTGACAGGTGATCATCGTTGAGCATTCCTAACCCTGCCGCTGCAACGCGACGCTCCGGCGCTGAGAGGCTTGTTCATCAGTGCTGTCTGCCATTCGACGGCATTTCGTTGTAGGTGCGACCATCCAGTTCCCGACCGGTCAGGTCTTTGCGTACTCCACCCCACTGTTTGAAAAAGAACGGTACATGCGCGTGTCGGCACTGTTCCAGAATCGAGCGCACCCATGCTGCCTGCATCGGACGCGCGCCAGGACCTGACTCCCCACCGACGATCACCCAGTGGATGTCGTCGAGCGGCAGGTCGTCCAGCGGACCGAGCAGCGGTTCACATGACAGAAAGCGCACATGCGCCGGAACCGTCTGCAGGTCGGCAATCCAATGGAGGACGCGTCGGTTTTCAACGCTCACCCCTATCCAGATATTCGGCACCTAATCGAGGGTGGGCGCCAGGTCGCGCAGGCGCGCGCTGCGTTTGGTCATGATTTGAAATGTATGCTGCGGACAATCGCGCATCGTCGCGAATACCCGCTGAATAAACTCCAGCGGGACATGTTCGTGGAACAGGTCGCTCATCAAGGATCGAGGAAGACCACAGCACGTGAGTATCGCCAGTTATTCTGACGGCACCAATTGTGCAGTTCGAGTCGTGTTATGTGGTATGATCCGGGGAGAACCCGATTGCTCACACCGGCGCACCGGATGCGGTGATCCATGACTTCGCCTGCACGTCGTCGCTTTCGCGCCATAGCCCGCCTGCCCGATGACCAGATCAATCTGGCGGAGGCGGCACTCTGTATTGCCTGGGAAGATCAGGGTGACGGTAATCCGTTTGCGTCGTTGCGGCTCATTGATGCACTGGCGGCAACGGCGCAGGTGCGGATCGCCGGAAAGTGTGGTTCGCGCGCAATTGTGATGGCGTTGAATGCCTACCTGTTCGACGAACTCGGCTTTCGCGGCAACTTCTGGGACTACAGCGATCCCGGCAACAGTTTCCTCGATCAGGTGATCGTGCGCCGGGTCGGTTTGCCCATCCTACTGTCGGTGCTCTATCTAGAGATCGGCTGGCGGTTGCATCTGCCGGTAGTCGGTCTGGCGCTGCCGGGGCATTTTCTGGTGCGTTACATTGATCAGCAGAACGGCGACCTCTACATCGATCCGTTCAATCGCGGAAGATTGTGGTCGCTGGCGGAATGTAAGCGACAGATCGCCTCGTTTGCGGGTGCGATCAATCCGGCGCTGGTTCGGCAGATCATGGCGCCGCCATCGCCGCGCACAATCCTGCTGCGTATATTGCGTAATCTGAAAGGCGCCTACATTCAGCGCGAGCAGTTCGAACGCGCGCTGGCGGCGGTTGATCGGATGCTGCTGCTCTCGTTCGATGCCGCCGAGTTGCGTGACCGCGGGCTGCTGCGCGCTCGCCTGGGACACTGGTCGGGCGCACTGGCAGACCTTGAGCATTATGCGCATATGGCGCCCCAGGCGAGCGATCTGGAAACCATCCGCCGTCAGGTGTATGCGCTGGCAGAAGCGATGGTACCGCTCAACTAGCACGTGCTACACGGCGGATGACTACATTCCCTCGTTCTGTATGCCGCGATCTGTGCCGTACTCGATGTAGACTGCACTCGTTTCGGTAAAGAAGTCGAGCAGCCAATCGTGATGAACCGGCAGGTGTGGCTCATTGCCGGTGGTCGGCGTATTGATGTGGATCGACCGGGCGCGAATGTTGTCGGCGAAGCGTAGCATGCGTGCACCGTCGCGGGTGTAGAGGCTTGCTGCAACAAGTGGACGCGGTTGATGGAAGAGCGCCAGCGCCTCTGTAAAACTCTCGACACGGGTGACTGCCAGCACCGGTCCAGGCGCTGGTTCCTGAGCAATGCGCATATCCGGGCGCACCCGATCAACAATCGTTGGGCGGAGAAAGAAACCATGCGCCAGTTCTCCGTCGCGGGCACGCGCGCCGCCGCACAGCACCTCGGCGCCTTCCACCTGCGCCTGCTCGATCAGGTCGAGCGCCTGCTGGATCTGCGCTTCATCGGTGCACGGTCCCAGCGAAACCTGCTCGTCGAGACCATTACCCAGACGCATCGCGCAGACGCGCGCAACCAGCGCTTCCAGAAACGCATCGGCGACGGGATGCACCAGCACCACCCGTTTGGTGGCAGTGTGCGACTGACCAGCGTTGCCGAACGCGCCAGCGATGACCCCCGATAGTGCCAGATCGAGGTCGGCATCTTCGAGGACGATGACCGGATTGACGTCACGCTGTTCGCCCATGAAGCGAATATCGCGCATGTCCGCCTGACGACGCGCGCCTGCAATATCGGCGTGCAGACCGCCAATCCATACCGCACGAACCGCCGGATGATCGATCAGGGTCGCGCCGGTTTCATCGCCGGCGCCGTGAACCAGATTCACCACGCCGGAGGGCGCGCCGGCATCGGCGAAGCAGCGAACCAGCCACTCTGCGGTTTCCGGTGTCGTCAGCGCCGGCTTAACCACGACGGTGTTGCCGGCGATAAGCGCCTGCGCCAGACGTTCGAGCGGCAGTGCAAGCGGCAACCAGTCTGGCGTCAACAGTGCAACTACCCCCAGCGGATGACGGCGCGTGTAGCCGAAGCGCCCGGTGCTGTACAGCGGCACGGTTGCACCTTCGGGCATGGCAGCCGCAGCGCCGCAGAACTCCGCGTAGGCGATGGCATGCCGCACTTCGGCGCGCGCCTCGGCAAGGGTCTTCCCCTGTTCTCGAACGATCACGCGCGCAATCTGTTCCGCCCGTTCCGCCAGCAACTGTGCAGCACGGATCACCAGCGCACCCCGCACCGGTGCGGGAGTATGCTGCCAGGAACGGAAGGCGTGCGCAGCCACTTCGGCGGCAGCAATGGCTTCATCATCGATCGAGAGCGGCACGTCACCGATGTAGTCTTCGGCGCTGGCTGGATTGATATTCGGTACGTGACGACGCGCCGGTGATATCAGCCATGCGCCGCCAATACAGTTACAGTAGACTCGGGCGCTGCTTTCGGACATAGACACTCTCGTGAATGTGCGAGGGCATATTCGCGCTCGTGCAAGAACTTCTCTGGCAATGATTCACAATCGTAGCACTGTTTCTCACGGATGATACCACGACGGGCGCTGTTTGACCAATCGCTGTGGTGAGTGAAAACCCGATCTATCGTCGGGTTTCCTGTGCGCAGCGCGTTACCATCGCCTGGATCTGGAGCGTGGTATGAACTTCTATTCCTGAAGGTTCGGCGTTTGCTGATCACGTTCACGTCGCACCGTGCGTCCCAGGGAGGCGAGCGCCGCTCTGCATCATCCCCGCGGCGTGCCGTGTTGCTGCAAATCGCGGCACCAGGTGACGCTAGGGGAACGAGGAGAGGCGCCGCAGGCGTCGCCCCTGCCGGTACGCGCCAGGGCGATTCCATGCGCGCCTGACCGGTAGCGCGCAGAGGCACAGCGCCCACACGCCAGCAGATGCAATCCATGCATGCTGGCTGCTCATTCTCCAGGTGCAGGCGAAGGCACTGCCTTCGCCTTCCCTGCCCGGCAGGATGGTTCGGTCAGGCTCCGGCGTCCATACCAGCCTCCAGCAGCGCCTGGTTGCAAACGTCTGGTCAGGGTGCAGCCCGGAGGCGCTCTGGTTGTAAGTTTTTTCCAAAATCTGTTGAGCGCCGGTGTGAACAGCAGGCTGCGATGGTTAATGCGCTCTCGTTCAGGGGATCACGCTTCGACGGGAGTCAACCCAATCGTCTGCGCCGCCTGCTCGTAAGCGCGGTACGTTTCCTCGTCGAAAAGCACGAAGCGCATCAGTGTGATGCCGGGGTGATCGAGCAACACATCACGGCAGGTCGTCAGGGCAATCGGTGCAGCCTGATCGAGTGGGTAGCCGTAGATGCCGGTGCTGATCGATGGAAAGGCGATGCTCTGCAAGCCGTGGCTGGCTGCCAGCATCAGCGCCGAGCGGTAGGCTGACGCAAGCAACGCTGCGTCACGCGGGTTGCCGCTGTAGCGCGGTCCTACGGCGTGAATGACATGGCGCGCCTTGAGACGATAGCCCGCAGTGATGCGTGCCTCTCCCGTGGGGCAACCGCCGATACGTGCGCATTCGTCTGCCAGTTCCGGTCCAGCCACACGATGGATTGCTCCAGATACGCCGCCGCCTGGCGCCAGCGTTTCGTTTGCAGCATTGACGATTGCATCGACATCTTGTTCGACGATGTTGCCGCGGATCAGTTCCAGTGCAGCATTGCCGATAGCAAAGCGCATATTGCCCCCTCCTTTCACGCTTGTCGCCACATCAGACGTGTGCTATAGTGATAGTGATGCGGGCGTAGCTCAGTGGATAGAGCAGCGGTCTTCTAAACCGTTGGTCGGGCGTTCGAGTCGCCCCGCCCGCGCCAGTTTGCTGCAATTGCCTCCCGTCTTTCCGGTTGCAACGCGCCCCGTGCCCTGCTGCACATGTCCGCCAGGTGTCGTCGCGCTACATTTTTTTGCGTCTCCGTGGTGCAACAGACGCAGCAGAGTGACGTTCTGCGCTACGAGGGGTGTCGCACCAGCTGCAGGTGTTCACTCCAGTGGTGCCGCGGGCGGAGCGCACTCCGCTCCGCCCCTTTTCCCACCCGCGCTGCAATGCTCACGTATTCACCCCTCAGATTGCCTTCAATCCTCTCACCAGGTGTGCAAGCTCAGTTGGGCGCTCTTCAGCGTACTCGAATCCCGGGAAGCCGCCCCAACGGAAGCAGGTGCGCAGATAGTTGATAAACGTGGTCTGGTGTAGTTCATCGCGCACCGGTGCATCGGCTGCCGGGTTCGGCAACACAATGCGGTAGACGACCACTGCGCGGTGGGGGGCGCCGGCGATATCCTTTTTTGGTAGTAATCCGGTGCAAGCGGCGCCTGGTATGGTCCCATCGCTTCTCTGCCGTATTTCCGGCATTCCTCACGCCACATACTGTACTCTTCGAGCGCCATATCGATTGGATCAACCACCAGCGGGTCGCTGTACGCGGTATTGTTCCACTTTGGATGATAGCCGATGAAGTTGACCGACCCGACAATTTCGTATCAGGCGCGTAGTGCGAGTGGCATCGGTCCAACGCGACGCTCGAGTTCCTCGATGCACCGCTGAACGTCCGGTCGGGGTGGTCGAACTGCTTCATCGGGGTAGGCAAAGCGGTATCCGATGCGTTCCAGACGAGTGCGCAGCAGTGCGATGTTCTCTCTGGCACGGCTCATTGTTTCGCTCGCAACTACCAGTGCGTCGGAGAAGAGCGGCTCACGGCGAATGTGCTCGCCTGCCGCCATTATACCTCTTGGCGCGCCGTGTGCAGAAAGAACTCCTCGCTCAATGTGATGGTTTCTTGCTGGAAGCAGGCGATGGATATGCAACGTGGCTCATCTCAGGGTTGCTGTTCGCGTAACTGCTGCTTAACCGCTGCGTCGAGATCGGCGATGGTCACGCCATAGACGCTCAAGAGCACTTCCGGCGTCACTTCCCTGGTGAGGTTGCCAAACCTCGAACCAAAGCCGATCGAAAAAAGTGGCATCTGATCGATGACTCGTTCAAGCGGCCCGCGACTGAAAGACCGGTAGAACTCCCGGAACGAATCGGCGCCGTAGGTGTCGATCAAATAGCGCACCGTTTCGCCTGAGAAGATATATTCGTACCCGACGCTCTGACCGAGCATGGTGTAAGCGCTAAGACTCTCCGCGCCGGTGAGTCGCTCTAGGCTCAGCGAATCCAGTCTGCCATCTGCAATCAGGCGACGCCGGAAGTCGGGCGAGAGTTGCCCGGCGTAGTACATTTTCACGTCACGGAGTTCGGTTCCGATATGCACCAGCGTCTGGGCAATCTCCGGGCTGATACCCGTCAGGATCTCCCAGGCGCCCAACATGCGTACCGCCTGGGCGGCGCGCACCAGCACTCTGGCAACCTGGGTGTCGACGACTTTCACGCCGGTGATGTCGATAATGGCCGCCTGCGCCCTGTACCTGGATACGCCTTGCAGCAAGCCCTCCATAATCTGTCGTGCGCGAACCGAGTCAATCGCCCAATCAAGGGCATCACCACCACCCCGTCGGCGATTGGCAGCAACGGTGTGCTCAGTTCGCGGAGGGCAGCCTGCTGAGCCTGAATAATCTGTTCCTGGATCGCAGCCCGTTCACGCTCGGCGTGACGCCGTTTATCGCACAGCGTGCGTCTGTCGGTGCCATCGCTCCCGATGTATGCGAGGCGTTCTGCTGGCGTATGCGCCAGGGCGCGAGTGGAGGAACGGCAGGGAGAGGCCGTCGGTGTGCGGGTGGGTAAGTCGATGCCAATCGACGCCTGCGGAAACGACGCACATCACTAGAGCGTCGGGTTTTCAGAACAACCGAATCATCATTCGTATTAGACGGGCGGAGGTGACACCTTCGTCACCGTTGCCACTCATTTGCTTGAACGGAGGTGTCTGAATTGCGCGGGATGACCGGCGTGCAGCGCCAGTATCTGTGGCAACAGATGCCCGAATCTCATCTGATCGCGCGGATTCGGACGGTCAGTTCCTTTTGCATCGCTACGATCGTGCGCTGCGTTGCAAGCAGATCACGGGTGAAGTTCGGCGCCGGTTGCCCGATGGCGTGGTAGAACGCCGTCACCATCGGCTCGATCAGCGCGACGCTGGTTGTCCAGATTGCCTGGAACCGCCGTGAGCGGCGGGATGGCGCGAGCCGTTCCTCGTCGTATGCCACCAGCGCAGCGGCGCATGTCGGTCCCCAGGCGATCACGCCCCACTCATGTACCAGGGGCCACTCCGCTTCCAGCGCAATCTGGATGACGTTGGGCAATTCGGGAGGGGTCTCATTGGGGAATCCCAGCACAAACGCCTGCGCCAGACGCGGCGCTATGTTCCGGTAGCGTTGGATCTGGAGGCGGTAATGCGAGAAAAGCTGGAACGTTGCGATCAGGTGCGTCCCGGCGGATTGAGCAGCGTAATCTTCAATCAGGAAACTCAATGCCAAATGCTGCGGCTGTGGAGCGCCTTCCGCTGTTCCTCGACAAACGATGCGAAACTGAAGTGCTCAAGGGCGTTGGAGGGTGGCCGGTCTGGCAGGACGAGAGGGTACACTGAGATGTCTCCTGTCTAGTGGTTGTCGGTCGTGGACGTGTAGATGCTTCTGGGCGGCATCAGGGCTTTCTGGAACGTTCTTCATGAGTTTTGCTTCCATCGGTATGTGTCTGCACTATTATACGTCTGCTGGATACTATGAGATTACCGCGGGACATCAAGTTTTGGTTAAGCCTGGCTTAGAGTCTATCCGAAAACATATGGTATCGTTATCCCAGATGAATCTATCCAAGGAGGCGGCAAATGAGCGAGCAACCGGTT
>DAOUBK010000040.1:0-20038 GCA_034432635.1 Roseiflexus sp.
GTTGGGCGTTGAACGTTGAACGTTGAATGTTGGGGGTTGTTGTGAGTCGTGGCGTGCGTTGCGGAGATTGCATACAATGGGAAGGCAAACAAGCGGCTGAAAATGGTCAGGCGCTCTGTCCTGAGAAGTATCTGATCGCTGAGAAGAGTGTTTGTGAATGAATCGCTGGAAAGACTGGTACGAGCAGGGAAAACGAGATTACACGCGCGCCATCCTGGACGTCCAGTATGGATACTACGAATGGGCTTGTTTCACCCTGCAGCAATCGTCTGAAAAGGTGATCAAAGCGTTGGGACTGGCTAGAGGGGTGACTCTTTGGGGTCACTCGCTCACCGGATGCTGGAACGGCTCAAACAAGACCTGGAGATACCGGAGGAGATTCTGGACAGCGCCCGCTTGCTCGACCTCTACTACATCCCGCCCCGCTATCCGAATGGTTTCGCCTCGGGAAAGCCAGCCGATTATTTCACTGCAACTCAGGCGCAGGAGGGATTACATGCGGCCGATCGAGTCATTCGGTTCTGTGAAGGCTATCTCCCTGAATCGGGATGAAGTCATCCGACGCCTGCGAGAGGTGGCGTTCATGGCACTGGCGACCTTTCCGCAGCTATGCGAAGTGCGCCTGATCGGTTCTCTGGCGACGGGAACCCACACGGGGACGAGTGATATTGACCTGCTGCTTCGGGTTTGCAAACGAGAGGGGAATCCGATTGAGGAAATGAAGCCGTACTTCTTCTTTTTCTCACGGCATCTCGAGACCGGCATCGATCTTCTTCTGTGCGACGAAACGCTTCCCGAAGGGGTAGAAAAGATGATGCAGGGGAGCATCCTACTGGCTGCACGACATGCAGATCCAAGCAACCCGGAATGAGAGCCTGTCCGAATAACCCGTACAAATCGGGTTCTGGTGGTTGACAGGCGATTGCCCTGGCGCAGGAAACCACGAAGCCTCTTGCCAGACCGTCAGACTATGTTAAGATATAAGCAAAGCCGGAGTGGCGGAATGGCAGACGCTTCGGTCTTAAAAACCGATGGGGGCAACCCCGTACGGGTTCGAGTCCCGTCTCCGGCACCAGCATTACAACGCGGCAAACGGCCTCTTCGCCATCACGGTGCAGGGGCTGTTTGCATGGCGCATGAGTCATTGCATGAGTCATTGGAAAAATGTCGATCATGCGGCCTCCTTGTCATTGCGCAGTCGCCGGCTCAGCCCGGCAATCGCGCTGGCTTTGTGTTCATCCAAGGCATGCGCGTAGATCGTCGCCGTAATCGCCGGCGAACTATGCCCCAGCACCTTTGAGACCGTCACGAGCGGCACGCCATCGGCCAGCATGAGTGTCGCCGCGGTATGACGCAGGTCGTGAAAGCGAATCATCGGCACCCCCGCTTTTTTCAGCGCGGTTTTGAACTGCTTCTGCAGATCCGACACATGGATTGGCGCGCCGGTTTCGGTCACAAACACCAGGTTAAGCCGGTTCTTCCACTGGTCGCCACACAAGGCATGCTCTTCATCCTGGTTCTGCTTATGGGCGCGCAGCAGCGCCACCAGATCGGCGTCAAGCTGCAGCGTCCGTTCACCAGCCTTGGTCTTGGTCGTCTGCAACAAAAACTCGCGCGGCCCAGCGCCAATTTTGGCGCGCTGCAACTGCTGGTATAGCCGGAGCGTCCCGCTATCAAAATCCAGCGCGTCCCAGGTTAACCCCAGAATCTCGCCCTGGCGCATGCCCAGGTTGAGCGCTAACCAGTAGATCGCCTCCCACCGATGACCCTTCAGATAGGTCAGCAAGGCGCGCGCCTGCTGAAAATCAAGTGGTGTAATCGGCGGCGGGCGCACCGAAGGCAACTCGATATCGTCAGCGACATTCCGCGTGATGTAGCGCTGGCGGATGGCGACCACCAGCGCCTTGTGCAACCGCGCATGCGCGCCGCGCACCGTCTGCGCGGTGACCTGGGTGTGCAGATCGTTCACCCAATCCTGGACATCGGCGGGAGTAAGCTGGTTCAGTTTGCGGCGGCCCAGCCGCGTTCCCTTGATATAGCGCTGCACCACCCAGGCGTAATCGTTCTTGATGCGCGGCTTCAGATTGACGGCAAAGGTTTCCAGCCAGGTCGTACACCATTGCTCGACTGTCGGCTGCTGTGCGCCGAGATTGACGCCCTGCTCCAGTTCAGCCAGTAACTGCTTGAGCTTGTCGCGCGCCTCGCACTGGGTTTTCGCCCGCACGCGCTTGGGCGAACGCCCTTCGATTCGCACCTGGGCATACCAGATGCCGGAATCCTTGGGTGACTCATAGATCGAGCCCTCGCCATTTGAGCGGCCTTTTGGACGTCGCGCCATCTCAGTTCGACTTTATCCATCTGCGCCGCTCAGGCGGCGTAGGCGAGCGCGTCCGTCAGGCGAGCGAGTAACGACTTCGGGATGTTGACCATGTCGGCTTCTGCGGGCGACATCCAAGAAATGGTGACCGGCCAGAGCTGCTGGCGGACGAAGGCCAGGGTGTCGATGCAGGTTGGACGTGCTTTGGTGGACCAGGCAGCCTGGCGTACCGACAGCTCTTGGCCCTGGAGCAGCTGATGGGCACACAGCGTGACCAGGGAAAACAGCGCGAACAGCGCCGGGGTTGTGCGCAGGATCGCCAGGTCCGACCACTGCCGTTGCGTTTCGATGCCTAGATGCGCACGAGCTTCGTCAAACGTCACCTCCAGCTGCCAACGCATCACGAACCACTCCACCATCTGGAAAGGGGCGGCATCTGCGTCGGTACACAACAGCGCCTGGGGTTTGAACGTCCCGTCTGGCTCGGTGACGAGGACCCAACGGATGCTCACCGGCGGCAGGCCACTGGGATACCAGACCGCCGTTCCCGTCGCCAGCCGGACCACCCGTGTCGCGCCAGCGGACCAGCGCACGGTCGTCTCCTGCCAGTCGGTAGCGGGGTCGGTCAGTCGAGCGGCCAGTGTAGGTTGACGCGCACCCTTCTTGCGCGGGCGACCCGGTCGGCCTGCCGCGTGTGCAGCGGCCGGGTCGTACAAGGCTGCATCCAGGCGCAAGCGCGTTCCAACCGTGACCGGCGTGGGCAGGCCTTGGCAAGCGGCAAGCAGTTCGAGTGCGGCGTAACTGCTGTCGGCGACGACGAGGAGCACCCGCTCGGGCACCCACTGACGGACCTGCGTGATCATCTGACGCGCCCAGTCGGTGAGCTGTTTGTGGCGCGTTCCCCGTTCTTGATGGTAGCGTTCCGAGGGCGCCAGGACGGTCAAAAAGGGCAACGCCCAGGTTCGTTGCGCCCAGGGAATGGCTGCACACAGCATCATACTCAGCCAACGCAGGCCACTGGTCTTCACGAAGAACGAGCGCGAGGAGCGCACTGGGTCGCGGTCAATACCCTTGGCCGTGATCTTGGCTCCGCGCCGGCGCTCGATATGGTCGTCGAGTCCGAGCACGATAGGCGCGTCGGGCGGAACAAAGGCATCGAGCAGCAGGCGCAGCAGGATGCGCCTGGCCGCCAGTGGCGACCAGACGGCACGGTTGAGCACACGATGGGCGTTCTGGAACTGCCCATCGTCGCTCAAGCCCATCACCCGCAAGGCTGCAGTGACGGTGCGCTTGCCCGGTGCCAGCATAGCGCCGACCAGCAGAATCTTCGCCCATTCCCATACCCGTTCGCTAACCAGCAGTTCGAACGCCCGCAAGATGTGTATAATCGGTCGTGGCAGGTTGCACATGGCTGGTTCCTTCCTGGTCGTTGGGTTCCAGTCAAGCGTACCCTGCCGCTCACGTTTCGTCTACTAAATGGATAAAGTCGAACTAAGGATCAGGTCGTGGACGAGTAGCTTCAAAGCCCGCTTGAGTGCGTGGGTCGCCTCCGGTTCCTGCCAGCGGGACGGGTCGAGCAGCGGGTCGGTCAGGATCAGCGTGATCGACCGCGCCTTCTCTTCCAGCACCGTCATGCCGAGGCGGAGCTTGCGGATCTGCTCCTCTACCTCGTCGTACGCGAGCACCGCCCGGTCAGCCTGCTCGGCTAGCACGGCGCGTGTGCGCTCCGACACCCCCTTGTACTGCGTGGTCAGCGCGTCCAACGTCGCCTGACGCCGCTCTTCCAGCTCGCGCAGCTGTTCTTCGGCAACCTCGACTGCGCTCAGCAGCTCGGCGCGCTTGCGGGCGATGGCGTCGTTGATCTCCTCCAGCAGCGCCTCGCGGCTGCGCTCGATGATGTCCTGCATGACGACTTCGAGCACCATGCGCTCGAGCTCGTCGGCGCTGAGCATCGGCATGTGGCACGAGCCAGGCTTGTTCACCCGGCCGGCGCAGCGATACTTGCGGTAGCGGTACTTCTTCTCGCCCTTGTACTTGGTGCTGGTGTAGCCGTGCATGGCCTCACCGCACGCGCCACAGCGGAGCGAGAGCAGGTAGCTGTTGAAGGCCGACATCGTCGCCGCCTCACCCTCTTGCGCCGCCAGCTCCACCGCCTGGACGCGGCGGAGCAGCGACTCGGGCACCAACGGCTTACCCGTCTCGACGCGCACCAGCCGTTTGAGGTTGCCGTCCGCATCCTCGCGGAACCGGTTCGCGTTTTCGCCCCAGCGCAGCACTCCGGCGTACACGCCATCAACCGCTTTCTGGCAGATCTCATTGACCGTAAAGGCGATCCATGTGCCCGCCGGTACGCGCCGCGGCTCGTGGATCACCTCGCCCGTCTCGGGGTTCTGGCGCTCCAGGTAGGGCCGGCGCTGGTAGATCAGCAGCCCTGGCGTTGGCGGCACCTGCGGCTTGCTGCCCTCCTCAAGCACGATGCCCTGGTTCAGCATGCGGGCGATGGTATGGTAGCTCATCCCCTCGCCGCGCTTGCCCAGGATCCAGAGCAGCACCGCGTAGCTCTCCGGGTCAGGCTCGAACCAGCCCTGGACATCAGGCTGCACACCATACGGAATGTTCCCGCCGCGCCACTTGCCCTGCTGGGCGCGGTAGCGGTGGCGCTTGTAGGTGCGCTGGCTGGTCTCGTCGCTCTCCCACTCGGCCAGCACGCCCTTGATACCGCGCTGGAGCTTGCGGTACTGCGGGGCCTGCTTCTCCGGCTCACCGCTGTAGACCACCTCGATCTCGAGGATGGTCATGTCCGCCTCAAACTGGCGGCGCTCCATATCGTTGCGGTGGCCGCGGTCGACGCTCTCGACGCGTAACCGGTCGAACTCACGCCGGCGGGCGGCGGTGAGCAGCTTCTGAAACTCCTCGCGTTTGGCGGCGCTGGCACCCGAGCGGGCCTGGTCGATGAACTCTGCCACCACCAGCTCGCCGGCGCTCTTCGCTTCAGCCCGCAGGCGTGCTAGCTGGTCGGGGATACTGAAGCCGCGCTTGACCTGGTCAAGGCTCGAGCAGCGGATGTAGAGTGCGGTGCGCTTGGCCATCAGGCCGCCTCCCCCAGCTGCGCCATGATCGAGGCGAGCTGCTCACGCAACGTGCCGGCGGCCTGCTCAAGGGCGCGGCGGCGGGTCTGGATCTGGGCGTCGACGATGTTGAAATTATGTGCGATACGGAAGGCATCGTCAAGCGCCGGATCGGCGGTGGTACGCAGTAACGCATCGGCGAGCGCGGCCAGGCCCGGCCCAGGATCACCCGGGACGTGCGTGACGCGCGCGGCGATGCGCGGCAGATTCTCCGGCCTCATCGCGCACCCCCTGCCGTGATGGCAAGTGGCCGCGAATCAGACCAACATGGGGATTGAACGGCAACCTCGATTGGTAACGTACAGCATAAGTGCTTCCACCCTGGGAAGCCGGACGGTTGCAGGGTGCAGAAAGCCAGACCCTGCCGACCGCGATCGGTCAGCGAGCCCATAGATTGTCTCCTGGTCAGGCCTGCCGGTGGTGGAAGGAGTGGCGACCGCTCACCGCCGGGAGGCGTCAGAATCGATTGGGTTATAGCTACTCGTTGTCGGCCGGCTCGGCGCGTCTCAGCAGCTCAACGACATCGGGCCGCTGCTGCTTCAGCGTCTCCCAGGCCAGGTCGATCAGGCTCCGAATCGTCGTCGGCGCGCCGTCCTTCGCGCCAAGCGACCAGACCGCGGCAACGTCCGTGGATAGGTATCGTTCGGTTGCAGAAACCTCCGTATGCTGGTACAATGCGAACATATATTCGTATACGTGTACCGCCCATGAAGCTGACCCATGCTATCACACATATCCGAATTGCGGATGCGAACGCCAGCAAGCTGGCGCAGCTTGATGCGCTCGCCGCTGAGTACATTCGGCTGTGTCAGGACTACACCACCGCCTTTTGCACTGAGGTAGAGCCCGATAAATTTGCTGACGCATGGCTGGACAGCCCGCTCTCGGCGCGCTGGCAGCGCGTGGTCATTCAGCACGCGGCGGGTCTTGCCCAGTCCTGGCGCAGCAACCACGCCCGCACCAGAGCGGCGCATCGTGACGACATGGCAGCGTGGCAGGAGCAGGACGATCCTCAGCGCCCTGCGCCGCCCTGGCGTGAATGGAACACACCAAAGCTCAAACAGACCATACTCCAGGCCAACGCCAATGTCGTCGTGCTGGAACCGTCCCTGGACAGCTCGTTCGACTATTGGCTGCGCATCAGCACCCTGGAGCAGGGCAAACCCATCCGCCTGCCCGTCAAGCTGGCGACCTATCATCGCCAGCGGCTGAATGGCAAGCGAATCAACACCAGCATGACCCTGACGCGCAAGCCATCGGGATGGTGGTTGACGCTGACGGTGGGCGAGCGCGTGACTCCGACGACGACGGATGAGTCGCCGGTCGTCGGGGTGGATGTCGGTATCGCCAACTTCCTGACGACCTCCGAGGGCAAGCGCTACGGCACCTTCCACGGCAAGCTGGCCCACCGCCACAAGCTCGACCGCGAGAAACGTCGCCGGAAGGCCAGGCTGCGCGCCTGCCTCAAGAAGAAGGGCATCGAGCAGCTTCCGTCGCTGACCAATCAGCGGCTCGCTCGCCATGTCCGGCAGGAGATCAACCGCGCAGTCAATCAGTTCTTTGCCGAGCATCCCGATCATCAGATCGCCTACGAAGACCTGGATGTTCGCACCATGCGCTGGCGGGTGCGCCGGATGAACGCCTACCTGTACGCTGCCAACCTGGCCCATCTGCCCCGGCAGCTCGCCTGGGGCGCCAGGAAGCGCGGTCAGCAGGCGCGGGCCGCGTGGGCTGCCTACTCGTCGCAGGAGTGTTCGCACTGCCACAATGTCTCCCCTGCCAACCGGCCTGAGCAGCAGACGTTTTGCTGCTCCTCGTGCGGCTTTACGCTCCACGCCGATGTGAACGCGGCGATCAACCACCAGGCGCGCTTCAATGATCGCGAGATGCAGGCGTGTCGTAGCAAAGAGGCTGTCAAAGCCCTGCTCGACGCCCGGCATGTCGCCTTTCTGCAAACAACGGCTGGCCGTAGTCCAGCCGCCCGCCGAGAACCCGCCTCCGGGTGCGAAAGCATAAGCGGTCAATCCGGCGTAGGTTAAGATCGATCCCTGGTGTCCTCCAACATCAGGGTGTTGATAACTATACAGTGCCACCATGCTACCTGTGGCGCACACATGTGTCAATCGGGCAGAATGAGTCAAATCTCGGGCAATTTGAGGCAGGGGAGGATTACACAAGGCAGGCCAGCGTGCCGTACACAAAAGGGCCAGCACCTTCCGGCGCAGGCCGTTCTCGTCAAGTGCGCCGCTCCAGGCTTCGGCGGGTGGTCGCCTACCACGGGGAGCGGCGCGGGTGATGTTTGGCTCGCTCAGGGCGAACCCGGAACCGGCCTGTCGTTCTCCTTGAACACCTCGGCGCCGTGCTCCCCTGATTGGCTCAGGGCGTCGCGGCGCATTTCCGGCGGGCGCGGAGCGCGAGTGGCGAGACGAAAACCGTTGTTGTCGTTGTCGTTGTCAGGGTTGTTGTCGTTGCGGTAGGCGCAGCGGGCGTTGTCGTGATTGTTGTTCCACGAGCCGCCGCGCAGCACGTTGTCGGCCAGTTCCGCCGCCGATTATACCTCACCGTTGCGCGGGCCGGTGTCGCCAGGTGGGTGAAACTGCGCGCCGCGCGGCCGCTCTGACGGCGGCTGCGCCCCAACACGTTTCATCCAGTCGCCGAGCAGCGCGCCGATGGCGCTGACTTCACGGCTGGCGTGCTCGTACTGGCGCAGGGCCAGCAGGTTCAGATCGTGAGCCAGGCGCAGGTAGAGCCGGAGCTGCTCGAGATGGGCATCGGCGCGCAGCAGCAGGTCGCGCTTGTCGCGGGTCTTGCGGGCCAGCACGATCAACTCGTTGAACTCGAAGGCCGCCTGCTGGGTGCGCAGGGCCAGGGCGAAGCGGTGCTCGCGCGGGTATTTGAGCGTCGCCGGCACCAGCCAGAGCAGCAGGTCGTAGGTTTTGGCGAAGATCGGGATCTCGTTCATATGCGTGCCGGGCGGAAGATCGACTGGCGCAAGATCTGGTTGCGCAGCCGGTAGGTGTTGCCGTGGGCGGCGTGGGCGCACCAGCTCTGGATCGACTCGCCAGCCTTGTCGAGGCTGATCTCCCGGGCGGCGAACGCACGTTGGAGAGCCCGGAGCCGCCGCCGAAAGCGCACAACTGAGGGGCGTTTCAGGCGGCGATGGGTGGCGAAGTGGCGGAAGCCGAGAAACGGCACGCCGCTGCTGGTGGGAAAGACCTGGCATTTCGCCGGGTGGAGCAGCAGGCGTAGCCGTGATGCCGCGAAGTCACGCAGCTCGGCCATCCAACCATGCAGCGTGGCCTTGTCGTCGTGGAAGAGCAGAAAATCGTCGGCGTAGCGCAGGTAGGCCCGGCACTTCAGCTCGCGTTTGACGAACTGGTCGAGCTCGTTCAGGTAGACATTGGCCCAGAACTGCGAGGTCAGGTTGCCGATCGGCAGGCCCTGCGGGCGCAGGACGGCAAACATGTCGTCGCCGGGGAACCAGTGCATCTCACGCTCGCTGTCGAGCACGCCGGCGCCGCTGCGCACGATCCGCTCGCACAGCCGCAGCACCTGCGGGTCGGCGATGGTGCGCGCGAGGGTGGCGAGCAGGATTTCGTGGTCGATGGTTGGAAAGAATTTCGCCACGTCACATTGCAAGACAAAGCGGTGCCGGCGCACAAAATGCGTACAGCGATCTAGGGCGCGATGGGTACCTTTGCCGACCCGGCAGGCATAGGAGTCGAAGATGAACCGGCGCTCGAAGATCGGCTCGATCACGTTGACCAGGGCGTGGTGGACGACCCGGTCACGAAACGGCGCGGCGCTGATCTTGCGCCGTTTCGGCTCGTAGATGTAGAAGTGGCGGTAGGCGCCGGGCTGATAGGTTTCTTCGCGCAGCTCGTCCTGCAGACGAAAGAGCTGATCTTCGACCCGCGCCTCGAAGCGCGCCACTTCGGCGCGGTCACGCTTGGCCCGCCGGGCCGCCCGGTAGGACAGGTAGAGGTTCTCGAAATCATAGACCTGTGGGTACAGGTTGCGGTAGGTCTTCATAAAAAATACGCGATTCGCGCCTCCGGCGCGTGCCCTTCGACAAGCTCAGGGCAGGCAGGGGGATGCTGCGCCCCCCTGCACCCCCAGTATCGGCATCCCAGTCTGAAGTTGTGCAAAACCATTTACAATGTCAGAAAGACAATAAGCCAAAAAGACATTAAGACGAAGACAAGGAGAACAAACGGGCGAGACGAAAACCGCTGGTGTCGTAGCCGTCGTCAGGGTTGCCGTCGCTGCGGTAGGCGCAGCGGGCGCCGTCGTGATCGTTGAGCCACGAGCCGCCGCGCAGCACGTATAAGCTACTAGAACGTTTGTTTCCTATGTAAAGACTTTCCGTGCTCACCTCGCCCTTGAACGGATAATCGTGCTTCGGCGTGCTGCACCATTCCCAGACATTGCCGGCCAGCTCCTCGGCGCCGCAGGTGGCCGCGCCATGGGGGAAGATGCCGACGACCGATGTCCCACCGATCTGGCTCACATCGATGTTGGCCTGGATGCTGGCGGTTATACTACCACCGGTCGCGGCTGTCAACTCGGCGCCCCAGGGATACTCGCGGCGCCCGGCGCGGGTGGTATTGCCTGCCAGGGACGGCGGGTAAGCCGCGGCACGCTCCCACTCGGCCTCAGTCGGCAGGCGAATCGCCTCGCCGGCGGCACGCTGCTCAGGCGTCAGGAAGGTCTCATTGGCCCACCAGGCGAAGGCCGTGGCGGCGTACCAGGTTACGCCAACCACCGGGTGGTTGCCCTCGCCGGCCCGGAAGCGCGCGCCGGGCCAGTAGCGCGGGCGAAACTGCTCCGGGGTCTGCTTGTGCTGCTTCATCAGCGGCAGGAGCTTCTGGGTCGCCGTAACTGCCTCGGGCGTGCCACGCCCGGCCAGGGCCTCGACAAACAGCAGGTACTGGCGATTCGTCACCGGGAAGCGCGCCAGGGCGTAGGGCTGGAGGATGGGGTAGTCGAACTGCGGCTTTTCGTCGTCATACTGCCCATTGCTGTCGCCCATGCTGAACGTGCCCGGCTCGATCCTGGACACCCAGTAGTCGTCCTGCGCCAGGTCGAGGCCGGGCCGCCCGGTGTCGGCATCGAGCCGGTCGAGCATAGTCGCCGCGCGATTACGCAGCACCGGGTCGGGGTGGGCGGCGGTGCGCCAGTCATCGGTGAGGGCGGCGAGGGTGCGCAGGCGCTCGCACACAGCAAGCCGCTGGGGGGTTAGCTCCCCGACGGCGCGGGCGTTGGCTTCGTCCAGCCCATCGCTCGCCAGTAACAATGCCTTCGGGTCTCCGGCGGACAGCAGGGTCTTAAGCATTGTCTGGGCCGTCTCACGAGAACCACTGGTGGCCTCGTGGCCGATCGCCAACAAGATCGTCTCGCGCCAGCGGCCCTCAGGCCAGTGCATCACCAGCGCTTCGATGGTCGTTTCCTTGCCGCTGCGCTGCTCGGTGTAGTGCCGGGCCGCCAGGTACTCCTGCAGCGTGAAGTGGGCGAAGCTGAAGAGCGAGTCGCTGTCGCGGGCCTGGAGCAGGCCGCTATGCAGCGCGATCTGGTACAGGAGTTCGCGCACGTAGTCATCGCAACGCTCATCGTTCCAGCCAGGGTTGTTGGCTCTGTAGATCGGGCGCAGCAGGTCACGGGCCTGGGCAAGCGTGATCTCGCGACGCTCCGACTCAAGCATATCGGCGGCCAGGAGCTGGAGCCGCAAACGCACGCTGTCGTCGCTCTCCTCAAAGAGCTTCACCGGCATCCCCGGCCGGTCGCGTCCGAGCTGAGCCTTGCGCCAGGCCTCGATCGTGAGGCGCACCAGCTTCTCGTATATCTTGGCGCGCTCGACGGGAAGCGGCTCGCGTCCCTCGACCAGTACGGCCATACTGGTGAGCAAGAGCGGGTTCGTCGCCATATCGAACAGGCGCGGGCTGCGCTCGAGGTTGCGCCAGAGCTCGGCGGCCTCCGGCACGAGCGCGTCCGGGTCGCTGCTTGCCGCTGGCAGGCGATCCTCTGGGAGACGTAGGGCAAGAAAGAGTTTGTTGAGCAAGCGGCGGATGTCGTCAGCGTCGAGCGGACGCAAGTGGCGCTCGACAAACCCGGAGAGCCGCACACCCAGCCCCTCGAAGGGGCGGCTGGCGACGAGGTAGCGATTCTGCGCGCATTCGCGCACCAGGCTGGCGATCAGATCCATCGCCGAGCCCCGTTCGTCAGCATCGCCGGTTTCATCCAGCCCATCGAGCATGATCAAACAACCACCGGCCTTGATCTGGTCTTTAATCATGCCGACCGGCAGGTCGGGCACATCGCGGCGCGCCAGTTCATCAAGGGCGTCGAGGAGCAATTGAGCCGGGGCGCCTACCAACTCGGCGCGACGCTGCGCGTAATGCTCGTGAATATAGGTCATCACCTCAGTCAGCCGGGCATAGATCGGAAACAGATGCTTCGCGGTGAACAGCTCTAGCTCCTTGCGAATCTCGGCCGTGTCGGCAGTACGTGCGGCCCGCGCCAGGATGAGCGCGCCATAGTGCAGGGTCGTCGTTTTGCCGCTACCGGCGCGCCCGACGAGGAGCAACCGTTCAGTTGTCGTCTCGGGGCCGACAGAAGGTTTCCGTCCTCGCCTGCGCTCATTCGCCTCAGCATCAGGCGGCGGCAACTGGCCCGGCTCGCTGAGCAGCCGGAACACCGGGCGACTCTCCTGAACCGCTTGATAAGCCTCCTGTCGGGCTGACCCGCCATCCTCAGCGCCAAACTTACCCAGGATGTATGTGTCGAACGATTCCATCTGCTCGCGCTCGACCACATGGAGCGGAACGTACACCTGCTCAAGGTCGAGCTCGCGTTGCTCGCGGCCAAGCGCCGGGATCTTCGCCAGCCGCAGCATATCCCGCTCCAGGCGGCTCAGGTAGACAATCTGCGCCGAACTGGCCTGCTGTTGCGTGCGTTCGGCCTTCCGTAAGGCCGCAACCTCCTCCTTCGTTTCATCACGGATCACTTCCGCTTCGATGTCGCGCCGCTGGCCACCCGTCCTGCGATCAAGCCAGCGAAAGAAGCGCTCGCGCCAGGGATTGACGGCGGCGACAACGCCGGCGATGAGCAAGGCGAGCACAAGCAGGCCGGCGATCAACAGCGGCGGCCGCTGTGCGAGCAGCGTGAAGAGGGTTTCAACAGGCTTCTCGCCGCTGATAATCCGATCCAGGGCCTGCGGCACGGTGAGCGTCGGCTCAGGCGTGGGTGCGATCGTTGGCGTGAGCGGTGGGGTCGCCGTTTGTGTGGGCGGAGCAGGAGTTTGCGTAGGTGGCGCAGTAGTCGCCGTTAGCGGCGCCACGGTTGGCGCAGCTGTTGCAGGCGGCAATGTAGCCGTCGGCGCGGGCTGCTGCGCAGTGGCCGGGCTGAGCGCACCGAACAACAGTGCGACAAGTAGCGCGAGGGCGAGTGATATGCCGGCAATATGTCGTCTGGTGTGCATCAGCATTTCCAGGCCAGAACGGCGTGTTATATCAAAGACGTGCGATGCGCACATGATAATCGAGAGTGCATTTTGAGGCAATTTCCCGCGCCGCCGTGATTGAAGCCCGCAACACGCTACCACTACCCGGAGGCCCCCGTGGTTCCCGATAAAGCAAAAGGGCCAGCACCTTGCGGCGCTGGCCCTCTGCTGCGTGCTGTGGAGCGTACTGCGAAGCTACGTGCGCTGCGTGAGTGTGGCGCCCAGCGCCAGAAGGCTCACGGCGGCGTTGAGCGCCGGCGAATCGAGGAGCAGCTGGGCGGAGGCGCCGAGACGCGCTGGCTCGACGCCGAGCACCACCTGGTCGTGCTGCTCGGCGGGCTGCTGGGCGAGCAGGGCCTGGTAGATGGCGTGGGCCTCCTGGGCCAGGGACTGGAAGAGGGCCGCGCGCACCCCAGCCAGCAGCAGCGGCGGGAGCTCCGGCAGCGGCGGCCGGGGGGTGATCGCCAGCGGGGTGGGCATGGCGGGGGTAGCCGGCGAATGGCCGTTGGTCTGCTGGGAGGGCCTGGCTGGCGCGCTGGCCTTCTTGCCCTTCCCACGGGCCGGTGGTGGAGTGGGCAGCTGGGGCAGGAAGGCCGGGCTGGTCATGTTGCTCGGCTCCTGGCTGCCCAGATCGAAGAGCACGAGCTGCTGGTCGGTGAACTCGTCGCGTGATGGCTGGGTCATGGGTGTCCTCCTTTACGTTTCGTCGTTGTCTCGGGCAGGGTGGTCACGTCAGTGACCGTAAGATCGCCCGCTGCGGCGATGCTCTCCGCGGTGATCGGGGTCGAGCGCATCGTCAGCGTCGCCAGGTCGAGCGCGGTCTCGCAGGTGGTGATCTGGCGGGCGATAACCAGCTGGTGCAGGTATTGGCCGGCGACGGCCGCCATCGCCTGGTTGACCATCAGGCTCTGGGCGCCGTCAGCGGAGGCGTGGGCACAGTCAGCCCGCAGCTGCAGAGGCGCGTCGTCGAGCAGGTGTGGGTAGCGCAGGGTTGGCGCGGGCAGGGCGGTGCAGATCCCGCCGAGGGCCAGCGCGCCGCGCAGCTGCCGCGCGTCAGTGACGGTGCCGAGCAGGACTTTGCCCCAGTCACGCTCGTTGCCGACATCGAGCCAGAGGGGCCATGTGGAGCGGCCAAGGGCCTCGTGCATCGCGCGTCGCCCGCTCGCCGTATCGACGGCGCCGACCAGGATGCCGATGGTCTGGTAGCCTGGCTGGAGCTCAGCAAGGAGGCTGGCGGTTGCCATCGCCGGCACGGCAGTGATGCGGAGGCCGAGGGCGGCGTTCAGGCGATCGGCCAGCACCTGCGCTTTCGGCTTGCCGATCTCGCGGGCAGTGAAGAGCTGCCGGCCGATGTTGCGGCGCTCGACCAGGTCGCCGTCGATGAAGGTCAGCGCCAGCGGCGGGCCGCTCTGCTCGCGCACGTGGTAGGCCAGGCGTGCGAGGGCAAGGGCGATATGTGAGCCAGTGCCGCCACATCCCAACAGGGCGACCTGGATTGGCTGGCCTGGCGGCAGGACGAAGGGCACCGGGTGTTCGACAGTCAGGGTCTGCATCAGGCTTCCTCCGCTCATCGCAGTCCTCGCTCGCGCCAGGCCTGCCCAGAGAGCAGCCAGCCCAGGTCATGCCCGGCGGGGACGAGATCGTCCAGCGGGTAGGGTGTCTCGGCGCTGAGTCGGCGGTAGAGCGCCATGACGCTACGCGGTTTGCTGCGGCTACGGTTCTGCGCGATATGGCTGTTGAAGTACGAGCCCTCCAGGTAGAGCGTCAGCGCGGCCAGCATCGTCTCCGGCGCAGCGTCACTCTGCCGATCTGCCGTCCCCCAGCAGATCGAACCCAGGTCATAGGTGTTGGGGAAGGGGGCGTGGTAGAGCGCACTGTGGGCCTGCGGCGGCTCCAGGCTGTTCAAGGCGAAGATGCGATAGTCCTGGCCGCAGCCGGCCCAGATGAGCGGTGGGGTCTGGATCGTGTGTGGCTGCTTTCGGCTCACGATGCGGAGCGCGGCAGGGCGCGGCAGGACGTAGAGCACGTAAAAGCGCTGACCGTTCACTGTCCCGGTGCCCAGCGTATTGGGCGGCAGCAGTCCCGAGCTGGTCGGGAGCTTGCTCAGTGCGGCAGCCAGATCCTCGGGGCTGATCGGGTAGGTGACCCAGCCGCGGCCCTGCCGGCGCGTCAGGTAGATCGCATCCTCGAAGATGCCGATTTGAACCTCCGGCGCCCGGTCGATGACCATGGTCTGGCGGATCGGGCGGGGTTTTCGGCGGAGCCAGGGTCGCGCCCGCTGTGCTGGAGGGATAGCCGGGTCAGGTGACATCGTGGGCTCCTCGTGGTTGCTCAGGCCGGCACGATCTTGCATGGATGCGGCGAGGCACCCCGATTCGGCGCCGATCACGCAAGGTGTCGCCGGCGGTGTTTATGGCGTTGGGATGGCATCGGTCAATCAGGGTCGATCTTGCAGCCCTGCAAGATAGCGCTTCGCGCCGACGCTATGCGTCAACGACGAGCGGCGCTCCTGTGGGGGTGACGGTGAGTTGCGGCGCGGCTGCCTGCTGCACGGCAGCGACCACGGCGCTGAGTGCGGCCAGCTCAGCGGTGACAAGCGCGTTCAGCGCGTGGTAGTGCTCGAACCAGCCGCGTGCTGCGGTCTGATCAGCGGCGATGGCGATCAGATCGTCGCTGCACCAGTCGATGCCGCTGCCGCTCATCTCGGCCAGTTCGTCGCAGCTCAGGTCGGCGAACCAGTTGCCGGTGCGGCCGAAGACATAGCACACGACCTGGCCGAGATCGATGGGGCTCCCATCGGGAAGATGGAACGGCTGCGCGCTCAGCGCCGTGCAGAGCGCCTCCATGTCGGTGGTACGCTCCAGCTGTGGCAGGCGGTCGAGCTGCGCGGCCTGCTCCGGGTTGATCGCCACCTGGTCGACCCAGTAGTCGATGACTTCCTCCATGTCGAACATCGTCGCGCTCCATGCGGTGCGGTCGGCCATCGACCAGAGCACGGCGACCAGCAGATTACGGCCTTCGCCAAACAGCTCTTCCTGTTCGGTCGGGATGCCGTAGACTTCCGGGCAGACCTCGTCCAGCCCCCAGCCGTGAAATTCCTCCAGGTAGCTGAGCGCGTCGTCGCTCAGGGCCGGGTGGAGCACGCGGAGGGGATTGGCCGGGTCGATCGTCAGCGCGTAGCTGTAATCAAGCTGGATCACCTGCTGGGCCAGCGAGAAGAAGGCCTGGACGACGCCCAGCAGGTGCGGTGGGGCGGTGCGCAGGTCGGCGACATGGGCGGCGTAGAAGTCGGGGAAGCGCTGCCGGATCAGCGCTGCGGCCTGCCGGCCATAGTGGATGGTGGCGAGCTGGTCGCTCTCAACCAGGCGGGTGATTGCGTCTGTGTTGGAGCGCCTCACCACCCGACGACGCACGCTGGCGCGGGGATGGGACGTACGGTGGATAGTTGGTCGCATAGGATTCTCCCAGGTCGGTTCTGGCGATAGGCGATGGCCGCGCAGGCGTCAAGGGCGGCCTGGATTTCAGGCTCCAGCGCCTGCGCGAAGGTCAGCGTGCCGCTTATGAGTGGTTAGAGTGTCGTGAGCGGGTTGGCGGTGTCAATGGGCCGCGCTGGGATCGCCTCGAGCAGGGCGATGAGCGCAGCGTTCGGTGATGACGGATGCATGTGCGCCTCCGAATGAAGACCGGGATCAGGACAGCTGCCCGATCCCGGCCATGCAGCAATGGTCAATGCCGGCGCTACCCCTTCGTGCCGGCCTTCTTGATAAAGTCAACCGTGGCGAGGGTGCGGCCATCGTGCTGGGCCGTGCCGATGCGGATCTCGGCGCCGGCCAGGTTGGCGAAGCCCTGACGGATCAGGTGCTGACGGACCGTCTCGTTGTCGATGGCGGCGGCCACGAGGAAGCGCTGGCCCTCGACGATCACCAGCTTCTCGTTCGGGTCGAGGTCTGCGGCTGGCGGAGACGGATCGGTGTGCATCTCGGCCTCGTCGTCCGGGTTGGCGGCACTGACCGGCGTTCCAGTATCGGCATCCGGCTCAAGATGAGCATCCGCCTGCTCGCGGGTAGTCAAGGTCGTCGGCGCATCGTCGTCGAGCAGGCCGTCGAACATGGTCGTTGGCGTAGTCATCAGTCTTCCCCTTTCTGATTGAGCTTCGGTATGGCAGTCGTGGTACGGCGGCGCTGGTCGGCAGCAATGTCTGCGCAGTCGCGCAGGAGTTGCCGCAGTGTGGTGCGATAGCCCTGGATGATCGCGCGCACGTAGGCGCGACCGTAGATTTCCAGGGCGGCAGGCGCGTCGAGACCGGGGATGGTGATGCCGATAAAGGCGTCGCTCTCGTCGGCCAGGCGCCGCCCAGCCTCGACGCCCATCTCCCAGCCCCAAGCGTGGATCTCTTCGGGGGTAGGCGGTGGGATAGCGTGCATAGAGCCTCCTCGTATGCGAGTGATCACTCCGCCGGCAGCAACAGCTGCTGCCGGTAGTGTGGTGCAGGCTCGGCCGCCATCAACTCGTTGATCGGGCCGCGCTGCTGCCAGCTGAAACCGCTGGCCTGTTCGTAGGCGCGCACCCGCGCGATCGCCGGCGCCATGGCGACCGGGTCGTTCTGGAGCGCGGCGACCAGGTGGCGCGGGTGGGTGAAGATGCAGCAGCGACACGAGAGCCGCGCCCGGCCCTGCCGCTCGTCGCGGTGTGGGTCGAGCATGGTCTCCAGGGTCTCGCCCTGGGCGGCGTAGCCAGGATGAAAGGGCAGACCGCAGGCGTGGACGTAAGTGTTGGCCTGGTGCCAGGCCCAGTCGATCACTGGGCGCAGCCAGAGCAGCCGCCAGCCGGCGGGATGCTCGGCGTGGCCCGGCTGGAGCGTGAGTGCGTCGCGCCACTCCCAGGCGGTCAGCCGGCGCTCGCGACCGGGCGACTCGCGCCAGCGCTCGCCAGTGATCAGCACCGGTTGGTCGCCGAGCAAATGTCGATTCCGCCGCGCCCAGGCGTCGAAGAGGGCTATCTTGAAGTAGTGGGTACACCAGCGGATGCGCGCGGTTGGCGGCTGGCCATGTCGGGCCGCCATTGCGAAGTCGAGCAGGGTGCGGATGCCGTCGGGGTATTGTGCAGCGCTGGCCGGGCCGTGAGCGTCTACGTCGTGGATGGCGGCGAGCGTAACGCCGTGCTGTCCGGTCGGGGTGGGTTTGCCGGTGCGCCGGTAGATGGCCTGCACCGTCACCCGGCGGCCGCCGACGCGATCAGCCAGGGCGTCGAGCGCCGCCGGCGCTGCTCCCAGTCCATCTCGTCGAGCAGGGCATGCCAGATGATGATCGGCACATCGGGCCAGCGCCAGCGCGCCCAGAGCACTGCGGCATGGCTGTCGTTGCCGCCGCTGCTGCTGCCGACGATTATGCTGGGCCGGGCGGGCAGCGGCGAAGCGCCGAGGCGTGGACGGCCAGGTTGCCAGCTCGATCGCCTGCCACGCCTGGTTCGGCGAGCCGGAGGTCAGCTACGGGCTGGGGCAGGAGTTCTGGGGCCGCAGCATCGCGACGCGGGCGCTGGCGCTCTTCCTCGCTGAGGTGCCGACCCGACCAATCCATGCCCGCATCGTCAAGGACAACGTCGCCTCCCAGCGGGTGCTGGAGCGCAACGGCTTCACCATCTACGGCGAAGATCGTGGCTTCGCCGAAGGGCGCGGCGCCGAGGTCGAGGAGTGGCTGCTGGCGCGTCACGCGCAGTGACCCTATACGGTGAGCAGCCGTCCAAACTGCTCGGGCGCCACGGCCTGTGCCGACCTGGCGACAAAGGCTACGTGGCAGCGGTGGCAGTACCAGGACTGCTGCCAGCGCGCGATCTGGCGGTTCCAGCGCTCGCCGGCCTCGCGCCGCCGGCGCTCGCCCAGCTGCACGATGCCGACCGTGATCGCGATGGCGACCAGCGCGTCGATGCTGGCGACGCCGGCGAAGAGACGCTCAGCCGCGCCCCTGGTGAACGCCGCCTCGAAGGTCTGGCCCTGCAGCCCGACGATGACCGCGGTGACCATGCAGCTCGCCGGGAGGCTGAACAGGAGCAGGCCGACGAGCAGCACGACGATCAGCCAGCCGCCGCCGGGCTGGCGCGGCGGCGCCAGCAACTGTGCCAGGTTGGTGCGGGCGACTCCGGCGGCCGGCACCAGGTCGGCGGTGAGCACGCGCACCTGCTGCGTGCCGCCGGCGACGATCGCGGCGACGCGCTGGGTGGCCTGGGGCGAGTGGCAGCAGGGGCAGACAGGCTGGCTGGACATCGCACACCTCTCTCAGATGCAGAGCTGAGCGGCTGCGGAGGCCTGATATCGAGATACCGGCCTTCGCTACCGATTCCGTGTAGAACAATTGTACGACGCGTGTCAAGATCCCTTTTCAATTCGCCAGAATCAGCTTCTTGGATGGCGCCGCATCTCTCCAAACGAGTCGAGTTGGCAGCACAAATCTACTTGCCTATTGAAGAAAACTCTTGATTTCGCACCTACAATGATACGTCTTTTTTACCAGATTGCATAACTGTAATGCGATTGTTCTCTCCGTAGGTTATACTGGGCGAAAGAGTCGCTCCTGTCGCTCAGGTCGCAATTCGTCGTGAGGGGCGTCCCAATGAATCAGATCGAAATCGAACGATTGCTCGCCCCATATCCGGACATGTTGACGGTTGGGGAAGTCGCCGCTGTGCTACGCGTGCATCCTCGCTCAGTGCAACGATGGGCTCAGCAGGGGCGTTTCGCGGTCGTACGAGCTGGACGTACATATCGTATTCCACGTACGGATGTGCTCCGCTGGATGCTTGGTGAAGAATCAACGACTCACGCAGCCGAGAAGGACCGTTGAGGGGAAGTTTCTTCGTGATGCCTGTCATTCCTTACGATGGGGATGGTGACTACCTGTTTCTTGAGAGCCAACATGAGCATTCCGCAGCCAATCCACCCTTTTCCCGCCCGTATGGCGCCGTCAATCGCACTGAAACACATTCAGCAGCTACCACCCGGTTCGGTTGTGCTTGATCCGATGATGGACAGCCTCTTGATTACCAGGCGCTGACGACGCCCGGCCAGGTGTCGATCATTGATCTGAGTGATACGGACTCACC
>DAOUBK010000041.1:0-10221 GCA_034432635.1 Roseiflexus sp.
GGGTTCAACCGGCCGGCGGCGCAGCGCACACGCCTGCGCACGGTGACCGCGCAGGAACGGCTGCAGCAGGAGATCGGCCAGCGCCCCCGCGTGGTGGGCGTCGTTCCGAAGGAAGCGGCCTGCCTGCGCCTGGTAAGTACACTGGCCGTGGACCCCAGCGATGACTAGGAGGCCGGCAAGGGCTATCTCACGTTGACCCGACTGAACGCTTGTGCGAAAATCGCAACGTCAAGTTGGTAGACCACGCGTCAATGTACAGAAAAATACTCGACTGATCTGATCTTTCTGTGCTGAACGAAATACCTTTGTTAATCACGATTGCACACCGGTTCCTCGATATTGCCTCGAATTGTATTCTGTAACGGTTCGATGTGGAACGCCACACCTGCGTCCTGCTACCATGAAGGTTGGGCGAAGTGTAGAAAGATTACACGATGTGTATACCGGGTGCGTGGGCGTTGTACGCGCCTGATACGTACAATTCTGCAGGTCAACCGTTCTGCGCTTCGCCGTTGATGATACGCACAGGAGACGAAAGGATGACGGAACAACAACTTCTCGAGCGTATGACGCTCAATCCCAAAGTTATGGCTGGCAAGCCGGTTATCAAGGGAACACGTTTGACTGTGGAATATGTTCTTCTTCTGCTGGCTCATGGATCGACGGTTGCAGAGATTCTCGAAGAATATCAGGATCTGACGCCTGAAGGTATTCAAGCGGGCCTACTGTTTGCCTCAAAGTCTCTGGCGAACACCGTATTTCTGCCATTGCTGGAAGAGACTGCGTAAATGCGTTTTCTTGTAGATGAAGTCATTGCGAAAGCGTTTGCTGAGGATTGGATTGTGAGAAGGTTTACCGAGAGCGACATCTGCATAAGGGCATTGTGCTCTTCCGTCTTGAAGATGAACGATCAGCGAATAAAATCGCCACTCTCCGACGATTGCTCGAATACCATGCAGATCAGTTGACCAACCAATTTGTAGTTGTGACGGAAAGACAGGTTCGTTTTGCGCGTACAGATGAGTGAGCACCTGCCCAACAGGCGCTTCGCGCGGATCTCGCTCCGTCCGGCGACCGAAGAGCCTGTTGTTCTGCTTCACCAGGGATCACCAGATATTTACCGGATCACCAGCGGCAGCGTCACCGAATACGGCAGCGCTGTCGTCTGCACCCACGCCGTTGTCGGTCCGTACCGGTTGACGCGCCCGGTCGTCTCGATTTCTTCCAGCCAGTAGGTATACGTACCACCCGGCGGTGCTGTCGTGTCGCGCCACTCATAGGTTGCGCCGTTGTTGGGTCCGCCGCGCACACGGATGAGTATCGGCGTGACAATGATCGCATCGTCGATCTGCCCTGTAGCGCTGCGCAGCAGGCGGAAGCCGGCGGTATCGAGTTCCATCGCCGTCACCCAGCGAACCATCACCGCACCGCCTTCCCGACCGGCAGTAAAGGACATGAGTGCAATCGCGGTTGGAACACCCTCGAAGAAGCCGAAGTCGTAGGTATGATTGTTCGTCCCGGCGGCGGCGTGGTTGTCGTAGGGAATAACGAAGACCGCGTTGGTGCCGCTGATCTTGCCATCCGAGTCACGGCTATCGCCGTTGGGACTGCTATCATTGTCGTTGACCGTCAGGGTCAGGTTGGTCAGCGCCGACTGGCGGTTCGGACCGGTGATATCGGGGATGCGCACCTCATACTCCGATGCGCCGCCCGGCGTTCCGGTACGGGGGCGAATACCAATACCGCCATCATGGATGATATTGTCCTCCAGATTGTCATCCTCACGGTTCGTTCCGCTGCGGAAGTAATATGTTCCTTCGTCATCGGTCACAGCAACACCGATGCGCACACCATTGCGCCACAGTTCAACCCTGACCCCAGTAATCGGTGGCTCGTCCGGGTCCTGCAAGCCGTTCCGGTTTCGGTCGAGCCAGACACGATTACCAATTTCGAGCGGCGCCTGATTGCAAAACGTTTCGAGATCGCCAAGCCCGGCTGATTTCCCAAATGTTGCGCGTCGCACCTCTGTTCTCGGAGGTGAGCCTATCGGTTGATCCCGCCCGAAGACGACGTAGGCATCGGTCAGAGCACCGTTGGCGGCGTTGAACCAGCGCAAACCGCCGGAGCGAACCGGACCGTTCTGGTCTGCCGGCAGCGGGTCGTAAGCTGTGACGATGATCTGCCGTTGACTATAGTACAGTGCCATGCCGCCAATCGTCACTTCATCGTGTGCTGAACCATACTCGTCGCGACTATAGAACTCACCGCCGCCCGGTCCCTGCCGGTTATTGGTCGAACCGCCGACGAGTCCACCAGGGCACGCGCCAGCGTTTTCAAGACTGTAACCGGTAGGAGTTGCCGGATTAACACAGACGCGCAACAGATCACCGGCGGCAACACCATCATACTCAGCGGTATCGGTGGCGATGGTGCTGTAGTTGCGATTACCCAACTGCATGCCTGCACGGTCGTTGAGCGCCACTATGATGGCACCGTCAACGTCGAAATCGATCGACGTGAGCACTGGTTGCGGGTACATCGTCTGCCCAAACGGACCATTACCGGGCAACGGCATTGGCGGACCGATATCGCTCCACTCGTTGATCCAAGGTAACCACACGGCCAATGCCCGATTTCCGGAACCAGCGTTCGAGACGCGACCACGCGGGTAGTTGAGCGGGAACGAGAAAACTTCAGTGAAATTACCAACCGCACCGGTCGGGTCGTGGCGATAGATATGCGCCGTCAGGTCGCTCGTATCGACATTTTTCCCCACATACGGACGTTCACCTGAACAGACGCCGCCGACATAGACCTGCCCAGCATACGTCTTCACTGCCCAGGGACGGAACTCACCGTCGCTGCAGGCAGGCGTCGGCAGGGGATGGACGGTAATATCCGACGCGATTGGCGTCACCGGCGGGACGCCGATGCGAATCTCCAGCAGGGTGCGCTCGGTCAGATTGACGACCCAGAGGGTCTCTTCATCTTCCGAAAGTGAAATACCACCGATCCCAATCTTGCCGACCGCGTCGAAGGCTACCGGATCACGGTTGGGATCACCTTCGTTGACGCTCAGATCACCGGGAGCGCGTGGACTGGCGCCAACCGCAACACCGGGAGGGTATCCTACGGCATTCAGGTCGATCAGCACACTAGGGGCAGTGACACGATCACGATCAATCCGATAGATAGCGCCAATTCCGCCGGCGCCGAAGCCGGTGTGACGTTTCACAACCGCCGATGCCAGTAACGTCCGACTGGAACGCTGGTAGGCAAGCCCCCACGTAGCACCGACCTGCTGACCGGTTGCCAGATACACATTCTCATCCGGACCGGTGGTTGCTGGCGTGAAGGGAACCTGCGCGATAGCCGATCGGGTAGCAGTGGAACCGCCGCCCTGCGGATCGCCGTTGGTGTAGCAACTGGTCACGACGTCCGGGTTCTGCTGGCAGTACTCTGCCGGATTGTGGAGTGCGAAGTTGATATCCGAAGAGTTGCCGTCCGGCACGAACTGCACACTCGTGTTGTTGCCGGCACCCTGCACTGCCGGGCGCATATACGAGGGCCAGCCGCTGAACTCGATGCGGTACGGTCCCACACCGGCAGCGTTGAGGGTATAACTGCCGATCGCAGGCGTATTGAGCTCCGTACATGCCGGGATCGGATTTCCGGGACCAAGACACAGCGTGGCGAAACTGACGGCCACGCCTGCAACTGTGCCGGATGAGTCATAGGCAGTGACCGTAATGCCGCCGACCCCAGGCTCATTTGCATCACGCACGCCATTGCCGTCGAAATCGCGGAACACGGCACCACTGATGACGCCGGCTGCCTGAACGCTTACAGGCAGGGGAAGCGTTGCGATAATCAGCGCTGTGATGAGCACTCCGACGATCAACGCCAGCGAGCACTGTTTGATACGGAGAATGTGGCGCATAAGATCAGGCTCCTTCTTTGAACAGTTATCGTCCTGGAACAGTGGACAGACAGGGTCCATCGAACGGATTGGCAATTGCTGGCGATTGCAGTACGTCGGCGTCGGTCAGCGATTCGAGGAATGCGATCAGATCGCGGCGTTCGTCATCGCTCAACACGAAACCGGCAACGAGCGGATGGCGCGCAGCACGGCGCTCCGGCTCAGAACCTGCGCCCAATCGTCCCCCCGACTCGTAGAAGCGAATGACCGCATCGAGAGTTGGCAGGCTGCCATCGTGCATATAGGGCGCCGTTACTGCCACATTGCGCAGCGGCGGCACGCGGAAGCGGTAGACGTCGGTGGCAGCGTCGGTGTGCTCTGCCAGCCCGCGATCGGCGCTAAGCCCGGCGCCCGTCGCCACATACGCCAGGTCGGACCAGCGCGGCGGCACGGTGCGCCCCGGCGGAACCAGATCGACGTGGCAATGACCACATGCCAGCCCTGGCGAAAAGAAGAGCGCCATGCCGCGTCGAGCACTTTCGGTGAGAGCTGTGGTCTCTCCGTGATACATGTACCGGTCATAAGGAGTGTTCCGTCCCTGCAGCGAACGGGTGAAGGCTGCCAGCGCTGCGATAACGCGCTCCCACGTGAATGGATCGTCATCTGCGGGAAACGCAGCGGCGAACCGTCGGCGATAATCCGGGTCTGCGCGAAGCCTGTCGATCACACGTTGCTCATTGCCTGCCACTCCCATTTCGGGCGGATCGGCGGCGAAGAGCGCGCGCGCTATCTGCTCTTCCAGTGTGCGAACCTGCGGATTTGCCCAGGTGAGCGCCGTCAACTCACCGCTATTCAACAATCCCGGTGTGTTTCGACGCAGTGGCGCGCCGGTAGCGCCGATTGAAACGGCGCGCCCGTCGCTGAACCCCAGTTCCTGGCGATGACATGTGGCGCAGGCGATGCGATCATTTACCGACAGGCGCCGGTCATAGAAAAGCCAGCGTCCCAGTTCAACTATCGCCTGCGACGAATCGGCGGTCTTTGGCGTCGCTGTATCGGGTGTCAACCTTGGTACTCCGCCGACAAACGCCGCAATCAGCAGCGCCGCACTACCTGTGGCAATTGCAAGCGATAGGAGAACGGGGCGCATGTTCGAAAACATTGTCGTAAAAAGCAGAGCAATACCACCCCAGAGTATGGCAGACGCCTATACTCCCTTTCCAGGGCAATACCAGCAGGTGAGAACTGTGGGCATTAATAAATGTTGGTCGTACTATACTAACACACAAAACAGAGCGGATCAATCATCAAATTTGTCAGAAAGGGTTAAGTTTCGGATAAATGTTGTCATTCTGGTGGTATCTGGCGTATACTTGTTGCAATCTGGTTGTGCTACGAAAGGATTGCCGTTGCGACTCGAACACATTGCTCTGAACGTTGCCGATCCAGACGCCATGGCGCGCTGGTATGATCCCATCTGGGGATGCAGATCGTGCGTCACATTCCGACGCCTAATAAGACCTACTTTCTGGCTGATGCGGCGCGGCTGAGTGTGATCGAAATCTATCACAATCCCGCCACGCCTGTGCCCGACTATGCCGCCCTCTCGCCGCTGGCGCTGCACCTGGCGTTCAGCACCGGCGATATGGAAGCCGATATTGCGCGACTGGTCACCGCCGGCGCGACGCACGTCACCCCCATCGAAGTGACGCCTGCTGGCGATCATCTCACCTTCCTGCGTGATCCGTGGCAGGTTGCGATCCAGCTGGTGCAGCGCAAGACACTACTGCTGTAACCTGTATGAAACGCATGCCCTGCCGGCGTCTGTGAGGAGTCTGCACGCTGTGCGCCGGTGTCGCGTGTGATGGGGAACGATGACAGCGCATACGGTCAGGCGTTCACACTTTTGATCGGATGCGCAACGGCATGGCACAGTCCCGGAGGTGCAGACCTCCCCAATCTGGCAGCCACACCGGTGGTGTTCATCGCGTCCATTACTCACGCGCCCTGCTCCATCCGCCGATACCACACCTTGATCGATCGCCAGGATGCATCCGTGCCACGGCAACTCAAGGTCGTTCTGAACGGTGCGCCGCCCGCATTGCCTGGACGGGTGAACATCACGCCTGCGGGCAGCAGCGTGACCCCCATCACAGGAGCACGGGCATCGTGCCCATGCCTGCCCCGTAAGGGCGGACAGAACATATGAGCCAATGCACCTTCTGACGTATCGAGACGACTCAGCACACGGCTCTGGTCACCCCTCTCCCGCTTCGCGGGAGAGGGGCTGGAGGTGAGGGCATTCAGAGTGTCTCCAAGCCCTATCTCCTGCACACGCTCGCGTGTTCTGTCCGCCCCTGCCCGCCCCGTGAGGGCGAGATGCTCGCGTTCCGCGGCAAACAGAAGGAGAACGAACACCGGTATGCCGCTCACCGTGTTCTGCCAGGTGCCATCTGGAGTTTGAAGACTCGAATCGTGTACGTGATCAGTCGTATCAACTCTTGCTCAAAGATGAGCATCGCTCAGGTGGCATCCGCGTGCGGCGTGCGATCCACCCCCACCCCAGCCCGCCGCCGCTGGGGACGGGAGATCCCCACCCCAGCCCGCCCGCGCCGGAGGCAGGAGTGGTCACTGTCTTCGGTAATCTCGTTGATTCTCCCCAGCCCACTCGTGCCGGGGGCGGGAGTCGTCTAGTCGGCGTGGAGCTGCAGGATGTGCGCTTCCGTGGTGTGGGCGCGCCGGAGGCGCGCTCCCGGAAGGCATACCAGATCCTGCACACAACACAGCAGTGCGTCGTCCGGCTGCGGCATCAGGGTGACGATGAGATAGCGTGCCATGAATTCTAATTGCACCAGATTTGATATCAGAGGGCATCACTGGAGCGTGTTATGATCTGAAGCTCCGCAGCGACTATGTCCAACCATCGCTGCGGAGCAATGGTCATCGGCTCATCGGACTGCTGATGGAACGCAGCCTCGTGGCGGTGCAGGAACTCGTTGCACCGGCGCACCGGCGTTTCGCCGCTCCGACGGTTGCCTGTCTACCGCTCCTGGACGGATGATCCACATTTCGCCTGGTGCGACGCATGAAGCAGAGAGATAGCGTATCCGGTAACGCTGGATGGGATGCCCGTCTCAGCGTCGTCGGTCACTGGTATCCAGGCGGATGGGGGCGATCCGATGAAGGCATAATCTCAGGGAAGGAAACCCATGCATCGCGTTCGGCATCGTAGCCATACCGTAGCGTAACCTGCTGCTGTTCGGAGACGGCGCGCAGATTGAAGGCGAATGGCACCACGAAGAGAGTCATATTCGTTTGATCGAAACTGATCCGGCGCACACGCGGATCGGCAAACGTTGTCACCTGATCGTCGAGGGTCAGATCGATACGAAACTCGCCAACCGCGTGACCGCTGGCATCGAGAGCGACCGAACCGACATCGGCGCTGCGCGCCAGCCCGATATAGAGCCGCTTTTCGGATCGCCCCTGAAAGACAGCCAGCCCGATAGCGTCGATGCCAGCCACCTCGTCGCTTACCTCTCGGCTCGCCAGATCGACGCGCACGATCCGTCCCTGTTCTGCCTGACGGGTCGAACCGGCGACAGTGCTGACGTAAAGCGCGTGGGTGTCGCAATCGTAGGTCATTCCCAGTATCCCAAACGGGTTGTCGCTCGAACCGGCTGGCACGCCCGGCATGGTGATGAATGGCTGCAATTCCGCTGTGTCACTATCGATCCGGTAAATCACATTCAAACTTCCTGGCGGGTTGTCACTCACGGCAGTACGCGGCACGGCAGCGGTGTAGATATATCCGTCGCGGTCGATAACGAACGGTCCGAGCGTTCCGGCATCGTCCCACGACGGCTCCTGATGAATGTCGCGCAGTGCGGGATCGGCAGTCACCGGCACGCGCCCATCGAAAATCACCAGACCGCGGTACATGCGCTCGCTGGTGCTGATGCCGAGGCGGTCAGCATACCCCAATCGCGTGGCAAAACGCGGCATACCGCGGCAACCGGTGACGCCACCGATGACCCCAGCAGATTGCGCCGGCGTTAGCGATGCCTGTTCCGCACGGCGCGTCATCCACCACCCCACACCTGCTACTGTCAGCAGCACAATGACACCCACTGCCAGCAGCAGAAACCCGCGAGCGACATCCGGCGGAGTGGACGCCGTCGCACGACGCCTGCGCGATGTTGTCGTCTGACGCCGTTTCCCCATCAGTCGCCTCCGATTGGTACAAACAGCGGACCGGCGGCACAGGGCCAGACGCGGGGCACAAACACACCATCCTGCAGGATCGAGTCGGCCCAGCAGTATTCGGCGCCAGGGGTATCCGAGTTTTTTAACTGCGGGACGTACCAGATGACCAGCGGCGCGTACTCCAGCGACTCCGGCGGGGTCAGGAAACGCTCCGGTCCCTGACGTTCATCGGTATTGCAACAATCGCCGATTGTCGACAGATCGCTCTCACCCTCGTCACGCTCAACATCGCCGCGCACAGCGTAGAGATAGGCGTTGTCACCGCGTCCGCCATCGTTGAACTGACCACGCCCCGGTGCGATATACCATCCGTGTCGGCTTACGTTCGTCACCCGATACTGATACCCTTCTGGCGTGTACGCAGTCGTATCGTGTTGTACCTGCCATCCCTCGGTCGTCCAATCGCGCCAGCCGGCGCCGGTCCATTCGGCGAAGGTATACCGGTCTTCCGCCAGTGCGATACGCATAACCGGACGATACATACCATCGTTGCCGCAACCGCGTCCTTCGCTCACGAAGACGATGCGAAAACTGCCATCCTGGTAGAACTCATAGCGTTGACGGTACGCATAGTTGCACGGCGTGGGCCAGAACTCACTTCGGAAGCGTTGCACCAGTGCAAACCCGTCAACCCCGTTTGCCGCACGGATCGACTCGATCTGCGGTCCATCCCATGCCACCACCGCAGCCGCCGAGAATGCCGGACATCCGAGGGCATCGCTATAGCCGAACCCCTCCTGTTGCGAGTAACTGATATGCACATCGACCAGTTTGGCGCTATGGAGCACCGGACGATCATTGAAGCGCACATCTTCGACACGCAACCCATCGGTGCTGGTCAACAGATAGCGCAGCGACCACCCATCACGACGCACGTCGGTCTTCCGATCACAGTACTGCGCCGTCACCACATCGTCCTGCAACCGCTGCTCGGTGACCGGACGACGACTCGATGCACCCAGGTTGGTCCAGCGCAGACCGACGATCGTGTAATCGACCAGATCGACGATCACCCACAGCGCCCGTTCGCCCCAAACAAAGATCGGCGCCGTACACAGGTGACGGGATCGTTCGCAGACGGTCGCCTGGAACTGCACTTTCATCTGCGGTTGCTGGATCATCTGCTGATCGGGAGGCAACCCCAACTCGGCACGCACCTCAGGCGCCGCCAGCGCAATCTGCGCTGCCAGATCGAGCAAATGGCGCGGCACAATCGTCGGTTGCGTATCGTCGAGTGATGTGACGCGATGGACACGCCCCGCCTGCGGATCGACCACTGCAAGCACGGTGCGATCGCGCGCATAGTCGTACAGTTCGACCCGGTAGCACGTCCGGGCGCGACAGACATCCCCTGCCAGCGCATCATCCGCCGGACCGAGCGGATAGACGCCGAAAACCTCGGATCGCACCTGGCGTCCATCCGCGGTTGCCAGCGCCTGGCGCACGCGCTCATCGGCGACGGCTATCCGCCAGGCTCCCTGCTGTGCTGCGTCGAGTCCATCGAGCAGCATCAGTGGTTCGGCGCGCGCTAGCGCCTGATCGAGTTGCGCACGATACGCGACGAGTGATGGCGCTGCCGACGACGGCGGTGTGGCGCGGAGCGCAAGTCGCCCCGGATCGGCCGGCGGTGTCACGGGGCGGACAACCGGTGTACGTGCGGGGGCGGATGTCGGCGCGGGCAGCGCAGCGGGTTGTCCGCAGGCAACCAGAAAGAGCAGAAACACACCTGTCAATGCACGCTTCATCGGCGTCCTGTGTATATGCGGGAGCAGGCAGCATCACAGGTTATGGTACCACGAGTCGTCCGGCTCTGGCGAACGTGACTGGCGGCGCGCGTCGGGGGACCGGAAGAACCCGTCGACGAGCTCTGACGATGCTGATGAGGGTTGATAACTATATTTATACACCAGAGATGAATTATTTGTCATTTTCAAAAGATTTGACAGATATCTTTCCAGAAAGAAGGTGTATCCTTGTTGCTGTACATTGCGGGAACGGGCCTGACCGAGGAGGGCGGGTGCGGGTGTATAGCGTTG
>DAOUBK010000042.1:0-29401 GCA_034432635.1 Roseiflexus sp.
CTGGACGACCGCTCCTTCCTGATCCGCAGGATTGCCGCCGGTATCGCTTACTGGAACCGCGCCAGGACGGGAGACAGGCTGCATGGCGCTGTCGGGCAGCGGTACAACCCGCAAGGGCGTGACCACCATGCCGGTAACGACGGCAACGCGCCGGGTGTATGGATGCGGCGATGACAGTGACCCCATGTACCAGCACAGCCAGATCGCAAAAGCAACGTCCCGCAATCTCTGCGCGCATCCCCGCCAGCAACAATTCAGACGCGCGTGTACGACTAGAGATCGAGCCGCACTTTAGCGCCGAAGTTCTTCTTCTCCTTGCTCGGGAAGTACGACAGACACGCCGCATCCAGCAGATCCGCCGTCAGGAGCGGTGTTTCCATGTTGTAGCGCGCAATTGAGATCAACTGATCGAGAATGTCGCGCGGCTGACACATGCGAAACGGTCGTCCATCTGCGCGGAACCATTTCGCAACCAGGTAATCGATGCTGCGATCATCATACGGCACGTTGCGCACCCTGCACATAATCTTCCAGATTTCGCGCCACTGCTCCTCGGTCGGGTCGATGATCTCGATCTTGAACTTGATTCGCCGCAGCAAGGCATCATCGCCGAGGTCTTTAGGATCGAGGTTCGTACTGAACATGATCAACTGATCGAACGGAATTTGAATCTTCTGACCTGTGACTGTGTTCAGGTAGTCGTAACGCTTTTCGAGCGGTACGATCCAGCGGTTGAGCAGATCGAACACGCGCACCTGCTGTCGCCCGAAGTCGTCGATCAGAAAGATGCCACAGTTCGCCTTCATCTGGAATGGCGCCTCGTAGATCTTCGAGGTTTCATTGTAGATCAGGTTCAACTGTTCAAGGGTCAACTCGCCGCCTACGATCACCACCGGTCGGCAGATGCGTATCCAGCGTTGATCATACTCAACCTCGTCGTTCCACGGACGACGCGGCGGTTCGTGGATGACGGCATCGTAGAATTTGATGATTGCGCCGTCGGCATACACGGTATGGGGAATAAAGATATCGTCGCCCATCAGATGCGTGATCCGTTCGGCAATAGTGGTCTTACCGTTGCCCGGATAGCCAAACAGCATGACCGATGAACCAGAGTTGACCGCTGGACCCACCATGTTCAGGATCGACTCGTCGATCACCAGCCCCTCGAATGCATCCCGGATGTTGCGGCGCGTCACTTTGACGTTGCGCACCGTCTGCGCTTTGACCGATGCGATCCAGTCGTCCAGCACCACCGGGCAGGGACCGACGTACTGCGTTTTTGCCATTGCCGCCTGCGCCGCTTCGTGCCCGCGAATGGTCAGGACATACTCGTAGTTGATGTCGCCATACCCGCGTTGACCGATGATGTCGATCTGCTCGACGCCGCGCAGGTCGGTGATGATCGGCTCGACGATCTGATAGAGAAGACCCATGGCGGCTGCTATTTCCCGCCCGGTTGCACGCCCTTTGTTGTACAGAATTCGCAGAAAGTGTTCGGTCAGGAATGTGCGGTTGAGACCGGTTTCCTCGATAGTATGCGGCACTTTCGGTACGAATGAATTGTCGAGTTGCGGTCGCGCCTCCTCATCGCTCGGCGGCGGATCGCCCAGCAGCCGCAACGCCTGAACGTTTTCGCCACGCGCCCGCACCGCAGCGATCAGGCGCTCCAGGTCTGATATGTGCATCTGCAGATGCAGCATTGCGTCAACGTCATTTTTCGCCTGCGCTTCTTTCATACAGGCATACACGGCACGCGCAACCGTGTATTTGACCCCATCGATGTACAGGTGATGACAGTACTCGTTATTGCGCACATAACAGTCGCGCGGATGGAACGATTGCCTGAGCATCTCGTCGTAGGAACGCTGGTCGAGAAGATAACGCATAACCCCCCCTCACAAAAGCGCCGGCAGCGAAGCTGCCATACCACAGCCACCACGTTCACATTATATGACTCGTGTAACCATTTCCTAACCAGAATGAACGGACGAAACTTCTGGTATAATGCCAGACACCATCACGAGACGTTTGCAGGTGCAGTGTCGAAACCATGGACAACGGTCGAGCAGCAACCGACGCCAGCCGATTGTTCAACGCCTGGTACTATCAGACGGGGTGTGGTTCACCGTATCAACGCAACGACCACTGGCTCGGCATCTTCGGTGATCTTGCCGACCGGATCGTTGCCGAGATCGGGCCACGCTCGGTGATGGATGCCGGATGTGCACTTGGTATGCTGGTGGAGCAACTGCGCGCCCGCGGCGTCGAAGCAGAAGGGATTGACATCTCCGAGTACGCAATTGCGCAGGCGCACGAATCGATTCGCCCATACGTGCGTGTCGCTTCGGTGACCGAACCGTTCGGCCGTCGCTACGACCTGATTGTCTGTATCGAAGTGCTAGAACATATGCCGCGCCACGCGGCGGAAGCGGCAATCGCCAACATGTGCGCCTGGAGCGACGATATTCTCTTCTCGTCATCGCCCTACGATCACAAAGAAGCGACGCACCTGAATGTCAATCCGCCCGAGTATTGGGTAGACCGCTTTGCACGCCATGGGTTCTTTCGCGATGTCGATTTCGACGCTTCCTTTCTGACCCCGTGGGCAGTGCGATTCCGACGGCGCAACGAGCCGATCCATCGGCTCGTGCGCGATTATGAACGCCGCTTCACGGAACTCTGGTATGCGCATCAGCAACTGCGGGAACTGGCGCTGGATCAGCGCGACCGTCTGGCGCGTGCCGTCGCAGCGCAGGAAGACACCGAACGCCTTGCGGAAGAGCGTCGCGCCTACGCGATCCGCCTCGAAGCGGAACTCACACGGAAGAATGCACACATCCGGCATCTCGAAGACCTCATTCATCGCCTGGAACACGGGCGGGTGATGCGCCTGTTGCGTCTCCTGACCGGTGGAAGGTAGTTGCCTGTGAGAAATCCATGATTCGTCTCCTGATCATCAGCCATGATGTCGTCGGACAGCGGATGGCAGGTCCGGGCATCCGCGCCTGGGAAATGGCGCGGGCGTTATCATCCTGTGCAGCAATCACGCTGATCGCACCGTACCCGATTGATCTGACTGCGCCGGGGATCCGCACCGGTCGCTTTACCCAAGGAGATGCCTCCTCGCTTGCGTGCTACCTCAACCAGGCGGATGTCGTCTTGGCGAACGGTTTTCTGCTCGAAGCGCATCCCGAACTTGCCGAAGTGTCTCAGCCGCTCATCCTCGATCTGTACGATCCGACGCTGTTCGAGCATATCGAACTGTTCCGTCATGTATCGCCGGTTGAACGTGAAGATCGCGCTCGCCGCGACATCGATCTGCTCAACCGGCAACTCGCGTCCGGCGATCTGTTTCTCTGTGCAACCGAACGCCAGCGCGACCTGTACCTTGGGGCGCTCATGGCTGCGGGTCGAGTCACGCCGGAGCGTGTCGATGCCGATCCGTTGCTGCACTCCCTGATCGCCGTTGTGCCGTTCGGACTGCCGGCAACCCCTCCGTTGCGCACCGGTCCTGGCATACACGGCGTGATCCCCGGCATCAGCGACAACGATCCGGTTATCCTCTGGAACAGCGGAATGTGGGACTGGCTCGATCCACTGACCCTGGTGCGGGCAATGCCGCAGGTGATCGCTCACGTACCAGACGCACGCCTGGTGTGTATGGCAGGGAACCATCCCGGCGGTGCAGCATCCACGCGTATGCCGGAAGCAACCCGCCGCCTGGCAGAAGAACTGGGATTGTGGCAGCGCCACATCTTCTTCTATGAAACATGGGTTCCGTATGCCGACCGCGCCAATCTGCTCCTCGATGCGACGGTTGCCATCTCGTTGCATCGCCGGCATCTCGAGATGGCGTATGCCGCAATCCGGTCGCGCGTACTCGACTACCTGTGGGTCGGGGTGCCTGCCGTTCTCAGTGATGGCGATCCTGCCGCTGCGCTGGCGCGCGAACAAGGGTTTGCGCTCGTGACGCCGCCGGAAGACATCGCAGCAGTAGCGCAGGCGCTCATCACCCTGCTTACCGACAAAGCCCGACACGCCGAACTCGCAGAACGGGCGCGCGCGCTTGCGCCACACTATACCTGGACAAAGGTCGTGCGACCGATCGCTCGCTTCCTCGAAGCAGCGCCGGTGCGCAAGCCACGCGCTGTCCTTCGTCAACGCAACATCCCGGCTGAACCGTCGCCTCCGACAGAGGAGCGTAGTGACCGGCGGCAACTGCTTCAAGAACAGCGCAATCGCGCATTGCAGGCACTCGAAGTAGGCTGGCGTCTCGATCAACTGACGCCGCCGGCGCGAGGGGTAGTGGGAAAAGTGCGGAACATGGCACTGGAACGCATCATCTGGCCCCTGCTCGCACCGCTGATTGCCCGTCAGCGCGATCACAACGCCACCGTGATCCGTGCCGCGTATGCGACGGCTGAATATCAGGATCACCTCGCCAATGAGATTACTCGCCTGACCGCAGCGGTTCGTTTGCTGGCGCAACAAATGCGCGACATTGCCGAACACATGGCTGGTCTGGAAGAAGCCGACCAGTTTCTGCGCGCTGCGCTCTACAGTGAGCAACCTCTGCAACTGCCACGCACCAAAGCGCAGATGGTGGATGTGGATCGTATCACCTTCGTTGAGGAACGGCATGAGTAGTGCGGTCGTCGTGCTGACCTGGAATGGCGGCGCGGAAGCCATCGCCTGCCTGCAACGGGTACGCCAGCTCAATCCGGCGCCTGACACGGTGGTGGTGGTGGACAATGACTCGCAGGATGGGACGCCGGATCAGGTTGCTGCCCTTTTTCCTGCATTTCTGCTGATCCGGAATCCGCGCAACCTGGGCTATGCAGGTGGCATGAATATCGGCATCCGCGCACTACTCGATCAGACCCCCCCGCCTGATGTCATCGTTTTGCTCAACCAGGATACACTGGTCGATCCGGGATGGCTCGGCGCTCTGCTTGCACCTTTCGCCGATCCCGCAGTTGGCGCAGTGGGATGCAAAATCCGCTACCCCGACGGAACGCTTCAGCATGCCGGGCTTACCCTCGACTGGCCCCTGGCGCTGTCGCGCCACGTTGGAAGGGACGAGCCAGACCAGGGGCAGTATGACACACCACGCAACGTCAACTTTGTCACCTTTGCTGCCGCGGCGCTCCGAAGCGCGGCATTACAGCGGATTGGTCTGTTCGACGAAGGGTACACCCCGGCGTATTTCGAGGACGTCGATCTCTGCGTGCGCCTGCGTCGCGCAGGCTATCTGATCCGCTACGAACCGCAGGCGACGCTCATCCATCGAGAGTCGACATCACAGCGGGATAACCTGACTCGTACCGCACTCGTTCATCGGGGTCGGCTACGCTTTGTGTTGAAAACATATGCGCTTGATGAGATAACCGGTCCCTTCGCACAGGCGGAACGTGACTTGATTGAACGCCTCAAACAACCTTCTGAAAAACGCGCATTGCGCTGGGCATACGATAAAACGCTTGCAGACCTTCCACATATTTGGAATATCCGGCGTGAGACAGACCAGAATATATCCGAAGCAACAGCCGCAGTGCAACGTCTGTTCCTCGATCTGCAACACGAACTGATCACGAGTTCGCATCGACGGATCACTGCGCGTCTGGCGGACATCGAGAACCTGTTGACGGCTCAACCGGCTCTGCTGGCTGCACATTACACGTTGCTCGACTCGCCACCGCATCGTCTGGACATCAGCGAATCCTTTCGTATTAATGTGGATGTGCACAATATCGGGCGCATTGCATGGCGCAGCGCCGGCGCACATCCAATACGTCTGGGGTATCGGTGGGTCAATCAATCAGGAGCACGCATCGCCGGACTTCATCGGTCAGCCATTCCCCGAGACATTCTTCCCGGCGAACACGCCCATATCGCATTGCGGATCGATCCTCCTCCTCAGCCTGGCGTGTGGCAGTTGCAGATCAGCCTGGTGGAAGAATATATCGACTGGTTCAGTACATATGGCGTTTCGCCGCTCTGCGTCGATCTTGAATATGTTCTCGATACAGCGCCGCGTGCAGTTGTTCTGAGCGTCAGCGTCGCTGCGTATGACGCGATTGGAGGATATATCCTGTACCAGATCCAGATGCTTCGCAGTGCAGGTTATCGAGTCGTAATACTGGCAGAACATGTCGATCGGCGTTTACCAACCGATATTCTCCTTGCGGTCGTCGCCATCAACCGCAGCATATCAGGCGAGTACCATGCCCTTGCCATCGAACACCTGCATCGCGCCGACCTGATTATTCTGCATTATCCTGTCTTTTACGACCTTGCCGGGTTGATACGGGATGTCCGTCATGGCGTTGTGATATTCGACTACCACGGTATTACACCACCCGACATCTGGGGAGTCGAGTCGCCAGACTACTACGCCAGGATCGTACGCGGAGTCGCCCAACTCTCTCTGGTTCAACACGCCGATTATGCTATCGGTCATAGTCGTTTCACGTGTGCAGAGTTGATAGCGACTGGCATGATTGACCCGCAGCGCGTCATTCAGATGGCTTACCCGATCGTGACGCACGCAACCCTCTCCGGCGCTCCTGATGGTGACCTGCTCGAACGGTTCGGTTTGCACAACAGACATGTGCTCCTCTACGTCGGTCGTATGGCGCGCAGTAAGCGTGTCGATATGCTCATCGAAGCATTGCCCGCAATTGTGGAGCGTCACCGCGAAACGAAGCTGCTGCTGGTTGGTGATGACCGTCCATTGGTGTACCAGCAGTATGTGCGCGAAGTCGCGGCGCGCGCGCACGAACTCGGTGTTGCACCATATGTGCAGTTCACAGGGCAGGTTGACGATGCGACTCTTGATCGGTTGTACCACGCCTGTGCCGTCTTCGTGACCGCCAGTATCCACGAAGGCTTCTGCATGCCGGTTGTTGAGGCAATGGCACACGGTCGCCCGGTTGTCGCAACCCGTGTGACGGCGCTACCGGAAACAGTTGGCGAGGCTGGTTTGCTGTTCGAGCCCGACAATGTCACCGATCTGGCAGACCAGATATGTCGGTTGCTCGACGACCTCCCCCATCCCGGCTATCATTGGGATGTGTCGAGATTTGGACGACTGACACCGGCGACAGAGGAAGAGATAGCAGCGCTGCGTCAGCGTAAGATTGGTATTGTGACACCCCGCTACGGCTTTGGAGTGTTGGGCGGCGCCGAACAGGGCATTCGGGAATGGGCGAAACAACTCGCCGCGCGCGGCTACACGGTTGAGGCGCTCACCACAACAACCGTCGATATGTCGCACTGGGGCGACCACGTGCCACCAGGAGTCGATTATGTGAACGGAGTAACCATCCGCCGCTTCCGCACCACCATCACCGATGATCGCTGGTTCCACGCCATGCGAGAGCAGGTGGAAGCGGGGAAACATCCCCGCTTTGTCGAAGAACAACGGTTCATGGAGCGTAATCTGCGCAGCGTTGATCTCGAACGATTTATCGCTCGACACGCGCAGGAGTATGCCTGTCTGCTCGTCATCCCCTATCTCTTTGGAACCAGTTACTGGACCATCCAAACGGCGCCGGAGCGTTCCATTCTTATTCCATGTCTGCACGACGAACCACTGGCGCGCCTCAGCATCTTTCGTTCAATGCTCGAACAGGCAGCAGCAATCTTCTTCAACTCCGAAGAAGAAGAAGCTTTCGCAACTCGTGTCCTTGGTGTGACCAATCCGTACCGGGCATGTCTGGGGTTTGGCTTCCCCGATCAACCAGAACCGGGTAACCCGCATCGTTTCCGCGAACATAGCGGAATAACGGCGCCATTTCTCCTCTACGCCGGTCGCCTTGAGTATGGCAAGAACGTTCCTCTGCTGATCGACTATTTCATTCGCTACAAAGTAGAACGACCGGGAGCGCTGACACTTGCATTGAGCGGAACAGGCAATATTTCCCCCCCTTCTCGCGACGACATTGTTGTACTGGGAATGCTTCCCCGTGACGTGCTCAATGATGCCTTTGCTGGCGCGCTGGCGCTCTGTCAACTTTCGCTCAACGAGAGTTTTTCGCTTGTCTTGATGGAATCGTGGCTCCAGGGTCGACCAGTTATCGTGCATGCAGATTGTGCGGTCACCAATGGCCACGTCAAACGCAGTGGCGGTGGGTATGCAGTTCGTTCGTATGAAGACTTTCGGGCGGCGGTTGACACATTGCTGGCGAATAATGAACATGCGGCGATGCTCGGTGCGCGTGGCAGAGCTTATGTCGTCGAGCGATACACCTGGAGCCGGTTACTGCCGCGCATCGAAGAACATATCGCTCGTTTCAGTCGCCCTCGTCCGTTGTATGCACGCCTGGCGCAACGCAGCGTGGTGCGCGCGCTGGAGTTTACCCGACAACGCTTCGAGGCTGACTTTCTAGACCTGGTTGCGCGTGTGCTCACCGAAACCGGACAACAGGCACACAACGGTTGATCAGTTCTCGCCAAGGCAATGCGAACGATCAACCGTTGTGCCGGGAGTGTCGCTTCATCTGTGCCAGGTGTGTCGTCTCATCCAGACCCTAAAGATCATACCGTGTGACATCTCCAGTGGTGCTATCGTACACGGCACAGGTGGCAGCGCCGTAGAGTTCACCCATCACCTCACCGGGGTTGACCAGCGTGACCGCGCCGCGTTGCACCACGCTGTACTGGTGATTGTGTCCGCAGCACACCAGTCCATACCGCCCGCTCTCGAGCAGCGGCATTGCTATCTCCGGGTAGTGCGTCACAGCCACTCGCAGTCCATTGAGATCGAGATCGGCAAATGCGCCATGGATCGTGATCTGCGAGAATCTGGCTGCCGTGGCGGTCAGACGAAACAGGTCACCGTCGTTGTTGCCAAAGACGATGTGGATCGGAGCGGCAAATCTCTCGCCTAACTGCCGCATAATGAACGGCGAACAGAGATCGCCGCAACAGATCAGTACATCCGCGTCGCGTACCCGTTCCAGCGCTGTCGCCAGCCGCGAAATATGGTCGTGAATATCCGATACAATTGCAATCCGCATATGTCTCCTCCCCTGCGTATGGGTATGCCGGTATTATACAGGGGTTCCGGGAACTGAGAACCGGGAACTGAGAATCCGAAGAGGGCTGAGAAATGTTCCAACGTTCCACGTTCCACGTTCCACGTTCCAACGCTCCAACGTTCCACGTTCAACGTCCAACGCTCCAACGTTCAACGTTCCAACGTTTAACGCCTTCCGCATCCTGCAAGAAAGTGTTATACTGACACCAATTCGACCGGTCTTGATTCGATACCGAAAGGGAAACGCTCATGCGACCGTTCAACTCAATCTACACGCATGGCTTCATCCGCGTCGCGGTATGCATCCCTTCCCTGCGCGTCGCCGATCCAGCGTACAACGTTGCCCGCACCATCGCCCTGGCTGAGCGCGCCAGCGCCGCCAAAGCTGCCGTTGCGCTTTTCCCCGAACTCGGTCTCTCCGCCTACACCTGCGACGATCTCTTCCAGCAAGACGCGCTGCTGGAGGGCGTTCTGGATGCACTGAACCGCCTGATCGACGCCAGCCGCACGCTGACGCCTGTGCTTCTGGTTGGTGCGCCATTGCGCATCGATAGTGGACTGTACAACTGTGCAATCGTCATCTACCATGGACAGGTCCTGGGTGTCGTTCCCAAAAGCTACGTCCCGAACTATCGGGAGTTCTACGAAAAGCGCCACTTCAGCGCCGCGCGTGATGCACTTCGACAGACGATCACGCTCGCAGGCGCAACCGTACCGTTTGGCAACGATCTGATCTTCACTGCCGGGAATGTGCCCGGCTTTGCGCTGCATGCTGAGATCTGCGAAGATGTGTGGGTTCCTGTGCCGCCGAGTTCCTTCGCTGCCCTGGCAGGCGCGACAATCCTCGCCAACCTGTCCGCCAGCAACATCACTATCGGTAAAGCCGATTACCGGCACATGCTGTGCGCCGCTCAATCCGGCACATGTATCGCCGCCTACCTCTACTCAGCCGCCGGTCCGGGTGAGTCGACCACCGATCTGGCGTGGGATGGGCACGCATTGATCTACGAACTCGGCGAACTGCTGGCGGAAACCGGACGGTTTGCCGACAATGAGCAGATGATTACCGCCGACATCGACCTGGAGCGGATCGTGCAGGAACGGATGCGCACAACCAGTTTCGCCGATGCGATCGGCGATCATCGTGATCGCCTGCACGCCATGCGGCATGTTCCGTTCACCTTCGATATCCCTGCGGGTGAAGTGCCGCTCCAGCGTATCATTGAACGGTTTCCCTATGTGCCGGGCGATCCATCACGCCGTGATGAACGGTGCTACGAAGCCTACAACATCCAGGTTCACGGTTTGATGAAACGCCTGATCAGCACCGGCATCGAAAAAGTTGTGATCGGCGTTTCGGGCGGTCTCGACTCCACCCACGCCCTGATCGTCACAGCACGCACGATGGATCGCCTCAACCTGCCGCGCACCAACATTCTGGCGTACACCATGCCGGGGTTTGCCACCAGCAACATCACCCTTGCCAATGCGCGCAGCCTGATGCGTGCGCTCGGCGTGACGGCAGGTGAGATCGATATCCGTCCGTCGTGTATGCAGATGCTGCGCGACATCGGGCATCCCTTTGCGCACGGCGAACCGGTGTACGACGTCACCTTCGAGAACGTCCAGGCTGGCGACCGCGCCTCACATCTCTTCCGTCTGGCGAACATGCACGGCGCACTGGTGGTCGGCACCGGCGACCTGAGCGAACTGGCGCTCGGTTGGGCAACGTATGGCGTTGGCGATCATATGTCGCACTACAATGTCAATGCATCGGCGCCGAAGACGCTCATCCAGCATCTCATTCGCTGGGTCGCCGACTCTGGTCAGTTCGACGATGCAACCAGCGCTATCCTGCGATCCATCCTCAGCACCGAGATCTCACCCGAACTGATCCCTCCCGGCGACGCCGATCATTCCCGTCCGGCACAGAGCACACAGGCGATCATCGGTCCATACGAATTGCAGGATTTCAACCTGTTCTACATCACCCGCTACGGCTTTCGACCGGGCAAGGTGGCTTTTCTGGCGTGGAATGCATGGAGTGATGCGTCGCGCGGCAACTGGCCCCCAGAGCTGCCAGGAGAAGAGCATCGCCAGTACGACCTGGCAACCATCCGGCACTGGCTGGAGGTCTTTCTTCGCCGTTTCTTCAAAACCAGTCAGTTCAAACGCTCGGCGCTGCCAAACGGTCCGAAGATCGGTTCCGGCGGATCGCTCTCGCCGCGTGGCGACTGGCGCGCACCCAGCGATGCCGAGGCGGAGGTGTGGCTGGATGAACTGCGCCGCCACGTGCCGGACAATGGTTGATCAGGTCGGAAAGCCCTATCCAGAATACCCGGATCACAACGCTCGCGGTTGACAAATAGCGTGCGTTGGGTTATCATACAGCAGCATGCTTTTCATGAGGATAATCGTGTATGATGACCCATCCCCCACTCCCTGATCTCCGCTTCGCGATCATCGGTAGCGCCGCTGGTATTGCTGCGAGCCATTTGAAAGCGCTTACCCAACTTCCAGGTGCATCAATCGTCGGAATGGCAGATGTCGCCGTCGAACGAGGCGCAGCCCGCGCCCAGGAGGTCGGGTGCCCATTTTTCGCCGACCACCGCGCAATGCTCGAAACGGTTCGCCCCGATGTTGCGGTCATCTGCGCACCGCATCCCTTTCACGCCACTCTGGCGATCGACTGCCTCGAAGCCGGGGCGCATGTGCTGGTCGAAAAACCGCTTGCAGTCAGCGTCTCCGAAGCGGATGCGATGATCGCTGCTGCTGACCGTGCCGGGCGTCTGCTGGCGGTCTGTTTTCAGCAACGGTTTCGTCTGGTCATCGAACATGCCCGTGCGCTGATCGAAGCGGGCGAAACCGGCAATCTGGTGCACGTGCTCTGCATCGAACCCTGGTTTCGCACGCAGTTCTACTACGACTCGGCTGCCTGGCGCGGCACGTGGCGCGGCGAGAGTGGCGGGGTTCTGATGAATCAGGGTCCGCATCCGCTCGACCTGCTCTGCCACCTGGCCGGCGCACCGGCGAAGGTGTGGGGATGGGTTCGGGTGCAGGGTCATGCGATCGAGTGCGAAGATGTTGCCCACGCGCTGCTGGAGTATCCCAACGGCGCTCCCGGCTATGTCTATTTCAGCACCGTCGAAGCCGGTTCTGAACGTCGTATGGAGATCGTCGGCGACCGTGGCGCACTCGTGATCGTCCTCGATCATCTGACGATTCACCGTTTTGCCATGCCGCTGAGTGAGTATCGCACAACGGTGCGTGAGATGTGGAGTCAACCACAGATCTCCACCGAAACGCTCCACCTGCCTGGCGATGGCGGCGGACACGCTGCGGTCTACCTCGATCTGGCACAGGCAATTGCGGAAGGGCGGCGCCCGCGTTGTGATGCCCGTGAAGCGCGGATGTCGCTCGAACTGGCAAATGCTATCATTCTGTCTGGTGTGACCGGGCAGGCGGTTTCACTCCCCCTCGACGGTCAGGCGTATGATGCATTGCTCGATGATCTCAAATCAGGGAGGCGAACGCTGTGAGTGATGCAGCCATCCGTTTCGGCATCATCGGCGCTGGAGTTGCCGGACAGTACCATGCGCAGGCGATTGCGCAAACCCCTGGTGCACGCCTGGTGGCGGTTTGCGCCGGTCATACCGAACGGGCAGCCGCTCTCGCCAACGCCTTCAATGCACGGGTTGAACCGGATGTCGCTGCGTTGCTGGCATGTGATGACATCGACGCCGTCTGCATCTGCACGCCGAGTGGACAGCACGCCGGGCAGGGTATTGCCGCCGCCAGAGCAGGCAAACATGTGCTGGTCGAGAAACCGCTGGCAATCTCGCTCGCCGATGCGGACGCGCTGACCGATGCCTGTCGCACCGCCGGGGTGTGCCTTGGCGTTGCGCTTCAGCGCCGCACTGACCCCGATTTCTGTGCTGCACGCGAGGCCATTGCTGCTGGCGCCCTCGGTCGCCCCATCCTCGGTGTCGTTACCATCCCCTATCTGCGCACCCAGACGTACTACGACTCGGCAGCATGGCGCGGCACGTGGGCGCTCGACGGCGGCGGCGCACTGATGAACCAGGGCATTCACCTGATCGATCTCCTGCTCTGGTTGATGGGTGACGACGTGATCGAGGTGCAGGCGCACACCGCGATGCTGGTACGCGCGATTGAGGTCGAAGACTGTGCCAGTGCCGCATTGCGCTTCGCTGGTGGCGCATTGGGCGCAATCGCCGCCACCACCACCGCCGCTCCTGGCTTTCCTCATCGGGTTGAGGTGTATGGCACACAGGGCGGCGTGCAGATCGAAGGTGAAGCCATTGTGCGCTGGGAAACGCCGGATCACCTACCTCCGGCGTCGCTGCGCGTCATCTCGGGCAGCGGCCATCAGGAGGCGGGCGCCGGCGCTCGACCGACAGGGATCAGCGCCATCGGACACACCCGCATCATGGCGGACTTCGTGGCTGCAATCCGTGAACAGCGTCAACCGCTGGTTTCTGGTTCAGAAGCACGGCGTGCACTGGCAGTCGTCCTGGCGATCTACGAATCGGCGCGCGAAGGCAAACCGGTGCGCCCCGGATGAAGCACCCAAGGCGCAGCATTGCTGCACCAGCTGTACCTTCAAGGAGGTATATCCTGCGATTTGGCGTTTGCACTACTCCCGATCAGATCGAGGTCGTTGCCTCTGCTGGCTTCGATTTTTGCGAATTACCGGCACGCGCAGTATTACCGTTCGACGATGATGCCGCTGCTGCTCCAGTACTGCGCGCCATCGCGGTAGCCCGCATCCGCTCTGAGTCGTTCAACGTTCTCGTGCCCGCTGAGATCCCGCTCTGCGGACCACACGCCGATCGTGACAGGCTGCGCGCCTACCTGCAACGCGCTTTCAGCCGGATGGGGTCACTTGGCGCCGCTGTCGTCGTTCTTGGCAGCGGTGCTGCCCGTCGCATCCCTGATGGATGGTCGCGCGAGCGGGCGCTCGACCAGCTTGCCGAGGCGCTCGCACTCGCCGGTGAGGAAGCTTCCCGTTGCGGCATCACGCTGGCGCTCGAAAACCTCAACCGCCATGAGTGCAATGTGTTCAATACGGTCGGCGAGTGCGCCGCGTTTCTTCGTGAGCGAGGGTTGCAGCAGGTTCATCTGTTAGCCGATCTGTATCACATCGAAGTCGAACGCGAGCCGCTCGATGCGGTTGCAGGCGCTATGCCGCGCGTCGTGCATGTTCACGTGGCCGGCGGTGGACGACGCTCACCGGACACGCCTGGGTATGACTACACCGGTTTTATGCGTGTGCTGCGCCACGCTGGCTACGATGCGCGCATCTCGGCTGAATGCGCCTGGGAGAACCTGGCAGAACAAGCGCCGGCTGCGCTTGCCTTTATGCGCGCACAATGGCACCAAGGAACAGTATGACTACTCATTTTCGTCTGAGCGCCTTTGGCGATGAAATTGCGGACGACCTCAACCAACAACTCGACCTGCTTCAGGCTGAGGGGGTTGGAGCGCTCGAAGTACGCAAAGTTTGGGGCAGGAGCGTGATCGATCTGGCGCCCGATGATCTGCATCGCATTCGTGAATTGCTCGATGCGCGCGGGTTCGTCGTGTCGGCGATTGGCAGCCCGATCGGTAAATCGCCAATCACTGCACCGCGTTCTTTCGAACTGGATCGCCTCGAACGCGCGATTGTCGCTGCCGAGGCGCTCGGTACGCACATCGTGCGTATCTTTTCTTTCTACCTCGCCGCAGATGAAGTGCATATCTATCGTGATGAAGTGATCGAACGCACTATGGCGCTGACGCATCGCGCGACATTCGCAGGGATCATGCTGGTTCACGAAAACGAAAGTGGCATCTACGGCGATACCGCCGCACGCTGTCACGATCTACTCACCGCGGTTGGATCACCCGCTCTGCGCGCTGCCTTCGATCCCGCCAATTTCGTCCAGTGCGGCATTCACCCCATGCGCGACGCCTGGCCGCTCCTCGCTGACTTTGTTGCTCACGTTCATATCAAAGACGCGGTTTTTTCCGATAGGAGCGTGCGCCCGGCGGGTGAGGGGGATGGTGACATCCCGGCATTGCTGGCAGCCCTGCGCGCGCGCAAGTACTGCGGGTATCTTACTATCGAGCCGCATATGCAGGCTATAGATGCTGCGGGCAGGCCGAGTCGCGTGGAAGGCATGCGTGTTGCTATTCGCGCTCTGCGTCGGTTGATGGAAGCACCTGCGCCTCCTGACCAGTCCCTAGCGCCGTAACAATCAAGCCCTGCCCCGTGAGATAGGTCAGCCAGATTACGTCGCCAATGCCGGGGAAGAAGAGATCGCGAAAAAGGTCCCCTGCCAGGATGAGATCGGATACGAAGAAGAGCACACCGCCGAGAGCAAGCGACAGGTACTGTCGATCGTGCACTGCCAGTGCGGCGCTCATTCCACTCATTGAGGCGAGCAGCAACGCATATGCCAGCACTGCACGGTTCAGCACACCTGGCTGCGCAGGATTGCGCGCGACGCCGTACCACCCCGCAGCGCCGACTATCCAGCCTGCCAGCAGCGGCAACGGCAGTTTTTTCAGCGCATCGCGCCGCGCCAGGTAGTGCGTCGTGGCGCCAATGTAGCACCCATGCCCGACGCCAAAGGCAAGCATATCGAAGATGATGTGATGCGGCAACGGAATGAGCCGCGCCATGATCAGGTCACCCAGAAATCCACACCCCATGCCAGCAGCCGCCAGTTTCGCCGGCTGGCGCAACACGGACATTGCACCGCGCCACAACAGCAGCGCTGCCAGCCAGACCAGGAACGACGACAGCATGCGCAACGGCAATGGAATACGGTTGCATGTGTCGTGGCGGTTACCGACTGCGAGACCGACCAGTACAACCAGCACCGCTAGAGCCAGCAGTGCATACGCAAATGTGATGTGACGCTCCATGTATACTATCGTTCCAGGCACATTCAACCGGAGAAAAGGACTGCGCCATGGCAGACGTTGTTATTCCTGCGCCAGATGGGGCATTGAACGCATATCTTGCCACACCGAACGGCAGCGGACCCTGGCCCGGCGTCGTCGTTATTCACGATGCCCTAGGGATGCGGCGCGACACTCGCCAGCAGGCGGAGTGGCTGGCGAGCGAAGGGTTTCTGGCGATTGCTCCCGATCTCTTCGACGGCGGCACGGTGATCACCTGTCTGCGCCTGATCATCCGCGACTATCTCACATGGCAGGGGATAATGTTTCGCCACATCGCAGCCGCGCGCGACTGGCTGGCACAGCACGATGATTGCACCAGCAGTATCGGTGTGATCGGCTTCTGCATGGGCGGTGGATTTGCCCTACTGCTGGCACCAGATCACAGGTTTGCGGCATCGAGCGTCAACTATGGCATCCTGCCGAAAGAGATCGAGCACGTTCTCGCCGGGGCGTGCCCGATTGTCGCCAGTTACGGCGCAAAGGATATCACCCTGCGTGGCGCAGCGCAACGTCTCGAACAGGCGTTGACAACTCTTGCCATCGAGCACGACGTGAAAGAGTACCCCGATGCCGGTCACGCCTTTCTCAACGACCACGATCCGCACGAGTTTCCCGCATTGATGCGAATCGCCTGGCGCATGACGCAAACGGGATACCACGAACCATCGGCGCACGACGCGCGACAGCGGATCATCGCCTTCTTCAAACGCCACCTCACCTGATAGACCGCAACATCAAGCAAGCAGAGGCAGTACCTTCACTGATCCTCGCCGGTCCTGGCAATCTGCTCACTCGTATCTGTAGTCCAAGTAGCGCTGCATCTTGTTCGTGCGGGGAGCAAAGGCATCTTCGCGTGCAGACGATGCGCCCGTTCCCACCGCATTACCCCGAACTATCAGCACTCGCCGAACCTCATCCCGGCGCGGAGCAACCGGACAGGTTCGCCACAATTTATTTCGGCACGGGTCTAGTAGCAACGCCGCGCGACCAAAATCAATGTCGGGCAACCGGCAGGCAGCACGGGTCGCGCGGGACGACAGGTGACCAGAGGGCGTCCACCCCTGGGAGTGCGGGCGTCCGCGCCCGTATACGCTTAATGACGGATAGAACATACGGGTCCAACGAACCTTCTGCCGCATCGGGACGCCCCAGCGCAGGTCGCTCGTCTCCCCTCTCTCGCAACGCGGGAGAGGGGCCGGGGGTAAGGGCCGCCAGGGCATCCCCAGGCCCCATCCCCTACGCGCGCGACCGCAGGCAGGAGTGCCGGTAAACGCGATTTGCGCCTCTGTGCGTGTGGGCGTCCTGCCCTCTCTTTCACATCGGCAAATGCGGATGTTCGCGATCGAATCCGCTACTGTCTCGATCCTGTTTTGGTATGTTTGGGTTACAGACGATGCATATACTTTGTACGAAACACATCAATTATTGAATAACTGATTTTTACCTTCCGCGCAATCAGTACATTTCTGCCCAAAAGGAGTACGGCCATGCATCGCCATCCACGTTTTGCATCGTTGCTCATCATACTTGCACTCGCAAGCCTAGGTTTGCTTGTGTCGAACCCTGTCTTCGCCGGCGGCAATCCGCTGCCGGTTGCAACAGTCAACAATGCTATCGGCCTTGTCGGCGAGCCAGTGACCTTGACCGTTACGTTCGACAATGCCAGCACCGGTACCGGCGATCAGACCGGTTACGGTCCTTACATTGACCTGTTTCTCGATACCACTGGTCCTGATGGCGCTCCATCCTTTGATGGTCTCGTGGCAACCGGTATGCGGGCGACGTATGTGGGGCAACCGCTACCAGGGATAGAAGTGATCCCGATTACCGGATCGACATACGTCCATCCGTTGACCGGGCAGGCGCTGCCAGTTCCCGGTTATGGCACGCGCTTCCAGAACGGCGATACGATTGTTGTCTTGACCCTGCCGTTCGGTAGTTTTACCAATACTCAGCCGCCAGCGCCGATCGATGTGTCGCTGGGGATCAGTAATCTGGCGGATCTCGGAACACCGCTGCCGGTAACGGCGGTTGCCGGTTTCCGCTACGGCGCCGATCCGCTCGATAATCCCGGCATCGATCCGCCCCTTCGCCAGGCGACGCCATCCGATGCCGACGTCACGCCGACGCTCTGGACGCTGACGAAGACCTACCTAGGACCGGAGGATGAAACCGCGACCGGACGCAACTATCCACGGCGCTACCGCCTCGATGTCGATATTGCCGAGGGTCAGCCCGTAACCGGCCTTCAGATCACCGACGTGCTGGCCAGCAGTATGCGCATCACCGGGAACACTGCTGCGGAGATGAGTGCGCTTCTGTACAACACTCCCGGTGTTCCGACCCCTGTCTTCAATCCGGCGAACCTCTCAGGCACGGCGACGCCTGCTGCACCCGGCGGCACACTGATCTATACACTTGGCGATAAAATCGGCGTTCGGGGTATTGACGCATCGTTTGAGTTCGAGTTCTACATCCCGCGCGATACGAGCACTCCGACGCCAACCGTGCCGCAGGGAACCGACTCGACCTTTGCCAATAACACCGGTAGTGCATCGGCTGCATGGACACCCATTGATACCCGCGACACAGCCACACCGATTACGATTACCCTGCCACCCAACGCTCACAGGCTCCAACAGCATTCCCTGGCCACCCAGAAATATGTGACACCTGTCTCCCGCAACACGCTGAGCCCAACCGGCGGCACGATCATTCCCGGCTCGACGCTGCTGCGCTACGATATCGATTTCCAGGTGTCGGACTACTTCGCAGTGCAGAATGTTTATCTTGAAGATATTATCTCCGATGGGCAGCGCCTGTTTGTGCGTACATCGGGGGGACCTTCGACCGTTCCGACGCTCCGGGTCGAGAATGCGTATATCACCGGCGCCTCACCTTCACGCACCGACATTGCCGCAGCGCCCTTCAGCGGCGCCGGAGTCATTACCTACCAGGAACGCTTTACAACCCGCAGCACGCCGCTCTCAGACCCGACCAGTCCGCCTTCCGGTCCGGTGTTCGTTATTCAAACGCCGGCGCCATCACCGAGCGGCACGACCTATGTGCGCTTCGATATTTCGCAGGAACTGATCGCCCGTGGTGTGAGCGGGCGCCTGGTCGGCGGCGATATTCCGAATGCTGGCGGCGCACCACAGAACAACAACCCGCCACTCTTCGGTCCGACCAGAGGGCGCATCACTTTCTACACCGAGGTGAAGGACGAGTTCAGCGATGATTACCCGTCTGGCGACCGCTCGGTTGACCAGCTTGATATCCTGCGGAACACGGTGCCCCAGATTCGCGGTGAGCAGATCGACACAACCACCATCAACGCTACGATGCCAACGGTTATCGGACAGGCGACCGATGATACCGCCGCCCGTGTTGAACTGCCGATCGGCAACCGGAGCAAGACGATCTACGCCCTCAACGGAGCAACGACCGACCTGGGTGATCCGGTGAGCGTGCAGCCAGGCGATCTGGTGACCTACCGGTTGACGTACCGCCTGCCGATCAGTAGTTTCGAGAATGTTCAGTTCATCGACTTCCCACCCCTGCCGGTCTTCCCCGTGCCGGATCGCCTTTTCTTCGACGCCTCCGCTTTACCCGGCACGATTCCTGGCGCAAATATGGTGAGCCGCGGTCCGACAGATACCTATCTAACAACGATCAATCCGCCAACGACGGTGCGCGTTGCAACAACCGCCAATATCTCCGGCTACAATGCGACAGGGATCGGCGCGTTCAGCGGTGCACCGTCCACGATTGACGGCGTTACCCTGGCGGACGGTGACCGCGTGCTGGTCAAAGACCAGACCAACGCGCAGCAGAATGGTGTCTACGTTGTGACCAGTGCCGCTTCCGGCAGCTGGAGCCGCGCCGCAGACTTCGACACCGCACGCGAAATCACCAACGGACCACTCGTCGGTGTGCTTGAAGGCACCACCAATGCCAATCAGCACTTCTACCAATCGAACCCATCATTCAACACCCTTAATAGCGATATGATTACCTGGGCGCCGTTCATCACGACCGATGCCACCGGAAACAGTTTCGCCTTCAATTTTGGCAGATATGACGACATCGAAGGTGGGCGGCGAACATCGTTGATCGATCTGCTGGTAACCCTGCGGGTTGCCGATGCTGCATTTGCGAATGATCTGTTCCTGACGAATCAACTACGCATCAACGAATTCTCAACCAATGCCGGATCACGGTACTTCGACGAGATCGTGATGTTCGAGGTGATCCGCCCGAATGTCACGATCAACAAGGGTGTTGTCGGGTACAACAACACCGGTCTGACCCTTGGCGGGGTGACGTTCAATCCGCCCGATGGTCCCACCACGTTCAGCGGAACGCCAGTCTATACCGCAACTCAGGCATCCGCTATCGGCGCGTCGGATTCGCTACTGCTCTCGGATGCCGGCGACCGGGTGCGCTACGCGATTGTGCTGCAAAACGAAGGGCGCGGTGATGCATACGATGTAACCGTCACCGATACCATCCCCGCCGATTACATTCGCCCGGCGACGCTGACTGCTGCGAATTTCGCCGTGCGCCGCGGCGACGGAACCATGCTTAACGGCAACGTTGTCAGTGGAACGGTGCGCGTGGCGACAACTGGACTGCTCACCGGCGCTACGTTTGCGCCAATTCCGAGTAACGGTCAGTTCACCAACGCACCACGCACCATCGATGGGGTGACGTTGAATGTGGGTGACCGCGTGCTGGTGAAAGACCAGAGTGTTGCTTCTCAGAACGGCATCTATGTCGTAACGAGCGTCTTTCCCGGTGTCAATCAGGCGACCCTCACCCGCGCCAATGATTTCGACGATAATGCCGAACTGACCGGCGGCTATCAGGTTGCGGTGCTCGGCGGCTTGAGCAGCAACGCCAACCGCGCATTCAGCACACCTGGACCGATCACCCTCAACACGACATCGATCACCTGGACTGATGCCGGCATCAGCGATTACTACGCTGTGTACAATCCCCTCACCGGAGTATTCAGCGTAACGCTGGCCGACAATTACACAGCAGGCAACACAACCGCGCCAACCCGTGATGACCGGTCGGGCGGTCTCAGCCGCGCCGCGTCCGGTCCAACAGGCAATGTGGCTGCTGTGACGAATGGCTCAAATACGGTCATCGTCACCTACGATGTTACCCTGGGCAATAACGTCGAACCGGAGCGTCGGATTATCAACACCGCGACGCTCACCCATGTCGCTACCAGCGACGGTGGGGTGGATGATCAGCCCGACCCGTCTGACACGGCACAGATCACGATCCGCCGCCCGGTGATCGCAAAGAACCTGACCGCCACCGAAATCGAAGATGCGTTCAACAACCGCCAGCAGACGGTCGTCGGCGAACTGATCACCTACACGCTAACGCTGACCGTACCTGAAGGGGTCATGACAAACGCAACCCTCACCGACACCCTCGATGCAGGGTTGGCGTTTGTCGATGTGACAGGGATCAGCGCTTCGTCAGCCCTGAGTGGCAGTCTGCCGACGATTGGCGCGACTCCGGCAAACATAAGCATTGGTGCCGGTGGACAGACCATTACCTTTAACTTCGGCACAATCACGAACAGCAACCACGACAACACCGTTGACGAAACAATCACCATCACCTACCGCGCCGTTGTATTGAACACGGGAGCCAACCAGAGCGACGCACAGCGCAACAACCGTGCCGAGTTCTCGTGGAATGTGCCCGATCAGGGTTCATACGCACTGACGTCGGTTGAAGCCGACAATGTAACGATCATTGAACCTGCCCTTGGCATTGCGAAAACGCTTCCGTCCGGCATATACGACGCAGGCGACCAGATTGAGTATACGATCACGTTCAGCCATACTGCCGCCAGCCAGGGAACGGCATATGATGTGGTACTGACCGACACGCTGCCGCTCAATCCTTTCAGCAATGGTTCGTTAATACTCAGCCCGAATGTTCAGAGCGTCACCGATAGCGCTGGCGCACTGACCACCGCCGATTTCACGCTGACCGGCAGCGATGCAACATCGTGGACCCTCAGCAACCCGACGCCGGTCGATGTTGCGCCCGGTCGCGTGGTGACGGTTGTCGTGCGCGGTATCCTCTCGAATGCAGTAACTGCCGGCGCCACGGTTACCAACACTGCCTTCCTGAACTGGACGTCGCTCGACGGCAATCCAGGGCAGCGTTCAACGCACAACGCTGCCTCGACCGAGCGAACCGGCACGGACGGACCCGGAGGTGCGCTGAACGACTATGCCACTACCGGTTCGGTCACCTTTACTGTACCGGTGGTGACGCCGGGCAAGGCGTTGATCGCTACCTCCGAGGCGCACACCTCCGGCAACAACGTTGCCATCGGCGAAATCGTGCGCTTCCGCATTGCCATCGGCGGACCGGAAGCCTCCGTCTATGCTTTCTCGTCGGTTGATCGACTCCCACCGGGATTGACCTTCCTCAACGATGGCTCGGCGCGGTTCGTCTTCATTGCGAATAACGATATTACAAGCACAGGGGTATACGATGTTGTACCGGTTTCGTGTCCAGCAATCAACCCAGCCGGAGTAACGACCCTAGCAGATGTGCTGAATCCGTCCACTTTGCCATCGTCAAGCATCAACTGCACATTTGATGATAGCAATATCTCTAGCGAGGAAACGACTGATAATGATACTTACGGTAGCGGAACGGATATTTTCTTCCGTTTCGGCAATCTGTCGAATAACGATAATGATGCGGATGAAGAGTTCATTGTCGTCGAATTCAACGCCATTGTCGATAATAACACTTCTGATACGAACGATGCTGGCGATGTGCGCTCCAATACGGTCGTTGCGCGCATGAATCCACCCAGTTTTGGCGCGTTCGAGACCGATCCGTCGTCGCCGGTGACGCTGAGGGTTGTCGAGCCGAACATTCCCTTCAGCAACGTAACGAACAACAAGGTCGCAACGCCGACGAGCGGCGATGCGTTCGATGTGATCACCTATACGGTCACCTACACCAACGCAACCGGCGCAACGATAACCGACGCCTTTGATGTGCGCCTCAGCGATACCCTTCCCGGCAATCTGACGCTGAACACCGGAAGCGTAACGGTATCATCGTCCGGCAGTTGCGCAACCGGTGTGACAAACAACAGCGCGGGAAATACGGTTGATGTCACCGTTTCCCGCGTTCCGCCGGGATGTGCGGTCATCATTACCTACACGGCAACGCTGAGCGTTTCGGTGATTCCGGGGCAGACGATAACCAATACTGCGAACTTTACCTACACCAGCCTGCCGGGAAACACTGGTACCGGAGGATTCTTCGGCTCAACTGCCGGCAGCAGCGGCAGCGCCACTGGTGAGCGCAACGGCTCCGGAGGGATCAACGACTACGCCGGCAACGATCTGGCAACCGTCACCATCGTTACACCGGCGCTGACAAAACGGATCGTCGCCACTTCCGAGGCGCATACCGCCGATCCGCGGGTGCTGGCGGATTTCACCAACGCCGGGTTTGGCGGCTTCCTGCCGGGTTCAGAATTCACCGGCAGCAACAATACCTGGGATGATGCATCGGCGAATATCACTACATACCCGACATTTGTCCGCATTTCAGGGAGTTCGACCGAGCGCGGCGGAGGGTATATCACCTTTGCTTCGCCGATTGATCTCTCCAACCATACGACACTGGCGCTCTCGGCGCGACAGGTTGCTGGAAATCAGGCAAACAATATTGATGTGCACTTGCAAGACGCCGACGGTACCAACTGGCGCTGGCGCTTCAGCGCCAGTGAGTTCAACTTCTCAACATTTACGCTTGTGCCGCAAAGCCTGCTTGCGCCCAACAGCACCACCATCGCTGTTGGCACCACGCCGGGCCTCGATCTGCGCAACATTACCCGGCTCGAAATCCGCGGCGACAACGGCACATCGCAGTTTGATATTGACATCGACGCCGTCATCGCCTTCGGCAACGCGGCTGTACCGGGTGAAATCGTGCGCTACCGGTTGATTGCAACCATTCCTGAAGGCACATCGCCGAACCTGCAACTGGTGGATAACATTTCCTCCGGGATGCGCTTCATCAACGACGACACGGTGCGCGTCGCATTTGTCAGCACGAACGGCATGACCTCAACCGCAGCCGGTGCGCAGGTTCCCGCGTTGAGCAGCACAGGTTTGAACATGTCCGGTAACCAGGATAGTGTGATCGGGTTGAGTCTGGCGGTCGCCAGCGGTAACGGGCTGGCAATCGGCGAGGGAACCGCGTTCGACGGGAATGTCTCGTCGGTCAGCGGCGTTAGCGCAGACACAGATACGTTCAACGACAACAGTGATGTGTACTTCCGCCTCGGCAACGTTGTCAACAACGACAATGACAATGACCTGGAGTTTGTGGTCATCGAGTTCAACGCTCAGGTGCTCAATACCTTCAATACCGGCAACCAAAGCGCTATACAACTCGACAATAGTTTCGGATATTTTCGCAACGGCGCCCAGGTCGGATTGGCTTCTCTGACGAATGCTGTCAACCGCATCACTATCGTCGAGCCGCAGATCAACAACCTGCGCAAAACGATCGGCAGTGCGCCGCCGACAGATGCAGGCGACGTGTTCACCTACACGCTGCGCTTCGCCAACGGCGTTGCCTGGCCCTCCTCGCCGGCCGTACCGGTGCGCGTTGCTACTACCGGTAACATTGCCGGGGCCGGGTTCAATGCGACCGGCGGCCTCGGCGGAACTGGTCAGTTCACCAATGCGCCGGCATCCGTTGATGGCGTGACGTTGAACGTTGGTGACCGCATTCTGGTGCATAATCAAACGAACCTGTCTGAAAACGGCGTCTACACACTGGTCTTCATCGATCCACTCACCGGCGCACGCACCTGGGATCGCGCCACCGATCTCGACAGTACAACCGAACTGGCAACCGGTTACCGCGTGTTCGTTCAGCAGGGCGCAACATTTGCTGGCCGAACCTACTACCTGGACGAACCGTTGCCATCGGCGATCAACGGCGGACCGATCTACTGGCGCGAGGTCGATCCGGCACTCACGGTCGCAGTAGCGACGACCAACAACCTGGGAGGCGGAACATTTACTCCAACCGGTGGAACACTCGGACGCGGTGCACTCACCACAACCGCGACGTTCATTGACGGCATAGCCGTGAACCCCACCAACTTCCCGGTTGGCACCCGCATCCTCGTCAAGAACCAGTCAATTGCGAGCCAGAATGGTATCTATCGCGTCACCGGTTTCAGCGGTCCGACCATGAACCTCGAACGGGTGCCTGAGTTCGACTCGCGCGAGGAAGCGATTAACGGCACCCAGGTGTACGTCACCGGTGGAACGATCAACACAGGACGTACATTTGCGGTACTCAGTGCACCCTCCGGCACACCGATCACAACCCCTCTGACGTTTGCGCTGGTCGATCAGGTCACTGCGTTCGATGTGACGGTCTACGATCCACTGCCGCCAACCTTGGAACTTATCGGCGTTCAGATCGAAACACCGACCGGCACCATAGCAACCAACGGCTCGACCCTGGGTGTCGGCGGAGTCATCAGTTACACCCTCGACCGGCTTGATTCGGTGCAGGATATCACCTCCGGCAGGACCGATGTCGTTGTCACGGCAACGGTGCGGGTGGTTTCGGGAACGGTTGCCGGTGCACAAATCACCAACACGGCACGGGTGCAGTATACCAGTCTCCCCGGCGAGCGCGGCACCCTGAGCAATCCGACCGGCTCTGCATCCGATCCGGGGAGTGCCGGAATGCAGAATGGCGAGCGAACCGGAGCAGGTGTGCCCAACCCGATCAACAACTCGTCGCCATCGAACAATACCATTCGGAACAACTACAGTATCGGCGCGATTGCATTGAGCCGCCTGACGCAACCATCTTTCGATAAGCATTTCCAGGGCAGTTCGATCTCCGATGATGACACCAGCGTGTCGGGTACGTCTGGTATCAGCACGACTATTGGCGAAGCGGTGCTCTACGACCTGCTCGTCACTCTGCCGGAAGGAACAACGAACAATGTGCAGGTTGACGATGTCGTTCCCGACGGTATGCGCTTCGATACGTCGTTCAACGGCGTTGGCTATCAGATCATCACAACGGCCGGCGGTCTGCTTACCGCAGATTTCAGCAATCCGGCAGCGGTGGCATCGCCGACCCTGACCGTCTCCGGCACCGGCACGCTTGGGCAAGATGGTGTTGATGCACGCTTCACATTCGGAAATGTAACCATCAACGATGATAACAACCCGAACAACAATGCCTTCATTATCCGTGTGCGCCTGATTGTTACCAACACAATAGCCAACCAGAGCGGCGTAACCCGCTCCAACGGCGGCGCACTGACCTACAATGATGGCTACAGTAGCACGAATGTGACACTACGTGACCCGACTGAGCCGCAGGTGACAATTGTTGAGCCAAATCCATCCATTGTTAAGGAAGTGAGCGGTGCGGCAGCCGATGCTAGCGATACGATCACGTATACGATCCGACTGGAGAATAGCGCACCACGCAGCGAGATGCCTGCTTACGATGTGGTCATCAGCGACACGATTGCGCCTGAACTGATCAGCCCAACAATCGCTGCCGTTAGCGTAACCGGCGCGCCCGACGTGGATAGCAGCGACTTCGAGATCGCAATCGTTGGACCGAATCGCATCCTGCGCACAACTGTGCCGATCACCCTGCCGCTCGGATCGACGGTGATCATCACTTTCACCGGCGAGTTGACAAGTGCGGTAACCACCAACCAGATCATCACCAATCGCGCGGCAATGTTCTGGAGCAGCACCCCCGGCGCAAATACTGATGAGCGTGACAGTAGTAATGTTCCCAACCCGCCAGAGTGCAGCACGACAACCTGCGATCTCGACGGGATACAGTTGAACAATTACGGTCTCATGTCATTGGTGACAACCACAGCGATTGCGCCGGTAGTTGTCTCGAAGTCGGTCATTGAAGGAGTGGCGCCCTCGACGAGTGGCACGAATGTCACCATCGGCGAGATCGTCACCTACCGCCTGGCGGTCAGTCTGCCGGAAGGGGTCACGAGCGGGCTAGTGATTACCGATACGGTTCCATCAGGCATGGCGTACCTGCCGGGCAGCGCCGTGCTGGTGACCGGCACGCTCGCCGCAGGCGATCCGGCGCTCGCCGGCGGGCACCCCGCCGGCGCCGGCACGTCTGCGTTCAACGGCGTCTTCAGCGACACGACCGATCCGTTAGTGACACCAATCGGCAGCGCGTCGTTCCTCAACGGAACCGCCGTGCGTTTCGAGTTCGACCAGATCATCCTGCCGGGCGACAATAACACGAGCAACAATACGTTCTTCATCCGGTATCAGGCAGTGGTGCTCGATGTGCCCGGCAACAGCGGCTTCAGCGGTAGCCAGACGACGCTGACGAACAGCGGGCAGTTCGACATACCTGCAACACCGCAACCGCCGGTCAATCTGCTGATCGATCCAAACGGCGCAACGGTGACCATTGTCGAGCCGGAACTGGAGATCCTCAAAGCGGTCACGCCACCCATCGGTGACGCCGGCGACGCGGTGACCTACACCATCACCCTGAGCCATACGGCGCGCAGTCTGGCAGACGCCTTTGACGTGGAGATTACCGATGTCGTGCCGGCGTCGATTGGCTCATCGCTCACCGCGCCGATCACACTGGCGAATATCATCGCCACACACTCGATATCGGGGAACATCACCGGTAACTTCAGCATCGTCGGCAACACCCTGACAACCGCAACGCCGTTGACGCTGCCACGCGATGCGACCGTCACCGTGACGATCACCGGCGTTCTGCGGGAGAGCGTCCAGCCCGGCGCCACCATCACCAACACCGCCGTGCTGACCTATACGAGTCTACCCGGTCCGAACCAGGACCTCAGCCCGGACGCGAACGGCGTGAGCGACGGAACCGACCGCGAGCGCAACCGAAGCGGCAACAGCAGCGCCACGCTTGCCACTCCGCAGGGCGCGTTCGGCAAGGCGCTCTTCGCCTCCAGCGCAGCACACACGAGCGGCGCGGACATCACCATCGGCGAGGTCATCAGTTACACGCTGATCATTACCCTGCCGGAAGGCACAATCCGCAACCTGACGTTGATCGACGATCTGCCTGCCGGTCTGAGCTACGACGGCTTCACGGTCATCACCGAAGCAGCGCAGAGCAACGGGCTGCTGATACAGGACTTCGCCGGAACCGTTCCGGCATCCATCACCGCCACTGGTGGCGCAGGCAGCGGCGATGATGTCACTCTGGCGTTTGGTGGCGACGTCGTGGTGACAGGCGATAACGAGCCGGACAATAACCGCTTCCTGGTCGTGGTGCGTGCGCGGGCGCTCGACGAGCCGGGAATGGTCGGGTTGAACCCGCCAGGACAGACGATTCTGACGAACACTGCGACCATGAGCTATACCGACGGCGCGAGCAGCACGCAAACATTCACCGATACCGAAACGGTGCGTGTTGTCGAACCGCGCCTGACCATCACCAAGAATATCGTTCAGACGGTTGCAAATGCGGGCGATCCGGTCACAATCACGCTGACGGTGACCAACACCGGCACGTCGGACGCCTTCGATGTCATCATTACCGACACGCTGCCGTCCGATTTCGACGCTGTAACCACAGGCTTCGGCACAGCAGGGGTCAACTATCCGACGGTCTTCACCCCGACGCTGACCGGTAGCGAGATCCGCTACACAGGCGGACCGATCGCGGCTGGCGCAACAGTCACCTTCACGTTCAGCGTCAATCTGACGGATACAGTAGCGCCAGGTACAACGATCACCAACACCGCGCGTGTGACACAATCCACCAGTCTACCGGGCGATGATCCGAACGAGCGGGTGCAGACGCCGGTCGACTCGTCGGACACGATCACGATCCGCAGCAACAGTCTGAGCGGCTTCGTCTACGTCGATAGCGACAACGACGGCGTATTCGATAGTGGCGAGACACCGATTCAGGGCGTCACTCTCGTCCTGTCCGGCACCGATCACCTCGGCAACACGGTGAGCCTCACGGCAACGACGACGGTGACCGGCTTCTATCGCTTCGATAACCTGCCTCCCGGCACGTATACGCTGACGGAACTCCAGCCGACCGGCTACCTGGACGGGCAAGACACGATCGGCACACAGGGCGGAACTGTTGGGAACGATGTCTTTGCCATCACCCTGCCGATCGGCGTAGAAACCAACGGCGAGAACAACAACTTCGGCGAACTGCTGGCAGCGCGGATTGCCGGGTTCGTGTACGAAGACGACAACAATGACGGCAACTTCGACACCGGTGAAAGCGGGATCAGCAGCGTCACCATCACCCTGAGCGGCACCGACGACC
>DAOUBK010000043.1:0-11948 GCA_034432635.1 Roseiflexus sp.
ACCCCCGCGGCGCGCGTCCGCCAAACGACCAAGCGCATCAGAAAGCGGCCTAGCAAAAACCCTCCACCTGAGAGGTATGCCCCCTGGGAGTGCGCGCCTCCGGCTACCGCCACACGCAGACCAGGCGACTCCCGCTCTCAGCGGGGGTGGACTGGGGTGGTGGTCTTCCCGTCCCCGGCGGGTTCAAGGGCGGAAAGAACATCCGAGCGTGTGCAGGAGATAGGGCTTGGGGACACCCTGAATGCCCTCACCCCCTGTCCCTCTCCCGTGTGCGGTAGAGGGGAGACCAAAACCACGCGCCGGGGCGTTCCAATGCGGCAGAAGGTTCGTTGGCTCATATGTTCCGTCTGCCCCTCGGACGATGCAGCGCCGAGGGGCAGACGGAACAGCGGATTGCGCGGTACCGTCGGAAACACATCATTCCGTAAACGTTCTATCCGTCCTTCAACAGACGGAGCGGAGACTGCACCCTGCGGCCCACAGGTGAGCCGCTCACGCTCCAGACAGTGCAGAGACGTGCACTGTTTCAGTGCGCCCGCCGGTCTTCCATCACCGCAGCCGCACACTTTTCGCCGCTGATCATCGCTGCATTCAGGCTGCTCGCCTCGGTAAACTCACCCGCGAAGTACAGTCCTGGTCGCCCGCTGCGATTGTCGGGCAGGAGCGGATGGATACCCGGCGCCTGGGGAAACTGGGCATAGGACAGACGATAGACGCGCAGCAGTTGATACCCTTCGAGCGCCGCCAGTGCAGCGGCATCACCAGCAAACATGCGCCGCAGATCGGCGAGCGTCGCGCGGGAGAGGTCCTCATCGCTCAGCGAACTCGCGCCAAGCACCGAAACGCTGATCAGGTGACGACCTGGCGGGGCATACTCCGGCGCGACGTTGCTGAGCATCTGCGCATTGTTGACCAGCGCATCAGCAGCGGCGTTGAGGGCGATCTTGCGTCCCTGATAGACAGGTTGACTGCCGCCGAAGTAGAGCGTGATCGTCTGCAACGCGCCCTGTGGCATGGGCAAACCGCTCAACCGTGCTGCTTCCGGCGCCGGGGTGGCGACCACCACTGCATCAGCGGACAGTTCCTCGCCTGACGCCAGCCGCACGCCGGTCACTCGCCCGCCGGCGTCGATGAGTGTGGTAACCGGAGCGTGGAGCCGAAGCAGACCGCGCTCACGCAGCGGGGCGCCCAGTTGTTCCGCAATCGCACCCATGCCGCGTGCTGGCAGCGCCGCCGATCCCTCACTAAGCATCTTGAAGTCGAACCGAAAACATTTAGCGCTGGTGCGTAAACTGCGGTCGAGAAAAATACCGCCGTAGAATGGTCGAAAGAAGGTGTTGATCGTCTGTTCGCTCAAACCACCGCACCGGAGATATGCCAGCGTTGTTTCGTCTTCACCCGCCAGCACTGCATCGATCGACTGAAGGCGCAGGCGCTGTGCGAGGAGCAGGATGCGCAGTTTATCGAGTGGCGGAACAATCGGAGCGAGCGTCGCATCGATGGCTGCCGCCGGATCACGGAGTGGATCGGTCAGAACAAAGCGTCTGCCGTGGAGACAGATGATCGCTCCCGGATCGAAACGGCGCAGGTGCAGCGCCTCCATATCAAGATGACGGCGCGCTGCCGGGTACGCCTCAAACAAAACCTGAAACCCGCGGTCAAACGTAAAACCGTCGGCATAGTCGGAGCGCACGCGCCCGCCAATGCCATCACCGGCTTCAACAACCGTAACGTGCACCCCAAGCGAGTCGAGCATGCGGCCACAGGTCAACCCTGCAAGACCCGCACCAACAATCAGCACATGCATAGTTGCACTCGTTTGACAAAACTGACCATACGTGAAACCATTGATTGACAGGGCACATTATAGTCCATAAGGATACTAAGTATGGCTACGAACCCATTATCGCTCCAGATGTACACCCTGCGCGACCTGGCAGCCGTCGATTATGTTGGAACGCTGAAGAAGGTGAAAGAGATTGGGTATGGCGCCGTCGAGGTGGCCGGCGTTGGCGGCATGGGTGCAGCGGAACTGCGCCGTGAACTCGATGCAATCGGGTTGATCGTATCGGGCGCTCATGTACCGATCCAGGCGCTGGAGAGTCAACTCGACACCGTTCTCGCAGATATGCAGACACTAGGCGCACCCTACCTGATCTGTCCCTGGATGCCGCCGGAGCGTCGCAGCAACGCCGACGACTATCGTGTGCTGGCGGGTGTTCTCAACAGCATTGGCGAAAGGGTCAACCGCGCCGGGTTGACCTTCTGCTACCATCACCACGATTTTGAGCTGCACCGGTTTGGTGATACGACCGGGCTGCATATACTGCTGCACGAGTGCGATCCGCGCCATGTCGCGTTCGAGATCGACGTGTACTGGGCAGCGTATGCCGGGGTCGATCCGGTGCAGTTGATCGGCGAGTTTGCCAGACGAGTGCCACTGGTTCATCTGAAGGACATGGCGCCCGGCAGCCGCACATTCGCCGAGGTTGGCGCTGGAACGCTGGATATCCCCGCGATCCTGAACGCTGCGCGCAATGCCGGCGCGCAATGGTTCATCGTCGAGCAGGATGTCTGTCAGCGCCCGCCGCTTGAAAGCGTGCGGATGAGTTACGATTACCTGCGCGGGTTGGGGATGTAACCGTACCGGGATTCTGAATGTGACCGCAGCGCTGCGGTCACCGATGATGCAACCAGCGACATCCGTCGTTCTGGGAGCAATCGCATACCTGCTTTTCGGTACAGACACCGTGTGGTATGATTGCCCGGTATATGGCGAAGCAGCGGTACATGTCGCAGGTGCGCAGAGCGAGGGGTTGCATTGCGACAATCTCTGCCTTACCATACTCGTCATCGTCCATGTCATGGTTCAGAGAGGAAGACGCACCATGCATCATGTATCGAAGATGATACGCATCCACCATGTTGATGAAGATGTGCAGCGCAGAGGTCTCAACATCATCGTCATGGCAGCCGGGTTGCAGATCATCGCGCTTCTGCTGACGATCTATCTCATCCTTACCGGATCGCTTTCGGTACGATTTCTTATTTCGGTCGCCACCAGCTTAATCATCCAGACGTTAGTGATGGTGCTGGCATGGAGGGGTTTTGTCGATCTGGCAGGGGGACTGCTCGTCAGCATGGCAATAGTTGGTCTCACCGGCGCTGCATTCTTCAACAACGACTCGCTCATTATCCCCATTTTTTTGCTGATTCCACTGCTGATGGCCGCTGCCGCGCTGCGACCGGTCTGGATTATCGTTGCACTCGTTGGCGTTCTGACAGGGATGGGGGTTATCTTTACCATGCCGGTGCCTCCGGAGACTGCCCCGCTGCGGTCGACGATCTTTGTGGTTATCGGGCTGATGTCCCTGTTCACCACGCTGACCAGCGTCCTGATCAGTGTCGGTCATACCCATCTCCAGCGTCGGTTGCGTGATGAAATCAAGCGCGCCGATCAGGCAAAGGCGGAACTTCAGACCCTCAACGAAGAACTCGATCTGCGCGTTCAGATGCAAACCGAAACGCTCCAGCAAACGCTGCAGGAACTGGAACAGCAGACGCTGCGCCAGGATCAGTTGCTGAAAGAGATCGCCGGGCAGCGTGAGGTGATCCGCGAACTCAGCCTGCCCGTCCTGCCGCTAGGACGCAAGGTGCTGGTCGCGCCGCTGATCGGGGCGCTCGATCAGGAGCGGATGCAACAGTTGCAGAGCCAGGTGCTCAGACAGGTTGAACGTATGCGCGCCCGTCTGCTCATTCTGGATGTCACCGGCGTCCCGCTGATTGACGCGCACGTTGCACGGGGATTGATGGATCTCTTTCAGGCGCTGCGGCTGCTCGGCACGAATGTTGTTCTGGTGGGGGTGCGTCCGGAGGTTGCTCAGGCGATTGTTGCGCTCGGTGTACGCCTGCGAGATGTCGAGGTGTTCAGTGACCTCGGTTCAGCACTGCAGCGCGTTGTGCTCCGTACTGTGGCGCGGTAGAACTCTGCGAATCTGTCATACAATCGTCATCGTTATGCACAAATTGTGGATAACTGTGGATAGAGCGCTAGATGTTGGATTACATTCTTTCACCACACCACGAAAAGGGCTATTCGCTGTTTATGGCAGCAGGACGCATCTTTCGGCATTCCCTTCCTGCGTTGCAAGGGTCGGTTTGCGGGGCTGCATCGAGCCTATACAGGTAACCCACATAGGGTCTACCTAATGGGGAGGCGAAGGCACTGCCTTCGCCTCCCCTCATTCCAACCGGGATACCGGCTGCGCTCCAGCCGGTCAGGTCTGCCGCTTTGCGAAACAGAGGCGCCGTGCTATCATGCTGGCAGACACGAGAACCATATGCGACCGCGAGTAACCGATTGGAGTCTGGCGCTGGCAACCAGTGCCGCCTTTGCCACCGGTCTCTGGACGCTGACCGTCGGGCGACCGGAGGAGTGGTGGGTTTTTGCGCTGCACGGCGCGACCGGCTACCTGGTGCTGCTGTTGATGATCCCCAAACAGGTGCGCGTTAGTAGGCGCATGCTGCCGGGGATGCGTGATCCGCGCGCCTGGGCGGGATTGACGACAACCCTGCTGGCTGTACTGACGCTCCTCTGCGGCATCGCCTGGATCGGCGGCGGCGATCTCGTGATCCTCGGTTACAACCTCCTGAACTGGCACATTTTGCTCGGCATCGTGCTGACCCTCGCTCTTTCCGTGCACATGGTCATCCGCGCCAGACCTCTGCGTCCGGCGGATCGTACCCGGCGGCAGGCGTTGCGCGCGGGGGCGTTCGCGCTCGGTGCGGCACTGATCTGGCCCCTCCAGGAGCGACTCATCGACGGGTTGGGGATGGCAGGCGCCCGGCGACGTTTCACTGGATCGCGCGAAGTGGCAAGTTTCAGCGGGAATGCCTTTCCGGTGGTCAGCTGGATGGCGGATCGTCCGGCCCCACTCGATGCGGCGACCTGGAGGTTGCACGTTGCCGGACTGGTCGCCACGCCGTTTGCGGCAACCCGTGACGAACTCGACACACGCGACGAGTTGATAGCGACTCTTGATTGCACCGGCGGCTTCTACACCACGCAGCGCTGGAGCGGTGTGCGGGTGGGCGCACTGCTCGACCGGGCGGGGATTCTGCCGGAGACGCGCTGGGTGCGCTTTGTATCGGTCACCGGGTATCGCTGGAGTCTGCCGCTGGCGCAGGCGCGCGAAGCCTTGATCGCCGTGCGGGTCGGTGATGAACTGCTCAGCCACGGTCACGGCGCGCCGGCCCGCCTGGTAGCGCCGGGCGAACGCGGGTTCGTGTGGGTCAAATGGCTGGTACGGATCGAAGCGCGTGCTGAACCAGACCCCGGTCAGTTGCTGGCGATCAATGTCAGTGGTTTCATCGATGTCACTGAACAGACGTAACGCCTGCTCACGGGCAGGCGCGCGTCGTTGGGTTTAGAGCCGGTTATGCACGTTTCTTCCAGATGGATGCGATATCGGCTGATCATGGTCGCGCCGCAGCGTGCGTCCCAGGCACGCGCGCGCCAATCCACATCATTCGCCGTGGTACGCTTTGCTGCCGTAAGTCGCGGCGCCAATGGACGTCGGGGGAACAGGCAGGGGCAACGTATGCATCGCCCCTGGCCATACGCGCTAGGGCAATCCCCTGCGCTCTCAACCGGCAGCGCGCGGAAGCCATGCGTCCGCGCGTCAGAGAATGCGCCCCGTGCCTTCCTGCGTACGCGATCTTCACGGGGAGGCGACGGCATTGCCTTCGCTTCCCCCGCCCCGACCGGCATTCAGGTGCGGACTGGGCAGCATCGGTATGCAATGATGGGCGGGTTGAGAACCCGCCCCTACTGATGTGGGGCAACGGGGGTGGGCAGGTTCCAAACACGCCCTTACCAGCCTTGAACGTTCCTGCCGGAGAATAGTCGGTCACTCCTCCCGATGGATTACCCCGATTGCGGTATGGATCTGCTGCAAAAGTTCCAGAGCAAATGCGTGCGAAACACCCATTCGGGTCTCGAACTCCTCGATATCCAGCGCATTGGTCACTTCATTCAGTGCATTATTGATCGCTACCAGCTCTTCGAGCGACAATCTGACATCCAGACTGTCTGAATACGCTGCCAGGGTCTGCATACTCGGTCCTTTCCTGCTAGACGAGGTTGTCGAAATAACGCTTGCCGGCGGTTGGTCTGAAACAGGTGCCTTTGTCGGCTGCGTTGGGATTATAGATGACAACCGTGTTTCTCCCGTCCCAGAAGGCTTCACGCCCGTTGGTCAGCATCTTGTGCTCAGCAGGGCTGGTCATGATCGTTTCGATCAGCGTAGCAAAATTGCCAACACTCCTGATCTCCGGGAACTCTCCCACATGTTTATTGTACGCATGTCCGTTTGCAATGGTATTTGCCGTTCCTGCAGGGGGCCTCCGCTGGATCATCGGTGCAACGCTACCCGTCTGCACCGGTACAATCTGACGGGCAATCACAGCCGTTTGTGTCGAAGGAATATGCAGGGAGGTGATTGCAAGTGGCGCTCTACCAATCGGAGATACGTCGGGGACCAGATCACGATCGGCATAGATGCGCAGTTGCTCGAACTCGTGACCGGATGGTCGTTCGTCTGGAGTCATCAGGGTCGATTGGCGCGCGTGCGATCCTTCTTCCCGGTCGCGATCGTCTGAATGCATCGCGTTCTGCTGAAAAGAACGAACCTGGCGATGGATCGTTTCCGTTGCCTGGGTGGTGTGAAACTGTGCACATCCGGATGCGGGTTCCGATGGTGATTTGCGGCGGAGAGCGATGTGGTAGGACATAATGCAGTTCTCCTGTCGGTACAGAGGCGATTAAGTGTGCGATAACATGAAGAGAGCAGCGATGATACGCTGACAGGTTTGAGGGGTATTTACGGCGTCTCCTTACTGAGCGAGCGTCGTGCCAGTCGAATATTTCAAACGTAATGTCGAGTAGGGGTATCTGCGTATAAGAGGGCACATACTTGCCTTAAGAATACGCAATGCTGATGCATGTGTCAAGACCTGATTCTGGCGTGACCGTTCACGTCCAGGATTATGAGTGAGCCTGGTAGCAGTGGTATGCTATGCCAGTTCTGTTTTCTTCCCTCTGCACCCTCCGATGCCATGGCTGAGTTATCGATGAACATGCCGGAATCGCTGCCCAATCGGTTCTCGCCAGTCCTGCCACGCGGGCAAGAGAACCACGCTGTTCGCAACTACCCGCTACGCGCCCCGATAACCAGCGCCCCGGCGCGCAACGTTGCGGCATAGCGCCCCGGCGCCAGCCGGTCGAGTGGTGTCCCGTCGGGAACGATGCATCCCGGCAATCCCACATCTGTTTCGACGCGGAGACCATTTTCACCCTTCGAGGGAGTGATCCAGATCTCTGCGCCGACACGCTGAATGACGATCCATTGCGGACTGCCGAGGTCGAACCAGATCTGTTTGCCGAAGAGAAAACGGATGCGGCGCGCTCCGGTGTGTGGGTCCGATTCGTGACGAATACGAACGTACATGCCGACGGCGCGATCGGTGCGGCGTGCAGATCCGCCAGGCGCCGATTGCTCCTCCGCGCGGTGCGCCATCCGTTCCTGTTGTTCGGCGAGTGCGCGCAGTTCTGCCGCAATCTGACGCCGGCGTTCTGGTGTTGCGCGCGGACCGAGCGCCTCGACGACGGCGCGCCGCAGGATGTCGTAACTGTCGCTGCTCATCGCATCGTGTCCAGAGGAATACCGCGGTGTAACCCAAGAGAACGCGCACAGGCGACAACTTCGGCATATTTGTCCGCTGTAATGCGCCGCGTCAACTCAGGATAGCCGAAGGCGCGGTACGCCGGGTGGTACTGATCCATCAGATTGATCCACGAATCGCGCGAAATCTCTTCGGCAATGAAGCGGAGCACCTCCTGTGAGCCAGCGAGTCGCCCCGGCAGCACCAGATGGCGGATCAGCAACCCGCGTACCGCCAGCCCGCGCTCGATGCGCAGGTCGCCGACCTGGCGATGCATCTCGCGTAGCGCCGGACGCACCACCTCCCAGTAGTGGGGAATGCCCGAGTACTGCCGACCGATCGCCGAGTCGCTGTACTTGACGTCCGGCATGTAGATGTCCACCACACCGTCGAGGAGCCGCAACGCCGCAACCGAGTCATACCCGGACGTGTTGTAGACGATGGGCAGGCGTAGACCGCGTGGAATAGCGATCATCAATGCTTCGAGAATCTGCGCAATCACGTGGGTTGGCGTCACCAGATTGAGGTTATGGCACCCATCGTGCTGGAGGTCGAGAAACATGTCCGCCAGGTGCGCGGCATCAACCGCCTGCCCGCTGACGAACTGGCTAATATCATAGTTCTGGCAGTAGACGCAGCGCAGGTTGCAACCGCTGAAGAACACCGTCCCGGAGCCACGCCAGCCGCGCAGCACATCTTCCTCACCAAAATGTGGACCAGACGACGCAACAGTCGCCTCCCGCCCGACGTGGCATTCTCCCGCCTCGTTGTGCAGCCGATCGGCGCGACATGCCAGCGGACAGAGCGTGCAGGACGCCAGCCGCTCATGCGCGATGGCGGCACGTTCGTGCAGCACTCCCCGATCGTAGAGATCCAGGTACGCCGGATACAACATATGTCACCGTTCCAGATCGATTATAGCGAGCGCTCTGCCGCACACAATGACATTGTATAACAGAGGTTCAACGATCGGGCTTCATCCGTGTCCGGATGTTCACCGCTGAGCAAACACTTCTTCCATCCAGAGGGGCAGATAGGGTGTATACTGGAAGCAGTTCGGCGGTTCGATGGAGCACCGCTCTGAGCACCATTCACGTTCCTCACGAACCACACGCGCCCGAACAGTTCATCGCAACCGCAGAACCCCGACGGAAGCGTCTTCCTGCGAGACAGGACGAGATGTCATTTCACATCGCTCCTGCGATGCCTCCAGGTGTGACGGCATTGCTGATGGCAACCCGATGGAAGGGAAGACGAAGGCAATACCTTCGTTTCCTTAGGAAACAGGCTTCAGGCTGGTGAGACTCATAACGCCGGCTGCACCTGGATCGTCGCCTGAGCGACGCTGGCGCGAATGCAGGACGTGCCAGAGAGGGAAAGTCAATTCTGATTGCTTTTGTGTTCAAGGAGGTGTGCGATGTCAACCGCTGTTCTCCAGACCATGTGGGTGCATGGTCATAGCCTGCAGATCGAAGACCATGATGCGCTCGTATCACACTGGCGCTCTGGTTTCTGTCTCTACGTCGAAGGCAAGCCCGACAGCCTGAACTGGCTGCATGCCTCGATCCCAACGCCGGGATCCGTCAGCGACCACCCAACGCGGGTTGGTGCCGTAATGATCACAGGTTGCACGATGTCGAACGATGCAATCGTGCGCGATATCCACGTGTACGATGGCGATATCAAAATCGGCGACATCAACGACGTCAACCTGAGCGGCGACATGGGGATGGTTCGTTTCGTGCTACCGGGTCATCCGGAGGTGCACACCGCCATCGGGATTTCGCTCGGTCTCAGTTTCGGCGCAGCGCCACTGCCGCATGGGATCAGCATCACTGCTGTCGGAGCAGAGTTCATATAATAGTCGCAGCGATGATCGGCGTATCGTGAATGGAGGCACTATGATCGAACTGTTCCATCAGCAACCCCCATCGTTGGGGAACCAGTACACCGACGACCGGGTGCTCCGGTCGTTTCTGCATCGCGCACTGCCGCACGATCTGCTGACGCAGGTCGAACCCGATCTGATGACGATGGGCGAACTGGCGGGGGGTGAACTGTACCGTCTGCATCTTGCCGACCGCCGCAACGAGCCGGTATTGACCCAGTGGGATGCCTGGGGTGAGCGTATTGACCACATCGAAGTTTCGCCGCTCTGGAAGTATGCTGCGCGGCTCGCTGCCACCTATGGACTGGTTGCGCTGCCCTATGAACGAACCTATGGCGCGCTCTCGCGGATTGTGCAGTTTGCGCTCGTGTACCTGTTCCACCCCTCGACCGATGTGTACACCTGTCCACTGGCGATGAGTGATGGCGCGGCGCGCACGCTGGTAGAGGCGGGGGACACTGCCCTGATCGACCGCGCCATGCCGCGCCTGATCAGTCGTGACCCGGATCGCTGCTGGACGAGCGGGCAGTGGATGACCGAACTCCCCGGCGGTTCCGATGTCAGCAGCACTGAGACGATCGCCCGTCCCGGTTTTGATGGCATCTGGCGGTTGTTCGGCAGAAAATGGTTTACCTCGGCGACGACCGGGCACATGGCGCTGGCGCTGGCGCGACCCGAAGGTAACCCGTCCGGCAGTCGCGGGCTGGCGCTCTTCTACATCGAACTACACGACGATGAGGGGCGCCTCCAGGGGATTCGCGTCAACCGCCTGAAGGACAAACTCGGCACGCGCAAGGTACCGACCGCCGAATTGATCCTGGAAGGGACGCCGGCGCGACTGGTCGGTGCGCCGAATGGCGGAGTGCGCGCAATAGTGCCAATGCTCCAGGTCACCCGCCTCTGGAACAGCGTTTCGGCAGCGTCATTTATGCGGCGGGGCATTGCTCTGGCGCGCGATTACGCCCGTCGGCGCGTTGCCTTCGGCGCACCGCTCAACCGGCAACCGCTTCACATCGAAACCCTGGCGACGTTGCAGGCGGAGTTCGAGGGCGCATTTCACCTGAGTTTCCTGACCGCCGGGTTGTTGGGCGCTGAAGAAACCGGCGTCGCCGACGAGCGTCAACACCATCTGCTGCGTGTTCTGACTTCGATCACGAAACTGACAACCGGACGGCAGGCGGTCGATGTGCTGAGCGAAGTGATCGAGGCGTTCGGTGGCGCCGGATATGTGGAGGATACCGGTCTGCCGACATTGCTGCGTGACGCGCACGTGCTACCGATCTGGGAAGGCACGACCAATGTGCTCGCGCTCGACACGCTGCGCGCGCTGGCGCAACCGGGAACGTGGGACGCCATCCTGAGCCTGATGGACGAACTGACGGCAAGCGTCAATGATACCAGCCTTGCCAGCGCCGGTGTGCGTGCGCGCGCTGCGCTCGACCATGCCCGAAGCTGGTTTGGCAATGCGCACGACCGGGCACGCCTAGAGCGTGGCGCGCGCCGCCTGGCGCTGACGATCGGGCGCAGCCTGGAACTGGCGCTCCTGATCTCCCATGCAGCCTGGTCGCTCGTAGCGGAGCGCGATGGACGGGCACGCGCGGCGGCGCTGCGGTTTGCCCGTACACCCATCGACCTGATCGACGACGATGACTACGACGACACGGCGCTGGCGGATGATACGCCCATGCCGGCTGCAGGGTTACGGGGTGAAGGTTGAACCGTGCGCATGCGAGAACCTCACCTGCGGCGTCGAGGAGCGAGCAAAACAGCGGATTGCGCATTGCAACGCCGGAAAGCTCATTGTTGCCCAAATGTTCTGTCCGTTCTTCAACACCTGAGGATGATAATCGATATACCGTCTTGACAAGACGATGATGCGGGGGTGTCATCGATTTGCTCCCGTTCGTCGCTTCCTGGCATCGCATCGATACTGCTGACCATCCCTCCCTTGCGAGTCAGGCGCTTTGTAGCAGGGGAGGTTCTGCTATGATGCGTTCGCGCTGTTTTCGCCCGGTTCTGACCCTCATGCTGGTTACGACTCTGCACGGCGGCGCTCCGATAGCAGCGACGCCTGCACCAATTGCATTTGTACCCCCCTCCAACAAACGCCGTTTTTACGCAGCTACCTGATCCGACACCGATTCCGCCCCCACTACTCACACTGCCTCTTCCTGGACTAAGAGTGTGTCTGAAAATTCCTCTCATGAGTTGGCGACCTGAAGCCGTGCCAGACGTCTGACCATGATATGAAGCATGGCCGCATAAATCCAGGCTTCGCTGCTCTCAGGAAGGTATTCGTCGTCCTTACTCAAGCGTCGATACTTGCCCAGCCAGGCAA
>DAOUBK010000044.1:0-20580 GCA_034432635.1 Roseiflexus sp.
GTATCAACGAGAAACGAATCACGCCCAGGGTTATCGCTCAGTTGGTTCGGCTGCACGACTTTTGAACATGAGCCAACTGGGTATTCCAGGCATTGGCGTCGAGGCGAATCCTCTCGCACATTTTGTGGCACAGACCAAGATCGATTGGTCGTCTGACCTGGATGAACTGATACGGCATTCAGAATTAATATTCCTGATGAACGAAACTATTTCCGTTGTTTGACTCATCAATCCTCCTCAACAAAGAGCTTCTTGTTAACAATAGCGGAGAATGTCCGAACAATCAGCAGGATGATCAGCGCAGCCAGCACAATGAGGAGCATGTATGCCAGCGCCTGGAAGAAGATCACCCCTGTTTCAGCCGTCATCAGTACCGTTGCAATGGTGATTGCCGCAAGCGGGAATGAGTATGCCCACCAGGAAAGATAGAAGGGGATCCTCACGAACTGCCGGTACTGAACAAGGAGCAGCATGAACAGGAAAAGCGCAAAATAGTACAGCATTCGTGCAAAACTGTCCAGTTCAAAGCCGCTGATCGCGTGATCCATTATTTTGGTGTATGAGATGAAGCCAATCGCAGGAGGCGCCACCATGATGAACAATGTCGGGACGAGACGCTCTGGAAGTGGTGGATGATGGAAGATAAGCCGGTATAGCACAAGTGTAAACAGTATGATCCAGAAGATGAGACCAACGCTGAAGAAAAACCACGAAACCTCGACAAGAGCGTGGTCAACTCCCGCAATCGGCACGATGATATTGCCCACCACCGGGATGAACCAGGCAGGGTTGATATGCTGAATCTGCAACGTCGATCGTTGCATCCACACCGATAGAATCGCCAGCGTAAATGCCAGATGCGCCGCAGTGCCGGCGATCCATACATACCGCGAAATATCGTGGTTGAGATGGAGAAAAGCAATGCTGAACAACAGCAGACTGATCGAAATCGTGGGGAAGAAGTTGATTTTGACCGGATGGGCAAACTCACGTTTGACCGCATCGAAATGTCGCGCAGCCTTCAGGGCGTAGAGCGTTGCAATCGCCAGAAAGGCTGCCAGCGACAGCACGAGCGCCATACCGCTGACCGCAAACGGCAATGCGAGCAGACGTTCCGCCCGCTGCCATGTAATGGTTGCACCGGCAAGTCCGAGTACGGCAGCAAAGAACGACACCGGCACATACTTCAGTTGCGGGCGCACATCCACTTTGCTCTGATCGGCGGTCGAAACATGGATCGATGGCTGGTCTATCATGGTCACACTCCTCACTGCTGCTGTATCGAGCAACCTGCGATCACGGGTAAGATGAAGTGACTGCGCTGCAGGTTACACACACATAGCGATCGGAGCGCCCGACGCACCAGCCATCACATCTCCTTTTCCGCGCGCGCGACCCCTTCCGCGCGCGCTGCACGCGCCACAGCCGCGGCGATGGCAGGAACAACGTCGCGATTGAAGACACTGGGAATGATGTACTCCTCGGTCAGTTCCTCGCGACTGATAACGCCTGCCAGACCTTCGGCGGCAGCCAGGCGCATCCCCTGTGTAATCCTGGCTGCGCGTACATCGAGTGCGCCGCGGAAGATACCGGGGAAACTGAGCGCGTTGTTGATCTGATTGGGGAAATCGGATCGTCCGGTTGCAACAACACGCGCGTAGTGCTGCAACATCTCTGGATCGCCCTCGGGAATGGGATTGGCGAGAGCAAAGACGATAGGGTCACTCCCCATGCTCTGCACCATTTCAACCGTGAGAATATTGCCGGTCGAGACACCGATAAACGCATCAGCCCCGATGAGCGCTTCCGCCAGCCCGCCACGACGTCGTTCACGGTTGGTCATTGCAGCGATCTGGCGCTGAAATGGGTTGAGCGGCTGATTCTCATCGATATTCAGAATACCCGCCCGATCAACCGCAATAACGTCGCCGACACCGGCGCCAAGCAGGTTGCGAATAATAGCGGTTCCAGCGGCACCGACGCCATTCACAACCACCCGCATGTGCTCGAGACGCTTTCCAACCAGGGTTGCAGCGTTACGCAACCCCGCCAGCACCACAACCGCTGTGCCGTGCTGATCATCGTGCATCACCGGAATGTCAAGACGCTCGACCAGTCGCTCTTCGATGTCGAAGCACTTCGGCGCGGCAATATCTTCCAGATTGATGGCGCCAAACACTGGCGAAATTTGTTCGACCGTTGCAACAATAACGTCCGGGTCCTGGCTCTTCAGACAGATCGGGAAGGCGTCGATATCTGCCAGTTCCTTGAAGAGCACCGCCTTCCCTTCCATGACCGGAATAGCCGCCGCAGCGCCAAGGTTGCCCAGCCCCAGTATCGCGCTCCCGTCGCTGACGACTGCCAGGCTGTTTCGCTTGATGGTGAGCGAAAAGGCATTTTCTTCATCACGCGCAATCGCACGGCAGACGCGAGCAACTCCAGGAGTGTAGATCAGCGAGAGATCATCGCGGCTTTTGAGCGGTGTGCGACTTTGGATCGAAATCTTACCGCCCTGGTGCAGCGAAAATACCCGGTCGCTCACATTGGTGACCACGACACCAGGGATGGCATTAATGCGGCGAACGATTCGGTCGCCGTGGAGTTCGTCCTGTACCCGAACGGTAATGTCCCGCACGATATGCCGGCGGTCGACGCGCACAATGTCGATGGCGCCAATGTTCCCGCCATTTTCACCAATCGCCGTAGCGATGGTTCCCAGCATACCAGGACGATTTTCGATCTGACAGCGGATTGTCAGCGTGTAGGCAATTCCTTGATTCGATACGGTCATCGGGCGCTCCTGTCCTTGTGGGGTCTCACCATCGCCCGAATTATACGACACACGTAAGGACATGCTGACAGTGGGGAAGAGGACGAACGTTGTCTATTACCCGAACACGAACGGTGTCGGATCGATGTTGATCCCCTGCCGCCAGATCTCGTAGTGCAGATGGGGTCCGGTCGCGTATCCGGTGCTGCCGATTGTGCCGATCTGTGTCCCGCGTGGCACGACCTGTCCTTCACCGACCATGATGCTTTCCAGGTGCCCGTATGCGGTGACCCATCCCGTTTCATGGTTTTCGATCCGGACGAAGTTGCCGCCGGGCCAGCTACCGGGATACACCCGCGCAATGCCGTCGTGGGTGGCGATCACCGGCGCACCGCGTGTTGTTTCTGGCTCGGCACAGCCATCGCCGTCGCCATCGATGGCGAAGTCAAGGGCGCCCCAGATTGCTGCCGGCGCGTGCGTTCCTTCACCATATGCCTGCGTCACAACGATCTGTCCAACCGGCGCGATGAGCGGGTAACCGCGTGGTGCATCCCGATCACCATATTTCGCGCCGACGGTCGTGACCGACGCCACTGATGCCAGTTCGACAACCGGTGCAGCAGGTTCTTTGAGCGGAAGTGATGGCGACGTCTCCTGATGGAATTGAGGATCAGCGGCAGTATTCAGGATCGCCGCCGTGATCGTCGCAACCGGCAGCGCCCCACCGACGGGCGCCGCTTCCGGAGGACGCTCGACAGGCGCGGCAGGTGGGGCCGACGGCGGTTCAACCGATAGGGACGGGACCGGTGGCGACCCAATATGTGACAGCAGCGATGTGGTCAGGGCAGTTGTCGTCAGCATGATGACGAGTGGCGCCGTCAGCCGCTGAAGATCGAACAGGCGTGGAGGTTGGATGGCGATGTGCAGCGCGACGGGCAACGTTTCCGGCGCTACCGCCAGAACGCTCGCCAGTTGTGCGCGGGTAACGCTATCGAGGGTCAGTATGCCAAGTTCGATGGCGCCAAGGTTACGCGCCGGAATACCGGTGAGGAGTGCCAGATCGGTCAGGGTCAATCCACGATTACGCCGCATGGTTCGGAGTGTGGCAGTCATACCGGGCGACAGTGTTCAGCATGGTTGCGAATACCTGCGCCGAGCATACATCAGAACAGCGCCGACGTGCATGACAACATGTTTACAGAAACCTTTTTGTGCTATGGCATGACCCAACCGCCATCGACCGCCAGCACCTGACCGGTGATGTACGATGCCGCCGGTGAGATTAGAAAAACAACGGCTGCCGCAACTTCCTCTGGTGTACCGAAACGCCCCATTGCAATGGCGTCGAGCGCCCACTGTCGTCGTGCTTCCGGCAACGCTGTCAGCAGATCGGTCTCGATGTACCCCGGCGCCACCACATTGACTGTAATCCCCTCGCGCGCCGTCTCGCGCGCCAGTGATCGGGCGAGTCCAACCAACCCGGCTTTGGCAGCAGCATAATTTGCCTGACCAACGTTTCCCGCCAGACCGGCCAGCGACCCGATCATCACGATCCGCCCGTAACCCCGTGCGCGCATGGGCGCCAGCACTGCACGGCTACACAGAAATGCACCGGTCAGATCAGCGTCGATGACCGACCGCCACTGATCGAAACGCATGCGCACAAACGGCGCATCGTCGGTCAGACCGGCATTGTTGACCAGCACATCGAGACGGTTCCAGCGTTCGAGGCATGCCGCGACCATCGCGTTAACGGCCAACTCGTCGGCCACATCGGCAGCAAACGCCAGCGCCTCGCCACCTGTGGCCGTAATCGCGTCAATAACCTCTTCTGCAGCCGCAGCGTTGCGCTGGTAGTTGACGAGTACCCGTCCGCCTCGCGCGGCGATCGCCAGCGCAATCGCCCGTCCTATCCCCCGCGATGCTCCGGTTACCAGTGCAACTTGATCCCGTAGTTCATCACCGATCAAGCCAGGGTCCTCCGTTTCAAACGATGTCCCAACACCATTCCGGTCTATGGTACAATGCAATATAAATCTGATCTGTCTAGCAATGCGGTTTACCGCAAGCATTGCTGCACTGCCCTATGAGCACTATTTTAATCGTCGAAGATGAAGCCGAGATCGCGGGATACCTCCGTCGTGGGCTGACATTCGAAGGGTACACGGTCGAGATCGCAAGCGATGGACGCCAGGCGCTTGATATGGCCCGTGAGCAACCGCCCGATCTGGTGGTGCTCGATCTGATGCTGCCGGGCATCGATGGGCTGGAAGTTGCACGGCGGTTGCGCTCCGCGTCGGATGTGCCGATCATCATGCTGACGGCACGTGACGCCATCCCAGATCGTGTTGCCGGTCTCGAAGCCGGTGCGGACGATTACCTGATCAAACCGTTCGCTTTTGAAGAACTACTGGCGCGTATTCGTGTTCAGCTCCGTCGTCGTCAGCGCGAAGACGCCGCAACCGTGTTGCGCTACGGTCCACTGACAATGGATCTTGCTGCGCACGAGGTGACCATTGGCGACCGACGGGTCGATCTCACCGCCAAAGAGTATGATTTGCTCGAACTGTTCATGCGTCACCCGCAACAGGTGCTCACCCGCGATGTCATCTACGACCGCGTATGGGGCTACAACTTCGGTGGTGAGAGCAACATTATCGAAGTGTACGTCCGTTATCTGCGCCAGAAACTTGAGGCGCACGGCGAACCGCGTCTGATCCATACCGTGCGCGGCGTCGGTTATATTCTGCGCGAAGAATGATCCGACCTGTCAGTGTTGCTCCACTGCAGCAACCCGTGACAGGAACCACTCCTCGAAACGTGTTGCATCAACCTGGAGCGTAACCCGTGTGTTGGCTGGCGCTGCATCGAACGGTTCGCGCATGAGTGTCATCCCGGCGGTCAGACGTCCGCTCATTTCCACATCGACGCGCAACGTGCGCCAGGTAACCAGATCGGGCGCCAGGACGGTTGCAACCGCCAGGGGATCGTGCAGGTAGGTGAACCCTCGCGCACGGAACCGCGGGTACAGCGCTACCTGATCGGCAACCGCCGTATGAAACGGCGTCCCCACCGCCTGGATCCTTTCGACATCGGTGGATCGGATGCGTGTCTGGAGGGTGACATCGAGTGGGATAAGCGAAATGGGAGCGCCGGAACTGAACACAATATGGGCTGCTTCCGGGTTGCAGCGGATGTTATGCTCGACATACACTATATGCAACGACTCGTAGCCCCGGCACGCGCCGCCCATGATCGTCAGTCCGGCAAGCGTGTGCGCCAGCGCGGCTCACGTTTCAACGCCAGCGCAATGTTGGTCAACGGACCGATCGCAGCGAGATGGATCTGCCCTGAATTGTTCATCACCGTGCGTACCAGATAATCGACCGCGTGCTCCGGCTCCGACGTAAGAACCTGGTCGTCTGCATCGAGCAATCCGGCGCCCTCGTGCCCTTCCCAGTGTACCGGTTGCAACCCAAGGATCGGTTGATCTGCACCGGCAAAAACAGGCGTCGAGGTGCAACCACGCAGGTTCAGCAGTTTTCGTGCCATGCGACTGCGGAGCAGCACATCACCATACACACAGGTGACCCCTTTGAGATGGATTTCCGGTGAGGTCAACACGAGCGCCAGCGCCAGACAATCGTCGACGTCAGTGCCGATGTCGGTATCAAGTACCAGACGGAGCATATCTCCCCCGTATTATAAGCCTTGACACGTTACATGCGACATTGTAACGTATGGCAGCACGCGCTATAATCGGTCAATCACACGCATGCCGTACAGGATAACGGAAGTGTCATGAGAGCAGTCGAACCGCAAGAAGAACTCCAGGAAGCAACCTTAGCCGCGCCTGCCGTGTCGGACAAGGCTAAGGCGGCTGAAACCGACCAGAGCGCACGCACGACGACGGCAATCAATCCGATCCTGCTGCTGATCGCACGCTGGTCGCTGGTGGCACTGGCGCTGTATGTCATCGGCTCGATGCTGTGGGCCACCCGCCCGGTATTGATCCCATTTGTCATCGGTCTGGTGCTGGCATATCTGATGGCGCCAGCGGTTGACTTTTTTGATCGCTGGATGCCGCGCTGGTTGGCAATCCTCGCCGTCTATGCGCTGGGCTTTCTGGGCATCGCAGCAACGTTTGCGCTCATCATCCCGCCGCTGGTTGAGCAGGTGGCACGCCTGATCCGTCAGTTGCCCAGTTTCAGTGAAGTGCAGATGTTTGTGGATTCGATCGTTCGACAGTACCGCGATCAGGTTCCGCCATCGTTTCAGCAACCCATCGAGGATAGTCTGGCGAATCTGCTGCGCTCGTTGCAGAATAACGTCGACACCTATCTGCAGCGAGGGGGAGCGTTTCTCCTCAATCAACTGATCCAGTTGCTCAACACGGTAACATTTATTCTGGGTTTTATCTCACTCCCGATCTGGCTCTTCTATGTGTTGTACGACAAGCATCAGGGGCGGGTCTTCTTCAATCAACTAGTGCATCCGCGCGTCCGCGCCGATTTCTGGAATGTGTGGGAGATCATTAACAACGTGCTGGGCGGTTACATTCGTGGGCAGATCGTTCTCTGCGTCGCGGTAGGTCTGGCGGTCGGCATTGGACTGGTGGGGCTGGAGATGCTTGGGTTCCCGCTTGGCGACTATATTCTGGTGCTGGCGTTGATCGCCGGTGTCACCGAATTCATTCCGGTGCTTGGTCCGACTATCGGCGCTATTCCGGGGGTCATCCTTGGTTTCGGTATTTCGCCAGCCGCAGGCTTTGCGGTTCTCGCCCTGTATATTGCGGTGCAACAACTGGAAAACAGTTTGCTGGTGCCACGTATCATTGGCGACAGTGTTGGGGTTCATCCGGCAGTGCTGACCGTTGCGATGATCGTGATGGGTACGTTATTCGGCCTGTTTGGCATTTTGCTGGCTGCACCGGCGGTCGCCACCAGCCGCGACCTGTTCAGGTACGCCTACCTGCGGTTGGAGGGACACTCTCCCGAAGACAGTCACCGCCGGGTCGCCGAACGTCACGCGCCGATCCTGCCGCAGCATCCTGCCAGGCCTAAGCATGGCAGCGATGAAGAGGCGCACTCCTCCTGACCTGCCTGCCCCCGGCGCGTTTGCGCTCCTCATCCCCTCTGCCACCGTTTTCTCCGGGGGTGAAATTCAGAGGCAGACAGAACATGCAAGCGCATGCAGGAGATAGGGCGTGGGGATGCTCTGAATGCCCTCACTCCCGGCCCCTCTCCCGCGTCGCGGGAAAGGGGCGCAGCGGTCTGCGCTGGGGCGTCTCGGATGCGGCAGAAGGTGCGTTGGCCCAACAGGAAACGTTACGCCTCGACTGCTGCGACCGTCGAAACGACAGACTCGCGTCCCGGCAACGTCAGCGCCAGTGCCGCTGCCGGGAGCGCCAGCAGTACTGTTGCCTGCATTGCTGTGAACAGACCAACCGTGTCGGCCAGCGCACCGACCAGCGCAGTGCCGATACCACCCGTTGCGAAGGTGAACCCCAGGATCAATCCGGCAGCGAACCCCTGGCGTACCGGCAGCAACCGTTGTGCGTGCACTACCAGTACACTGTGCTGCCCGCCGATCACCATGCCGGCAACGCCGCATGCAATGAAGGCTGTGAGTGGTGAAGGCGTCCACACGCAGACCAGACCGGCCGGTACGCTGATCAGGAGGGGCCAGATCGTCGCAGCCCGCATGCCGAAGCGATCGGCAATGTCACCGGCAATGATATTACCGATCGCAGCGGTAAACATGAAGGTCCCGGCAATCGCACCATAGGCGACCGGTTCCCAGCCGCGGTCGGCGAACAGTTTGGGCAGGAACGACATGAACACCGACTGGATAGACGAACGGAGCGCCACCAGCACAATAAACGCCGCCAGGATCGCAACCCCAACCTGAACTGCGGCATGGCTGGCGTGTGCCTTGCCACCTACAGGGATCACAGGACGGGGCGCCGCAAACAGGAGCGCCGCCGGCGCAAGCATCAACGCTGCAAGCGCCACCATCAGACGTATGCCGTCCGGCGTTGTGAGCAATGCACCGCCCAGCAGCGGACCCAGCGACAGACCGAGTTGCCCGCTAAAGAAGAAGATCGCCGTCGCGCTCGCAGCGCGCGAAGGTGCAGAAGCCGCAGCGCTCGCCGTACCGATTGGATGGAAAAGCCCCGATCCGAGCGACATCAACCCCACCAGGAGAACGATTAGGGTCCAGTTCATCGAAAGCACAATGGCAGCCAGGCAGAGTGCCATCCACGCAACGCCGGCGCCAGCCAGTGCAGCCGGTCGCGTACTGAAGCGATCCGCCAGCCAGCCAAAGAGCGGTTGTGACAGCGCACCGGCAAAGATCTGGATTGTGAGCGCAATACCGATCTGGGCATTGCTGAGCGCCAGCGGCACAGCCAGCGTCGCTAGGAGAACCGGCACAACACTGTTGAGCACATCGACCGCAAAATGACCGGCGCTGATCGCAAGCAGGAGACGATTCTTGAGCACGGACGGAGACCTTCGTTTGCTGTGAAAGTGTACGTTCAATCGCAAAATCCCTAGACCAGACCACTCCTGGATATGATCAGGGATGAGTAATTATACCGCACCTTCTGCATCTCACAGAGGAATGCACGCCGTTCTCCGCCGGCAGGCGCTTCTGCGGCAGAGGGACGCTGCTACAGAAGTGTATCAGGCGAGCAGTGGGATGTTGTACAGAGGTTGCTGTTGAGCTGTCCGCTCCGGGTGTACTCACTGCGGACCTCGCGCAGTGTTTTCAGCATCGTTTCGAGGTCTAAATCTTGCTCCTGCCAGGCTTTTGCCAGACGGTTAGCCAGGTGGTCGGTCTGGAGTTCTGTAGGGACAAGAATGAGCATCCCTTCCAGATCGATCAGTGTCATGATCTGACCTTCCTGGATCTGGTTTTCCCTGCGCACCTTTGTGGGCAAGGTGATCACATCTCGTTTTGCTACCTGGACCGGATAGATGACCATCGAGCGCCTCCGCTCGTCTGTTATTCTGAAGAGCAGAATAACAGGCTCTCAGAAGGTGGTCAAAAGCGCCGGACTGGCGACACGAAGTTGTCAGGACGTACTCCCCCAGGCATTGGATATCCTCGTGCCTTATGGCGTGCCTCCAGTGCTCCCTCCACCTGCGGCGCAGCAGTCTGGTCATTTGCAGCTCGCTGGACGAGCAGGTGGACACTCCCTGCTGGAGATCGCTCCTGTTGTGCTGACGCATTGGCCGGCGGATGAACGCAGAAGTCAGTGAGTCGCCTGGAAATCTCCAGGGTGCAGACATCGGTGACCGCTTCGCCTGCCTGTGACCACAACAATGGACCGATCCGCATGTCCGGAAACTCGTTTCCTATGCCACCGCAAGATTGTTTATGATTCTAGGACATCCTGGCACGGCCTTTCACTCAGGCAATGCCGGGCTGTGAGATGGTTACACGAATGCCTGTGGCTATGGAAGCGACACCCACCAGGGAGCGAACGGTTGTGAACCTCGAAGACCTGCAAACCGGGGCGCTGGTGCGGGGTATTCTGCCACAGACGCCGGTCACAGTGGTCAGTGTGCAGTGGCACGGTGCGCATGCAGTGACCCTGGTCTACCGCGACCCCGCCGGGAAGGTGGCCGATCAACTCCTGTTCCGCGACGACGAAGCGCACCTGGCGCTGGTCGAGCAGGGTCGTCCCTAGAGTTTCGACGGCGACGGCGCGCTCTTCCGGCTGGTTGCCGAAGCGCACCGCATTCGTCTGGCGTATCTGTTCGATCCGCTGCTGGCGGTGCATACCTCGCTGGTGGAACTGCTTCCCCACCAGATCACCGCAGTGTATGAGTCGATGTTGCCGCGCCAGCCATTGCGCTTTTTGCTGGCTGATGACCCCAGTGCCGGGAAGACGATTATGGCGGGGTTGTTGATGAAGGAGCTGGCACGTGATGAACAGGCGCAGGCGAAACTTGCCGTCCCCGACAACCGCCACGACCTGGTGGTGATCGATGAGGCGCACAAACTCTCGGCAAGTTTCTTCGGCGGTGAAATCACGTACACCAAACGCTACCGCCTGGGTCAGCTCGTCTCCGGTCTCATGCGCCATTTCCTGCTGATGACGGCCACGCCGCACAATGGGAAGGAAGACACTGCCCGGATCGCCGAAGAAGTGATTACGTACCTCGTCAATCAAGCCGGCGCAGAGATGACTGTGACGCTGGAGATCGAAGCCAGGCTGCCGAACGGCGCCTCAGATCAGATCGTGCGGATTGTCACCGAGAATGGCAAAGCCCTGAAGTTTACGAATTGCGAGTTTGAGGAGTGATATCACCTCTAAGAGTAGCGCAAACGTGACACGTCATCCAACCATCACCCCAGATCCAACATCTCGCGGCAGCAACGAGTGTCACGGTGGATGATGTGGACAGCGCTTGCGTGTTTGGGAAGCATGCTGCGGCGTGACCGTGACCGGCTGATGCTGCATCCGTCGGGAAGAAACGTGCAAACACACGCTGAAGGCAGGCATCTGTAAGACAGCGCAGATTGCCCCGACGAACCTGTTCCGGCAACGCAACTGAGATCACCCCGTAATCAAAACCATCTTTTCACACATTCCCCTTTTGTTTACAGTTCATTCATGCGGCAACCCTGTTGTCTGCTACTGGTACGCTATAACAATCAGGGGAATTGTATGCGCATATGGATCATTATCCTTCTGCTTGGCATCGGTGGGTTGCTCCCCGCACCCTCCGTTCAGGCAGCCGGTGTTGTTGGCGATGGAACGCCGGCGAGTTGCACCCGTGATGCCCTGGCGGCTGCACTGGCATCGGGCGGCGAGATCCGCTTCAACTGTGGCAGTGCGCCCGTCACCATCCCCATTGCGTCAACCCTCGACATTCGCACTGCAGCGACGATCGACGGCGGGGGACTGGTGACCCTCGACGGTCAGGGAACAACCCGCATCATGTACGTCAACAAACTCAGCGCCGGGGCAAAACTGACGCTGCGCAATCTGACGCTTGCCAACGGTCGATCGAGCGGATTCGAGCCGTCGTTTGGCGGTTGTGTCTATGCGCGCCAGAGCGCGGTTGACCTGATCGATGTCACGTTCACCGGGTGCAGGGCGGGTAACGGCGCTGCCCTCTATGTCTACAGCGGCGCACTGACAATCGAAGGCAGCACTTTCACCGGTAACCATGCCAGCGATGGCGGTGCAATCTACGCGCTCCAGGGCGGTCGTGTCGTCATTCGCAACTCTACCTTTGCCGCCAATGCCTCTACCGGCGATGGCGGCGCCATCTTCATGGACAACTCGCCGCTCGAAGCATATGCCTCCCTTTTTGAAGACAATCAGGCGCAGGGGACGCAGTCCCAGCCGAATGTCGGTTTGGGCGGCGCAATCTACGGTAACAATCCCAACGCAACCATGACGATTGTCGGCAGTCAGTTTCGCCGGAACTACGCAAAACTGCAAGGCGGCGCGCTGTTTGCCGATTACAGTGTCACACTGCAACTCCAGACCAGCACCTTTCGCAACAACCGCACCGGTTCGCAGGGAGGTGCGCTGGGAACCTGGAAAGCACAGGTATATGTGCATTCATGCACCTTTGCCGACAATGTCGCTGACGGTGGGGGCGGCGCCATCCTGAGCGGTGAGGCCACAACCATGGTCGTGTCTGCCAGCACATTTACCGGAAATAGCGCCGGGCGCGATGGCGGCGCACTCTACAACTACACCGGTCCCCTGACGATCAACGACTCGTTGTTCGAGGCCAACCGCGCCGGTGTAGATAACAGGGGCGACACTCGTGGCGGCGCGATTGTCAGTTACCGGGCAACCATGACGATCAATGCCAGTACCTTTACCGGCAACCAGGTCGTCGGTCGCCAGGGGTTCGGCGGCGCCATCGGGAATGCCGGCAGCGCCACCATCGTCAACAGTACATTGTACGGGAATGCTGCTGAATATGGCGGCGCCATCTACGGATTGCGCGACACCCGTCTGGTAAATGTCACCCTTGTACGCAACCAGAGCGCCAACGGCGCCAACCTGAACTGGGAGAAGACCACAACTATGACGCTCAAGAACTCCCTGCTTGTGCCTGGCTCGAATGGGCGGAACTGCATCCGTGCCGTATCGACCAGTGAGGGCGGCAATATTCAGGAGGGGGACACGAGTTGTTTCCCCGGTCAGCCGACGGCGGCGCTTGGTTTGAGCGCACCGACGATGTATGGCGGCGCAACACCAACCATCGCTCTGCCACCCGGCGCGGCTGCAATCGATGCCGGGCAGGATTGCCCACCCTACGACCAGCGCGGCTTCCCGCGCGTTGGCGCCTGTGACAGCGGTGCATTCGAATTCGGCAGCTCCGCGCCCAATCTGAACGAAGCCGTCTTTCTCCCGCTTGTCGTCCGTTGACTTGAACAGGACAGAAGCGGAGAGAACAGGGGAAGGTGCAAAAGGGTTGAGGAGAGGTCAAAAAGCCCGAACCTCAACCTGAATATGACAATGTCCGGTCAGTTATGCCCGACAATAGGATGGGGCTGATAAGGCTCCTCCATGTACGCAACTTCTTCCGGGCTCAGCCGGATGGACGTGGCCTCGACCGCAGTTTCGACGTGGGACACGCTGGTGGCGCCGATGACAGGGGCGACAACCGGCTTCTTATGGAGCAGCCAGGCCAGGGCAATCTGTGCCCGGGGGATGCTGCGCTGTTGGGATACTTCTGCCAGTCGCTCCACCACCCGGCGATCCGATTCGGCAGTGGCGTCGTATTTCTGTCTGGCTATTGGATCCGTCGCGTATCGTGTCGTGGTCTCACTCCAGTCCCGCGCTAGCCGGCCAGAAGCCAACGGGCTATAGGGCGTCGAGGCGATCCCCTCGGCGATGCAGAGCGGCATCATCTCCCGTTCCTCTTCCCGGTAGATCAGGTTGTAGTGGTTCTGCATGGACACGAAACGGGTCCAGCCGTGTTTCTCGGCCACGTACAGCGCCTTCTGGAACTGCCAGGCCCACATAGCGGAAGCACCAATGTAGCGGGCTTTGCCAGACCTGACCACATCGTGCAGGGTCTCCATGGTCTCCTCGATGGGTGTGTTGTAGTCCCAGCGGTGGATGATGTAGAGGTCCACATAGTCTGTGCCCAGGCGCTGGAGGCTCTTGTCGATCTCGCGCAGGATGGCCTTGCGGGAAAGTCCTTCGCCGTTGGGACCTTCGTGCATGCGCCCACGTACCTTGGTGGCGATGACCACCTCGTCCCGCCTGGCGAAGTCTTTCAAGGCGCGACCGAGAATCTCCTCGCTGACGCCGCGAGCGTAGACGTTGGCGGTGTCAAAAAAGTTGATGCCCAACTCCAGCGCCCGCTTGATGATCGTCCGGCTTTCGTCTTCGTTCAGCGCCCAGGGGTTGTGGGCCCACCCTTCCGCCTTGCCAAAGCTCATGCAGCCCAGGCAGATGGGTGAAACATCCAGGCCGGTGGTGCCGAGTTTGACATAGTTCATTGAACTCCTCCTAGACATTTGCTTTGGATGGATCCGGCTTCAATCTTAAGGTTGTCGCCCGTGCCTCTGCGGTCACCATCGGGTCCACGTATTGGGGATAGCGGCTGTACTTGGACCGGTAGGCGGTATCGATCCGGTCATTCGTTGCCGGGTCAGCCTCTTCGAGGAACACGACATCCTTTCCCTCGCCGCTGATCCAGATGCGGCCCGCGCGGGTAGCCTGCGCGGCGCGATACCAGGCGCCGGCGCGCCCGCGATAGGAGCGCACGTACAGATCATCTCCAATGACACGTCAGACCTGCTGCGTTGCTGTTCCTGTTCGTGTGCGATGGCGCGGGATCGCTCAACGGCATCTTTGAGTGCCCATACATGCGGACGTTTTGCAGAGTAGACCACCTCAATTACGCTGCCTTCGTGCAGTTAATAATATGTGGCAGGACCAACGTGTTCATCTTTGCGATGGATGCGACCTGACACATCACAATACTCGAAAGTGATCCGGTGTCGGAGGGCAAAAGATGGGGTTCGTTCGTATTTGCGTACAACAATCGCCTGGGTTTCGCCCCCTTCTGCCAGAATCTCCTGGAAGCCATACATGCGCTGGATCATTCCATAGGCGGCAAGCCCGAACATGATGACCGGTACAACGCAAAAGAGTGCAACGAAGAGCAGTTCGCCATTCACGGCATTCCTCCTGGCATATGTTGATGGATCGAGCATCGGCGCCAGGCGCAGAGGCCGCGCCTGGCGTGTGGTCGAACGACCTCCGTTTACCCGTTCTGTCTGCCGCGTAACTGCACCTCCAGCTCCGAGGGCGCGGTCACCGGCAGTTGACAGGTGTAGTTCTGGCAGACATAAGCGGTTGCCCTTCTATCAATCTGTCTGCGTCCGCTGAGTAGCGGCGATGAAATGCGCGGCGGATCTTCATCCGGACGGGCCAGCACGACAACCCGGTTCGGCAGGAATGGCTTCAGCACCACCGCTGCCAGCGCCTGCAGGTCGGCATCCTCCGGATGACCGATCAGAGCAATTTCGTGCAGCTGACCCAGGGCAAACTCGGCTGCTGCCAGATAGCGCCCGAAGCCGGTTGGATACCGCTGCATGACAGGGACCATTGACTCCAGCACCCTCAATGCCCGTTCGCGGTAGCGCGCCTCATCGAAGATCAGCGCCAGTCGCAGCAGCACATCCACAGCCGCCGAACTACCACTCGGCGTCGCATTGTCACCAGTGTCCCGTGGACGGATGACGAGCTGCTCGTGGTTTGTGCTGGTATCGTAGAAACCGCCGATCCGCTCGTCCCAGAAGCATTCTATCAGGGCATCCGCCAGCGCACGCGCTTCCAGTAACCAGTGCGGATCGAAGGTCGCTTCGTACAACGCCAGCAGTCCATCTGCCAGCAGCGCATAATCTTCGAGGAACGCAGGGGTCGGATTGACGACGCCACGCCTCCAGGAACGCAGCAATTCGCCATCGGCGCGCCGCAGGTTGGTCAGCACAAACCTGGCGCACTGCACTGCTGCGGTACGGTACTCCTCCCGGTCGAGCACGACAGCGCCGAGCGCAAAAGCGCGGATCGCCATACCGTTCCACGCTGTCAACACCTTGTCATCGAGTTCCGGCAGCGGGCGCTGCTGGCGCACATCGAACAGTATCCGGCGTCCACGTGCAGCAATCGTTTCGACCTGTTCGACCGGCATGCCCATCACACGCGCCACTTCAGCCGGTGAGCGTTGTATGTGCAGAATATTCTTCCCTTCGAAGTTCCCCTGCTCTGTGACCCCATACAGTGCCGAAAAGACCATCGCGTCAGTACCGAGCGCATCGCGGATCTCCGCAGGCGTCCAGACAAAAAACGCCCCTTCGTGCTTGTGGGTGGCATCCGGCGCTGGCAGCGAGTCGGCATCCTGGGTGCTGAAGAACCCCCCTTCTGGATGCCGCATTTCTCGCAGCATATAATCTAGCGTTTCCTCTGCGATACGGCGATACAATGTATTGCCGGTCGCCTGGAATGTCTCGAGATAGACGCGCGCCAGCAGCGCATTATCGTAGAGCATTTTCTCGAAATGCGGCACGAGCCATTGCGCATCGACGCTATATCGATGGAAGCCACCGCCGATCTGATCGTACATTCCCCCTTCAGCCATCCTGCGCAGCGTCGTTTCCAGCATCTCCATGCCTCTACCGGTTCGTACCGCATAGCGCAGCAGGAATTCCAGCGTCATCGGCTGTGGGAACTTCGGTGCGCGCCCGAAACCGCCGAATGCCGGGTCGAATGCCTGCTGCAACCCGATGAATGCGGCATCGAGCACTGCTGGCGCGAGTGCGCTGCCCGGCATGTGCATACTGATCGCCTCCTGCATCCGCTCGATCAGTTCGCGTCCGCGCGCCAGCAACTCGCTCCGCCGGGAAGCATACGCCTCGGCAACCGAGCGCAGCACCCGTCGAAATGATGGCATCTGCCAGCGATCTTCAGGTGGAAAGTACGTTCCGGCAAAGAACGGCACACCCTCAGGAGTCAGGAAGACGGTCATCGGCCATCCGCCGCTGCCGGTCATTGCCTGTACTGCCGTCATGTAGATGGAATCGATGTCTAGACGTTCTTCGCGGTCAACCTTCACGTTAATGAAGTGCCGGTTCATCAGCGCCGCAGTCTCTTCATCCTCGAACGACTCATGCTCCATGACATGACACCAGTGACACGCTGCGTAGCCAACGCTCAGCAGGATAGGCTTGTCTTCCGCTCGTGCGCGTGCAAATGCCTCCTCCCCCCAGGGGTACCAGTCGACCGGATTGTATGCATGCTGCAAAAGGTATGGACTCGTCGCATTGATCAGGCGATTCGGGCGCCTGTTGCACTCAGTACTCGACATAACTAATCACTTCGTGGTATGGCTGCTGGTCGTCACCGTGACCGTTCATTTACGCAACAAAAGTATAGCATAATTTGAGTATATCCGCGCGTGTCATCTTTCTCCGGTTGCCTTCTCCACAACTGACCCTGAGCGTGCTATACTCAGTGTACTACAGCGATCCTTGGATACGGAGGCGCTGTCCTTCCTAGAGGGAGAGAGCCGATGCAATCACTCGAAGCGTGGCTCAGTACACGCGGATCGGTGCTGGCGCAGGCGCTCGATGCGCAGCGCAACGCGATTTGTGAAGAGGTTTGTCGTAGGCTGGCAAGCGAGTTTCCCGATCTCTGCCCTGACCTTCCGTTGGACGATCCCGAACTCTCGCAGCAGATCATGTTTCAGCAGACTCCGCAGCGCTTTCATGTTATTCTCCTGGCTGCGCTTCGCTTTCACACGCTGGCGGTGATTGAGCGCGAATACTGCTGGCTCTGGGGTATTGTCCAGCGCTTCGGCGTCAGGCGGTTGCATTTGCTGCAACAGGTGCGCTGGTATTTCGAGGCAGCGCAGGCGTTGGTGTCGCTTTCGCGCGAAGATCGCGTCTGGCTGACGCACCTTGAGACGGCTATCGAGCATATAATACTGACCATTACTGCGCCGCCTGCTGCCCCTCGCTCTTACGCCGGCGCGGTTGCTCCATAAGACTCATAAGACTGATTGTGCCTGCGAACGATGCGCCACCGGTAGCGTGTGGATTGTCTCCTCGTTCTCACAACGAAAGATGGAATATTGCATCATCATCAGGACACGGTTATGCGCATGACTATGCTTTTTGGGCGCACGTTGCGCTAGTCGCCTTCCGAGATCGACCATCCGATCCTGCATCTGATGGTACGCGCCGGTCTGGTGCGCCTTTCATCGGGCGCCCTGACGTTGCTGCCGGTCGGCGCGCGTGTTCTGCGTCGCATTGAGATGATCGTTCGCGACGAACTGACCCGCATCGGATCTCAGGAGGTCTGTCTAGCGCTGTTTCGAGCCGCCACGTTCGCGGAGTCGCTGCACTCCGGTCTTGTTTCCGCCGCTTCGATACTTCACTGCACCGATCAATTCGGGCGTTCTCTGGGTATTGCACCAACCGATGATGCGTGGATCGCCAGCCTGGCTTCGACCGAGATCGCATCGTACCGGCAGTTACCGGTGCTGCTGTATCAGGTGCGGCCCACATACTGTAGCGACTGTCGTTCATCATGGCTGCGCGCAGGTGTGACTGCGCTTGTCTATGCATTCGACCGCAGCGACGCGAATGTTCAGGAGTCGCCGGCGCTGATGCGTCAGGCGTTCACTCGCCTGTTTGAACGTATCAATGTGCAGGTTTCACCGGTAGAAGCAAGTTGTGATCCGGTCAACGGCGACGAAGCGCTGGCGTATGTCGCTCCTTCTGAGTATGGCGACGTCGACCTGATGCGCTGCGATGCGTGCGGTTATGCTGCTTTGCGGGAGGCGGCGCGCACTGCCTCCTGTAATGCTGTTGCACCGGTTTTCTCTTCGGACGAGCCAGGCTATCCAGAAGAAATCGCTACTCCCGATTGCGCAACTATCGCCGATCTCGCGCGCTTCTGCGGTGTACCCGAGTCGGCAACTGCAAAAGCGGTCTTCTTCAATTCACCCGAACGAGGTCTCATTTTTGCCGTCATCCGCGGCGATCGCGAGATCAATGTGAACAGGTTGCGCATTGTTGCCGGAGTTTCAGCCCTGCTGCCGGCACAGATCGGGCAGATCAGCACCTTTGCGTCAGACAACCGGGTTCATCATTGGTCGTGATCGTCGCTATGGTTCTCAGAATGTTCAGGTATCTGGCGTGACATTCCTCGATCGGGAGGGCGTTGCCCGTCCAGTTGCGATAAGCCTGTTCAGCATTGCGCTCGAACGGGTGCTGCTGGTTGCTGTTGAGCAGCATTGTGATCAATCGGGAATTGTCTGGTCGCCAGCAGTAGCGCCGTTCCACGTTCATCTGGTGCGGCTCGGCAAACAGGACGCTGCCCGTCAGGCTGCCGATGCTCTGTACGATGAACTCACGACAGCCGGGATCGCGGTACTCTACGATGATCGTGACGAAACTGCCGGCGTCAAATTCAACGATGCCGACCTCATCGGAGCGCCGTTGCGTCTTGTGGTCGGCGACCGCTTTCTCAGCGACGGTCTGGTAGAAATCAAACAGCGCACACGTGGTGCTATCACCAGGGTGCCGCAGTCCGAAGTCGTTGCAGCCATTCGCTCTCTGACTATGCCTGTTTGACTGGTGAAGACGTGCGTCGCATCAGGTAGATGCGCGGTGTCATACCGCCTGTGCGAACTTTCACGATCTCAACCGGCGTCCAGACATCGGCGCAACCAGCGAATACCCGCTCGATCAGGCGCACCTCGTGAGTGAGCAGGCACATACGGGCATCGGGTGCTGCCACACGCGCCGCTTCTGCGATCAGGCAGGGGTAGAGCGCTTCATTCTCGCGGTGCGAGCCGATCAATTGCCCAAAGGGCAGATCGGCACAGAGCACATCGATGCTGCCGGTGTCAAGCGGCAGTGATGTGGCGTCCCACGGTTCGAGCCGGACCACAGGTGCAAACCCGGCTGCTTCCAGATTGCGTCGGGCGCACTGGAGCGCCTGCTGATCCGGGTCACACCCGATGGCCAGGCGTGTGGGCGCAAGGAACAGGCGTTCGATCAGCAGGGTGCCCGATCCGCAGGCCAGGTTGAGCATCCGGTCAGCAGCTGTGGGACGGGTCAGCCGCATCATTACTGCGGCGAGTGTAGCGTTGAGCGCGCCGGGTCGGTTGCACACCCGCCAGGCACGGGTTGCCAGCGGACGCGGCGACAGGCGCACCAGCACTTCCCAGCCGTTACTGGCAGTGGCGCGGCGCAGCCGAATGAGGAGATCGCCCTCATCGTGCGCTGGCGCCAGACCAGTATGGCTGGCGAGAGTTTCCTTGAGGCGGGTAAGGATGGCCGAATCGGAACCAGCGGCGCTCAAACGCAGCGTGTGATAGTGCGTCGGGTTGGTGAGCGACCGCACCAGGTCGAGCGTGGCCAGCAAGCGCGTCAGATGCTGATGCCCGAGCAGCGCGCGAGGGCGCGGCACGTCATAGGTCACGATCAGGTAAGCAGCGACAACCGAGCGCAACCGGAGGAGGGCACGAAGATCGGCGGCATAGCGGACCCGTATCCTGCCGGGGTGGAGCGCAACGGGTGTACATGCCCGTCCGCAGCAGGTGCGGAGTTCATCGAGCGCATATGGTTCAAGCCCTTCGAGAACATCGAATTCGACATCGAACATACACCACCACGCTAAAAAAAGCACAGGTGTGCACTTCGTTGTACACACCTGTGCTTTTGGATGAATATGGTAGCGGCGGGTGGATTCGAACCACCGACCTTCGGGTTATGAGCCCGACGAGCTGCCACTGCTCCACGCC
>DAOUBK010000045.1:0-82215 GCA_034432635.1 Roseiflexus sp.
TTCCGTTTTTCCGCCGCATTGTCAAACAGCGCATCGGTTTCGGCGTGCTGATGTCCAGGGGGGTGTCCGGTTGCCGCCGGTGGGCGTTGGGCTGCATCGCCTGCCGGAGGGTGGCGACCGCGGTGCGGCTAATCCCCCATTCCCTGGCGAGCCCCGTCGACAGTTCTCCATTGCACCTCCCCCGCACGCGCAGAATCACCTGCGCCGAACGCAGCTGCTTCCCGTGAACGCTGGTTCCCGTGGAGCCATTGTTCAACCGGTGCCACGGACGACAGCGAGAGACCGTCACCCTCCTCCGACGGGTGCGCCGAAAGCGACGCGCCGCGTCGGCGCCACGCCCACAGCCTGGCGTCAAGGCGGTAGGATGGAAATACGCCATCACCCACTGTTCACTGCGTTGCTCAGCGACCAGGTCATCAATCGAAAATTCCATCGGCTCACCTGTGATACAACGCGTCTTATGAGAGCATACTCCAGTGCACCGAGTTTAAACATGAGCCAAAGGCTCTTGCATCCATGTTAAGTTTGTGCTAACATTCTATTATCTCCTTCTCCTCTCTTCTCTCATCGAGGGCGTTCGACATGGTCGGGCGCCTTCGATGATTCATGACGCAGCGCCTGATCGTACAGTGGCAGGGTCAATGCGATAAACCGATCAGCAGTGCGCCAGGTATGATCGCCATCCGGCATCACCGGGTCTTCCAGCGCATTGGCAAGACCACGCGCACGCAGGCACGCCAGCAGATGCTCACCGCGATAGTAGTTCGACTGCCACGGCTCCTGTGACTCCGGTCCATACGCAACAACCCAAACGACATGCACGAGTGCGGCGGCATTGCCGCGCAGGATCAGATTGGCTGCGTTATGTTGAGCGATGAATGGTATGTCGCGCGGTACACCGTAGGCAGCGTCGAACATCGGATCGGCGATCACCCGGTCACGGCGACGCACACGCCGCCCCCGGTCGCAGGCGTACAGGAACGTGCCATCATACGCGCCGGCACAGGCAAACAGATCGGGTCGCCGCGCCGCAACCGAGAGCGCCATAGCGCCGCCAAGCGAAAAGCCGACGATGCCCCGCGCCCATCCTGCGGGAATGACCGGGAAGTGTCGATCCACATACGGGATCAAATCATTGAAGAAAAAATCCGCGAAGCGTCCACTGCCGATGCCGGTCGTACCGTTCGCCAGCTGCGGCGCGCGCATGTTGACCAGCATTCCAGGAATGCGGTTATCATCGCTGGAGGTTCCGGGGAAGACCAGCACCAGCGGACCGACACGCCCGGCTGCGCGCTGGTCTTCGTAGACATCGATCACATTCCTGCCGTTGCGGGATCGATCCTCGAACGGGTTGATCCATTCGCGCTCGTGTCCACGGAGGAGGTAGAGCGCCGGCGCCGGACGGCGCTCATCGACATCAGGCGGGATGTAGATGAAGAAACTGCGCGAAATGCCGAGTGCCGGGCTGAAAAATGTCACACGACGGGCGCGTGGATCATAGGTGACAGGCAGCGAAGCGTATGGCACAGCGATTCCCAAACAACGCGCACGTTACTGCCCCAGACGGTCCAGTTCCTGTTGTGCAAAAAGGTTTCCCTTTTCAACAGCGGTGCGATATGCCTGCTTTGCCTCCTCGACCTGGCCCAACTGTTCGAGGGTCAATCCAAGCCAGTAGTAATTTCCGCCATCGTTCGGTGCAATCTCGATAGCGCGACGGAAACTGCTCTCGGCATCAGTGAAGCGCCCCATGTTGTAGTATGTCCAGCCGATACCGAAATGTGCATCTCCCTGGTCTTCCTTGATCGCCAGTGACCGCTGCAGCGTATCGAGCGCCTGGTCGTACTGTCCCAGCGCCGACTGTGCCCACCCAAGACCGGTTAGTGCGTTGACGAAGCGATCGTTGCGGTCCAGCGCTTCGCGGAAACGATCTTCCGCACGCTGGAAGAGCTCCGTCTGCGCTGCACTGCCGCTTTCTGTCGCGAATGCCTTACTCAGATACGTCCATCCGAGACGGGCGAACAGTTCAGGAAGGTATGGCGCTATTGTGGTAGCATTCTCCAGGGTGGCAATAGCACTATCGAAATCGGGCGGCGAGAATTCCAGCAGCGCGTAACTCTTACCGATATGCGCGTCGGTATCCTGCGGACTCAGTTCGATCGCTTTATCGAACTCCGCCACAGCGCCGGTGTAATCTTCCAAAAAATAGAGGTTCCAGCCAAGCCCGGTGTGCGCCTGCCCGAAAGCCGGATCGATCTCCTGCGCGTGCTCGAACTGTTGCCGTGCCAGTTCGAACAGTGACCTGGCTTCCTGACGATTGCCGCGCCGCAGCGCGCTCGCGCCCTGGTCGTTGTAGAAGTAGCCAAGGTTGGAGTGAAAAACGGCAATCTGCCCCTGAAGACCGATAGCCCGGTTGAACTCGTCACCGCCGCGTGCAACCATTGCCGTATCGTTGCTGAACAGGTACTGATACCAGTAGACGACGCCACGCGCATTGTGCGCCAGCGCCTGGATCAGATTGTCCCGTCCGGCAACCTTTTCGAGCGCGATTTCGGCATCATCGACGGCTTCGGCAAGCATGGTTGCATCGGCGTCATCGAGCGCGCGCGCCGCCTTGATAACCGCACGCGATGCGTATCCCGCCGGATGGTCAGGATCGACAGCGACCGCATTATCAGCAACATCGAGCGCCTCGTCGTACCGCCCCTGCGCATGCAACGCCTCGGCGAGAATAGCGTGCGCCAGCACTGCCTGGTTATCGGCATCGATAGCAGTGCGCGCTCCTGCCTCGGCGTCTTTGTATCGTGAGCGCATCTGATAGATCAAAGCCAGGCGCGTATGCGCTTCAGCATTGGCGCTATCGCTCCTGAGCACCTCTTGATAAGCTTCAATCGCCTGATCAAAAGCTCCGCGCTGTTCGAACAGTTGATGCGCGCGGACGAGGGCAGCATCGGCTAGCTGGCGCTGGTCGTCGATTGCAGGGCGAAGCGCAAACAGAGCGCCAAGCACCAGCAGCACAACCGCCGCGATCCCGCCAATGATCAATCCCATGCCACCGCCCTTCTTCGGCTTCACCGGCGCCTGCGGCACGGATGGTGCGACAGGCTGAGGCGGCAGGGTTCCAGGAGGTATTGCCTGCATCGTCGGAGCAACGGCAGGGGGCTGAGCCGGCGTCCCATACACGGGTGACGTGGCGTGTATCGTCGGAACGCCGGAGGGAGGTGACGCCTGTTGTGACGGCAGCCCGTAGACCGGAGAAACCGGAGATTCGGGTGGGCGAGGCGCTGTTGTTCCCGCAGGAGGCGACGGTGGTACGGTGCGCACGTAGGGCAGCGACGTTCCGGCAGGCGGCAAAACGGGCGACGCAGCGCTGTGCATTGCACCTGTGCCAAAACCGGCAGCATGCTTGAGCGCAGTAACCAGTTCACCGGCGCTCTGATAGCGCGCCTCTGGTTTGCGTGCCAGCGCGCGCATGATGACATCTTCGACCGGTAGCGGCAGATCACTGCGGAAATCGCGCGGCGGAATGGGTGCGTGTTGGAGACGCGCAACCAGCATTCCCATTGGCGTATCGGCTTTGAACGGCATGCGACCGGTGAGCATTTCATAGATCACTACACCAAGCGCATAGATGTCGGTTGGCGGTCCGACGTTCGGTAACCCCTGCGCCTGTTCTGGCGACATATACTCCGGCGTTCCCATCACCGTGCCGGCGATGGTCAATCCGCCGCCTCCGCCCGTGACACGCGCCAGCCCAAAGTCGGTCAGGTAGACCCAGCCGCTACGATCGAGCATCATATTGGAAGGTTTGATGTCGCGGTGGATGACATCCCGGCTATGGGCATAATCGAGTGCACTGGCGACCTGTTCAACCAGCCTGATCGTCTCATCGAGAGGCAGCGCGCCGCGTTCGTGGATAATCTCCTTCAGCGTGCGCCCATCGATGAACTTCATCGCAATGTAGTGCAGTCCCTCAGCCTCATCCACCACGTAGATCGGAACGATATTGGGATGTTCGAGAGCGGCTGCACTGTCGGCTTCCTGGCGAAAGCGGGCGATATAGGTGCGGTCGAGGCTCAACTCCGGCGGCAACACCTTGAGCGCAACGATTCGATTGGGCGAAGTCTGGCGCGCCTTATAGACCACGGCCATGCCACCGCGTCCCAGTTCGCTGAGGATTTCGAAGCGTCCTATCGTCCGACCGATCAGACTTAACTCGGGCATAGATGTCTCTTTCGCTCACAGATCGTCCGGCAACCAGAAAGGGTCTCCGGTAGAGATACGCCTGGACTGCAATCAGCGTTTCTGCGCGTGCACGCCGGTCGGTGCCGACCGTCGAACATGCCTGACCTTTCCATGGTCGCACTCCAGATACCTGACCGTGATCCGGGGAAGCGTTGCGACCACACTCCTGTGTCGATCGACAGGTGAGGCTGATCGCCTCTACGCCGTTGTGCGACGACAACACTATCTATGATGAAGAACGCAATCACACCGTTGATTGCGCATCCTTTATGTATGATACCACGGGATTGTGCTCTATAATGTGCAGGTATCGTCCTGTCGATAGATTCGGACTATCCCCATGACCATTCGCTCTTCGCTGCGCGCATACGCGACACATTTCCTGATCGCGCCAAAGGTGTTCTACTTCTTCTGGTTTGTGGCGCTTGGATCGTTCATGCCATTCATTACGCTGCACTATCGGAGTATCGGGCTGGACCTGGCGCAGATCGGGGTACTGCTGTCGCTGGCGGGCATCTTACAGATCGCTAGCCCGTTATGGGGATTGCTCGCCGATGCGCTGCGGATACGGCGAGTGTTGCTCCCTATCGTCATTACCGGTGCGATTCTGCCGGCAGTGCTGCTCGGCAGCGTGACCGGTTTCTGGTTCATCTTCGCTCTGGTAGTCATTATGAGCCTGTTTTCGGCGCCGGTTGCGCCGCTGGCGGATAGCGCAACCCTAGCGGCGCTCGGCAATGCACGCGAACGCTACGGATCACAACGAGTCTGGGGCGCGGTCGGTTGGGGTCTCAGCACCGTCACGTTCGGCTGGATGGTGCAGCAGATGGGACTGAGCATCATCTTTTGGGTGTACCCGATCGCCGGTGCACTGGCGGCACTGACGGCGCTGGCGATGCCGCGTGCTGAACTGGTGACGGTCAACGTTGTACAGGCAGCACGCCGGTTACTGCGAGACAGGCGCTGGGCGCGTTTTCTGATCAGCGCAATGTTGATCGGGTGCAGCGCTGCGCTGATGCATGGCTTCTTCTCGCTCTACATGGAAGATCTCGGGGCAGGCGGCGATCAGATCGGTCTGGCGTACACCATTGCCGGTCTGAGCGAACTGCCGGTGATGGCGCTCTCGGTGTTTGCACTTCGTCGCTGGGGCGCGCGCTCGTTAATGATGGCGGCAGGTTTCGTCTACGCTATTCGTATGCTGCTCTACTGGGCAGCGCCGACGCCCGAATGGGCGCTGGCAATCCAGTTGCTCCACGGTCTCTGCTTTGCATCACTCTGGACGGCTGGCGTGGTCGAGGCGCAGCGTCTGGCACCGCGGGGATTGGAAGCAACGGCACAGAGTCTGTTTGGCATGGCGGTGTTCGGCGTCGCCGTTGCGCTTGCGAATGCCGTTGGCGGCATTATTTACCGCGATTATGGCTACGGCGCGCTGTTTGCCGCCGCAGCGCTGGTTGCCACACTCGGTGCAACCGGTCTGGCATTCGGGCAGGACAGGGAAAACGGCGCTGTGTGAACTGCGCGGCGCAGGCACATAACCGGGTAGACACATGACCCGCCCCTACCGGCTTGGGTTCAGTGGCAGACAGAACACGCGAGCATGTGCGGGAGTCAGGGCTTGGGGATGACCTGAATGCCCGCACCCCCGACCCCTCTCCCGCGTTGCGGGAAAGGGGAGCAGCGGTCTACAACGGGGCGTCCCGCTGCGGCAGAAGGTGCGTTGACCCATCTGTTCTGTCCGCCCTTTGAACCCCTACCGGATTGGGATGTTGCCCGGCGGCGCAGGTACGGATGGTCAGCATGCCGGAAGGCGGCGGAACGATGCGACCATGGCACCGTGGGCTGCTCCGGAACGTCGCTCTGCCCGATTGGGTGCTGTGCGCCTGCATCGAGTCTGATCCGGGTGGTCGCAGCATTGGCGACACAGCCAACCGCCGGCGTGCTCCGGTCCGGTAGTATCTGGGCCACCATCAGGCCAACACAACAGTGTTGCGACCTGGAACCTCCTGCACGTGCTCCCTCCCGGTTGACACCTTGAGGTATGGGTTACGTACAGGAAACACGGGGAGAGCGTGTAGCACACATCCCTGCGGGCAGGACGCCCGTGCTCCCATCACCGTGCAAACAGAATACACGGATACGTGTAGCTTCGATGTCGGCCACCCCGCACCTGATCGGTGACCGAAATTGATTTCGGTCACCCATCGCATGTCCACCCCTCACACGCGCCTCCACTGCCTGCGCGTGAGACGCCCGCGCTCTCAGGAAAGACGAGACATGCACGCCCCCGGCATCGAGATGCAGGGCGACCCGAAGAGATCTGCTTCTAGAAGAGCGGGGAAAAGTGGAGTACCGCTCGCCATTATGCCCGGCTCGCTGGGTCTCTCTGTCCCCGGCGCAGATTGCAGCCCGCGTCGTCCCGGCAATCCGAAGACTGCCTACGGTTTCCAGCCTTTCAATCGCGCCAGTTCGTTGCCGAGCAAACCGAAGAGCACGCCATCGGGTCCGTGATCCTCGAGCCGCGCACGCTCGAACCACTGCACCAGAATCAGACGTCCATCCGGCAGCGTTTCGACCTGCGGCTCCGAAATCGGCATGCCGGACAATGCCAGACTCTCCACTTCGGACTTGCCGCGTCGTCGGTCGAACTCCAATCCACTGGATCGCCAGGCGCTGAGGAACGGTTCACACAGGCTGTGGCCCGTTTCGGGGAAGTAGCGACATCCGGGCTTCGGCGCACCTTTCGGCAGGGTAAACCAATCGATCCCGCGTGCGCGCAGGATCACATCACCCATACGGGACAACTGAACATTGTAGGGCGGAGGATTCTCAGGTCGTAGTTCGAAGCGGTGCCGCTCGAAGTACTGAACCAGCGCCTCGCGCCCATCCTCGCTACGCTCGATGAACTCCTCGCTGATCGGATAGCCGAACACCGGCAACCCGCCGTGGGTGCGCCAGTACGACAGGAATACGCCACGCAGGGTGTGCCCTGTTTCGGGGAAGTAGACCACACCGCGCTGCGGCTGAACCGGCGCAAATGCAGCGCTGATCACCGCCTCACGGTCGAGAGCAAAATCGACGCGCGCCACGCTCAGCGCTGTTCCGGTGAGTGAAACCTGCTGCTGCAATGTCTCACCCGATGGACTGCGCACGATGACGGTGTACTGACCGGGGGGAAGATTATCGAACCGGAAGAAACCGGTTGCGTCAGGACGGGTTTCCTGCCCGACGTTCAACGTTACTGTCGTCTGAACGGGATCGGCGCTGCGCACCACACCCTCGATGCGCGAACGTGCCAGAAGATTGGGGTCGAGCGCAACCTGTAATGCACGCAGCAGGTTCAACCGACCGTAGCCATATGCCGGGTCCTTTCCTGGCGCACCGCGATCATCGGCGCCAAGCATCAGCACCTCTACCACCTGGCGGGCGGATAACTCCGGTCGCACCGTCCACACCAGCGCAGCAGCGCCGGCGACATGCGGGCAGGCTGCCGATGTTCCATCGGCAAATCCATACGTATCACCCGTTGTGCGTCGCCACAGTGTGCTCCAGACTCCAACACCCGGCGCAGCCAGATCAACAAAATCGCCGGTTGTCGAGAAACTGGTGATCGCGTCGTCCGGTCTGGTCGCCGAGACGGCGAGCACACCGGGATATGCAGCGGGGTAATTCGGCGCATTGCCTTCCGCCTGACCGTTGCCCGAAGCCGCAACGAGCAACACATTGCGCTCCAGCGCATATGTAATCGCCTCACGCAAAACACGCGAGTCATCCGGTCCGCCAAAACTCATCGCAATAATCTGTGCCCCGCGATCAACGGCAAAGCGGATGCCGGCAGCAATTGTGGCATCGTTGCCACGACCACGCCGGTTGAGCACTTTCACCGGAAGAATACGACACTGCCAGCACATTCCGGCTGCACCGATACCGTTGTTGCCCTCGCCAGCGGCGACGCCGGCAGTAAACGTGCCGTGACCGTCATCATCGCGGGGATCGTCGTCATTGTTCACAAAATCAAAACCGGGAAGCACCCTTCCGCGTAGTTCAGGATGTGATGGAGAAACGCCGGTATCGAGCACGGCAATCACAATGTCGCGGCCGGTTGTGATCGACCACGCATCGAATGCCTGAAGAACGGTCAGCGACCATTGACGTTCAAGACCTTCATCGTTGGGCACAAGGAACGACCGCCGCTCGTAGTTCGGCTCAGCATACACAACGCCAGGCATACTCGAGAGATGCCTGCTCAGGGCACGCGGATCGAGGGAGCGAACAAGTTTCAGCCGATACGCATTGCCCCCAATCGCATATGCCTGCTGAGCGCCGGCCTGTGCCAGCGCCGCGTCAAGACGTGCGGCATTCGGACCGCGAACGCGCGCTTCGGCAGTCAGCGACCAGCCGCCAGCGAGCTGCAGAACGATGGCATCGGCAGCCTCGCCGGCGGCGATAGGAGCGGGAAACAGCGGCGCCAGCGCCAGAACAAGGATAATAAACAAACAGCGGTGCATGCGACTCGTGCCTTTCTAGACACGAAGAGCATTATACCTGCTGATACGGTGAACAGAAGCGTGTGCCGGCATTAATTCTTCATGAGAGAACGTGATATAATTTGCCTGCCATTCTAAGAACCAGGAACTGAACCATGTCGGTACAGGATACCTATACACTGACAACCTGGGGTATTGACTCACGCTGGTTGCGCAGCAACGATGCCGCACGGCGTCTGCTCTTTGTCTATGCCCATCCGGACGACGAAAGTTTCGGGAATGCCGGAACGATCCTGCGCTACAGCAGTGATGGTGTAGCAGTCCACTACGCCTGTGCAACACGCGGCGAAGCAGGAGATGTTTCGCTCGAACTGCTGGCAGGGTATGCTGATATTGGCGCACTGCGAACCGTTGAGCAGATGCGGGCAGCCGAAGTGCTCGGTTTGACAGGTGTACACTTTCTGGGGCACCGCGACTCGGGTATGCCCGGCTCGCCGGATAATCAGCATCCCGACGCGCTTATCCGGCAATCCCCAGCGCTGGTTGCAGGGCAGATCGTCGCCCTGATCCGCGCCATACGACCACAGGTCGTCGTTACATTCGGACCTTACGGCGGCTATGGGCACCCGGATCACATATTCTGCCACCGCGTGACAACAGCAGCCTTTGAAGCGGCCGGTAACCCAACCCTTTATCCCGAACAGATCGCCGAAGATCTGGCGCCATGGCAACCGCAGCGCCTCTACTACTCGACGTTCGGAACCCGCTTTCTATCGACAGTCGTCTTCATTATGCGTCTGCTGGGGAAAGACCCGAGTCGCTTCGGGCGCAACGGCGATGTCGATCTGGCCCGCGCTGCGCGTGAAGCAACACCGGCAACCACCAGAATCGACACTGCTGCCTATTTCGAGCAGGCAATTCGGGCACGGGAATGCCACCACAGTCAGGGTGGCGGCATTGGCTGGATCCGTCGCCTGCCGAAACCGCTCCAGTGCCGTCTCAATGCGGTCGAACGCTTTACCCGCGTTGCACCGCCATGGAACGGTGCTCCACCGGAGCGCGATCTGTTCCCTCCCGATCTCTGATTCCTCTGACCTTCAAATCCCCCTTGACGTAGCAAACATGTTCTGGTATCATGCCAGAGAGTAGCACATACGTTTTTATTCAATTGTGAAAAACGCCCACAGCGGCGCGAGGTATCAGTACTGAAATCAGGGGAGCGAACGATGGCTGTCACGAGTAAGGATCTGCGGAACAATACGCGCCTGTCGTCCGGTCGCCCGTTACCGATTTCACTGCGGATGGGCATCAACAGTACGATGTACCTGATTACCGGGGTGCTGGCGCTGCTGGCGCTGTACGCAATAATGGGGAATGTTGTTGGATGGGGGCGTGAGCGCCTCGACGATCTGCGGTACGGCACACCACGCACCTTCCACGCTCAGGCAGTCGTCGGAAGCGACGACAATCCGTTGACACCGAGTCACTTCGTGGCGATGAATCTCAACCGTCAGATAGTGGTCTTTCACCTTCCCGGCGGTGATAGCACCAAAACGCGCGTCATTACCGGTCCGTATCTCTTTGGCGCCGGTGAAGACAAGACGCCGGTACTGCTCAACTTTGTTGATCTCAACAACGATGGCGCCGTCGATATGCAGATACTGATCAAGAATGAAGCGATTGTCTACCTGAATCGTGGTGGGAACTTCGAGCCGATCTCAGCCGAAGAGTACGTGCAACTGATGATGAAGCGGTGAAGAAGAGGCGCCGCCTTGCCCTACCAGACGCCGCAGCGGATGACGCATCCGGCGCTGCTGAAGCGGTGAAGGAGAATCCGACTCTGATTACGTTCTTCACAAAGTCACTCCGGCGCTGGTGCTGAAGTGGTGAAGAAGAATCTCCAGCCTCGTTCGCCTCACCATTCCTGCCCATTTTTCCAGGTCATCAATCAACCGTCCACATGCTATGATAGAATAGGATTGCCTTTGACGCGCCTGGCATTTCGCCGGGCGCGTTCCTGTCTCGATGAGGAAGACGATGCTGGAAGTTTCTGGAGGGCGACGCGGACGTCGTCCGTTCGAGCCTGAACCCGTCCGGACGTGGTCTGAACGTCTGGCGCAGGTGCGTACTGCGTTCGGTAATATTCCCGGTGCGTTTCGTCTGGTGTGGCGCGCCGACCGGCGCTCGACGCTGGTCATGGCAGCGCTGACGCTGGTTGCAGCGGCGCTGCCTGCAGCTCAGGCATGGGTCGGTGCACTGATCGTCGACTCGGTCGTCGATGCGTTCACCGCGCGCGTTGATCCGCTGGTGGGGCTGGAACGCACTCTGCCCTATCTGGGGTTTGAACTGGCGCTGTTGCTGATCAGCGCTGCGGCGGCTCAAATGCGTGTTTTCTATGAGCATGTACTCAACGCCTGTCTAGGGCACACGATCAATGTCGATATTATCCGTAAAGCCCTTTCGCTCGATCTCCACTACTTTGAGGACGCTGCTTTCTACGACAAGTTGCAGAATGCACGGCGTGAAGCCGATTTCCGCGCACTTGGAATTATCAATGGCTTGTACAGTATGGTGCAGAACCTGCTGACCCTGCTCTCGTTTGCTGTATTGCTGCTGGCATTCAATCCCTGGATCACACTGGTGCTGTTTGGAGCGACAATCCCGGCGTTTGTAGCGCAGGGACGGTACAGTCACCTCTACTTTCGCCTGCTGACCTGGCGCGCACCGGAGTTTCGTCGGATGCAGTACCTCGAACACGTGCTGACCGTTGATAGCAGTGTCAAAGAGGTAAAACTGTTCAGCCTGGGTGAGCCGTTGTTGCAGCGCTACAGCGATACCTTCCAGGTCTTCTTTCGCGAAGATGTCGATCTGGCGCGGCGTCGTTCGTTCATCAGCGTCGGATGGGGCGTGCTCGCCAACCTCAGTTACTACGGCGCATACGCCTGGATTGTGTTTGTGACCATTGCCGGTACGATCACACTGGGAAGTATGACTCTCTACCTGACCCTCTTCCGGCAGAGTCAGAGCGCTTTTCAGAACCTGTTCAGCAACGTTGCCAGGTTGTACGAAAACGGTCTGTTCATGGACAACCTGTTCAGTTTTCTGAACCTTCAACCGCACATGAGTCGCACCTCACAACCGGTTGCCGTTCCTGATCGCCTGCAACACGGTCTCGAGTTTTGTAACGTATCGTTCCGTTACCCCGGTCGCGATGACTGGGCGCTGCGCAACATCAACCTGACGATTGCGCCCGGCGAAAAACTGGCGCTCGTCGGACCAAACGGCGCCGGTAAAACAACGCTGATCAAACTCCTTACCCGTCTCTACGATCCGACCGAAGGACAGATCCTGCTCGACGGCGTGGATCTGCGCGATTACGACATCGATGAGGTGCGTCGTCGCATCGGGGTGATTTTCCAGGATTTCGTGAAGTACCAGTTGACTGCGCGCGAGAATATCGGCTTTGGTCAGATCGACCTTCTCGACGATGAGTCGCGGATCCACGAGGCGGCGCATCGTGGCGGCGCCGATGACATTATCGCCGGGCTGCCCGCCGGAATGGAGACGATGCTGGGGCGCTGGTTCGAGAACGGGTTCGAGTTGTCGGGCGGGCAATGGCAGAAAATTGCGCTGAGCCGCGCCTTTATGCGCGAGGGTGAGGTGCTCGTGCTCGACGAACCAACCGCAGCGCTCGATGCTGAACGTGAGTATGAGATCTTCCAGCGCTTCCGCGAACTGACTGCCGGCAAGATCGCGGTGTTGATCTCGCATCGTTTCTCAACGGTGCGCATGGCAGACCGGATTGCAGTGATCGAGAACGGGTGCATTACCGAGATCGGTTCGCACACCGAATTGCTGCGGCGTGGTGGAACGTATGCCCGCCTGTTCGAGATGCAGGCGGAAGGGTATCGTTGAGCCTATGATGTTCTGACGCGGTAGATGGTCACTTCGCCGTTTTGGAAAACCACTTCGCCCAGATCCGACAACTTTGCCAGCCCTTCCGCCGGGTAGGTCTGGCGTTCGGCTTCGCCGACGTAAATGTAATCCACGCTGTAGATTGCCAGCAGTGCGCGCGCCTGCGCGACGTCGGTTGTGCTGTAGATCGTCGCAACATCCGCAGCCCGCGGCGCTATCTCCGCCAGCAACGTTGGGTCGCCGCCGCGCCACTGTTGCTGATGCCCTTCCCAACCCATCACGGTTGCCCGCCCGGTGCTCGATGAGACGCCGCCGTATCCCATACCGGCAGTATCGTAGGACGGACCGACGGCTTCGAGAATGACAGCATCACCAGGGGTATTGGCGCGAATCCAGGCAATCGTCTCTGCGCCTTCCGGCGTGCGCTCGCGTGGTGTGCGTCCCTCCAGCCCAATATGCCTGCCTTCGGTGAACGCTTTACCCGCCGTCAGCCACGGGTAGGTCAGTCCACTTATCAGCAACACCAAAGCCAGAGCCAGCGCCACCAGACTGCCGATCCACCTGAGCGGTCGCGTTCGTTGCAACGTTATGGCGATCTGCACCAATCGCCAGGCGGCATATCCGCCGGTTACCCCCCAGATCAGCCACGTCTGGTAGTAGAACTTGAAGATGGTATTCATCCGATTCTCAAAGACATCGCGGATATACACTACCTCGACTCCGAGACAGATTGCACATCCCAGCGCGAACGCCAGGAACCCAAACGCATCCGCCGGATGGTCAGAATGTCGCCGGGCGATCAGGACTGTCGCCAGACCAAGCGGGAGCAGCGCTGCCAACGGGAAACCGATGAACGTTCCTACCACGACGGTTATCCCGGCTACAATCAGCAGCGTGCGCTCCGTACCACGCGCCAGCGCAGCCATCAGACCGACAAGCGGCGCCAGAAAGATGCCAAAGATGATCAGGAAACTGTGCAGGTCGGTTCTGTCGGTGACGAACCCAAGGATGCGCGTGATCCCGCCGATCAGCGGCAGATCGACAAGCGGTGCGCGCCCGCCAATCAGCGAGGTGAATGTCAGCAGAAATGGCGCAATCAGCAGCACGCTTACCACAACGATGAGCAGCGCATTCACCAGGTAACCACGCCAGGGCGGCATCAGACGGGTCATGAGCGGTATGTTGCGGAAAGCATCGCCTGTGATCGCACCGTCGGGTTGTGTTGCAGTCTTGAGCGCCAGCGCTCCCAGGAAGAGCAGCAGATACGTCGGCAAATCCCAACTGTTGATCATGTACAGACTGCCGGGTACGATGCCTGCAAGGATCAACATAACCCGACTGCGCCACAAACGCAGCGGTGTCGGGTGCACGACAACGTTCAGCGCCAGCGCCAGCGCCAGTACGCCGAACGGTAGCGCCATAACGTGCGGGTGCATATCGCCGAGCCAGAACGAGAAGAAGGGAAACTCAGTGATCGCGTAGCCGCGTACCATCTCGATCTGCTGTGTTTCCGAGTTCCAGCCGGGGCGTTCGTCCCACACGACGCGTGAGGGCCACCACCAGTTAAAATCGGCGATCCGGTCGCTCCGCTTCAGGGTCGTTATTTCGCCGAAATCGCCGGTACGCACAGGGGAGGGGAGTGTGATCGTTTCTGCGCCACGCAGCGCCTGCGCAATCGCCGCACTCAGTTGCACCCCGTCGAGCGCAACAACCCGTTCATCACCGACGATGATTTGCAATGTACCCGCCTGATTCCCCGCCAGCAGTACCGCAACCACAGTCAGCAGCGCAGTGATCCAGACCTGCCAGGACACCCGGCGCCGCGCATCCGGCGCAGCATCGGTGAGCCGTGGTTGCTCACGTTCCGCGTCGGTTTCTATCGACACGTCTTCGGCTGTCACTATGGGGAGCGACTGAAGCGGATGCAGCAGCAACGCACCACGTTCCTCACGTGCTGCATGCTGCCAGCGCCAGATGTTCAGGCAACGGAGCGCAACGCTGGCATACGCCACCCCACCAGCAGTCAGGTTGATTGCCGACGCGGGGCGCAGGGCTGCAACAGCAGAGTCATCCCTGCGATCTGGCACTTGAACGCGCATCACACTGGCATCGGCGTTGGAGACGGCAGACGAATGCAGGTTGAACGACCGCTCGCTGAGCGCCGCCAAGTTGTACACCATGCCCGCCATGCCGAGCGCCGTGAGCGCAAAGATCAGCGCCAGCGACAGATTGTACCCGACCGCCGGATGCACTCCGGTCACCAGCGACACCGCCGCCATGAGCAGATAGCCGAAATAGTAATAATTGATGCTGTAGCCCGACATCCAGGGATCGTGCGGCGGAAAGACCGTGCTGGCGCGGATTGCGTTGAAGAAGGCGTAATCCATCGGTCGTTCGGTGCCCCAGGGGTGTGGACCGACGAAGCCATACTCCTGCGCACGCAGCAACGCCAGAAAGGCGAGCGCAGCCGTGAACAGCGCCTCGTAGACGATGACCACGTGCCAGTTGCTGCGCACCCAGCCGAACAACCGTATGGGTTCGGCGGCATCTGAATGACGCAGCACCAGCATGCTACCGACGAATACCACCGCCCCTGCCACTATGATCAGCGGCGCGCCAAACGGCGCCAGCCCGAACATGGCTACCAGCCACGCAACGTAGCCAGTCAGCAGCAGCCCCAGCGATCTGGCAAAAGCGTAGCCGTGATCCGGCAGCGCCCCCAGCAGCAAGCGCGCGGCAGGCAACCCGACCATACCGAGCGCCTGCGCCGCCAGCCAGTATGTAAGAATGTCGCGCGCCATACACGACCTCGAAAACCGTCAGCGTTTACGGCGCCAGCCGATCCAGCGCCTCGCGCGCCAGGGGCGCAAGGTAGCCATCAGGTGCCAGGTCGAGATACGCGCGGTACCGTTCGATTGCCTGGCGCTCATCGCCGAGTTGCTCGTAGAGTGTTCCCAGACGGAAGTACGGCTCAGGAAGCGTCGGATCGATCTGGATCGCCTGCAAAAATGCCTGCTCGGCGTCCCCCGGTCGTCCAATCGTCAGCAAGCCCACCCCCAGTTTATTGTAGTTGCCCGCGACCGGACTGGCGCGAACAGCGTTGCGATACGCCTCGATTGCTTCATCGAAGCGTCCTGCATCGATCAGAATATCACCAAACAGGTGATGCAGCGCGACATCATTCGGGTTGGCGCGCGCTGCGGGACGGAGCACCTCTACCGCCTCTTCGAACCGTCCCAGCGTCCGGTACCGCTCCGCCAGCGCGTATGCCGGACCGGCATCACCGGGATTTTCCTGGTGCTGCCGCTCCAGCGCCTCGATCGCGGCAGGATTCCGCAGGTCATCGACCGGCGGCGCTACAGGAGCAACCGGTTCCGGTTCACCGACGTCTTCCTCCGGCAGAGGCAGCGGCGCGACCGGCGCCGACGCCGGTCGATCGAGCGGCGGGAGCATTGGCAGAGTGTGAACCGTGTCGTTCACCTTATAGATCGTCACCTGGTCATTGCGGAATAGCACGTCCAGGAACGAGCCGATCATCTGCTGAAACTTGAACAGCCCTGCATCACCATAGACGGCGCGTTCGATCGGACCGACATAAACGTAGCCGACACGGTAGCGTGAAAGGAGTCGCAACGCCTCCTGAGTATCGGTCGTGCGGTAGATCTGCGCAACATCAAGGTCGCGCCGGTAGACCTCCTGCGGATTGCGCTGTTCGCTCTCGTGCAATGGACTGACGATCGTGGGGAAGCCGGTGTTGGCAGCGACACGCACCCCGTAGGCACGGTAGAACTCAAGGCTCGATTGCACGACAACCGGCGTTCCGCTGATATTCTCCTCGAGCCAGCGGATCGCCTCGTAGTCGTAGCGTAGCGCAATCGTCGTCGGTGGCGCGCCGGACGGTTGCAGATACGCCGGGAGCGGGAACGTCTCGCGTTCCATGAACGCCAGCCCATCGAGTGTTGGACCGGTCGTATTGCTAGGGAAGCGGTAAGCAGTGCGGCTCACCGTCCCAACCAGCGGGTAGACGGCTGCGAGCACAAAGAGGACCATCAGCACAGCGAGTCCGCTGGTCTGCACAACAGCGCTGCGCCGCCGCAGGGACCGCAGCAGCGGGGGCAGGAGGAGAGTGGTTGCAATCGCCAGCAAAACCCACGCCTGCAGACCAAACTTGAAGACCGTGTTCATGCGGTACCACTCGCCGCCGTCGAGATGGTCGCGCACGTAGATAATCTCACAGATCAACGTCACGATCAGCGCAACCCCGGTCACCCAGAACGCGAACCAGGTTTCCGCGCGTAGACGGCGTACCATCAGCATGCCCACCGTAACGGTCAGCAACGTTGCGAGCCAGATGCGCAATGTGAACGGTGCGAGGGCTTCCGCCGGAGTTTGCAGGAGCGTCGCGGGACCGTTGAGATTGAGTGCTAGGAAGAGATTCGGCAGCATCGCCAGCGTGCCGGTCAGCGCCACAACGATGGCGAGGAGCGCCAGCGATGCACGCCGCACGCCGGGCATACCCGATATTTCTGCCACAAAACCGGTCGCTTCCGGCGACGTGCCGGCGGTCGAGAGGTCGAAACGGTACGTGTGACGCCCTACAATACGGAGCGTGCGCCACGCTGCGCCGAACAGCACTGCGATCAGCGGCGTCAGAAAGACGCCGTAGAGGAGCAGGTAGTCGCTCAGGTGAGTAGCGTCGCGCACCAGGCTTACGCCGCCAACCATTGCCTGAAAGTTCTGGAAGAACGGCAGGTAGAGCGCCAGTGCTATACCGCCGAGCGCCACGCCGCCAAGCGCTGCCCCGATCAGACTCACCACCAGGTGTCGGTCGATGCGTCGCGTTGTGCGCCAGACGCGCCCCAGCAGCACACCACCCAGCAGCAATCCATAGGTCGGGAAGTCCCACGAATTGGTCACCGCCAGCGCGCCGAGTGTCAGCACCGTCATTCCCCAGCGTGCCACACGATCCGTCCACCCGGTCGAACGCGCAACCCACGCCTCGAAAACCAGCGCAATCATCAGCACGGTGAGAGGCAGCGCAATCGTGTGGGGATGCAGGTCGGCAAACAGAAAACTGAAGTACGGAAACTCATTGATGGTGAACGGGATGACCCGCGTTGGACCGACGAACCAGTCGCCGAGGCGTTCGCCAAAACCGGCAAGACCTTCGTTCAGCGCGCCGAAGACCGGTGCAAGACCACGCGCCCAATTCGCCGGAAAGACGGCAGCCAGATTCCCGGCGACACCCACCAGGAGTACGCCGACCAGCCCCCACTGCCATGAACCGCGAATGCGAACAATCAGTGTGAACACTGCCGATAGCATCAGCGCAAACAGTGTGGGCACGATCAGATTGTAGGCAATCGACGGCGGGATACCGGTCAGACGCACCGGGATCGACATCAGGAAGAAGCCATAGTAGTAGTAGTTGATGATGCCATCGCTGAAGAATGGATTGTACGGCGGCAGCACCGGGGTGCGAATCAGGGCATTGAGGAAGCCGAACTCGAACGGTTTTTCACCGCCCCAGATCGGTTGCCACAGATCGGGGTTCAACCAGCGCAGTATCAACAGGAACGCGAACGCCGCCAGGAACAGCGCCTCACTGCCGGCTATCCAGCGCCAGCGTTCACGCAGCATTGCCCATAGACTCAGAAAGCCCTGTTGCAATTCAAACGCCAGCGCTGCCCGATGCGCCGCTTCACCATCGGCAGTGATACATCGTCTGCCAGATACAACCAGCGCCGCTGCGCTGAGCGCCAGAGTCAGCAACAGACCGGCGATCATGCCCCACACATCGTACTGCCACAGGCGTGCGCTGACCGGCAACCAGATGGCATAGCCAAAAACAAGCAATCCGATCAGGCGTGCCCAGAGCCATCCGCCATCCGGCGTGCGCGCACCGAAGACCAGCGCCGCCAGCGGCAGCCCGATCAGCGCCAGCGCGTACCATACCAGCAACCAGAGCGCGATGGCAACGACCGGACTCTCCGCCAACCGGTTCCAGCCGTGCATGTCTACTGCCGGGAGATCGCCAACCCGTATCGGCAGCATCAGGTCTTTCCGTGGTATCGGGTCAGGCGCGCGTACCGGCAGCGAGGTGGTCAGCACGGCAGGCGGATGGTCAGCCGGTGGAATACGGTAGATGCGCGTTGCGCCTGTAGCGAAGACCGTCTCGATCTGACCGGCAGCAGCCAGCGCATCGAACTTCGCCAGCCCTGCCGGATCGTAGAGCGCACGTTCAAGTTGCCCGACGACAACATACTCGATGCCGTAGAGACGGAGTAACTGGAGAGCCTCACGAGCGTTCGGATCGTTGTAGAGGTCGCGGATCAGCGCCTGGCGTGCATCGCGCACCGCACCCACATCGGCGACGCTGCGTTGCTGCGTCATGTGCCAGGGCCAGCCGAGCAACGTCGGCAGACCGGTGTAGACCGATATGCGTCCACCCCAGCGATACGCCTCGAGATGCGCCTCCAGCACGATCGGCGTGCCGCTGGCATTGGCGCGCAACCAGGCGATAGCGTCCGCATCTTCGGCGAAGGTGAAGGTGCGGTCATTCTCCGCCCAACCACTGCGTGGCGAACGCATGAATGCCATGCCATCAAGGGTCGGTCCAATCGTTGGATCGTAGCGGTCGGCGAGGCGAGCAGGTGTGGCAGTGAGCGGATAGACCAGCGCAGCAGCGATCAACAGCGCAGCGACGCCGCGCCAGACCGGACGCAGCGCACCTGCACGCAGTCCGGCAGTCACCGACCACATCCAGGTCAGCGCAACACTGCTCACCACCGCGAAGAGCAACCAGACCTGCATGCCGAACTTGAACACGCTGTTCATCCGACCAATGTCGCCCTTCGCTACCACGACCTCGATCAGCAACGTGATACCCAGCGCGGCAAGACCCCAGACCAGCGCGAGCAGGGTTGTCGAACCGATCCCTGGCGGCGCTGCATCCCGTTGCCGCGGCGATGGATCATCCTCAATGCCGGGGAGCATCAGTTGCACCAGTCCAACCGGTTCAGGCGGAGTTGCGGCGTTACGTGATGCGACAACAACGCCGCGCCGCAGCAGTTCGACGAACAGAATGCCGCCGCCTACCAGCAACAATCCCTGGAGCGGCAGCGCCGGAATTCCCAGCAGCGTCAGCAGGAACGCCACAACGATCATCCCGCTGCCAGCAACCACCGCCAGGAGCGCGCTGAGACGTCCAGTGCGGTGCGCCAGGAGCAACGCCCCGCTTATCACCAGGAACAACCAGAGACCGTGGAGTTGCAAGAATTCGGACGCCGGTGTACGCGACCCGCTCCACAGTTCAAAACCAGCATAGTCGGTGGCGAACTTCTGGATGAACGGCAGGAAGAGGACGTGCGTCAGCGCCACCAGTGCAACCGATGTCCCGATCCAGATCAGCAATGCCTGGTTCAGCGGCAAACCGCGCCGGTAGCGTGTCCAGGCATACGCTGCCAGCCCCAGCACTCCCAGCCCTGCCGCGGTTGGATAATCCCAGGTGTTGGTCGCATACAGCGCACCGATGACCAACGCCAGCAGAATGATTGCAGCCAGCAGCGACGACGGGATCGATGAACGGAGCGTGTGCGCCTGAAGACTGCGGAGTCGCGCTGTTGCCACGATCAGGTTCAGCACTGACAGCATCAGCGGCAGCGCGATCATGTGCGCGTGCAGATCGGCGAACAGGAAGGTGAAAAATGGAAATTCGTTGATCGTCCCGTCTTCCAGCGCCATCCCCACCAGACGGGTGGCGTCCCAAAACGCCCATTCCGCCCGTCCGCGGCAATCCTGCTGTGCGGCATAACTGGTCAGCGCGCGGCACATCTCCGGGAGACCCGGGTCCTGGGCATTGCCGGTACCCGGCAGGAACCAGACCGCCTGCGCCAGATTGCCCATCAATGTTGCGAAGAGTGCTGCCGCCATCCCGGCGACAATTGCCCGTCGCTCATACTTTCGCCAGGTTGCGGAACGCGCAGCGGCGGGGGCAAACACGCGCTGCCAGAAGGCGCCAGCTGCTGGAGCGTTTTCCGGGACATGCGCACCCCCTCTGGCACAGAGGGCAACCAGATTGTACGCTGCACCCCACGCGCCAAGCGCCGTCAACGCAGCAAACGTTGGTACAGCCAGATTGTACGCCGTCGTCGGAACGATGCCGGTCAGATGGATGAGCGTCGCCACCAGCACAAAGCCGAAGTAGTAGTAGTTCAGGTACCCGCCGGCGAACCACGGATCGTAGGGCGGGAACGCCGGGCTTTTGACAATAGCGGTAAGGAATGCCAGATCCATCGGTTTCTCGCCGCCGCGCGCCGGATGCCAGAGATCTGGGTTTATCGCCCGCAGCAGCACGAATCCGAAGAAAAACGCCAGGAAGATGCCTTCGGCTGTCAGAAGCGCGGTGCGTCGTTGCCGCCAGAAGGCACCGAGCGCCACACGGTTCCAGCGGATAGCAAGCACGCCTGCACCAATCAGCAGAATTGCGCATATGAAGACGCTGATCTTACCAAAGGGAACCAGCGGCGAGCGCAGCGTGCCGTGGAGACCGGGCGGACCGATGGATGCCAGCAGCCACGCAACGTATGACACTATCAGCAATCCCAGGATTTTCGACAGCGCATACCCGCGATCCGGCAGCGCCGGCAGCATGCGGAACAGCAGCGCAAAACAGGACAGACCGAGCGCTTCCAGCGCCAGCAACCAGAAGAGCCAGGGAACCGCATTTGCCACGTCTGCCGGATTGAACATCCGCGCCCAGTCGCCTGCCATGCGGTAGAGGGGCCACTGCTCATCAGTCAGGCGCAGCGCTGTCGGCGCCTTGTTGACCCGCAGCGTCGTCATTTTGAAGACTTCACCCCATGCCACACCACCGAGGATCAACTGTTCCGCTCTGGCGCGCGAGTATGCCGGCGTTTTGCCGAAGATCAGGATGCGGGGATGGTCGTAGACGCTGAAGGCTTCTTCCGCCAGGATTGGCGTCGGTATCTCGATACCGAACAGCCTGGGGAATGAGTGGATATCGGCGACCAGTTCAAACCCCAGATTGCCCTCGAACAGATGATAGTAGTAACGGGTCAACGCCGGGTAGCGCGCCGGCAGGCGTGTCGCCGAGTCGTACACCCGGTTGCTGCTGAAGATCAGGTAATCGGCGCGATCCAGTTGATCCAGCAATCCCTCGACCACTGAACCATCACTTGCAATATAGCCGTAGTATTTGAGCGGCTCATCTTCACCATACGGCTCAGTGGCGATACCGATATACTGTCCCGGATTCTGCCCGTCGATCGGCAACGGCAGCGGATCGTCCCAACGCTCGAAGGTGATCACCGCGCCAGGAGGAATGTTCTGGTAGATCCAGCGCGACGCCTGAATGCGCGAATGAGGTTCTGTGTAAATACGGGTGAATGCGAATGCCCACAGCGCCGTTCCGGTCACCACCACAATCAGCGGCGCACGCCAGGCAATCCGTCGCCAGCGTAGCGCCCCTGCCTGCTGTGCGCGGTCCCACAGCGCCAGCAACCCGCCAGCCGCCAGGACGATCAGAAGACCATAGAGCAGCACGTAGTAGCGCATGGTCATCACGAATTGACCGCCCTGCCAGCCAAAATAGAATGCAATCCACACCCACGGCACAATCAGGCGCACATCACCATGGCGCAGGATGCGCCAGCCGGCAACTCCCCATGCGATCCACGCTGCAATGCCAAGCGGCAACCCCATGCCCCACAGGATCATGTTTTGCAACGAGAAGAGAAGCGGGGTGCGCTGCGCCCACTGTTGCGACGGCGGGAAGTCGGACTCGCCGCTGATTAACCTGCTGATCGACGCCATATTCTCCAGAAAGCGCGGCTCTGGACGCACATCGAACAACGACGGACCGGTGAAGGCATCGGGTTGCAGCAGGCGAAAGGCGATCACCGTCACGACGCCGGCAAGCGCAACGCGCCAGGCGACGGCGAACAGGAGGCTTGCAGTTGCCATCAGAAGACGTGCCAGCACGCCCGGCGCTTCAGCGTCGGTATACTGACGCCTGGTTTCTTCCGCCAGGCGTGCCAGCGCACCAACCACCACTGCCAGACCAAGGGTGGCCATCGTCACGCGACACGCCATTGCCGCGCCGATGCTCACGCCAGCAGCGATCGCACTGCCTGCGCCGCCATCCTGCGCAAGCCGTACTGCCCAGTAGATCGTGAGGGTGGTGAAGAAAACCGTGGCTGCATCGACCGTAAAAAAATGCGACATCTGGATCGGAAACGCTGCCGTTGCGTACAGCAGCGCCGCAAGCAGCCCGGCGCGCTGATCGTACAGTCGTCGCCCGATCAGGAAGACCATCAGGATCGTTCCCAGGTCGTACAGCATCGACAGCGTGCGACCGGTGTCGCGGACCATTTCAGGTGAAATGCGGTTGGGGCGACCGTCCAGGTTTGCCTGGAGTTCCACCGCCAGGCGTGTGACAGTGGTAGGCAGAGTTCCATACACGAAGAAGCGCGACCAGTTGTAATTCCGCGGATTGAGGGTATTGCACCTGCTATCGCGGGTTGGCTCCTGCTGACTCAGCGGCAGCGGGTTGCCGGCGCCATCCGTCGTGCTGCGCGCTGCCGGGATTCGACCATCGACCACGCAACTGCTGCGCAGGTAATCGCTGAAACTGCGCGGTACCTGAAGGTTATAGGTAGTGAAGACGATGAAGCGCTCATCGGGATGCAGGTACGACGTTTCATCCCAAGTTGTCAGCGCCATCGAGCGAAAGAAGGCGCCGATCAGCAGAATGATTGCAAGCCAGCCCCAGGGAGACCAGAAGGGACGATACGCAACCGGCGCAGGCGAGTTATTCGAAGTGGACGAGGCGGAGGTCGAGTTCATGCGATGCCTGTCGAAGCGTCGTCGTGCGGCTGCAACTGGTATGCCGCACATTCATTATAGACTCTTTTACGTCCGTTGAAGGGCATGGATCGGCTGCACGCCGCATCGCTGCGCTTCCGGATCGTGCGTTGTGCGTTGATGCCGTTTCGCACAACCCGTAAGCATTATAGACATTCTTCTGGCGAACGTCCAACGGCTGACAACAGTGTGCATCTCCGAATACCGAACGTCAGTCACGGCAGACCCTGGACAGGCCATCCTGCAACCGAGTCTCCCAGGTGCAACGACAAACCACGCGCATCCATCGGAACCTCGAAGATCACCGGAATACTCACCTGCCCGACTCCAGCGGGGATTGCCTCGTCGAGGCTGAAATCGCCAAACCTGCCGCGTCCGAACGTTTCGAGATAGAGTGTTGAGAGCGCGGGTTCGGGCAGATAACGATTGCCGCGCTGGTCAACCAGGGCAAACAGCGTCGCCGGTGCGACCGCTGCAGTGACGCCGCCGTTCCCGACTGCTACCAGCGCTAGGATGAAGCGACCATTCGGCTGGCGCGCTCCGATCGAACCATTCAACACAACGACGTGGTCTGGTCGCAGCAGGGTGAGCGTCCAGACATCGCGCAGGATAACTGTTCCCGGCGGAAGGGTGGGCGCCGGCGTCGATGCTGGCGGCAGAACAGTCGGTGGAAGAGGTGCGCTGGTCGGCGCCACCGTTGCCGGAGACGGAGCAACCGGCGTTTCAACAGCGACGACCGGTAAGGCGGGTGGCACATCGGGCGATGGTGCAGCCGATGCCGCTTCACCGGTCGGTTCCAGCGTCGCCAGCGGCGGGGTCAGTTCAGGACGAACGCTGGTGGCGGGGAAGCGCGCATTCGCCAGCAACCCGGCAAAGATCAGCAGCGCCACGCCGGTTATGGCAATTCCAACCCAGGTATACCTCGTGAGATTGAGCGCGGGCGGAGTCGTGCCCGTCATTTGTGCCGCCGGCGCTTGATCAACCTGAGCGGAAGGAAGAGATGGAGATGTCGCAAGCCATGGCGCAGCATCCGCAGGTGGTGGGGGCGGCGCCGGGGGAGGCATTGCGGGCGCGGCAGCAGAAGACGACGGCAGTGAACCGGGCGATGGCGGGAACGGCGCCGGGGGAGGCGTTGCAGGCGTGGCAGCGGCAGACGGGGACGATGCCACAGGTTGATGCGCATGTGGAGATGCGCCTGCAGCACGCACCAGCAGAACCACGCGGCGCAGCGCGTTGCGTCGTTCTTCCTCGCTCTCGGCAACATCGGCAAGCGCGCGCCACACCCGCGGATCATCGGGGCGCTGCGCCACCAGCGCGCGCAGAATAACCCGCGCACGCTGAAAATCGCCCTGTTGACGCAAACGCGCCGCCGTGGTCAACAATGAACGCACGGCGACAGCGGAGAGCGGCTTGCGTTGCGTATCGGTCATAGAACCGGCGGTCTTCAGCGCACTGCACCGATCACCAGGAAGCCCTGATCCGGCTTATTCCGCGCGAAGAGCATCAGATCGGTTGCATCGGGCGCAACGTCGAACACCAGGTAGACACTGGTGGTCAACCCGTTTGCTGGAATGGATGTTTCGTGCCCGACGTCCGCATTCACGCCAGGGCGTACCGCCGCACTCGACACCTCCGGTCGCGCCTGATACACCCGCCCCTGGGCATCCTTGAGAACGAAGAAATCACGCGGCAACGGCTGAGCGGTTCCAGTATTGTTGGCAATGAACACCAGCACGTGCAGGAATGCGCCTTTCTCGGCGGTAAAGTTACCGACTCTCGGACCGAGCGGCAGGGCATACAACTGGTTCGGGTAGGTATAGTTCCAGCCATCCGCCCTAAGAATCGTCCCAATTGGAACCCGCGCCGGTTGCGCCTGTTCCGGCGGAATGCCCTGCGCTGGCGCAGGGGTTGGTTGATCCGCAGGTGCGGTGGTCGACTGTTCACCCGGCGTTGGTTCGGGTGTTGCATCGCCGGGTTGCGGCGTCGCCTCGGCAGCAGGCGGCGTCGCTTCGGGCGCAGATGTCGGCGCCGGAGGCGGCGCAGTGGGCGGTGCAACGACCTGGGTAGGTACGGGCGGCGCGCCCCGCGGGAAGAAGAGTTGAATCACAAGGAAGACGATCAGCACCAGAGCGATAATGCCCAGCAGAACCCACAGCAGCGGGCTAGGACCTCTGCGCGGCGGTTCTTCTTCGTCATCATCAGAGGCGCGAGTGGCGGATACCCGTGATGAAGATGACGGAGTGCGCGGTGGAACAGGCGACGTGCGCGGCGGCATCGGCGGCAACTTGCCGGCTTCTTCGGGTGGTTGTTCGGCGCGCGGCGGCGGCGTTGCGCGTGGCAGTGCATCGTAATCCTCGAACGCAGCGTCGAGTTCCGCAGCAAACTGCTCCTCATCGCTCATTGCTGCCGCGGGCTTTGCCGGCTCTTCCGGCGCCGGCGGCGTGGCAGGCGCGGGAGGCGGTGGTGGAGCAGGCGCACGTTCGTCGCCACGTTTCGGCAACGGCACGCCCATCGCCTGTAGCCCCTTGATCGCCATCTCATTACCTGGATCGAGTTCGATCACACGTTCGAGGGCAGCGCGGCGCTGTTCCGGTCCCTCGGCAACGCCGGCGAGCCAGAGCCATGCCTGGACATTGTCCGGCTCCTGGCGCGTGAGCAAACTGAACAGATTGCGCGCTTCCTCACGGTTCCCTTCGCGCGCCGCGTCGATCCCTAGCTGCAGAAGAGTTTCTGGCTCCGCCATGGGTATTCCTTCCTGCTGAGCAGCGGGTGTTGTGCCTGTGGTGGTCGGGAGAACATGGTCACATTTACCCCTCAATCGGCGCTATTCTACCACACGCATGAATAAAGTCAACACCTTTTTCGAGATATAACGCACTAACAAGGCAAAGAGGGCATTCATGCATGCAAAAAGTGTAATTGCTTACGCCCAACGCTGCCTTCGTATTTTCTGCACAATAAACGCGAGGCATCCGGCGTGCACGGCTGCATCGCTGGAAGCAATGGATTATCCTGTTGCTTGCCCTGATAATTGCAGGTATTGGTCTGGTGGAACAGGCACAGATCGCTTACGACGCCGCTCGTCAGAAAGAAGCTGTCGATGTAGCACAGGCGGAACAGGTGCTGCGTGATGAACAGGCCTAGTACGACGCGCTGCTCAATCCCGCGAGCAACGATCTTGCGCAGGCGCAGGCGCAACTCAACAGGTTAACCGGCAGCGCATCATCGCTTGATGTCACCGCAGCTCAGATCCAGGTCGAACAGGCAAAACTGGCGCTGGAGCGACTGACCTCACCCGCATCGGCAACTGAAATCGCAGCGGCTGAAGCAGCGGTGGCTCGGGCACCAACGCAACTTGCGAGCGCCGAGTGCGCGTTGAAAGCAGCGACACTGTACGCTCCCTTCGATGGCATCGTCGCTTTTGTGAATATCACTGCGGGTGCGCGGTTCAGCGGCGTCACTGCAATAACAGTTGTCGACTCCGACGCACTGTACGTTGATGTGAACCTGAGTGAAACCGATGTTGCACGAGTGGCGGTCGGACAACCGGTCACCCTCTTCTTTGATGCATTCACGGATAACTGCTCGTGGTGAAGTCGAATCGATCGCCCCTGTGGCAAGTGTGCAGCAGAGTGTTGCGACGTATCTGGTACGGGTACGGTTCGATCCGGGAACGGCGCCCTGTGAGTGCAGACGGTGTACCGGTAGATGTTCAGGAGCGCCGACATCCCACCGACCGCTGCACCATGGTTGTCATCCTGAAAACACAGGCGTCCTGGCCGCATCCGCCACGTTCCGATGCACTACCGGCGGCTCGCAGCGCAGGAATATGCTACCGACGTTCCAGGCATCATTGTGTCGCCTCAACGATTGCAACACCCTGCACCACACGGCACCATGCCCCTGCAACCCTGGCGCGGTTGACCAGCGATCAGGAGCGAGGCTATGACGGGATTACAATTTGCGACTCTCTTTTTGCTACTCATAGGCAGAGCGTTTCTGGCCAACGCCGGCTATCTCTTCTGGCAGAGTCGGTCATTGCAACACGGGATGGAATGTCCAGCGGTGGTCATCGATATCGTCTCCAGACGCGATGAAGATGGCGGCGACGATCTCTATGCGCCCGTTGTCCGGTTTATCGCCCACAATGGGCAGGAAGTGACTACCGGCGCTGTTTTCTCTCGCCCCTGTCCCTACCGGTATGCTTCCCGATGCCTTCGCCGTGCCCGGCGCCTATGGCGACCTGCTCACCGTCGTCCTGGCGTTTCTCGCGCTGGTCGCGCTACGGGCGCACTGGCGTGGTGCGCTCATCATCGTCTGGCTCTTTTCACCGGTTGGTCTGCTCGATTTCGTCAACGCCTTCGCCCAGGGGATATGGAATGGCGTCGCTGCGCAGTATGCCCTTGGTCCGGGCTGGTTCATCCCGACCTTCGCCGTACCGGCTTTCGTTATCACCCATGTTCTGGTGATCTTGCTCCTCGTCACACGTGGCGCCACGTACCACGCGGTCGATTCGTCTCTCCACCTCGAGCCCCGAAAGGAACGCCTCCTGTGAACGAGTGCTCAGCAGATCACACATGGCACTCCACCGCGGGTTCGCTTCCGTAGAGAACCTATCACCCGGTTTCACGTGTGATCAGGTGACAGCAGGAGGAGCAAGGCAGCCGCGCCCCTCCTCTTATACGTTCTCTGCCCCCTGAACCCATAAGGGGGAAGGGAGCTGGGATCATCTCACACAGCGAGCGTTTTCTGGCATCTCCGGGAGTTGCACGCTCCCGGTACGGCAGGGCGCAGGCGCGCCGATGCGTTGCGGCGCGCATCCGCACCGGACGCATCGGTAGGGGTGCACGACCGTGCGCCCCTACCGGTTCACATCGCGAGAATGTTCGACGGATGGGTCATGCATAGCCCTGGGAAACAGGAGGATGGGAAACACAGGCGATTACTCCCACGTGCGCTCATCAACGAACGGTCTGGCGCCCTCGGACAGGCTGGAGACGATCTCGACCCGGCAGTGGAGTTTGAGCGCATCGTACAGCGCCTGTTCAGCAACCGTCTTCAGTTCCGTTGCGTCGGCGTCTGCTGCTGGCACAATCCGGCAGATCAGGTCGTCGCGATGGTGTTCACGGACGACGACGGCCTGATAGCCTGCAACACCTGCAATGCTGCGCATGGCTTCATCGACATGCCGCGGATGCACGAAGATCCCACGCACCTTCACGCTGTCGCCACTGCGACCAAGCCACCCCACCAGGCGTGGCGTCGGAATGACTGTCGGTTGCCCTGGTTCCATGACCGCCGACAGATCGCCGACGGCAAAGCGCACCAGGATGTAATCACGCCGGAACAGCGTCACCACGACTTCGCCGGTCTGTCCAGGCGGCAACGGCTCGCCACTGTTCAGATCGCACACCTGCACCAGCGCATCGGTCGGCAGATGCCACCCAACGCGCTCCGGACCGTTGTACCCCAGGTTGCCGGTTTCGGCAGTGCCGTAGCCGTCGTACACAAGGATGCCATACCGTTCCTCGAAGAGCGTTCGCAATGAAGGGGGGAGCGGCTCGGCGGCAACAAATGCTTTGTTCAAGGTCCAGGAACGCGGGTCGTACCCCTGCTCGACGGCGCGTTCCAGCAGCGCCTTCAGATAACTGGGCAACCCAGCGTATGCCGTAATCCCCAGGTGCGCCAGCGCCTCGATCTGCTGCGCCTGACTCCCAATGCCGCCTGGAATGACCGTGCATCCCACTGCCCGCGCACCTTCCTCGAACATCACACCGGCGGGTGTCAGGTGGTAGCCGAAACAGTTCAGAACGAGGTCGTCGGGACCAAACCCGGCGGCGCGGAATGCTGGCGCCCAACGCCAGGAATCCAGTTCGTCCGGCTCCGGGTCGTAGATCGGACCCGGCGACTGGAATATCCGGCGTAGTGCCGACAGCGGAACCGTGAGCATCCCACCCAGGCCCGGACCCTGACGTTGAATGTCCACCAGGTGCTCTTTGCGCAACACGGGTAGTCTGGCTAGATCGGCGGCGGTCCGAATGTCGTCCGGCGTCAGACCGGCTGCGTCCATACGTCGTCGAAACGCGGGTGAATGATCGTATCCGTAGGCGACAACCTCGCGCACCTGTGCATCGAAACCGGTGTAGAATGTCTGGAGATCGATCATATGCGGTATCCACGCTCTATGAGAGCCAGCGTTTGCGCCGTTTGTAGGTTTTGACCTCGCGGTAACTCTTGCGCCGCCCGATTTCATTCAGTCCCAGATAGAACTCACGCACGTCAGGGTTGTCCTTCAGATCGTCTGGCGATCCTTCGAGCACGATCCGACCGTTCTCCATAATGTAGGCATAATCAGCGGATTCGAGCGCCAGTCGCGCGTTTTGTTCCACCAGCAGGATGGTCACCCCGCGCTCCTGGTTGATCTGCCGGATGATGCGAAAGATCTCCTCCACCAGCAACGGCGCCAGCCCAAGCGACGGTTCATCGAGCATGATAAGTTTGGGATGTGCCATAAGCGCCCGTCCAATCGCAAGCATCTGTTGCTCACCGCCGCTTAGAAAACCTGAAATCTGCCGACAGCGCTCTCTCAGGCGCGGGAAGTAGGAGTAGACCAGTTCCAGGTTCTGGTCAAACCCTTTCCTACCACTCGTGTACGCTCCGGCGCGCAGGTTCTCTTCGACCGTCAGATGCTCGAAGACGCGCCGCCCCTCCAAAACCTGAAAGATGCCCATGCGCACGATATCGGCGGCGTCCTTCTTGTGGATCGGTTGACCGAGAAAGCGGATCTCGCCGTCGGTCACTTCGCCGTTCTCCGGCTTCAGCAAACCAGAGATCGCCTTGAGCGTCGTGCTCTTACCGGCGCCGTTGGCGCCGAGCAGGGCAACGATGCGGCCCTCCGGAACTGCGAGCGACAGTCCCTTGAGCACCAGCACGACATCGTTGTAGATCACCTCGACGTTGTTGAGGGCAAGCATCGGCTACATCTACCTTCCTTCTCCCCTGCCATTTGTGCCGATCTGCAATCGGTGTAGTTGCGCGCACTGCCGGCACACAACCACACCGTCGTTCGACAACTATTTCGCGCTGATAAAGTCGGTGATCGCCACCCACTTGCCATTCTGCACACGGAACATCCGCAGCGACTTCACACCGGCATGGTCGGTAGTGCTGAAGACTACCGGCAACGTTACACCGCCGGTGTCAATCGGACCCATCGTTTCAAGAGTGTTCTTGATACTCTCACCGGTCAACTCTTTACCGTCCTTCAGCGTGCGTTCGATACCGGTCACCAGAATGGACATCGCCGTCCATCCCTGGACGAACGTGCTGTCGGCGCCACCATAGTCGATCCCCTTTTCGCGCGCAAAGTCGAGTGCCACCTTTGCGCCTTCGGCTTCCGGGCTGAACGGGATGGCGCCGACCACCCCTTCGGCATCTGCACCGGCGAGTTTGATCAGCAGTTCATTGGCGCACCAGTTCATGCAGACGAACTGTACATCGAGACCCAGGCTCTTCGCATTCTTGATCGCCAGCGCAGCCGGACTCGACACATTCTGGAGAAAGACGTAGTTGGCGCCAAAATCGCGAATCTGAGTCAACTGCGGCGTCAGGTCGGTAGCGCCGCGCGGCGACGGCACCTCCAGTGGGGTCTCGACGCCGTTCGCGGTTGCAAAGGCAGTACCATCAGCCAGCGGCGACCGTCCGAAGGGGCTATCGTTGATCAGGTAGGCGAACTTCGGCGTGCCGCTCTTTCCTTTCGCCTTCCAGTCGTCGAGCGCCCACTTCATGGCGATGATCAGTTGATCGGAGTAGGTAGGAGCGACCAGGAAGTTGTAAGGCGTCTCAGCCGGATTCGCCAGCGTTGCCGAGTACGATGCCGAGATGAACGGGATCTTGTCTGCCGAAATCTTCGCCTTGAGCGCCTCGGTATCGCCGGTGCCCCAGCCGGAGAACACCACCACCCTATCCTGGGTGACGAACTGGGTGTAGAGTTCCTCGGCGCGTGGCACCTCATAGGCATAATCCTGACTGATCAGTTGCAACTGGCGACCGGCAACGCCGCCATTGGCATTCTTCCACTCGATGAAGGCAATCTGTCCTTTGGAGTAGGGAGTTCCAACGTCCGCAGTAGCGCCGGTGAGGTCGAAGATCGCGCCGATTTTGATCGGCGGTCCGCCGGATGGGCTCTCCCCGCCGGTTCCGCCGTCGGTGGCGGGTGGTTGCGATTGCTGTCCGCCGCATGCCGCCAACAGGACAGCTAGTGCCAGCATCAGTGCGAGCAAGTTGAACCATCGTCGTTCGTTGCGCATTCTGTCCTCCTTATCGTAAACCTAATAACTAAACGGCCATAACCGGAAGTAATCCTTGACATTGCGCCACATCTTAACAATCCCTTCGGGTTCGAAGATAAGGAAAAGGATGATCGCCAAACCAAACGCACCCTGCTGCATGTACGGCAGGTAGGAATTGATATTCGGCACCACGTCGCTCAGTGCGCGCGCCAAATTAGACAGCATCGCCGGCAACAGCATCATAAAAGCAGCGCCGTAGATTGAACCAGACACGCTGCCCAATCCACCAATGATAATCATCGCCAGGTAGAGGATGCTGGTATCGATGGTAAATCGTTCCCACGAAATAATGCCACGGTAGTGCGCCGTCAGCGCGCCAGCCAGCCCGGCGAAGAACGAGGACGTGGCAAAGGCAAGCAGCTTGTAGCGGAAGATGTCAACCCCGATGACCTGGGCGGCGATGTCCTGATCGCGAATTGCCACGAATGCACGCCCGGCGCGTGAGCGGAACAGATTGCTGACAAAGAGGGCTGTCAGCGCCAGGAAACCGACCGTAATCCAGTAGAAGACGAAATCATTATTACCGAACGTACTGAGCGGTACACCGAAGAGGTTGTTTGCGGCGGGCGGCAGGGAGAGCGATTCGCCGATGCCGAGCAATTTCCCATGGGTGAGCAGCCAGATAATGATCTCCTGTGATGCCAGAGTTGCAATCGCCAGATAGAGACCTTTGAGACGCGCCGACGGCAACCCGAAGAAAGCGCCGACCAGCGCGGTGAACAGGCCGGCAACCGGAATGGTGACCCACATCGGCGTCTCCAGGCGAACAGCGAGCAAACCCGCAGTATACGCGCCAACCGCCAGGAATCCGCCGTGACCGATACTGATCTGACCGGTATACCCCACCAAAATGTTGAGACCGATCGCGCCAATCGCAGCGATGGCGATGGTATTCGCCAGGTTCAGCCAGTAACGGTCGGCGAGCCAGGGGAAGATCAGCACGGCGATCAGCACTACAACAAGCCGTACTCGCTGTGGCCAGTAGGGGCGCAACGCCATATCGTCGGTATACGACGTATGGAATGTTCCGCTTTGCATCGCGACACCCCGTTTCTACACGCGCTCGATGATCCGCTGACCGAACAGACCGTAAGGACGCACCAGGAGTATCAGCAGGAGCACAATGAAGGGAACGACTTCACCCATGCCGAGTTCGGGCGGCAGATACCCACCGGCGAACGATTGCAGCAACCCGATGATCAAACCACCGACAATCGCTCCGGGAACACTGTCGAGACCACCCAGGATCACCACCGGGAAGACCAGCAGACCAACGCGGGCAATCTGACCGGAGACCCCGCCGAAGATGCTCATCAGCAGGATACCGCCGACCGACGCTGTTACTGCGGCAATAGCCCAGGCAATCGCCCACACCTGCTTGACGCTGATCCCCATGCTCAACGCCGCCTGCTGATCGTCGGCGACGGCACGCATCGCGATCCCTTCCCGACTGTAGCGAAAAAAGAGGGTGAGCAGCGCGAAGAGGGCCAACGCCAGCACAATCGCCCAGAGCCGGTCTGCACCAACGCTCGCCCCAAACAGGGTGATGGTATCACGCGGGAGAAACTGCGGCGCTGTGCGCGGCGTCACACCCCAGATGCTGCCGATGATCGCGCGCAACAGCGACGACAGCCCGATGGTGACCATAATGACCGAGATAGCCGGTTCACCGATCAGCGGACGCAAGACGAGTTGCTCGATCAGCACGCCAGTGATCGCTGCCAGCACCACCGCGACAATAACGCCAGCCGGCCACCACAACCCGATCATCTCCACCGTGGTATACGTGAGGTAGGCGCCGATCAGCAGCAACTCACCCTGCGCGAAGTTGATCACATCGCTGCTCTTGTAGATCAGGACAAACCCCAGCGCCACCAGTGCGAAGATCGCACCGTTGGCGACGCCGCTCAGCGTCAGTTGAATGAATTTCTCCATACGTCTCTCCAGCGACGCTACCTAGCAAGCGCACGCGCCATCCGACTGCTGGACTCGACCATCTTCGCTTCCTCCAGGTCTTCGATACGCAGGCGCGTTTTGATCAACGCCGTCCGACCATCCTGGTAGGTAATCGTGGTCTCGACCTCGATGTCGCTCTGATCGCTGTACAATGACTCCACAATCTCGTGGTAGCGCTCGGCGATCAGGCGGCGGCGAACTTTACGGGTGCGCGTCAGTTCGCCGTCATCCGCGTCGAGTTCCTTGTGCAGCAGCAGGAATCGTCGGATGCGCGCCGCTGCTGGCAGATCGGCGTTAGCGCGCTCCACGTCCTTGCGGATCAGCGTGTAGACCTCCGGTTTTTGCGTCAGATCGGTGTAGGTCGTGTAGGAAATCTGCGCATTCTCAGCCCACTTCCCCGCATTGGCAAAGTCGATATTGATGATCGCGGTGACGAAGGGCCAGTTGCCGCCGAACACGACTGCTTCTTTGATATAGGGACTGAACTTCAGTTTATTTTCGATGAACTGCGGTGAGAAGATCGTGCCATCGCTGAGCGTCATCACGTCATTCGCGCGATCGATCACCACCAGGTGCCCGTCTTCGTCGAAGTAGCCTGCATCGCCACTGTGCAACCAGCCATCCCGCAATGTTTCGGCAGTCGCTTCGGGGTTGCGGTAGTAGCCGATGAATACCGATGGACTTTTGACCAGAATCTCGCCATTCGCGGCGATCCGAACCTCGGTTTTGGGCAGGGGCGTGCCAACTGTCTGGAACTTAATTTGCCCGTCGCGGTGAATAACGCTGAGACCGGCGCTTTCGGTCTGACCATAGACCTGCTTCAGATTGACGCCAATGGCGTGATAGAAACGAAAGACATCAGGACCGAGGGCGGCGCCGCCGGTGTAGGCGCGCTTGATGAAGCGTAACCCCAGATGATCCTTCAGTTCCTCGAAGACGAGCAGGCGCGCCAGCGCATACTTCAGGCGCAGAAACATGCCTGGCTTCACCCCGTTGAAGCGTGCATCGGCAACCGCGTACCCCTGACGCAACGCCCATTCGTAGACAGCCCGTTTGAGCCGTGTGGTGTCCTGGATTTTCACCTGCACCTGCGAGAGCATATTCTCCCAGATACGCGGCGGCGAAAACATCACCCGCGGACCAATCTCACGAATGTTCTCCTGCACCGTATCGGTCGACTCCGGAAAATTGATCGTCAGGCCGCACTGGAGACCGGCAGCCACGGTGATCATCTGTTCGCCGACCCACGCCAGCGGTAGAAAACTCACAAACTCATCGTCCGGTCGCAGTGGATCGACCTCCAGCAGCCCGGCACCCTGACTGATCAGATTGCGATGGGTCAGCATCGCCAGTTTGGGTCTGCCCGTCGTGCCCGACGTGGTCGAGAGAATGGCAATATCGTCGGGATGCCCCTGCGCCACTTCGGCTTCAAACAAACCGGGATGGGCGCGATCAAAGTCGCGCCCCATCGCTTCTATTTCGGGAAAACCGGCGAGGTATGGCTCACGATAATTGCGCAACCCTTTCGGCTCGTAGTAAATGACCTTGAGCACGCCGCACAGTCGGGGCCAGATTTCGATGATTTTATCGACCTGTTCCTGATCCTCTGCCACAATCACGCGCGCATCAGAAGCCTCGACCAGGTACCGCACCTCTTCCGCAACCGAGTCCTGGTAGATGCCGATCGACGCGCCGCCGATCGCCTGAGCAGCCAGTTCGGCGTAGAGCCACTCAGGGCGATTGTCGCCAATAATCGCCACCTTGTCGCCGCGCTCAACGCCCAGTGCGCGCAGACCCATCGCAAATGCCCGCACATGATCAACAAACTGCCGCCAGGTGACCGTCTGCCAGATGCCGAAATCTTTCTCACGGAGCGCAACCCGGTCGCCCAAACGCCGGGCATTCTCGATCAACAGGCGCGGAAGCGTCGCATTGTCCATAGTGCCCCATCCCTACCGAATTGCATGCTCACGACCAAGATAGGCGTCGATAACTTTCGGATCGGAACGCACCTCTTCGGGTGTGCCGTCGGCGATCAATTGACCAAACTCCAGCACGGCTACCCGTTCACTGATGTCCATCACCACTCCCATGTCGTGTTCGATCAGCACGATAGTAGTTCCGCGTTCCTCGTTCACATCAAGGATGAAGCGCGCCATATCCTCCTTCTCTTCGCTGTTCATCCCAGCCATCGGTTCGTCGAGCAGCAGCAGACGTGGCGACATGGCAAGCGCGCGGCCGAGTTCAACTCGCTTTTGCAGACCGTAGGGGAGCGTCCCGACGATTTTTTTGCGGATGGACTGAATTTCGAGCAAGTCGATCACCTGTTCCACCACCTCACGGTGGGCGATCTCTTCGCGCTGCGTGCGTCCCCAGTAGAGACCACCACTCAAGACGCCGCTGCGCATGTGGATGTGACGCCCCAGCATCAGGTTGTCGAGCACCGTCATATGGCGGAACAGTTCGATATTCTGGAAAGAACGCGCAATGCCGAGACGGGCAATAGCGTGGGGCGCCATACCGATGATGGTGCGTCCCTCGAAGCGGATCGCCCCTTGTTGTGGACGGTACAATCCGCTAATACAGTTGAGCAGACTGGTCTTGCCAGCGCCGTTTGGTCCGATGATGGCTTGAATGGTTCCGGGGTAGATGTCGAAGCGCACGTTTGACAGCGCACGAACCCCACCAAAGTTAAGGCTAACTCCATCGATCTCTAGCTGCAGCGGTGACGACGCGCCATTGCCGTTCGTCATAAGCTCTACTCCTGACCCTGATGCGACCGCGTGGATTCGCCTTTCAACAGTTGCTCGTTGGAACGCGCTACCGACGTAGCCGGTACATGGGCCGAACAACGACCGGATTTGCGTGACCTGGCGGGTATTGCCGGTTTGCGATAGATTGCGTGATTTGACGGACGAATGCGGCGTGACAATACTCTTTTACATTGTAACGAGACTCGCCGTTCTGGTCAATCCCGGATCGGTGCAGCCAGGTTCAGACGCTGTGCAGCATACCACATCGTGCGCAACGCCGGATACCACCAGCATCCCAGACGTCGCCTCTGGCGATCCTTCTGCGCCTTGCCCTATGTCCCTGTGCTGTGCTGCCGCCGAAAGGATAAGCCGGCACTCGAGACGCGGAACGAGACTCCTAAAAGAAGAGGGGTCATCGTCCTATCGCTTCTCGTCGAATGCCTGCGCGCGCAGAAGTTCCTGAGTTGTACGCGAGCGCAGCACCACAATCGAACGTGCGCCGACCGCATAGAACGGTTGACAGACTGGCGTTTCATGCCCCGTCTCGTAAATATCATCGGGAGAAGGGTACGCTGTGTCGATAACCCGCCACCACCCACCCGGCGGATGTTCCTGGATGGCAAAGACTAGGTCTTCCCAGAAGGCGTTGATCATCACATACAGATCGCAATCGCCGACCGACGCTCCGTGCAGACAATAGGCAAAAGCATGCGACTCATACGATGTGTCGGGGGGGCCGTTGACACCATACCAGTACACATCATCGCGCCAGAAACGGCTGCGGTGGATCGATGGGTGCGCTTTGCGGAACGCGATCAGCGTCTTAACGAAGCGAAACATGTCACGATTGCGCTCCAGCAGATCCCAGTCGATCCAGGTCGTCTCGTTGTTCTGATTGTACGGATTGTTGTTGCCGCGCTGGGTGTTGAGGAACTCATCGCCAGCGCAGAACATCGGCGTGCCGTTTGCCAGCATGAGGAGCGTGAAGAAATTCCGTACCTGACGCCGACGCAAAACCAGCACCTCCGGCGGCGCCCCTTCATCTCCCTCCCAACCGCAGTTCCAGCTAAAATTCTGATCGATTCCGTCAGTGTTTTTGTGCCCGTTAGCCCAGTTGTGCTTCTGATTGTAGGACACCAGATCGTAAAGGCAGAAGCCATCGTGTGAGGTCACGAAATTGACGCTCTGCGTCGGGCGATACGAGTCGGCCAGCGTATCGGGAAACAGGTCATCGCTCCCATACAGGCGACACATCACATCGCCGACTTTGCCGGGATCGCCACGCACAAAGGCGCGCACATCGTCACGAAACTTGCCGTTCCACTGTCGCCAGGTCATACCCGGAAATGCGCGCCCCAGCAGGTAGGCGCTAATATCCCACGCCTCGGCGATCAGGCGCACACCGTGGCGCTGACCGAGCATGCTGATCTCGTGGATCAGCGCCGGATCCTCGTGATTGAGCGACCCATCGTTATTGCGCGCCAGGATCGAGGCAAGATCGAAGCGAAACCCATCGACGCGCATCTGGCGGATCCAGGTGTCGAGGCTATCGACGATCAGAGTGCGCACGACCGGATTGGCGCAACGCAGCGTATTGCCGCAGCCGCTGGTGTTAATGTACTGGCGGCGATCGGGCGTGAGCAGATAATAACTCCGGTTGTCAATCGCCCGGTAGGAATAGGTCGGTCCGCGCTCGTCACCCTCGCTCGTGTGGTTGTAGACCACATCCAGCCAGACTTCGATGCCAGCCGCGTGCATGGCTTTGACCATGTCGCAGAACTCGCGGTGCGGATCCTCGATGGCATAGTCGCAGTGCGGCGAGAAGAAGTTGAGGGTCATATACCCCCAGTAGTTTCCTTCCTGCGGATCGAACTGATGAACCGGCAGGAGTTCGATCGCCGTCACCCCCAGTTCCAGCAGATAGGGAATCTTCCGGATCAAGCCGATGAATGTGCCACGCTCTTCCGGTGCAACCCCCGAATTGGCGCGCGCAGTAAAGCCGCGCACGTGCAGTTCATAGACGATCAGGTCATGGGTGTGATTCGGGCGCACATCGTTGCTCCAGTCGTAGGGTGGTTCGTGGCGGGGCAACACGCCGAGCGGCGCACGCCCATCGTTCGGACCCGGACGCATCGCCGCTTCGCGACTGTAGTTCGGCGGAAAGAAGACCTCTGGCGCGTATGGGTCGAGGACGATCTTCGTCGGATCGAAGCGGTGTCCCTCTTCCGGCGCGCGCGGACCGTCGACACGGTAGGCATAGTAACGCCCACCCGGAATAGCGGAAGCCGGAACCCAGCAATGCCAGACGTGCTGCGTTTTATTGCGACGCGGATCGAGGTGATGCCGATAGATCGGCGTCACAACATCGTCTGCGCTATAGATCAGCAGCGTCACACTGGTAGCGTGCCGCGAGAAGAGCGCAAAATTGTACCCCTGAGCCGCAGGAACCCACGTCGGACCGAACGGAGCAGGCGAACCTTCGCTGCGCTCCCAGGCAGTGGGTTGATGCCAGGCCGCCGATTCTCTGGTGAGCATCAAGCTGCAATGATACGCAACGCTCTGCTGCATTGCGCCTGGACGGACGAGACCACGATTGTTCTATTATAGTGGGTTGGAGAAATACGCAAACAGCCACAGTAGCGAGCAACGTCGCGTGTGCCTGACTGGGGCAATCATGTCTGCTGCAGAAGCGAAACAGGGCGCGGGATGCCTCGTGTGCCGCCACGTCGAGCAGCAACGATCCATCCCGCGCTTTCTGGTGGAATGCAGGTCTTACGTGCTACATTGGAGTTGCGGTGATGGGAAATGCGTCGGCGAGTTCACCGGCAGCGCGTAGTGCTTCGCTGCGCAGCCAGGCTGCATAGAGGCGCCGAAGCCGGTTATTTGCGGCGAGAAACACCTGTTCAGCACGCGCCGCCGCTGCAGCCGCGGCATGAAACTGCCTCTCATGATAGAGCAGGTACGCTTCAAACAAGGTGACAAGCGCCACGCTCACCTCGTTTCCTTCAGTCTCGAACAGCTGGCGCGCCTGAAGAAATCGTTGACGTGCGGCAGCGTGGTTGCCAAGGAGCAACGCCGTTTGCCCGGGGTGTGCCAGCGCCCATGCCTGCTCGGCGCGCATCCCAGCGAGGCGAATACCGGCGTGACGCGAGCATAGATAGCGTCTGCTTCGGCAATCAGGTTGAGTTCGAGGTAGGCTTCAGTCAGTTCCAGGTCGGCGTAGGCCGACTCGTGCGGCATACCCAGGGCATGGTAGCGCCGTCGCAAGCGTTCCAGGTACTCCAGCGCCTGATCATAGCGACCCCGAGCCAGCGCTAGATTCCCCAGATTACACTCAGTCAACGCCTGGATGACATCGAGACCCGCTTCTGCTGCACGGCGCAGCGCCTGTTCGTACAGAGGACGCGCGGCAGAAAATCGGTGCTGACGCACAAAAACATCAGCCAGCGCATTTTCGACGCTTGTCAGCGATGCCGGTTCTTCAATAGACTGAAAACGCGCATAAGCGGAAGATACCACTGTTCCGCCTCAGCGTACCGGTCACGGCGCAGAGCGATATGTCCCAGATTCAATTCGATCCGTCCGGCAGTAATTTCATCGCCGTGCACCAACAGCGCGTCCCGCGCTGCGATCCCGCACGCCACCGCATCATCATACCGCCCCAGCATCGCCAGCGCCATCGATTTTCCAACTTCGACGCGTGCTGCGGTATGGGGTTGACCAAGGCAGTGAAACTGCTCAACTGCAGCATCGAGGAGGTCGATAGCGCGATCCATACGTCCGGTTGCAAGCGCAGCAATGCCGGAGGTCCAGGTTGCCAGCGCGTGGATTTCGGGATCACCGGTGCGTTCCGCCAGAAGGTTCAGCGCTGCCGCTGCTCCCGCCGCCTGCGATGGATCGCTATCCCACGTGGCATAACAAATGTCCTTGATAGCAATCGCCAGTGCAACACCTGCCAGCGCAGCATGCTCCTCAAGGAGCGCTGCGCGCTGACGCTCACCGGCATCGACCAGCATCCTGGCGTCGGACCGCAACCCGAAAGCCAGTGGCGTCTGCCAGCTATCACCAAGCAGCGTTGCAATGAACCGCCGCACGATCTCACCTTGCGGCGCTGGAGTGGGCGGTTGCATCAGGCGCAGTGCGCGGGCAATCACGTGCTCCGGGGCATCCACGCTGTCATCGTTGCGCATCAGGCTGATAAGCGCCTCACACTCCTGCAACTCAGCCTGGGCAACGGGAAACGATAGAAGAGCAGCGTCAACAAGGCGCGACACCGCTCATCCTGTTGTTCCAGCGCCCGACGAACAGCGTGCTGACGCTCGATGCGTTCCAGCAGTTCATCAGGCAGCAAAGAGGTATCGGGGATCTGCATCACCTGTGATTGCTCATCGTCCTGATTGAGCGACTCCGACGGACGTATGCTGCGCACCTTTCGCCAGCTTTCTCGACGTGCCGTGGTTGCCAGCCAGGCGCCAATACAGTCAGGCTGTTCGATTTCGATAGATTCTCGAGCAGCGCAATACAAACCCGCTGAAACACTTCAGCAGCGTCATCATCGCTCAGTCCGCAACGGCAAGCAGGCGGCGCCGATCCGGGTTAAGAAAGGGAGCAAGCCAGTCCAGAACGCGCATGAAACGATTGGCTTGTACCCACGCCACCACCCGCTGGAAAAACGCCGGTGAGCGCAGATTCTCAATCGGATGGGAGAGATTATGCAGCATATCGGAAGACCTGCGACTCGCCAACTGCTGCAGCCTTTGGAGCACCGACCAGATCCAGCAGGATTTCACCATAAACGAGTTGGTCAATGCTGAGGCACGGTGTGCCTGCTTCTTCTTCTACTTCGCGGAGCGCTAGCGGACTTGCCGTAACCAGACCGGTCACAGCGCGGATGGGCCCTCCATCGGCACGCAGACGGCACACGCCGCATTCCGCTCCAAGACTGTCACCTGCGGAGAAGAACACGTGATCCACGCGCGTGCAAAAGGCGTCGCTTGCGAGCAACATGCGGGTTTCGCGCTGAAAGATGCCATCGGCAATCTCGATAATGCTGTAGTCGGGTGCAGCAGCGGCAAGACGGGCGAAGAGGTCATCGCAGATAGCAAGCAGGTCGCGCTGATCGAGCATGTACGTCGAAGGGACGCCGCAGTACGTAAAATCGAACACTGGATCGGCGCCACAACTCCTGAAGAAGCGACCATCCTTACCGGCAGCGGAAGCGGCAAAAGAACGCAGATTGAGCGGAGCTCCCGACACATCACACAACGCACCCAACACCCGCAGGCGTGTTGGAGCCCTCATCGAACTGTGCGCAGAGCAGACTTCACCACAAACGCCGCCTATCGAGAGCAAATCGCACCGATCAGGGCAAAGCGCTGGCACATTTCCTTCATACTGATCGGTCACATACCTGTTCCCGAATGCGCCGATGATCAGATCGCCGGGAAAGATGTTCAGGGCAAGCCCGTTGGTCGTCTCAATGGCGGTGTGTTTGCCGACACTGATGACTTCCGCAAGCAACAGATCACCGATGCGCGGAGCGCCGGAATGGGCGACATATCCAACGCAGGCTTCGTCGGGCACGATGTGGGTTGCATACGTGCGCTTCACCTGACGGAGATCGATACGTGTCATCATACAACTTCTCCTGATGATGTTCTTTCAGGGCGGCGAACAACGACTGCATCATCGCAGGCATATCAACAGAGCGACGAACAGCACAAGAAATACATCCCGACTCGTAGATGCACACCAGAACCCGCAAAAAACCACGAATTGAACTGCCGGGCGGACGAGGGCTGGTACACTTTTGGCAGAACTGATAGTAAGCAGAAAGTTTGTGCTTGACAGAATGGAACATGCATGCTACACTCAGCACATCGGCATCACGCCAATATCTGGGGCGCTTCGATCAGGCGAAGGTCCTGGTGGGACGAAATCGGTACAGTCGGGAAGAGGAGGCTCAACATGGCCAAGGATCTGAACAAGGTTATGCTGACCGGTCATCTGGGAGCGGACCCGGAGATGCGGTTTACTCCCCAGGGAAGTGCAGTAACGACATTCCGTGTTGCATCCAATCGTTCCTGGAAATCAGGCGATGGCGTTCAACACGATGACACCGAATGGTTCCGGATTGTCGCCTGGGACAAACTGGCGGAAATCTGCAACGAGTATCTGAAGAAGGGAACGCGCATCTATATCGAGGGGCGTCTGCAAACTCGCAGCTGGGACGATCGCAACACCGGCGAGAAACGCTACATCACCGAAGTCGTTGCGCAGGATATGATCATTCTGACACCGAAAGGTGATCGTGTGCCGGCGGTCGATATGGAGGAAGCAGACGTTCGAGAAGTGGGGAGTATCCGCGAAGCAGGCAGCGCTGTTCGTCGCGCTCCAGCCCCTTCAGCGCCTGATATACCAGCGCCGGTATCGAACGGTCCAGCACGCGCCAGCGCGACCCGCGCCCTAGCCCGTAACGCGCCGCAGCCGATCGATGAGGACGATATTCCGTTCTAACGTCGGGGTGCAGCGCCGCTACACCTATCCCCGCTGAACAGTTCACAGAGTCAGATTTTTTCCGATTACGTCTCTGTGTTCTACTCCGGTTCTGGTTAGCAAGATGTCGTGCTTTCCCCTTCTCCTCTTGCAGGAGAAGGGGAAAGTGTCCGGGGGCAGAGTGTTTCGATGAGCCTGCGTGCTCTGCCGCCTGTCGTGGTCCTCAAAGCGCTGCACTTCTCCATTCTTCTGGTATAGTCAAAGGGCGCGATGGCGATCCCGTCATATCAAATCTGGGGTCATAGAAGGCATGGCGCGCGATCGCATCATCGCCCTGGCGCCACACACAGCCCAGGAGACTCCCGACCCGGCGGGGTGGCGGACCTCCCGCCTCCAGCGGGCTATGCATGACCCACATGTCACACCGCAGCCGGTGCCACATATCACCTCGTGATGGATACGGTGCACCGTTCGTCACGCATACGATGTGGTCATGCGCTCCGCAGCGTCCTGCTGTGTTGTCAGCACGACAGCGATACTGTTCCTATGGCGCGGGCTTCCAGCCCACGTGCAGGCAGCCTGGCTACCGCCGTCAGGTGATGGATGTGGCCGATGGAGCGCAGGATGGACGCCTGCCCCACGGTCTGGCACGCCGTCCCCCGCCGCCCCGTCCAACCCGTCGATCGGCGCTCCCCCGCCGGGTCGCGCGGGCTAAAGCCCTGCCTGACCGCGTGCAAGCCCCGCCGGGGTTATCCAGCAGCACGCGCAGCGCTCGCTCCCCGCCGCCAGGCCAGCCCCGCAGGGACTTCCACGGCATAAGGCAGGGTTTGAACCCGCCGACTCACCAGCCCTCACCCCTGGTCCCGCTCCCGCACGCGGGCTATGCATGATCCGAGTTATGGATAATGCATAGCCTCCCAGCGGAGGCGGGGTAGCGGACCTCCAGCACTGCGACGACCCGTCAGCGGCGTGCCTGGGAGCACGCAGCGCGAGGGTGACCCCTGAACGAGGCACATCTTTGCGCAAGAGTTGATATCACTCTCCCAAAAACCTGCCTCCCGCGCACTTTGCTGTATGGCAGAAGTTCACGCTGAGCGCAGTCGAGGCGGGAAGGAGAGGACGAGGACCGTGCACACACACGTTTTCCAGCCAGCGCCAGATTGTGAACCATCACAGGAGCGAGGGCATGCTGCCCCCGGCCCCTTACAGAAGAACGATAAACTCACTGTGTAGAAGCAGCCCATGTTGAGCACAACCGCGGCGGGAAAGATGAGGTGCGTGAGCACCCTGGAATATCACCCGTCGCCGTCACCCCTCCGTGTTCGGGAGCAAACCACGTCGAGCATAGTCGATGCGAGGGTGGAAGAGGTGCGTGAGCGCGCTGGAATATCATCCGTCCCGTCACCCCTCCATGCCCACCTGATAGGTGTCGATCTGTGCCCGCTGAAGCGTCCCCGAAAAATCGATGTAGATCGATTTCCATTCGCTGAAAACGTCGAGCACCTGAATGCCGCCTTCGCGGTGACCGTTGCCGGTACCTTTTGTACCACCAAACGGAAGATGGATCTCCGCGCCAATCGTTGGCGCATTCACATACACAATACCGGTGTAGAGATCACGCATTGCGCGAAAAGCGGCATTGACGTCGCGGGTGTAAATAGCGGACGAAAGACCATAGGGCACGTCGTTGGCAACATCGATCGCCTCTTCCAGGCTGTCCACAGTGATGATCGAGAGCACCGGACCAAAAATTTCTTCCTGAGCGATGCGCATGGTGCGCTGCACATCGGCAAAAATCGTCGGTTGGTGGAAGAACCCGTGCGCATATGCTCCATCACGTAGCGCCTGTCCGCCGGTGACCAGTCGCGCTCCCTCGCTCTTCCCGATTTCGACATATCGCTGTACCGTCTCGAGTTGACCCCGGTTGATCACCGGTCCCATCTCAACAGTTTCATCAAGACCGTTGCCAACGCTCAACCGCTCGGCGCGATCCGCCAGGCGCTCTGTCAGTTCGCCAACGATCGCGCGGTGGGCGATCAGCCGTGACGTGGCAGTGCACCGCTGCCCCGTCGTGCCGAACGCTCCCCAGATCGCACCTTCCACCACCAGATCCAGGTTGGCGTCGTCCATGACGATCATCGGGTTTTTGCCCCCCATCTCCAGTGAAACGTGTTTCATCCCCTCGGCGCCAACTCGTGCAACCTTGCTGCCGATTTCGGTTGAACCGGTGAACGAGATGACCTGGGCATCGGGGTGGCGAATGAGTGGCTCACCGACGCGACTGCCGCTACCCGTGACGATATTGACCACACCGTCGGGGATGCCGGCGTCGAGCAGGCACTGCACCAGGTTGTACACAGAGAGCGGCGTGTCGGACGCAGGTTTGATCACGACCGTGTTCCCGACGATCAGCGCCGGCAGAATCTTCCACGATGGAATCGCCATGGGAAAGTTCCACGGCGTGATCAATCCACAAACGCCAACGGGTTGACGCACCGACATCTGAAACTTGTTGGGCATTTCGGAAGGGGTCGTTTGTCCGTAGAGGCGGCGCCCTTCACCCGCCATGAAGAAGCACATGTCGATGGCTTCCTGCACATCGCCGCGCGTTTCCTTGAGCACTTTGCCCATCTCACGGGTCATATCGCGGGCATACTGCTCTTTGCGCTCGACGAGCAACTGCGCGGCTTTGAAGAGGATCTCACCACGTTTTGGGGCAGGAACCAGCCGCCAGTAGCGGTATGCCCGCTTTGCCGCCTCAACCGCAGCCTGAACATCACGTTCGTCGCTATCCTGAAAAATCCCGATAACCTCACGGGTGTCAGCCGGGTTGCGGTTCTCGAATGTGCGTCCACTCGCCGAGTCGACAAACTTCCCGCTGATCAGATTCTGGTACACTAGAGGAGTAGCCATAGATGTTCTCCTTTGAACCGCGAGCATAGCCAGCATGCGGAGTACTGACGCTCGATAGCGCTGTCCGGGTATGGGGCGATTATAGCATGCATGTGTGAAAAGAGGCTCTTGTATGCGCAAAGACCTGCACGAGATCAACCGACGCGCGTGGAATGAGGCAACCAGGGCGCACAACAGTCACAAAGCCGATCAGGCGCGATTCCTGCGCAGTGGCGGCAGCACGCTCTTTCCCGAAGAACTGGAGTTGCTCGGCGATGTGCGTCACAAGCGGGTGTTGCATCTGCAATGCAACGCCGGTCAGGACACGCTCAGTCTGGCGCAACTCGGCGCATGGGTCACCGGCGTTGATATCAGTGATGAGGCAATTGCGTTCGCCCGTCGCCTCTCTGCTGAGTCCGGCATTCCCGCAACGTTTTATCGCGCCGATCTGTACGACTGGCTCGACGAAGCGGTTCAACGCAGTGCGACCTTCGACATCGTGTTCAGTTCGTATGGTTTCCTGGTGTGGCTTTCCGATATTGACGCCTGGGCGCGTGGTATTGCAGCCGTGCTTGCACCGGGCGGGCGTTTCGTGATGATCGAATTTCACCCCTTCCTGATGATGCTCGACGATCAGGGACGCACCGTTGCTCACAGTTATGGCGGAGGACGGCTCTGGTCGTTCGACGAGGGGATCGGAGACTACGTGGCGTGGGCAGGCGCAGCGTTGACCCCATCCGGCTATCTAGAGGGAGTGCAGAATTTCCGCAATCCGCATCCGTCCCACGAGTTCGGATGGGGCGTCAGCGATCTGATCTCAGCGTTGCTCGGAGCCGGTTTGCGCCTGGAGACCTTTCGCGAATACCCTTATACCAACGGTTTTCCAGCGTTCGAGGGTACCGTCGCACTCTCCGGCGGTCGTTTTGCACCACCGCCGGATCGACCGTCTATCCCGATGATGCTGGGGCTGGCAGCACGGAAAGACGTTGTGCAGAGGTAGTTGTTGATACTGTCGCAATGGTGTGTGAGCGACGATCCGCCGCTTGCCTGCTGGTTCCGTTCTGCTCAGGATACGGCGTCCAGCGCTCTGGACAGCTTCTCGATGGCTTCATCGACCTGAGCATGGGTCAGGATCAGGGGCGGCACCAGGCGCAACACATCATCACCGGCAGTAGCGATCAGGAGACCTTCGCTGTGCGCTGCTTCACGCACCGTACTGGCAGAACCATTGATCACTACACCACGCATCAGACCGCGTCCACGCACTTCCAGCACTACATTCGGGTGTGACGCCTGTAGTTCCGCCAGTGCCTCTCCCAGATAATCACCGACCTCTCGCACCTGTTCAAGGAAGGCGGGATCGGCAATTTTGCGGAACACCGTTTGCGCGACTGCGGTAACGAACGGACCGCCGCCAAATGTTGTTCCGTGATCACCGACGTGGATCGTCTGCGCAACTTTCTGGCGCATCAGGATCGCGCCGATCGGCAGCCCCCCGCCGAGAGGTTTGGCGATAGTCATCAGATCGGGCGCCACGCCATACGGTTCATGCGCCCACAGTGTTCCCGTGCGCCCGATACCGCACTGGATCTCGTCAAAGATGAGCAGCGCGTCGACCGCATCGCACTGTGCACGTAGCGCACGCAGGAACTCCGGCGTTGCAACGCTGAGACCCCCTTCGCCCTGCACCGGTTCGACGATCACGCCACATACATTCCCGGTAATGGCCGCGACAGCAGCAGCGACGTCGTTGAAAGGCGCGAAGCGCACACCGGGCATCACCGGCTCGAAAGGTTGACGATACTTTTCACGCGCAGTCACCGCCACAGCACCCATCGTGCGCCCGTGAAACGAGCCGCTGAATGCCACAATCGTCGTTTTCCCTTCGCCGTGGGTGTCGCGCGCATAGCGGCGGCTGAACTTCAGCGCACCCTCGACTGCCTCGGCGCCACTGTTGCAGAAGAAAACCCGATCTGCCCACGACGTCTGATCGATCAGCGTCTGCGCCAGTTCGACCGCCGGACGCGAGTGGTACAGGTTCGACAGATGGATCAGCCCGTCGGCATGTTCTCTGATTGCGCGCACAACATCGGGATCACCGTAGCCAAGCGCGTTGACCGCAATACCGGCGACGCAATCCAGGTAGCGACGACCGTCACTATCGTAGAGATAGCATCTTTCGCCACGCTCGATGATGAATCCCGGTCGCGCATATGTTTGCAACAGGTAGCGTTGTTCGGCAGAAATGACATCAGCGGCGGTCATAATGGCTCCTGTGATGGAAGAACATGAGAACTGTAAAATGGAGAGCGACGCAGCATTGCCACGTCTCTCTCACGCCACACCCGACTGCTACTCGACCTCTACCGTCTCGCGCTCGCTGGCTGCCGCGATGCGCGCCGCACGTTCACGCAACCGCAGACCGCCGCCAATCGCGCCGGCTGCTGCCAGCGCCAGCAACCAGGCGGACAGAGAGTCGCCACCGGTGCGCGGCAGCGCCGCCGGCACATCAGCCGGTGCGGGGACAGGAGCAGCGACGCCTGGCAGCGTACCTGCCTGGACAATGCGCCCTTCGACCTGCGGATTGACCGGCGAACGCGCTTGCAGGTATTCCACCAGAACATCGGCATCGAGAAAACCGGTATCGACCTTGTTTGTGCCACGCTGCAGGACGCTGTAGCCGTCACCGCCGCCAGCGATGAAGTTGTTTACAACCACCCGGTAGCTGGCATTCGGGTCGATCGGCGTAAAGCCGCCTCTGCCATCGGAAACCTGGATGCCGGTAATGCGGCTCCCTGCCGGTGCAGCAGGATCCCAGCTATAGCGCATTCCGCCGACCTGCGGGAAGCGTCCGTCGGTCCGCTCCACCCGGCTGACACCGTTCTCCAGCGCCTCCTTCACCTGCGCACCGGTGAGGGTCAACAGCACAAGCGTATTACCGAACGGCATCACTTCGAGAACCTGTCCGAGTGTGACCCGCCCGGCAGGAATGCTGGTGCGAATACCGCCGCCGTTCATGATTGCCAGTTGCGCACCGGCTAGCGCTGTCTTTGCCAGCATCGAGTCGGCGATCAGGTTCCCCAGGTTGGTCTCTTTCGAGCGCACATCGGCGCGAGCGCCGTTCAACTCAACCCGCGCTTCGCCAACCGGCATGGCGCGCAGCTGATCCAGCGGTCCCCTGAACGTCGTGATCCGATTCTCAAATCCCTGATCCGGCTTGATGTTCGGCAGAACCTCGGTAGGTTGACCTGCCACAACCCGTGTCACATCGCCGTTGGCATCGAACCCGATCGTTAGGTCTCCCAGCCAGCGCCCCCACTCCCAGTCGTGTGCCAGAATAACCGGCTTGCCGGAGGGAGAGGCGATCACCTCAGGATAGGGGCGATCGGAAACAGCCGGGTTGACCATCGGACCCATCGGCGTATGGCTATGCCCGCCGATGATCACCGACAGACCGTCCACCTGGCGCGCCAGTTCGCGATCCGCCTGAACGCCGACGTGGGTCAGTGCAATGATCTTGTTCACGCCATCGCGGCGCAGCGTCGCCACACCCAACCGCACCGCCTCGATATAGTTCGTGAAGCGCACTCCAGGACCGGGATTGCTAAGCACCGGGGTATCCTCGGTCGTCACGCCGATGATGCCGATCGGCTGCCCGCCAACCCAGATCACAACCCATGGTTTGATCAGTCCCGCCAGCGGCGATGTGCGATCAACCTGAATATTCGCGCTGAGCAGCGGGAACGTCGCGCCACGGGCAAAATCAGCCAGCGGCGCCTGACCGATATCGAACTCGTGGTTGCCGATCGCCACTGCATCATACTTAAGGGCGTTGTAGAACTCCAGATCGGCAAGACCGCGGTACTGGTTGAAATAGAGCGTTCCCTGGAACACATCACCAGCGTCGAGCAGCAACTGATTGCCACCTTCCCTGCGGATGGCGTCAATGAGGGTCTTGCGCCGGGAGACGCCGCCGTGCACCGGGTTATTCCCGCTGAAGACCGGCTCGATACGCGCATGGTGATCATTCGTGTGAATGATCCGAAGCGTGTAGACCTCTGGACCGGCGCCGTGAACCGTCAATGCCGTTGCGAGATAGGCGATCGTGCCTGAACCAACCGCCATCGTCTTCACGAAGGTCCGCCGCGAAATCGTGGGCACAGCCATATTCCTTTCTCCTCTGGCTCTTCTCACCTGTAATACTGCTAGCAGCATGGGTATGGAGCGGATGTACTATACCATATTCTGACGACCGAGTGTGCAAGGGGAGGCGAAAGGGCGCAATCGGCGCACGCGGCGCTACTCCGCGCACCCGCTATCGTCTCACCATGCTGTGCGCTGCGGATGCGGGGCAGAGAACCGGGCGCGTGCTCGAGGAAAGAATGGCATCGGTGAGGAAAGGAGGCGGCTGTCGATCATCCCTTTTTTGCGCTGCAATGAACGAAAATCCCATTGTTCGAAAGAGCGGTTTATTCTGCGGTAACCGCGTGCAGCACGCGATGGCGGGTTTCTTCCGGCACCGGTCGACGAATGTTCGACCGGCAGTGGACGGGATCGAAAGCCGCAAGGAGAAAAGCTCGTTCGAATCAAGAAGGCTCACCGAAGTGAGCCTTTTTGCCGCCATCTGGCGGGCCCGACGGGATTTGAACCCGCGCTCTGAGCCTTGACAGGGCTCCATGTTAACCGCTACACCACGGGCCCGTATATTGTTGGTGACCCCAGCGGGATTCGAACCCGCGATCTCCACCTTGAGAGGGTGGCGTCCTAGGCCGCTAGACGATGGGGCCTGTTCTTTCTGTCGGCCCGAACTCCTCGCGGCCCCGACATTGGTTATTATACCAGCAAGTGCGAAACATTGCAAATCGGCAACAGGTTGACACACGTGTGCTGAGGACATATACTGCCATACAATGGAACTTTCTCACAGGCGAGCATTGCCAGGTATGTCACAGCGTATTGCTGAAGTCATCGAAGCCACCAGCACCGAGTTCACCGCCGGTACATATGAACTGCTGGCTGCACCGCCGTTTGGCGCACTGGTGCGCGCACAGGCGCGCGCCAATGGCATGGCGATCTACGGTCTGGTGTACAGGATTCACACCGGGAGCCGGGATATTGGTGGACGGGCGCTGGTGCGTGGGCGCACCTATGCCGGGCGTGAACTGTACGACGCCGAAATCTACCGCGAGCATCCCGATCTGGCAGAGGTGCTTCAGACCGAGTTTTCCGCCATTATTGTCGGGTTTGTCGATGGCGAAGCGATCCGCCAGTTTCTGCCGCCACAACCGCCGCCGGTTCACTACAGTGTGTACGAGTGCGGCGCCGACGAGGTGGCACGCTTCAATCAGACGCTCGATTATTTTCGCACGGTGTTGTGTACGCCACACATCCCCGGCGATGAGGCGCTTGCCGCGGCTATTCGCGCTGCGGCTCGCACTGTTACCGATAAACGCGCATTTCTTGTGCGCGCCGGGCGCGAGATTGCCTCGTTGCTCAAAGATGACTATGATCGCCTGACGGCGATCCTGCGTCGGGTTCGACCGTGAGCATTTCACAGTGTGATGATGCCCTGTCGCGCACCGCGGTTGACCGCTTCGGTGCGGCTCGAAACGCCGAGTTTGGCGAACAGCGACGAAAGGTGGAACTTGACGGTGTGTTCGCTGATCTGCAATCGCTGCGCGATTTGTTTGTTCGATAGCCCCTGACTCACCAGTTCGAGCACGTCGCGTTCACGCGCGGTCAGCGTCTCACCAGCCGGTTCTGCCACCGATAACGGGCGACGGTGGAGCAGGCGTGGCGCCAGTTCCGACGAGAGGACGATCAACCCTTGTGCGACTGCCTGGATCGCAGCGGATAACTCTGCCGCACCTGCATCGTGCGATACCAGCCCCCACGCAGTCAGTGGCAGGCGACGCAATACATCCGCCTGCCGCTCATCATCGCTCAGCAGCAGTGCTGCGTACCGCGGATCCTCTCCCAACGCCCGATCCGCCTCGGTCAACACACTCTCATCCGCCGCCAGGATAACATCCGTATTAGATGGAATGCTGGCAGGTGTGGCAAGCGAGACACTTTCGCCAACGATCTCGATGTTCGCTTCGGCAACCAGGGCGCGCAATCCGGCACGCAGCGCTGGTGTCGGAGCGACGATCAGGACGCGAATCATGTGAGCAGTGTGTCTTTCACGACGAACCGAACTGACCCGAAGCGCTTTCACCAGAGATGCGCTTTTTCCGCACTATGACTCTGCGCGCGGCGTTACATCGATGACGCGAATGTCGCCAGCGCGCAGCAACCGGAGATGGAGCGTTCCATCCGTGTGTCGAAGTGCCCTGTGTAAGTCCTCCGGATGCTCCAATGATACCGTATCGGCGTGGAGCAGCAGGTCGCCTACCAGAAGCCCTGCCTGTTCTGCCGGGCTATCCGGTTCGAGACTGACAACCAGCAACCCGCTGGAACGTCCATTCAGCATGCCTTCCGGCAATGGCAATGGTTGCACGCCAACGCCGAGACGTGCACGCCGCTCCTGGCTGTTGTTCAACCACCGTTCGACAACATAACTGGCGATGGCGACTGCCAGATCGCCGCCAAACACCATTGCATTGATTCCGATCACCCTGCCGCGCGCGTCGAGGAGCGGTCCGCCCGAGTTGCCAGGTGCGAGCCGTACATCGGAACGGATGAACGCCACACGCTGACCGTTGCGTGTCTCCGCCTCTCCCAGCCCACTGACGATGCCAGCGGTCACCACCCAGGGCTGTCCCCACGGATGACCGATTGCAAACACCAGTTCGCCAACCCGCAGGCGCGACGAGTTACCAACCGACACCGGTGGAAGATCATCCGCCGGAGTGTGCAGCAGCGCCAGGTCGAGGTCTGGATTACGCGCTGCAACCCTCACCGGCAGATCGCGCCCATCGAGCGTTTGCATGCACAACCTGCCGCCCGCGCCGGCAACGACGTGGTCGTTGGTAAGAATAACGCCGCCGGATTGCCAGACCACACCGGTGCCGATGCCTCGGCCCGATCCGTACAGATGTACGACGCTCTGCCGCGCACGTTCGGCAAGATCGGCAAAACCGGCAACAATACCCGGAGCACGGTAGAACACCTGAGTCATGGAAGCAACGTACCTTTCTGGTTTTCACTATCAGATGAAGACGCGAAGGTTCAGGGCGCCCCTGGCTTCGCATCTTCCCGGTAACCACGACCGCACACCAATGCTACGCCGACAGTCTTGCCGATCCGGTCTACGACCCTTTGCGCTGTCCGATAGTCACCATCAGCGTCATAAGCGCTCCACCGCGAATAATCTCTGCCGGCACAGTAGCGCCGACGCGGTCGCCGCTCAAAACTGCCTGCAAATCGTCGGTATCGTTCAGAACAATGCCATCAATCCCAACCAGAATGTCCCCGATGAGCAGCCCGGCCCGACTCGCCGGGCTATCTGGCTCGACGCGCACGATCAGCAGCCCGCGTTCCTGGGTGCGTCCGGCGCGCTGACCTGGCGGAATCGTGACCGGCTGGCTGCTGATGCCAAGAAAGCCGCGGCGAACATGCCCCTGACTCGCCAGGGTGCTGGCGATACGCCACGCGAGCGACGCCGGTAGAGCCAGCGCCACACCGCCGATCAGCCCAGTTGTGAACAGCCCCAGCACTGTCCCCGTCGCGTCGATCAGGGCGCCACCCGAAAAACCGGGGTACGGCGTGGCATCGGTCTGAATCACCTGCTCGACCATGCCGCGTCGGGTGCGTAACGGACCGCCGACTGCGCTGACGATACCCAGGCTTGCCATCGGTCCGCCCGGCGAGGGTCGCCCGACGGCGAGCACAAACTGGCCCACGCGCGCCGGATCGAGCGCCTGCGCTGCGATCTCACCGCCCAGTGCATCGATCCGCAACAGCGCCAGGTCGCTGGTCTGGTCACGCCCGACCAGGCGCGCTGCCAGAGTGCGCCCATCATCGGTCTGGATCGTCAGGTCTTCGTCGCGCTCCAGGACGTGGTCCGCTGTCAGAACCTGGTCAGTGGCAATAATGATGCCGCTGGCAGGCTGGCGTTGTCTGCCGTTGACCATCACCAGCGAGCGACGGATACGTTCGACGGCGTCGGCCATCTGGTGCGAGAGTGCGCTGATTGGATCGGCGCCGGATGATGCAGTCATGGTCTCCTCCTTCTGTAGCCTTGCGTGAATGATACCAGCGCGCACGCCTCGCAGCATTACCGAAATGTGCAGGATGCCACCTGGAAAAATGGGCAGGCAGCGGCGCTATAATGCAGCACATTCTCGCAGGCATCTATGAGGAGGGTTGCATGGCATTCTTCGATCTCTCGTTCGATGAGTTACAACGGTACCTTCCCCCGCGTGAGGAACCACCCGATTTCGATGCGTTCTGGCAGACCACGCTCAATGAAGCGTGCGCGTATCCGCTCGATGTGCGTTTTGAACCATACGACGCGGGGCTTGCGACGGTTGAGACGTTCGATGTGACCTTTCGTGGCTACGGTGGGCAGCCGATCAAGGGATGGTTGTTGCTGCCGAGTCATCGCTCCCATCCGCTCCCTGCGGTTGTCGAGTACATTGGATACGGCGGCGGACGCGGCTTCCCGACCGACTGGTTGCTCTGGAGCGCCGCAGGATATGCGCACCTGGTGATGGACACACGCGGTCAGGGGAGCGCCTGGCTCAAAGGCGATACGCCCGACCCGGAACCGGAAGGATCAAATCCCCATCATCCTGGCTTTATGACGCGCGGTATCGCCAGCCCGTACACGTACTACTACCGGCGGGTCTTCACTGACGCAGTGCGTGCCGTCGAAGCAGCGCGCGCCCATCCTGCAATCGACGCCGGGCGCATTGCAGTGACCGGTGGTAGCCAGGGAGGTGGAATTGCTCTGGCTATTGCCGGGCTGGTGCACACTATCAGGGCAACAATGCCCGATGTGCCATTCCTGTGTCACTACCGTCGCGCCACCGAGATCACCGATGCAAACCCGTATTACGAAATTGCGCGCTACTGCAAGGTGCACCGTGATCAGGTCGAAGCAGTGTTCCAGACACTGAGCTACTTCGATGGGGTCAATTTCGCCGCGCGCGCTCAGGCGCCGGCGCTCTTCTCGGTGGGATTGATGGACGATGTGTGCCCGCCATCGACAGTGTATGCTGCATACAACCACTACGACGGACCGAAGCAGATCCGCGTCTACCGTTACAACCAGCACGAAGGCGGCGGCACATTCCAGAACCAGGAGAAAATCAGATTTCTGCGCACAGTGCTGGAAGGTTGACGGCTCGCTCTACGCGGATCGATCAGTGTGAACGAAGTTAGAACCTCACACATCGAACCTTACAGGGCGAGGCGCGGGTGGGGGGCGGTGGCACGGTGTGATATCAAATCTGGTAGAACGCGATGCGCCGCACACCAGTGCTCGTTCCCGATCTGTACTGTTTGCTCCAGAGCAGGGATGTCCCGCTGTCGAGGGATTGCTCTGGAGCAAGGATGTTCCGTTCTCGTAGGGTTGCTCTGGAGCGAGGGCGGGACGCTCTCGTGGCGATCAAGAGCATAATGAGTTTTGGCCTACGACCATTCGGCGCGCCTACCTTCCCACATGAGCCAGGCACAGGCACGCTCGGCAACTGCAATGTTTGTGGGTCTATTCTCTACCCAACACCTGGAATGTTCGGCATACCAGACAACACGTTCGTGACAGGTCACATCACTGCATAGGGAATGGACACTGTTCCAGAGCGCTATAATGCAATTACTCGTTGTAGCAGCGCCTGCTTCTCCGCTGCTCAGGTCGCTGTTTCGTTGCAATCGCACGGAAACGCGACTGCTTCGCCGTGAACCCTGACGACGACCCGCACGCCAGGCGCGATGTCGGTGCGCGGACCGGTGCGCGCCTGAATAAGCGAGCCATCGCACATACGAATACCGATGAGTTGATCGTGCCCGAAGAAAACGATCTCTTCGATCAGTCCGCAACCGGTCGCATCGGGATGCAGATCGAGCGCTTCAGGGCGCACCATGACTTCCACTGATCCGTCACGCGGGGTTGCGAGTGCAACCATTCCGAGCACGCATTCGGCGCACTGCCCACAGGCGCGTCCGGGTACAAAATTTGCTTCCCCGACGAATGTTGCCACGGCACGCGTCGCCGGGCGCAGGTAAATCTCGTGCGGTGCACCGATCTGCTCAATTCTGCCGTGCCGCATCACTGCAACCATATCGGCGATGCTGAACGCCTCTTCCTGATCGTGCGTGACGAACACAGCAGTGGCGCCCGACTGCCGCAGAATGCGACGCACCTCCTCGCGCGTCGCTTTACGCAGCACCGCATCGAGATTGGAAAATGGCTCATCGAGCAAAATAACCTGGGGATTGGGCGCCAGGGCGCGCGCCAGTGCAACGCGCTGTTGCTGCCCACCGGATAACTGATGCGGATAGCGATCGGCAAAATCTTCGAGACCTGCCAGCGCCAGCAGTTCGGCGACCCGCGCTGCACGCTCACGCGGTGGACGACTGTTCAGACCGAACGCGATATTGTCGCGCACCGAGAGGTGTGGAAAGAGTGCGTAATCCTGGAAGACCATGCCGACGCTGCGACGCTCTGGCGGCACCCAGGCCCCACCTCCGGCAACACGCCTGCCGTCCAGGTAGATCTCACCATCGTCCGGCGTTTCGAGACCGGCAATCAGACGGAGAGTGGTGGTTTTGCCGCACCCGCTCGGTCCAAGCAACGCCAGCAGTATGCCACGCGGCGCCCGCAGCGATATGTGTTGAACCGCCGGTGTAGTGCGATTGAACCACTTGCTGACTGCACGTAACTCGATGGCATCTTCTCGAATACTCATAACGCAATTAAGTATACGCTTATATTCACATTTTGTCAATTAAAAACCGCGAAAACAGTCCGACCACTCCTATGCACCATATCCCAGTTCCGCCAGCGCGCGTCGCGCCTCCGTCGCTTCGTCCCACGGTACAGGCGTCGTTCCGTAGATGATGCTTTTCTCGTGACCTTTGCCGAGGAGCAGTACAATGTCACCAGGGCGCGCATACGCGAACGCGGTGCGAATAGCCAGAGCACGATCCGGAATACACAGACAGGTTTCGCCGATCCGCTTACCTGCTGCTACGGCGCCAGCGGCGATTTCGGCGATGATCGCATCGCGGTCTTCGAGGCGCGGATCTTCGTCGGTCACAATGACGAGTTCGCAAAAGCGACCGGCGATCTCGCCCTGCAATGGGCGCTTGGCGCGATCACGCTCCCCGGCGCTGCCAAAGACAGCGATCACCCGTCCTTCGGTGAGTGGACGCACAATGCGGAACAGTTTCTCGAATGCGCCCGGCGTATGCGCATAATCGACCAGCACCGTAAACGGTTGACCTGCCTCAATCCGCTCCATACGCCCCCGCACACCCGGCGCCTGCTCCAACGCTGCGAGACAGCGTTCGAGCGGCACACCCTCGGCGCAGGCGACGGTTAATGCCGCCAGTGCATTCCAGACATTGAAGTCACCGGTCAGTTGCAATCGGGCATCGGCAGCGCCCCATGGCGTGGTCACGCGAAAGCGCAGCCCGTGGCGGGTCGAACGTACATCCTCTGCGCGTACATCAGCATGGGCGTGAACTGCGTATGTCAAACGTTCTGCGTATACCGGCGCTGCATCGAGGAACATGCGATGGTGGGGATCATCGGCGTTCACAACCGCGATCTTGCGCTGCTTGGACGGCGCAGCGGCATCGTTGCACTCCGCCAGCACCTCGAACAGACGTGCTTTGTCGCGGCGGTACTGCTCGACCGTGCCGTGAAAATCGAGATGCTCCTGTGTCACATTCGTGAACACTGCGACATCGAATGCACTTCCGGCAAGGCGGTTCCAGCGCGCCGAAAGCGCGTGCGATGTCGCTTCGATGACCGCATGGGTGCACCCTGCATCTGCCATATCCCGAAGCAACGCCTGAACTTCGGGCGCTTCCGGCGTGCTCTGGCGTAAGTCGTTGCTCCACGTGCGTCCGCCAATTTTGAAGTCAACCGTACCCATCAAACCGGTGACTGCACCCCCGGCTTCGAGCGCCACGCTGGTCAGAAATGTCGTGGTGGTCTTCCCATCGGTGCCGGTCACGCCAACCACCCGCATCTGCCGACCGGGATGCCCGTAGAAGGCGGCTGCAAGTGGCGCCAGAGCAACGCGCGCATTCGACACACGCAACGCCGGAACCGGCACACGACCATCCCATGCCGGGTCTTCGTACACCACCGCCGCCGCGCCACGTTCAAGCGCCTGCGGAATGTAGGCATGCCCATCGGTATGAAAGCCGCGATACGCAACAAACAATGCTCCGGTGGTCACAGCGCGCGAGTCATAGACCACACCGGTAATCTCAGGGTTGGCGGGTGGCATGTGCGCAGGTCCGCCCAGATGCTTCAACATCTCGTGAAGACGCATACTCATGGTTTCCGGGCCTTTCTTTCAGCGCGCCGAAGTATAGAAGGCACACGCGGGATTGTCAATCGCGCAACGTTGTAACGAGCGACCGGAGGGCTTAACGCATTCTTTACACTGGCATTACGCAGTCTTCACGTTTGTTCCATAATATCTGACACGTTCATTGCACGTGATCGACGCAAGGTCCGCATCGTCCGGAACGCATCGTCCGGGTGTGCTCCGCCGTGCAGTGTACTGTACAGATGCCCTCACATGTGAGAAGAGAGGAGAGAGGAGACATGAGCGCTCAACGCAACGACCGGCGCTGGTCGCGCCGGGCATTTCTGCGTGTCGCTATGGGCGCCGGTGCAGGCGCTATTCTCGCTGCATGCGGTCAGGCAACGACCACTGCGCCAACCGCCCCTGCCGCAACCACTGCTTCGGCTGAGGCGACAGCCCCGGCACAACTGCCGCCGCCACCGCCGCCCGGTCCACTGACCGCTGCCGATGCCAGCGGGATGGAAAAATTGATCGAACTGGCACGTGCTGAAGGTAACCTCTCAACCATCGCCCTGCCGGACGATTGGGCGAACTACGGCGAGATGAAGCAGAAATTCCTCGAAAAGTACCCGTTCATCAAACACGAAGACCTGAACCCCGACGCCAGTTCGGCGCAGGAGATCGAAGCGATCAAAGCCAATGCCGGCAGCAAGGGACCACAGGCGCCTGATGTGATCGACATTGGCTTTACCTGGGGCAATACTGCCAAACAGGAGGGTCTCCTCCAACCGTACAAGGTCGAGAAGTGGGACGAGATACCCGCTGCACTGAAAGACCCCGAGGGGTTCTGGTATGCCGACTATTACGGCGTGATGGCGTTCGAGGTGAATACGCAGGTGGTCAAGAACATCCCACAGGACTGGTCGGACCTGTTAAAGCCGGAGTACAAGGGGCAGATTGCGCTTGCAGGCGATCCGACCGGTTCCGGACAGGCGATCAACGCAGTCTGGGCTGCGGCGCTCGGCAATGGCAGTTCGCTCGATGATCCGATGCCTGGCCTGGAGTTCTTCAAGCAACTGAACGAGATGGGCAACCTGCTGCCGGTGGTTGCCAAACCGGCAACCATCGCCAAGGGCGAGACGCCAATCGCGCTGCGTTGGGACTACAATGCGCTGGCAAACCGCGACCAGAATGCCGGCAATATCGACATCGCCGTGGTGGTGCCGAAGAGTGGCTCGCTGGCAGGCGTGTACGTGCAGGCGATCAGCGCCTATGCGCCGCGCCCGTATGCTGCGCGCCTGTGGATGGAGTTTCTCTACTCCGACGAAGGGCAGTTGATCTGGCTTAAGGGGTATGCAACACCGGCACGGTTCGAGGCAATGCGCAAGGCAGGTCTCATTCCGCAGGATTTGCTCGCCAGACTGCCGAAAACCGATGCACCCGTCGCTTTCCCGACGGGCGATCAGATCAATGCCGCGTTCGACAAGATCAAGAGCGGCTGGCCCACTGTCGTCGGCGCGACAGTGCAGTAATCCGCAGAGGGGGTCTGTGCGCAACGCCGGCGGCATTGAAGCAATCCTCAAAAGCAGCAGACGATTCGCTTGCCGTGGCGTGCCTCAGGCATTACCTCAAGGTACAGGAAGTGTATCTCGCAGGGTGAACACACACGCATGGCTGGAACAGATCGCATTCAATTCCAGCCATGCTGACGGATCAGGGATACCGGATTGCCTGATCATCATTGCCGGGAAACGGTTGCAACAAGGTTGTCAATGGCGCCTCTGACGCAGACAAAAACAAATCAGTCAACCTTAACGCGCCGGTCTTTTTCGTGGACGTGGGCCGGAGTGGCGCCTTTCTTTTTGTTTGTCGCCGCTTTTCTCATCTGGCCCACCCTGTCGATCATCGGACAGAGTTTTCTCGACCAGGAACGGCGTCTGACGCTACAAAACATTCTCGAACTGGGGCGACCGTTCATAGTTTCTTCGTATGTCTATAGTGTGCAACTCAGCGCGGTAACTGCTATCGGCGGCGGTTTGCTCGGCGGCTTGCTGGCGTATGCGATCACCATTGGTGGGTTACCGCGCCCGTTGCGTGATGCAGTCATCAGTTTCTCTGGCGTCGCCTCGAACTTTGCCGGCGTGCCGCTGGCGTTTGCCTTCATCGCAACACTTGGACAGCTGGGGGTCGTGACCCAGTGGTTGCGTTCGGTTGGCATCAGTCTGTATCCCGCATTCAGTCTCTACAGTTTTTGGGGTTTGTGCATCGTCTATATCTATTTCCAGATTCCGCTCATGGTGTTGATTATGGCGCCGGCATTCGAGGGCATGCGGCGCGAGTGGCGTGAGGCTGCCGAAAGCCTGGGTGCGAACGGATGGCAGTACTGGCGCTATGTCGGGTTGCCGATCCTGCTTCCCTCGATCCTCGGAACGACGGTGCTTCTGTTCGGCAATGCGTTTGGCGCACACGCCACTGCCTTTCAGTTGACCGGCGGCGGCAGTCAGGGAAATGTCGTCACCATCCTGATTGGTGCGCAGATCAGCAGCGATGCGCTCGCCAACCCCGGTCTCGGCAACGCGCTTGCACTCGGCATGATCGTCATTATGGGCATTAGTATTGGACTCTCTACTTGGCTTCAGCGCCGCTCTGCGCGCTGGCTGCGTTCGTAACACCATGTTGAAACGTTTCTGGCCCTGGTTCTGGTTTCTGGTTGGCGCAGCCTACTTTCTCGTGCCGCTGTATGCCACCTTCGATTTCTCGCTGCGCGCCCGCCGCGGCGAGTTGAGTTTCGCCGCGTATACCGGTGTGCTGAACGATATCAGGTTCGTCGAAAGTTTTATGTTCTCGCTCCGGACAGCGCTGGCGACGATTGTGATTAGCGCAATTGTGATTGTACCGACGGCGTACTGGGTGCAACTGCGCCTGCCGCGCCTGCGCCCGGTGGTCGAGTTCTTTACGCTGCTGCCGTTCGTTGTACCGGCGGTTGTGCTGGTCTTCAGCCTGGCGCGCACCTACAGCCGCACTCCGCTTACCGATAGCCGGGAAGGATTGTGGGTGCTCCTCGTTGGCTCGTATGTCGTTCTGTCCTTTCCGTACATGTATCGGGCAGTGGATACCGGATTGCGTTCGATCAACATCCACGATCTGACCGAAGCGGCGCAGAGCCTGGGCGCCGGATGGTTCACCATCCTGACGCGGGTGATCTTTCCGAACGTCTACGTTGCATTGCTCAGCGGTGCATTCATTACATTTGCGATTGTCATGGGCGAGTTCACCATTGCCGCACTGCTCGCACAACCGGCATTCGGTCCGTACATGAACCGTCTTGCCAGCAGCAAGGTCTACGAACCGTCGGCACTGGCGATTATCAGTTTTGCACTGACGTGGGCGGCAATCGCTGCGATCCAGTGGTTTGGTCAGGGTGCGCAGGCGCGGGTAGCCGGGCCGCGCTAGCGACGCGCTCTTCGATTGGGGGACGTATGGCATTTCTCGACATCGTTCATGTCCATAAGCGTTTCGGAGCGACCATTGCCGTCGAAGACTTCACCCTGGTAGTCGAGCAGGGTGAGTTCGTTTCATTCCTGGGACCGTCGGGGTGCGGCAAGACGACAACGCTGCGCATGGTAGCGGGGTTTGAAAAGCCAACGTCGGGGCGGATCGTCATCGACGGCGTCGATATGACCGATATGCCTCCCAACCGACGCAACATTGGCATGGTCTTTCAGTCATATGCGCTCTTTCCGAATATGACCGTCACCGATAACATCAGTTTCGGGTTGCGGATCGCGCGTCGTCCGGCACACGAAATCCGTGCGCGGGTCGAGGAACTGTTGCGCATCATTCATATGCCCGATTTTGGGCGGCGCTATCCGTATCAGTTATCCGGCGGGCAGCAGCAGCGAGTCGCGCTGGCGCGCGCACTGGCGATTCAACCCAAACTGCTCTTACTCGATGAGCCACTCTCGGCGCTCGATGCCAAAATACGCGCCTCACTCCGCCAGGAGATCCGTGACATTCAACGACAACTCGGTATCACCACCATTTACGTCACCCACGATCAGGAAGAGGCGATGACTCTGTCTGACCGGATTGTGGTGATGAGTCGCGGGAAGATCGAGCAGATCGGTACACCCTTCGAGGTGTACAACTTTCCCGCAACTCGCTTCGTCGCATCGTTCGTCGGTACACTCAACCAGATCGATGCGACCGTCGTCGATGCCGCGCTCGGACTGCTGGCAGTCGAGGGTCAGCAGTTTCGCATTGCACGTCCCCTGCCGCAGTATCGCGCCGGTGATACGGTGAACATTGCCATCCGTCCGGAGTTGATTGCGCTCGAAGGACCGCTCACCAATGCGATGAACCGGTTGAGCGGCGTAGTCGAAGATGTCACTTTTCTCGGCTCGATTGTACGGGTACGCCTGTGCCTGGCAGCCAACCGGTTGTCGATGGACATCTTCAATAACCCGCATCTGCGACCGCCGCAACCAGGGGAGACGATCACAGTGTATTTCGCTCCCGAAGCCTGCCTCGCACCGGATGACGACATACCGCTCAAGGCGTCGGATGCTCAACCATTATCGGCAAGCACTGCGGAAGCCGCATGATAGCCGCACATGCCGTGCACTCCCGGTCCCGGCGGTGTCGAGGAAGAGCAGAGATAGATGCCGCGCGCCGGGGTACGATAAGGGGTCAAACTGAGGGTTGGTCGGGTGATAAGTTGTCGCCAATCCGGCAGCCCGCCACTGATGTCGCCGCCGATCAGGTTCGGATTCCAGGCTTCCATATCGGCGCAATTCATGGCTCGCCGCGCCAGGATGCGATTGCAAAAACCAGGCGCAAAGCGCTCGATCTGCGATTCGATGGCTGCGGTCATATCGACCATCGATCCGTGCGGTACGTGGCAGTATGCCCAGCCGGTATGCTTCCCCTGCGGCGCGCGGGTCGGATCGAACAATGTTGGCTGTACGAACAGCACATACGGGAATATCGCGTGCTCATGACGATGAGGCGCCCGCTCCGACGCGGCAATCTCCTCCAGAGTGCCGCCAAGATGGACGGTTGCCGCGCGCAGACATGCCGGATTGCGCCAGGGAACCGGTCCGTCGAGCGCATAATCGAGTTTGAATACGCCCGGTCCATGGCGAAAACGTTCCAGGCGGCGACGGTAACCCGGCGGCAGGCGCTCACCAGCGATCTGGATCAATCGGCTCGGCGGAACATTGAACAGATACGCTCTGGCTTGTGGCAGTTCATCGATATGCTGCACGTGCCACCCGGTTCGTATCTCGCCGCCCCAGGCGCACAGACACGCCGCCAGCGCATTGGCTATCGATTGCGCTCCACCCCGGGGCAGGGGCCAGCCAGCCGTATGACCAAGCGCGCCGAGCACCAGCGCCGGTGCGGCGGTCAGCGGCGCTTCCAGCGGCAAGAGCGAATGCGCGCCAAGTCCCGCGATCAGCGCCAGCGCTGCTTCGTTGCGGAACAGGAGACGCGCCAGCATGCGTACCGGCAGCAGCGCCAATACTCCGAAGCGCGCAGCCGCAACCGGGTGGCGGGGAAATCGCAGCGGCTGCAGCACCAGCGGCTGGATCCACTCCCAGGAACGCACCAGCGGCGTCATCATACGCGCATAGGCAGCGCCATCACCGCTGAGCCAGGCGGTCGTCGCACGCACCGACCGCTCCTGGATCACCGCACGTCCATCGTCGAGCGGATGAGCAACCGGAGCAGGCGGCTGGATCCAGCGCAACCCGAAGCGATGCAACTCCAGCATGCGGAAAACCGGTGACACGACTCCAAATGGATGTACTGACGATCCCCGATCGTGAACGAAACCGGGCAGTGTCATTTCCCCCGACGAAATGCCCCCGCCGATCGTCTCGCGCGCCTCGATGATCAATACCCGCCACCCGGCGCGTGCCAGAACACACGCGGCGGTCAAACCGTTCGGTCCCGCGCCGACCACCACGGCATCATACATCACGCACCTCGTGTTCCTTCTGCAGAGCGCACATTCATGCTCGTCAAGATGCACACAATCCCCGGCAAGGTGACAGCAGCGTCTGCTCTGTGTGTTCGATCAATCTGCACCTGCCGGTCATCGTGCGCCACTCCCACTGCTGCATATCGGTACGTTCCAGCGAAAGCGCGGGGATGTGCATCGGGTTGTGTCCATCGGAAACGGTGGATCATAAGCGCATCTGCAATGAATTCGCTTCTGTTCTGCAAGCATTCGTTTCCGATCTTCACGGTATCATGCTTCTGATTATGGTTCTGCCAGCATTGCAAATGATATGGGGGGATAGTGATCCATGAAGATCACGCAGCGTCAGGTTGTATCTCTGACTCTTGGCATACTCCTGGCAGGCAACATTCTTCTGGCGATTGTTCTGGCATTCACGCGGAACTGGAACAGTGCTGTTGTTGCCGGTATATCCGCCATTTTGTCCGGCGTGCTGTTCTTTGCTCATCTCCGTGGATGGCGGTACACCGCTGCCGTTCTCTTGATTCTCTCATCGATGATGTCGGGATTTGCTCTGAGCATCGTCCCTGCGAATGGGCAAGTATCCATACCGCTGCCGCTCATCTTTCCGCCGGTTCTGGGGCTGGCGCTGGTCGGCGCTCCGGGGATTATCATCAGTGCCGGCTTGTCATTAGGGATCTACATTGTTCGGGCGGTCCTGTTGGGCTACTCTGTCGATCCGGCCCTGATCGTCACCTATGTCATGCTTGTACTCCTCATTCTGGTAGCGCGTGCAGTGCTCAACACCGAAGTGCAGCGAGCAGAGGCAGCCCGCCAGCAAGCAGAAGCAGCACAGGCACGCATCAAAGAGCAGGCTGACGCACTGGAAGCCGCCAACGCTGCGCAGCAGGCGCAACTGGAAGAGCAACGTCGTTTACTCGACCTGGTTGCCACGCTCGAAACCCCTACAATTCCGCTTGCCGAGGGCGTCCTGTTTGCGCCGATTGTCGGACATCTCGACAGTCCCCGCTCGGCAAAGCTGACTGCGCGCCTGCTCGAAGCAGCGCACCAGCAACGCGCCAGCCACGTCATCATTGACATCGCCGGCGTCTCGATGGTGGATAGCATGGTGGCGCAGGCGCTGATCCAGATGGCGCAGGCGCTCAGACTGCTGGGGTGTCGCGTAACGCTCAGCGGCATCTCATCGGAGGTTGCACTGACACTGACCCGCCAGGATATTGCGCTGAGCGACATTGCCACTGTACGCAGTCCGCAGGAAGCCATGCGGCTCCCGCAGAAGGTATTTCAATAATCTTCCCTGCCACACCGATGCCTGCCCGACAGGATCGCAGCATCCGCTCAGGCGTGATCCGTGCGCGCTGCGCTCCACACAGGCGGGTGTCACGGCAGTAGCCCCTAGCCTCAGTCCTGCCAGAAAATCCTGCCCACCGGATATCGATCCTGTAAGGGGGTCGGACCGGCTCTCAGCCGCCGGACTACAGGGCACATCCTGGTTGATACGTCTGGTCTTTCACAGGTTCTATTCTTACGAAGAAGAGGGCAAAAGGCGACTGCGCATCCCGACGCTCCGGAGACGTTCAGCGCACAACCAGTGGAAAATGAAGCGTATGGACCGCAGGGGATGATGGCACACCGATGCCGACAGCAAAAGCAGACGTATTGCCATCAGCATCGGTGCTGGTAGCTGTGATCTGCAACGCTGCCAGCGCACTACCGGAGACTGGGAACGAAAAGGCGCCATCATCGCCTGACGCATTCACGGCGCCGAGGAACTCACGTCCCTGGCCATCAGGATCGGCAAAGATCTCGATGCGACAATCGCGGCAGGCAACGCCGCGCACCTCTGTCTGCTCGACAGCAAGGATCGTCGGCGCTGGAATGTTGCGATTGGCATCATTCAACAGCACAATCCCGCCGTCTGCATTGGTTGTGATACTGTTACTCAACACACGGTTACGTTCGCCGCCAGAAATGACCACCCCTGGCATGGCGTTATACCTGATAGTGTTGCTTCGAATCAGGGTCTGTAACGTGCCTGTCAGCACGATACCGCCGACGGGCGAGCAGTCGTCGCGCTGGGGATCGAAATCATCCCATGGTACATCCATCCCTTGATTCAGAGTCACGGTATTGCTCATAATCGTTGATCCATCGCTTCGAACGCATATACCAGAGCGGGTATTGTGATGAATGGTATTTTCATGGATCAACGTGTTATCCCCTTTGACGAGCAACCCGGACAGTTGATTGAACGCAAATGTATTAGACGGCCCAACGATATTTCCATCACCAATGATCAACGCGCCGTGCCGCTGATTCCCCAGTGGTGTTGCGTCATCGGCGCCGGCGCCGATGATGTTGGATGCGATCCGGTTTGCAGCACCTTCGATTTCGATGCCACTCGATCCGTTATAAGCCACCACATTGCCTGCACGCTGATCATCACCGCCGATCATGTTCGAGTCGGCAAATTCGGTCAGAAAAATACCCTGACGCACATTCCCACGTGGGAGAATGCCACTGGCGTCTACTCCGATGTAGTTCCCCTTGATGTGATTCCAGCGCGCAACCGGCGGTGACGCAACATAGTAATGCCCCACAAAAACGCCATACCCGTTCTCCGCAATGATATTCCGTTCTGTGTCCGTCTCGCCGCCGACACTATTCCTGCTGGCGCCATCGACCAGAAACACGCCGCCTTGCCGATTGCCCATCGGTGAGGAGCCGTCGGGCGCCAGACCAATCACGTTGCCGACAATCCGGTTATCGTCGGCGTTCATCACCATGATTCCATAATCGTTCCCCGAAATCACGTTGCCGCCGCCGATGACGTTGTGCTGTGCACCGTTACTGATGACGACACCATAGTAGGCGTTGGCCAGCGCACGTGTGCCGTCGGCATCGACACCGATCCAGTTGCCTGCAACGGTATTACTCACTGTGGCACTGCCATCGATCCGCACGCCAGCGTAATCATTCCCGCTGATAATGTTGCGATCAGCGACAGCCGGGCCGCCGATCAGATTGTTGCGCGCACCATAACGAATATCGATCCCGTAGTAGTTCGGTTGCGGTCCGTCACCTGGCGTCAGCACGCCGATAAAACAGCCGGTCACCACATTATTGCTGGCGTTCGCCTCCTCGATGAGTATACCCGCTTCCCAGAACCGGATCAGCCCGAGCCCGCGAATACTGTTTCCGGCGGATATGATGGTCAGTCCATTCAGCCCGCGGTCGCCTTCAAACACATCGATGCCATCGAGAAGAATCACCGGATAGGGCGCCTGTCTGGCGCCCGGTTGAGTCGTTCCATCAATCGAGACATTACCGCGTGTGAGCGGCGGTAGTGCCGATGGACCGGGGCGGATTTGCCAGACCTGCGAACTGGTCTCATAGCCGGGATCAGTATCGGGGATTGCGAAATGAATGAACAGGCGCGGACCGGGAGGCATAGCATTGGCAGCCGTAATCGCCTCACGCAGCGAAATACCTGCGCCGCCCGGGTTCTCGATCAGATCCTCGAAAGAAGACATGTCTCCATCGAGTTCGTCCTGCGTCGTGGTCACCGTCACGGTGTTCGGCGCTGCACGCACAACATGCGTCTCCCATCCGCCTGGAAGTGAACTTTCCTGTCCAGGCGCGGCGGCGCTTACGAAAACAATGAGGAGGGCTACGACGTATTTCGTCAGACGCGCTGAAAACTGGCGCGTCATTGCTCTATCTCCCTATGCCGACATCAATGACGTCGGGGATCGGCTCAAACCTCATCCAAACCTGTTTCCGCGTTCGAGGAGCAACAGGTCGAAAACTGCGGAGAAACGAAATCCTCTCTGCTGTACAGACATTATAAGGAGCAGGATGGACAAGTTCAAGTCAAAATACCGTTTATGCGGCAGGTGATCAGCAGTGCTATCGAAGCCTGCTATAATGGAGCGAAACCGCTACTACACACCTGGAGGTCCTAAAACCATGACAATGACGCGCAACCGTGCGCCCGAAGGAGATGCCATATCGATACGGAACGGGCGCCTGTATGTGCCAGATATGCCCATCATTCCTTATGTCGAAGGCGATGGCACCGGTCCCGATATCTGGCGGGCGAGCGTGCGCGTTTTCGATGCGGCTGTCGAACGGGCATACGGCGGGCGGCGGAAGTTGATGTGGTACGAAGTGCTGGCAGGCGAGAAAGCTTTCAATCTGACCGGCAACTGGCTGCCTGACGAGACGGTTGAAGCATTCAGGCACTATCTGGTCGGCATCAAAGGTCCGCTGACGACGCCGGTAGGCAAGGGAATCCGCAGCCTGAACGTCGCGCTGCGTCAGTTGCTCGATCTGTACGTCTGTCTGCGCCCGGTACGTTATTTTCAGGGTGTTCCTTCGCCGGTCAAGCGCCCCGAACTGGTGGATATGGTCATTTTCCGCGAGAATACGGAAGACATTTACGCGGGCATCGAGTATGCTGCCGGTACGCCTGAAGCGCAGAAAGTGCTCGATTTTCTGCGCACCACCTTTCCGAAGGATTTTGAGAAAATCCGCTTCGGCACAGCCGAAAAAGCGCGTGAGTTCCTCAGTCTACTCGGCGATGGCAATGGCGATGGCGCGGTCGAAGTCGGGATCGGCATCAAACCTGTCAGTCGGTTGGGCACGGAACGCCTGGTTGCCGCTGCCATCCAGTATGCGATTACCCATCGCCGCCGAAGTGTCACATTCGTGCATAAAGGTAATATCATGAAGTTCACCGAGGGTGCGTTCCGCGACTGGGGATACGCACTGGCGGAGCGTGTCTTTGGCGAGCATGTCTACACCTGGGCGCAGTGGGAGCGCACAAAGGCGGAGAAGGGCGAAGCGGCAGCCAATGCCGAGCAACGCGAAGCACTGGCTGCCGGGGCAATCCTCATCAAGGACGCCATTGCGGACATCACTCTCCAGCAGGTGCTTACGCGCCCCGAGGAGTTCGATGTGATTGCGACGCTCAATCTCAACGGCGATTACCTGAGTGATGCACTGGCAGCGCAGGTTGGCGGTATCGGCATCGCACCGGGCGGGAACATCAACTACATCACCGGGCACGCGATTTTTGAGGCGACTCACGGCACAGCGCCAAAGTACGCCAATCAGGACCGGGTCAATCCGGGCAGCGTCATCCTCAGTGGTGATATGATGCTCCGCTACATGGGGTGGACCGAAGCAGCAGACCTAATCATCCGCGCGCTGGAAAAAACAATCGCTCAGAAGATCGTCACCTACGACTTTGCCCGGTTGATGACCGGCGCGAAGGAAGTCAAGACGTCGCAGTTCGCCGATGCGATGATCGCCAATATGGATGAATAGGCACAGCGTGGCAGCAGAGACGTTGCACTGCAACGCCTCTGCTCCGAAGCCGTCAGGCGTCGGTTGCCGGCATTGGTCCCCAGCCACGCTCCTCGACCACCTGGAAAATATCGGTGTCGCTGATAATCCCGACGATCCGATCCCGATCCCGCACTGCGGCACGGCGAATGTTCCGGTCGATCATCAGTTTGCTACAGTCGCGCAGCGACATCTCCGGCGAGACGTAGACCAGCGGTCGCGATGCCAGTTCATTGACGGCAACTTCTTCCGGCGAGCGATCGGCAGCAACGATCTTCTGCAGAACGTCGCGCATGGTCATGATTCCCCACTCACCGCTTGCATCCGGTTCGACCAGTACACTGGTGATTCCGTGCCTGTTCATGATGTGGATGGCTTCGGCAGCAGTGGCATCAGGTGCAACGCTGATCACCTTGCGCGTCATGATCTCGCCGACGGTGAAAGGACGCGGCACATCGGCGGAGGGTTGACCAGCGCGCAACCGTTGCCTGAGCGGACCGGCGTAGCGATCCAACGAAAACATGGCTACGCTGACCGCGCGGCGACTCTCACGCGCGGCTGCGGTTTCCAGTGGTCCTTCGAGAAAGGTGACCAGGACAAAGGTCTCTTCATCAACCGGCGGCGGTTCGAGCAATTCGATAGTCTTGCCATCGAAGCGGCCTCGCACAGTAAACATAGCACTGTCTCCTTTCGCTGCGCCATTGCGTACTGATTGTACCACAAGCGACGGTGGATTGACGCGTTGCGGCAGCAATCTCAACCACGCAAATCGAGGCGATCGTCGCCAGTGTTAATCATAAAGGTGGCGGTTCGTTCAAAGTAGTGGATCAGGGCAGTCCGCACATCCTCCGGAAAACCGACCTCGTCGATGGCAGCGCGCATATGGTTAACCCATGCATCCCGTTCTGCCTGCCCGATGACGAACGGCAGGTGACGCGCCCGGAGCCGTGGATGCCCGCGGAGTGCGGCGTAGCGCGGCGGTCCGCCGAAGTACTGGGTGATAAACAGGAACTGGTGTTGTTTTCCCGGTTCGAGGTCTGCGGGAAACAGCGGGCGCAGCAGCGGGTCGCGCTCGATCCGCGCGTAGAATGCGTCCACCAGACAACGAAACGGCTCATCCCCGCCGGCGCGTTCGTAGATTGATGGTTCAGCGCTCATTGTTGCACAAAGATTTCTTCGATGATCCGACCTTCCCACCCGGCGTGCGGCGCAATTCCCAGAACATGCGCCAGCGTTGGCGCTGTGTCGAGCAAACTGACCGGAGCGGCAATCCGATGGTTGCGCCTGATCGAAGGACCGGCCGCAATCCACGGAATGGTCATATCGTCCGGGCTATCCGTGCCATGCGTCCGATCATGCCCGCCGTGATCAGCCTGCACCACAATTGTCGCGTCTGGCGGCAACACATCGAGCACCCGACCCAGCCACCCGTCAACGCGCTGCAACTGGTTCAGGTATTCGGACGACATCCAGCTAAAGGCATGACCGGCGGCATCAACCGAACCGAAGTAGAGGAAGACGATATCGAAAGCATCGCCTTCTTCTCGTAACAGCCGCACGGCTTCTGCGCCGACCGCATCATCGTAGGTATGGTCGAGCGACGGCTCACGGTAATAACTGTAGGCGACCTGCTCAGGTCGGCTTATGTCGCGCAGCGGTTCCCAATTGTGGACGCAGGCGGTGCGTCGACCGGCACTACGCACCTGTTCAATCAACCCCGGCAGCGGGCGCACCATGGGAATGAACACATTGGTTGTAATACCGTGGCGCGTCGGCGGCACACTGTGGAAGATCGACATATGACAGGGAAGCGTCACCGAGGGCACGACACTCTGCGCATGCATCGTCGACGCTCCTGCTGCGCGCAACGCATCGATGGTCGGGCAATGCACCGCTTCGAGTGCATCAGGGCGCGCACCGTCAATCATAACGAGAATGACCATACCATTCCTGTGCGGATACGCCCGACAATCGGGTGCAGGATTCATCGGGGCTGACAGAAAACCATACGATACTTCGTATTATACACGAATATCGCTGCTCGAAGCGGACAAAGAACATCCCCTGCCAGCATCCAGACCGGCGAGGGAAGGTATCGCACGCGTGTGGGGCATTACGCTGCTGCCTGAACTGAAAGTTCCGCGTGCTGGCGCAGCAGCGTCAGTGCGTCGGTTGCAGCCTCGTGAACCTGGAGATCATCATCCTGCGCGGCACGGGTAAGCGCTTCGATAACATCGGGAAGTGCAGCCGGCGCCCCTATCCGTCCCAATGCGCGTGCAGCCGCCTCACGCGCATAGGCGTCATGGTCGTACAGCAACCGGCAAAGACTCTGTACCACTATCGGCTTACCGGCATACTCACCCAGCTGCCCCAGCACAAGTGCAGCCGCCGAGCGATAGAATGCGTCTTCGTGAGAGAGATGACTTTCGATATATGCCAGTGCATCATCCGTCACAGCACGTTCACGCAGCAAGCCAAGCGCGCGAGCGGCGGCAAAGCGAGTCTCTGCGTCGGAGTCGCGCAGAGCGACCTGCAACAGACGAATAACCAGCGACACGGGCGGCGCATCGACCATAACGCCGAGCAGACGGGCAGCATATGCACGCACCTGAGCGATTGCATCGGATAATGACGCCTCGATCAGCGCCAGCTCGTCAGCGCCATACCGTCCATTGCGCGAGCGCAGGGGACGCAGTGCTTCGATGCGCTTTTGTTCATTCAGTTCCTGGAGCAGATTTCGGATGCGCGCAAACGACCATGGATACGTGTCCAGTTCGCGTTCGATCACGCTGCGCACCCAGAAACCACGCCGTGCGTTGAGACGCTGGATCATCAGCGGAATCGTTTGTAACTCAACGACAAGATGTTCGACCGTTTTGCACACATCCTGACTGGCACGCAGATCCCGGTCGATATCCAGAGCCGTTGGATAACGATTGCGGAGCACGCGCTGCACCAGGAGGTTGGCGCCGGCATCGTGGATGATGGACGCAAGTGTGACCGTGGCATCTACCGGGTGCGTATGGAACGCCTGAAAAAAGGGGGTCAGCGTGCGCAGCGCCAGATGTGGCACAACACCGGCGCCACCGGACAGTTGCACCTCCTGGCGCGGATGACGGGCAAACACCTCCAGGTAGTCGGAGGTCTGCCGCTGCCAGAGATGTCGATCAAACATAGGTCACCTGCTGGAATGGAGAGGAAGCGGCACGTACTACACTGAGAAGTAGCATCATAGTGAAAGTATAACACGATGCTCCAACGCCGCGATCACGCAACACTTACAAATCGGTTACAGAAATCTCGCAATTTTATCTTCTTCCCGGTTAATCATACGTGTAGCAAGACGCGATGTTGCAATCACAGGGGGCAGCGCCAGATGTGACAGTGAGCAACAGGAACAAAAAAGGCAATCCTGACCGCCAGGACTGCCATCGCAGGTGTGGTGCCAGGGACCGGGAACGATCCGGTGACCTCGTGTTTTTCAGACACGCGCTCTACCAACTGAGCTACCCTGGCGTGAGGTTAACAGATTTTCAATCTCTCCAGCAAGCACCGGCGCGCTTCCGTGGTGGGCGATGACGGACTCGAACCGCCGACATCCTCGGTGTAAGCGAGGTGCTCTGCCAACTGAGCTAATCGCCCCTGGTGCCGAGGAAGGGACTTGAACCCTTACGAACATTTCTGTTCACCAGGCCCTCAACCTGGCGCGTCTGCCAATTCCGCCACCTCGGCTTGCGCATGGCATTATAGCCCTGTTAATACCGCTTGTCAACCGTAATTCTGTTCTGTTTTTCCGGATGCACTGTGCTCTTCCTCCATACTACCGGTGCATCTGCTATAATACCGTTTATTGTCGCGCTGCTGCCGCGGCAATACGTTTCCCTCAGGTGACGGGGCGGCGATGAATATCCTGGTTGTACTCACCTACTATCATCCACACTGGACAGGATTGACTGTTCACGCCGTGCGTGTGGCAGAGCATCTGGCGGAACGCGGGCATCGAGTAACCGTGCTCACCACCAGGCACAGCCCTGAACTCGCACGCGACGAGATGATCAACGGCGTGCGCGTCGTGCGCCTCTGGCCCCTCACTCGCTTTAGCCGCGGCATGATCACCCCTGCATTTCCCTGGGCAGCGGCACAGTTGATCGCTGAGCACGATGTGGTACAGATCCACACGCCGCTTCCTGAAGCGCCAATTGTCGCCGCCCTCTGCCGCCTGCTCGGGCGTCCGTTGCTTATGACCCATCACGGCGATGTCGTGATGCCGGATAGCCTGACCGAGCAACTCGTCGAACGGGCTGCGTTCCATATCCTGCGCGCCGCCGCGTCCGCCGCTGATGGAATCACATCCTATAGCGAAGATTATGCCCGTCACTCGAAGTTGCTCTGGCCCTTTCGCAATAAACTCACCTGCATCTACCCGCCAGTGGAGTTTCCTGAGCCGGACCCGGCTGCCGCTGCTGCCTGGAAACGCGATCTTGGTCTCGATGGGAAGTGCCTGATCGGGTTTGCCGGGCGCTGGGTGAGCGAAAAGGGGTTTGACGATCTGCTGCGTGCGTTACCGCTCATTCGCGCCGAACTTCCTGAAGCGCACCTGGTCTTCGCCGGTGAACGCAACGTCGTCTACGATGATTTTTATCGTGTCTGCCAGCCGCTGATCGAAACGCAACAGGAACACATCACATTCCTCGGTCTGCTACGGGATCGCCGTCGCCTCGCTGACTTCTATGCCATGCTCGATCTGTTCGTGTTGCCCAGCCATACCGACATGATGGCGCTCACGCAGGTCGAGGCAATGTTGTGCGGTACGCCGGTCGTTGCAACGGATATACCCGGTGCGCGCGTGGTGGTGCGCGAAACCGGTTTCGGACGCCTGGCGCCACCGTACAATCCGCCAGAACTTGCCCGTACTATCGTTGAGACGTTGCGCGACCGTGAACGGTATCGTCCAACTCCAGCCGGTGTGCGTCGCATTTTCAATACCCGTCAGACGATTGACGCATATGAGCAACTGCTTGAGCAACTGGTGCGGACCCGGAGTCGCACCAACCTCTATACCCGCGCGAGCCGGCGCCTGGTGCGCAGTACGCTCCACATTATTGCCGCTGCACCGGTGACAGCAACCACAACGGCAATGCTTGCGCCTCCACTATCGCACCCAACCGCAGCGCCGTCCCATACTGCGCTCTCTGCCGATGATCGCGCGATGCTCGAACGCCTGTTGCAAAATGAGGCGGATATGGCATACCGCCGCCGCGCGATAACCCTGCTGGAGTACCTGGAACTCCGCGATGGCGAGACGGTGCTCGACTGTGGATGTGGCATGGGGGTCTATCTGATGTTCATGGGGCGTTTGCGCCGTTTGAACCTGGTGGGCGTCGATGGCGACATGACACGCCTGCGCTGGGCGGAACGCGAACATGTCCCCGCCAGTCTTGCCGGGGTCGATATCCATCGTCTGCCGTTCGCCGATAACAGTTTCGATAAGGTGCTCATGTCAGAGGTGCTCGAACATCTCGCCGATGATCGCGGTGCGCTGCGCGAGGTTTTTCGCATCCTCAAGCCGGATGGTATCCTGGCGATCAGCGTGCCGCACGCCAGCTATCCGTTCTGGTGGGATCCGATCAACAAAACAATCGAAGCGCTGGGAGGACGACCGATCCAGAGTCCGGGACCGATCACCGGCTTGTGGAGCAACCACTGGCGGTTGTACCGCCCTGACACGCTCCGCGACGTGGTTGCCAGCGCCGGGTTTTCCATCGAGGCGCTCGAAGAACAGACCCATTATGCGTTTCCCTTTATTCACTTCATCGTGTACAGTATCGGCAAACCGCTGATTGAACACAATCTCCTGCCGCGTCGCCTCCGCGACAGCGCCGATCGGTTCCGCGGCGAGCGCAACAGCGGCAGTCTGCTCAATCCGATCAATCTGGGTGTGCGGCTGTTTTGCATGGTGGATGCGCGCAACGATCATCTGCGCGGCGATGAGAAAACATTCGTCAGTATCGTTCTCAAGGCGCGGAAACCGTTCCGGTCGTAGCGTTGTCAGTGCCTAGCGTCGCTGCCAGTTCGTATTGGCGCGACACCTGCCTGGATGGACGGTTGCTCTGCGCTCTTGAGTTCGGATAGACGCTTCCCGGCAAGGACGTGCATGAAAAGCATCGCACCATTACAATCACCGGTCGAGGACGATGTCGTCGTATCCGAAAATAGTTCGCCATCCGCTGAACCCGCCTCGGACACCTTCGATACGCAACAACGCTCGTATGCCAGAATCAATCTGTTCTCGCTGCTGCTGACCATCCTCACTCTGGCGGCGGTTGGTCAGTTTTTCCTGATCGGCACGCCGCCAAATCTGCTGGCAGGGGTGACGCTATTGACCATCGCCGGGGGATTATTCGTTGTGCTACGGGCATGGATGCGCGATCCGCCACCGGATGACAACCTGTCGTCTGTAGCACGACTCGCCGGAGTCCTGGATCGCCTCTCCCCGTTCTACCCACTGTTCGTGCTGGCACTGATGAGCAGCAGTATTGCATTCTGGTGCGCAGCCACACCGACACTACGCCCGGGACCTGCCCTGATCGCCTGGACGACGAGCATCGGTCTCTTTCTGGCCGGCACACGCTATATCGCCGCTCCTCGCACCGATCTGCCCGCAACAGCGCCGTGGACGCGGCGCGAGTTGCTGGCGCTTGTTGCGCTGACCCTGGCGGCGCTGGCGCTGCGGGTGACCATGCTCGCAACCATTCCGCAGAACTTTGGCGGTGATGAGGGCGAAATGGGCATGGAGGCGCGCAGTGTGCTGGAGGGACGCATCACCGATCCGTTCAGCACCGGATGGCTCTCGCACCCGACGCTCTGGTTCTTTCTTCAGGCGCTCTCACTGACAATTTTTGGCAATGATGTGTTTGGGCTGCGCATGCTGTCGGCGCTGATCGGGACGCTGACCGTCCCGATGCTGTATCTGCTGGCTCGTTCGCTATTCGAGCGGAATGTTGCTTTTGGCGCAGCAGCGCTGCTGGCGACGTATCACCTCCACATTCACTTCAGTCGTCTGGGGGTCAACAATATTGCCGATCCGTTCCTGGCGCTGGCGGCATTTACTGCCTTTTTCTACGGCGTGCGGCGATTATCGCCCTTTGCCTTTGGACTGACCGGTGTTGTGTGCGGCATTGCCCAGCATTTTTACATGGGCTCGCGTCTGACACCGCTGCTGATAGCAGCGCTGGTCGTTCATCTGGCGCTCTGCGACCGGCAACGCTTCCGTGCAGTTGCGCCGCGTCTGCCGTTAATCCTTGCCGGATTCGGATTGGGGTTTAATCCGTTGATCGCCCATTTTATCGCCCAGCCTTCCGCTTTCACCGCACGTCTGGCGATGGTCGGCGTGGTGCAGAGCGGCTGGCTGGAACAAAAACTGGCGGAAGGCGTCCCACTTTCCACGATCATCATCGATCAGGCGCGTCGGAGTTTTGGCGCCTATACCTTCATTCCCGACCACGCCGCATGGTACGATCCAGGCATCGCCCTGCTCGATCCCGTGTCGTCTGTGTTGCTGACGCTAGGCGTGGCACTCGCGCTGGTCAACTGGCGTCGCTCCGAATGGTTCCTGCCCATCGCCTGGTTGACCGGAGCTGCGATCCTGGGTGGCATGCTCCTGGTCAACACGCCCGAAAGCCCGCGCTACGTTACCACTACACCGGCGCTCTGCCTGCTCGTCATGCTCACCATTCAGCAGATAACCATCATGGCGCGGTGGGCGTTCCGCCTGACGCATACCAGACATATCCTGGTAAGCGCGGCGATCATCGCGCTTCTGGCAGGGTGGAGCATTAATTTTTACTTCTATGATTATACGCCCCGCCGCACCTATGGCTGGACGAACACCGAAGTCGCCACGAAAGTGGCACATCTCATCAACGATCAGCCTGCGCCGGTATATGTGTACTTCTTCGCCCCACCGCGCGTGTATCTGGGGAATGGCTCGATCCGGTTCATCGTTCGTGATCTTCAGGGGATGGACGTGATCGAACCGGTAACCGATCCGGAGCAGATCATGCCGCCGCCGGAAGAGCGGCGACCGCTCTTCATCTTTCTGCCGGAGCGCGAAGCGGAACTGGCGGTAGTGGCGCAACGCTTCCCTGGCGGCACGACGTTGCGCTTCCAGGGCGAACGAGAGCCGGGCACGTTGTTTCTGGCGTATATGCCGCCGTGAGAGTTGCGCTGGAGCATGGCCGTGAGAAACGGACGTTACCACATCACCGTTGCCGGCAATATCGGCGTCGGCAAAAGCACGCTGGTCAGCATCCTGGCAGAAGAGTTCGACTGGCAGCCATACTACGAACTGGTTGCCGACCATCCGTATCTGGAAGATTACTATCGCGATCGTGAACGCTGGGGATTTCACTCGCAGATCTGGTTTCTAACGCAACGTTACCAGCAGCACCTCGAGATCGCAGATACGCCGATCTCCGTGTGCCAGGACCGCAGCATCTACGAAGACTATGAGGTCTTCGTGAAGGGATTGCTGGAACAGCGCATCCTCAGTCACCGTGATTTTCGCACCTATCGACAGTTATTTCTGGCGCTGGTGCAGAGCATCGCACCGCCAACTCTGCTGATCCACCTCCACGCCAGCATCCCAACGCTGATCCGACGCATCAACGAACGCGCGCGACCCGCCGAGCGCGCCATTCCACCTGCGTATCTGGAACACCTCAACCGGCGCTACGACGAGTGGTTGCGACGATTCGAGCTGTGCCCGGTGCTCCGCATCGAAACCGACGACCTCGATTTTGCCCACGACGCTGCTGCACGGCGCGAAGTGGTCGAGTTAATTGCGCAGACGCTAGGCATGCGTGGTATGGTGCAGGAACGCTTCGTTCCGTAACCATGTCATTTGTAATCTTTTCCTCATTATTTTATGTCGTGCTGCTGCTATAATGTGAATAGCGGCGCATATCATGCGCACGCTCCCGGTACACAAACGACAAAGGCAGCGCTCATGAAACCATACACCATCCACCTGCATTCTAGCATCATTCTCGACGCGCCTGTCGAACGTGTCTGGACTCTGCTCTCCGACACCGATCGCACCAACCGTATGGTTGGTCTGCCCGCCTTCGAACGAACCCAACCGGACCGCGACCTGGTACAGATCGTATACGGTCATTTTCTAGGCGTTCCGGTCAGCTGGCGCGAGCATCCCTTCGAATGGATCTTCGAGCAGCAGTTCTCGGTCGAACGCGAGTTTGAACCGCCGTTGCCGGTCGAACGCTTGCAGACGATAACCTGTTTCACACCGCTCCCTGAAGAACGCACGAAAGTCGATGTCGAAGTGCACATCGCGCCGCGCAACCTGGCTGGCGCGATCGGCGGGCGCCTGGTCATCGGGCAGCACATGTTGCGTCAGTTACGTCGCGCCTACCGTCGAACGGGCGACCTGCTCGCTGCATCGGAGCAGGTCGTTCTGCCGCCGGTTCGCAAACCGCGCGTCAATCTTCATCGTTTGCGCGTTGCAGCCGGGCGGTTGCACGCTTTTGGCATCCGCGCGGCGCTCATTGAGCGGCTCGTTTCTCACATCAAACATGTCGACGATCCGCAGGTTCTCAAGATGCGCGCGTTTGCGCTGGCTGATGCCTGGGGCGAGCCACGGATGGACGTGCTGCGCCTGTGCCTGTATGCAACCCGCACCGGCTTGCTCGACCTGGAATGGGACGTTCTCTGTCCGAGTTGTCGCGGCGCAAGCCAGCGGGTGCGCTTCCTCAGCGATCTCGAACACGACGCCTACTGTCCATCGTGTGATGTGCGCTACGACACCAACTTTGACGAATCGGTCGAGCTGCGTTTCAGTGTCAACCCGGACATCCGCGAGGCGGTCGATATGCCGTACTGCATTGGCGGACCGGCGAATACGCCGCATATTGTCGCGCAGATCGCGTTGCCCGCTCGTGGACGCCGCGAGGTTCGTCTGCGTCTCGCCCCCAACCGCTACCGCCTGCGCAGTCGCCAGATGACCGCACGGGCAATGCTCGATGTCCGCGATCACGCCGGATCATCAGCAGCGCGCGTCGTATTTGGCGACGGCGAAGCCATGATCGACCCGCCGGTCATCAGATCGGGTGAAACAACGATCACCATCGAAAATGCCACCGATACATCGGCGTTGCTCGTCATCGAGCAGAGCACCTGGAGCGAACAGGCGACCAGTGCCGCACTGGTGACGTCGCTTACCGAATTCCGCCAGTTGTTTTCGTCGGAGGCGCTTTCGCCGGGGGTTGGCCTCGCTATTCGCAGCCTGACCTTTCTGTTCAGCGACGTGAAGGGATCAACGGCTATCTATGAACAGATCGGTGATGTACCAGCCTATGCACGGGTACGCGACCACTTTGCCGTGATGAGCGCGATCATCGGCGCCCACAACGGCGCGCTTGTCAAAACGATCGGCGACGCAGTAATGGCAGTGTTTGCCTCAACCACAAGCGCCGTCGCTGCGGCATTGGAAATTCAGCGCGAATTTACGCTCGGCGAAATAGCCCGTGGCAATCCGGCGCTGCGGATCAAACTGGGGATGCACACCGGTCCATGTATCGCCGTCAATGCCAACAATCTTCTCGACTACTTCGGTTCGACGGTCAACATCGCAGCGCGGGTTCAAAATGAGAGCATCGGCGGCGACATCGTGTTGACCGATGCGTTAATCGATGATCCTGCGGTACGCGCATTGCTGCAACAGGAAAAGGTCATCCTGGAACCGTTCGAGCGTGAATTGCGCGGTCTGTCACAACGGTTCCGCCTCACCCGCGTCTGGGTCACATCCCTAACGACGTCGGCAAAAGAACCCAAGTTATTGACAGAACTGCCAGACATGGCTACAATACCACGGACTGCGGGGCGTGGCGCAGCCTGGTAGCGCACCTGAATGGGGTTCAGGAGGTCGCTGGTTCAAATCCAGTCGCCCCGACCATCCTGTCTCGCACAAGGTCACATAACGACATGCATACTCTGTTGCAGGTCGTTATGTGGTCAGTTGTTGTGCGCATCCTCTTGCATCACCTTGACGCTTGCGCTATAATGCCTCTAGTTTTACGCATGAGGGGGTGCTGGTGCGCCCTGACACGTACAGTTTCTCATCGGGGCGTAAAAGATTACACGACACTGCCGTCGCTGCAGTTCGGGCGCCAGGAGGAATGGAATGGGACATGTGAGCCTGCAGGCGGCTTTCGACCAGACCCGGCAATGGCTCGAATCCAACGACCTCGATCGCGCAATCGGGATGGCACAGCACATCCTTGAGATGTATCCGATGTGTCTGGAAGCCCACCAGATGCTTGGAGAGGCGTTTCTGTCCAACCGCCAGTACGAAGAGGCGCGTATCGAGTTCGAGAAGGTTCTGAGTTTCGATCCCGAACATATCCCGGCGCTGGTCGGGTTGGGCATGACCACTGAGCGGCTTGGTCAACTGGCCAGCTCGATTGCCGCCTTCGAACGTGCGCTTGAGATCAAGCCCGACCTGCCGGAGCTGCGCAGCCAGTTGCTGCGGCTCTATACCGAGGCGTGGGGCAGTGAATATGCGCATCTGCGCCTCAGTCGCGTCGGGCTGGCGCGATTGTATGCGAAAGGGCACATGCTGCCGCAGGCGATCTCTGAGTTTCGCCAGGTTGTCACGGATCACCCCGACCGTCTCGACGCGCGGGTGGCGCTGGCAGAAGTTCTCTGGCGCGATGAGCAGGAAGAAGAAGCGGCTGAAGTGTGCCGCGCGATTCTTGTCAGCCATCCCGATGTGTTGAAGGCGAACCTGATCCTGGGATACCTCGAACTGGCTGCTGGCAATCCATCCGGTGAGCAGTACTGGAAGAAGGTGCTTGCCATCGATCCGTACCAGTCGATGGCGCGGATGCTGTTTGAGTCGCTGCCGCCTGTTGATGTTCCAGAGCCGGTGATTCCGGAGTGGGACGAAGCAGAGTGGTTCAACCGGCGTGCCACTGCTCATGTCGAACAACTCTCTGCCACACGCTCGATGGAGGAGGCGACAACACCAACTGCGGTTGCAGTGCCGCCTCCGCCAGCACCGCCGATGTCGCCATCTACCTACGACGATAGTGACGATTTCCTTGCTGCGCTGCTGGCAATCGACACGGCTCCGCCTGTGGCAACGTCTCCCGTCGAGGAAGCCGAGGTCGAGATCGATGCGGATACACGTCTGTTCACGCTCGAAGAGTTGGGGTTGAGCGAAGCAGAATTCGAGCGTCTCGACGCCTGGGATGAAGCACGTGAACCGGAGACAGTGACGCCCTCACGGGACATACCGGCATCTGTCGAAGAGGCACCGTCCGAGATCGCCACAATGCAGCCGTTCTCGCTCGAGGAACTGGGGCTGTCGCCTGAAGAGATCGCCGGTCTCGACAGCGTTGCCACACCTCCCGCCGACGAAGCACCGTCCGAGATCGCCGCAATGCAGCCGTTCTCGCTCGAGGAACT
>DAOUBK010000046.1:0-105862 GCA_034432635.1 Roseiflexus sp.
TGGCGAGCCCCGTCGACGGTTCTCCATTGCACCTCCCCCGCACGCGCAGAGTCACCTGCGCCGGACGCAGCTGCCTCCCGTGAACGCTAGTTCCCGTGGAGCCGTTGTCCACCCGGTGCCACGGACGACAGCGAGAGACCGTCACCCTCCTCCGACGGGTGCGCCGAAAGCGACGCGCTGCGTCGGTGCCACGCCCACAGCCTGGCGTCAAGGTGGTAGGATGGAAATACGCCATTACCCACTGTTCACTGCGTTGCTCAGCGACCAGGTCATCAATCGGAAATTCCATCGACTCACCTGTGATACAACGCGTCTTATGAGAGTATACTCCAGTGCACCGAGTTTGAACATGAGCCAAGATCGTTGCTGTATGCACCGCCCTGGCGAAATGACGCGCATCCGGTTATCCTACCAGCAACACCTTGCCGGGGCGAGTCTTGCGCTCGGCTTCGCGTACTGCTTCGCGCACGTCGGCAAGGTCATACTCCGCCACAATCGGGGTGCTCAGCGTCCCGTCGCCGATCAGTCGAAACAGTGTAGCAAACAGATTCTGTACCTGTGCCGGTGTTGCGGTCTGAAACCAGTGCGAGAGCCACCAGCCACGGATGGTCGCGCTACGGAAGAGGATCATGCCCGGATGGATCGTCAGTGCTTCGCCCGCAATTGCGCCATACACCAGCATCGTGCTGCCTGCAGCAAGTGACGCCGCCAGGCGCGCTCCGCTCGATCCTCCCACCGAGTCGAGCGCGTAACGCACCCCTTTCCCGCCCGTCAACGCATGCACCCGCGCCACAACATTCTCGTCCTGCTCACAGATGACCTCGTCAGCTCCCAGTGCGCGCAACTCATCGATCACCTCGCGTCGCCGCACAACATTGATCGTGCGGAAGTTGAGGTGTCGTGCCAGCTGGATAACATGCCGCCCGACGACGGAACTGGCAGCGTTCTGCAACACCCATTCACCGGGTTCGATGCACAACGTTTCGGTCAGCATCAGCCAGGCGGTTGCCGGATTAACCAGCGCTGTCGCCGCCTGACGGTCGCCAATCGGCTCAGGCACCGGGATAGCGCTGGCTGCCGGGATGACGACATATTCCTGCCACAGACCGGCGGCACCCATCGGAATGACCAGCTGACCGATGGTGCGGTCGGTCACCCCTTCGCCCACGCCGACAATCACGCCAGCGCCTTCAAAGCCGGGAACGGCGGGCAACCGTGGTAATACACCGTACAATCCGCGAATGACAAACAGATCGGAGGGGTTGATCGGGCGCACCTGCACCCGCACCAGTACCTGCCCTGGACCGGGCTGCGGTGCGGGGATGTTCTCGATGGTCAGAACATCGGCAGGTTCACCAAAAGATGCAAAGCGAACGGCGCGCATGGCTGTCTTCTCCTGGAATGCTAGCTTGCAAGCGACAATAGTGTATCATAGGGTTGCAGTTGAACGGTTGCGGATGGGAAAGAGCGCATTGCACGTGTTCACGAATGCAGATGATGCCTGTCGGTCTCGATCAGGCTGTACGATAAATGCGTTGGAAGGAGTAAGGTTCGTCATTGGAAAGGCAGGGGCATTGCCGCCTGTTCTGCTGCATTGTGCTCTATCGCTGAACCAGGATATCCTGCGGCGAACGCGCAATCATAATATTGTCCATCCGTATGCCAAGTGTCGTCATCGTCTGTGCGGTTGCAGGAGAAATGCCGGTCAGCGCCACGCGGCAACCGATCAGTTCGAGTGCCTGGGCAAGTTTGAAGCAGACTCTGTGCCACCTGAGTGTCGAATGTGGCACACCTGCGATGTCGATAACCTTGAGGCGAGTACGCTCGGCGCTGGCGACAGTAAGCAGACGATGCATGAGCGCCTCAGCGTGCCGGCTATCCAGTTGTCCGACAATCGGCGCCAGCAGAACGCCGCTGGCAAGTGGGACCGTCGGTGTTTCCAGCGTGGTAATCAGGGTGCGCAGTTTATGCTCGGTTTCCTGAAGGCGTACTGTCTGGCGCTCCAGTTCGGCGGCGCGTTCCGCAGCGAGTTGTGCGTTTGCTTCCGCTCTGGCGGCATTGGCTGTCGCGTTACTTGCCGGCGTGCTGAGGCGATGCAGAAGATACATAAAAGGGACTGCCGCCAGACAGGTCACGCAAACGTAGACTGCAACTGCTCCAGTCCAGGAGGGCAACGTGTTCAATACCATTATTTGTGCCGGAGCAGTGTTCAGTGTTCCCCCAATGTAGAACCACCCGACAATACCGAAGCCCGCCAGTGAAATTGCCAGTGCAACGATACCGCCGCGTGTTCCAAACAATGCCACTGCCAGAACAACACTTCCCATTCAGGCAACCCGTCCGCTTCCCAACAAGCCATCGTTGATCAGGACAAAGGCGCTCATCGCCATAACAAGTCCAAGAAGCACAATGGCACGTATCGTGAAGCCGAGTCGTTTCACCAGCGCAATAATCAGGACAATTGCGTATGCGGTCGTATAAGTGGCAACCAGCGGTATTGCCTCTGCTCCGCGTACCGTATAATCCGCCCAGCTGCCGTCAATGATCGCCAGCAGACCGGCAACGATCAGCACCATCAACAGACCATCCAGCATACGGGTCTGCCACTGGCGCAAAAGTCCTGCTGGATCGGGAATGCCGGTTTACACCTCGTCGTGTATGCTCTTCATGAATGCTCACTTTTTTAGCGCAATGCGCGTAACGGCAGGGGTGCAGGATGCGCATCGCCGATCATGCCATTGCGTATGAAGAATGTTGCGATCGGCACACCAGGAGCGCCAGGCCGCCCGGAAGATTTCAGGTACACGATGTAACGTCCGTCCTCCGCTTTCCCACGGTGGGTCAACCATGGTTCTGCAGGGTCGATCAGGTCTACACTGAAAGTAATCTCGCCAGTGCCGGTCATTATTGCCGGCGGTACGCCTTCGAGCAGATGGATGGGCTTATCGTCGCGGGCGGATGCGCCGCGCACATCCAGTGCCGGCGCGCCCGCGCCGCCGATGCGTGCAGTGACCAGTAATCGCGTTCCATCAAAACGACAGTGGGCAGCGATCGCCAGCGATCCTTCCGGCGGCGGCGCGGGCGCGCGCGGGGCTGCCAGTACCCGCAGTCGCTGAATGCTGAGACGATCCTTCTGCCCGGTGATCGCCGTCGCCCGGTCGAGCGGAACCGGCGCGGCGATAGTCACAGCGCCGGGTGGAATGGTGTATGGTTTCCCGTCGATCATCAGTGTTTGGGTCTCCAGGCTGGCGATGTCCAGTTCGATGAATGCTGCGGTTAACGGCGCGTACAGCATGAATACTTTATCATAAATGTGTATCCGGTCTGTTCCAACGGTCACGGTTACGCCGGAGGGATACATTGGATGAAACTGTCCTCCAACCGGTTGCGCCAGGTCGATAACAGTGCGTAGCCGTGGATCACGGACATACAGCGCCAGACCATGAGAACGCCAGCGTACTCCTGCGGTGTCGAAGCCGTGGACCAGCGGGTCTTCATTAGCAGCCAGCAACCCGTAGTCGAAAACCTGTCCAGGTTGCGGGATACGTAGCGCAGGGTAGTAGCGTGTTCGCTCAGAACCGTACAGGCGGGCGCCTTCCGCTTCCCAGCGTCGGATCAGACCCAACGCCAGCACTCCCGGTACACGTTCGTCCGACGATATAAAGATCGATGCGCCGCTCATGGCGGGTGACGGCGGATCAGCCTGTGGATCGATGGTATAAACCAGTGCATCGCCAACTTCGGCACGACGGTTCAGCAGTGGTGTGGCGTCCGCCCATGCCAGAAGACGCGCCAGTGTTTCGGGATCGTATTCGTCGCGATGGATAACCAGCGTGTCAACACCGATCAGCGCCAGGTAACGCAGCGTATCGTCGTCGGGCAGGCGTTGCACGCGCCGTAGCAGATCGGTCGTACCAAACGGGATGATGCCACTGTACCCGGTAGCGAGCGGCTTCCAGTGGTGTATCTGATGAAACTGACGCACGGTGATGCGCTCCAGTTCTGCGCCACGTGGTGTAGAACCAACCGGCAACTCCAGCAGGGCACGCATATCGTGCTGTGCGCCGAGCCATGCGTACACCGGCTTCGGTGTAGGAATGGCTGCCAGTGGCAGTGGGAAGGAGGCATGCTCGATAAGCGCAATCGTTCCGATCACCGCCGGAACGATCAACGCCAGACGATGATTGACCATCGCGCGGAGCCGTTGCCCGATGTGGACCAGCGCAAAACCGGCAAGCAACGCCAGCGCCAGGTGAGTCAACATTGCCCAGCGCGCCGGCACACGCAGTGCGCCAAAACCGGGAACGCGCTCGTAGAGCAACGCATATGGCATCGGTATCGGCAACACCTCGCCGCCGCGCTCCAGACGAATGCCGATGCCGAGAGATAATACACAGGCGCAGGAAGCCAGCAGTGCCAGGAAGATTGCATCCGACGCGCCGATCAGGGCTGGGTTTGCCCGCTCCCGGTTGCCAACCCGCTCCTGGATTGCCAGCGCCAGGCTTGCAACAGCAAGTATGGCGGTTATAAAACCGGGAAACAGGGCGAACTCACCGCCACTGGCGGCAAACCAGTCGCCTCGCCTCCCATACAGCCAGTTTGTCGGTACGACTGCCAGGTATGCCTGAAGCGGCGCTGACCAGTTATCGAGTTCGCGTGGCGAGCGAACGACCCCCAGATACTCGTACACACGAATGTAGGGCAGCGTTACCGGCGCAGCAATGAGCGCAGCAAGCGCCCCCCCCAATACCAGTCCGCCGATCCGTTGCCAGAAGTCCAGTCGACGCCAGGCGTTCAGCATATCCCGTAGCCGGACTGCGACGTACAACCCAAGCGTCAGCACCGCAAAATATGCGTAGTAGAGCGCGGTTGCGCACTGAACGCCTGCAAACAGTCCAGACAGCGCCGCACTTCGCCAGCGTCTGCCCCCCGTTTCGGTACTGAGCAACAACCGCCGCAGAAACAACAGCGCCAGCGACAGCCAGGCGGTTTGCAGCAATTGCAGATGAACAATATGCGTTATCCGATACGTGCCAAATGCAAACAGCGCACCGGCAGCAAAAGCGCCGACGATGCGCATGTGCCTGTCGCGCGCGCCCGCCAGCATATCGCTTGCCAGCAGATAGACGGCCCACCCTGTGAGAGCATAACTGGTCACTACCAGGAGATTGTATGCCAGCACGGGACCGGCTGTGACAATCACCGGCAGTGCAATCACCGCCAGCAGGAGATGATGATCACTGTACGCCAGCGTCTCGGGGTAGGGGAAGAAGATCGGCGCCTGCCAGACCATGCGTGGGTCGGTGAGCAATGCGTGTGCGTCCCAGGCAAGCACCCATGTCTGCAACAACGGATCGAGTCCGCCACCAAGCGCCGTCGTCAGATGAGCGGACAATGGCCAGGTGAAAACAACCGCCAGCACGAGATATGCCAGCAGAGGACCCAGGGCATGCACCGGTCGGGCAGTGCTCATCAACTGACTCGGAAGGCTTACTGACGTGCCAGTTGCTCCATGCGTTCGACAAACAGCGCAATGAAGCGTTGGGTATCGAATTCGACCACGGTGTGCACATTGGGCGCCGGACGGAATGCACGCCGCCAGCGCGGGGGCCAGCTGGCAGTATCATATCCGGTCAGGTCGTGCACATCCGGTTCGCGCGTTGCCGGACCAATATAACTGATGACACTCTTCCCCGCAGTAAGTTCACTAGCATACTCAACCGCCACATGCATCGGCTCAGTGCGCGCGAGGTCTGGCATAAACGCCAGCGCCAGCGCCGCCGGATCGTTGATCGAGCACCCGGCGTATCCGAATGCTGCCAGATGAAAATCGATATAGAACCGCGTTGCATCGGCAATGAATCTCGTGACTGGCGATGGTGTGCGGAGCAACCGATCAATGTCTGCCTGAGTCAGAATAATATCCCTGGTAATATCCCAGGGCAGGAGCGTGATCGGCATACCGCTTTCGAGAACGATATGCGCGGCATGCGGATCTACATAGAAGTTGAACTCTGCCAGCGAGGTGGTATTGCCATCGGTGCGCAATGCCCCCCCCATGATAATAACCTGGCGTACCGCATCGATGATCCGTGGCTCCTTGCGCAGCGCAATGGCAACATTCGTCAGTGGTGCGACGGCAACCAGCGTAACCTCGCCGGGACGCTCCAGGATTTCGCGGATGATCAGATTGACGCCGTGCTCTGTGCTGACAGGTGCAGTTGACTCAGGCAGACGGGCGAAACCGATACCGGTTTCGCCGTGGGTTTCAGGTGCGGTGTAGAGCGGGCGGATCAACGGCGATGCAACCCCGCCGCACGCCGGAATGTCGGGACGACCGGCGAGCGCCAGCACGTTCCGCGCATTGCGCACCCCATCAGCCATCGGACAGTTGCCGCTGGTAACGGTGACGCCTGCAAGTTCGACTTCAGGGGAAGCGACTGCGAGTAGAATTGCCAGTGAGTCATCGATGCCGGGATCGGTGTCGAGAATGACGCGCGTGGTCATACGATCATCTTTCGTTCGTGCATGTCTGGAAACGCCATTATACCACGCATGGCTTTCCTCTTGCGCTGCAGCGCGTGCTATAATGAGGCTGCTACTGGTTGCCAGAAGGAGTTTTACTAACGTTTTCCTGCATACGGGATATCCGGCGTCGGCAGTGGAATGTATCAATGCATTGATCTGCCCGTACATCACATGGTGAAACCTCCAGAAAAGGAAGAAGCGCATGCGCGCCTATCTCGACATCGAAACAACTCTTGAGGGCGCGATCAGCGTGATCGGCATCTACCGTCCAGAGTCTGGCGCCATTCAGTTAGTCGGCGGGGGAGTGCGTGATACAACGTTGTACGACGCGCTCCGAGGTGTGGAGACACTCGTAACGTTCAACGGTTCCGGGTTCGATCTGCCGGTCATCCGTAGGCGCCTCCTCGTCAATCTCCGACGCGACTTTGGGCATTGCGACCTCATGTACATCTGTCGACGACGCGGTTTACGCGGCAGTCTCAAGGCTGTCGAAGAGTATCTGGGGATCCGACGCACAACGCACGGAATGAGCGGACGCGACGCGTTGTACCTGTGGGATCGCTACGAGAAGCGTGGCGATCATCGGGCGCTGCGCATGCTGCTCGACTACAATCGTGAGGATGTGATCAATCTGGCAATTCTGGAAGAACGTCTCGGTCTGGTACCACCGGGCGACCTCTGCCTGGCTGTGCGTCACATATACGCATGATGCTTCTATGCAGAAGAGAATCCTGAACAATCGCTACGAACTTGAGCAAAAGATCGGCGAAGGCGGTATGGCATGCGTCTATCGCGGTCGCGATCTGCGCCTGAACCGGCGGGTTGCTATCAAGGTACTGCATGAGCATTATGCAGCCGATGTCAGCTTTCTCCAACGCTTTCATCACGAAGCGCAGGCGGCAGCCGGTCTGCGCCATCCCTGCATCGTCAACGTGTACGATGTCGGACAGGATGGCGATTCGCACTACATCGTGATGGAATATGTCGAAGGTGGCGATTTGAAGAGCCTGATTCTGCGCAACGGTCCGTTACCGGTCGATCAGGCGGTCGCCATTGCTGAAGATGTCGCCGAGGGATTGGATGCCGCCCATCGCCTGGGTATGGTGCATCGCGACGTCAAGCCGCAGAACATTCTGGTCAGTCCTTCTGGCGAGGTGAAGATTACCGACTTTGGCATTGCGAAAAGTTCGCTCTCGACGGCGCTGACCGAAACCGGTGTGACGTTTGGCACGGCAGATTATCTTTCGCCTGAACAGGCGGGTGGGTTTGCAGCCACGCCGCAATCCGACATTTATGCGCTTGGAGTGACGCTGTATGAGATGCTGACAGGACGCCTGCCGTTTACCGGCGAAAACGCAGTTGCGGTTGCGATACAGCATGTCAGCGTCGATCCACCGCCGCCGCGTATGTTCAATCCCCAGATCCCGCCGTATCTGGAAACACTGGTGCTGACTGCACTCAGCAAGGATCCTGACAACCGACCGGCATCGGCGCGCGAATTTGCACAGATGCTGCACGCCTACCGTGCTGTGAGTCAGGAAGCGACAGTTGTGCGTCTGGTTGCGCCCCGTCCGGCTCTCCCAAATGCTGTACCCGGTCCTGTTTCTGCTGCTCCGGCAAGAAACAGCAGCGGACGGGTTGCACCGTTGCCGCCGCCGCGCTCACCGGTGATCACCCAGGCGCCGCCAGCAAGCAAGGGACGCGATCTCGGCGTCTTTCTGCTCGGCATGATGTTTATTGGTATTGTGCTCGGCGTAGTCTATCTGGCTGCCACCGGTACGTTCGATAACCTGTTCAATCCCGGTAGCGGCGTCCGTCCGCCGCCGATAACGTTTCCTGAACCGACCGCGACGCCGGAAGTGGTCCCTACGCCGGAAATGGTTTCGGTGCCGAATGTCATCGGTCTCGATGAGCGCGCTGCGATCGCGACCATCGAGGGGGCGAATCTGCTGCCGTATGCCGAATTACCGCGCGCATCCGATGTCGTTTCGGCAGGACTAGTGTTCGACCAGTTTCCGCCGCCAGCCACACTCGTGACCGTTTCGACTGTGGTGACCTATGTGGTCAGCACCGGACCGGAACAGATCCCACTGCCCGAAGTTGTCACGATGCGCGGTGTCGATGCCGAATTTCAGTTGCGCAGTCTTGGTTTTCAGGTGCAGGTTATCAGTGAGCCGAATCGCCTCAGCGCCGGTTTCGTCTTTCGCACCGAGCCGGTTGCCGGTACACTGTTACAACGTGGCGACACGGTAACCATCTTTGTCAGCCTAGGTGATAAAGTGTGGATGCCGGATGTCACCGGTTTGCCGGTAGAAGAGGCGATTCGCCGGATTTCCGCCGCCGGTCTGTCCTGGTCATACTCCGATTATCAGGGATGCGATAAACTCGGCGATCTGTGCGAACGATATGAGCCTGGCATCGTTGTCAGCTCGATACCGCGCGGCGGCGATCTGGTCGATCGCGGCTCCCCGGTGACTCTGGGGGTGCGCGCGCCGTAACAATATTGCGATCAATCTGTCATCATTCCACCGGTTGCACAATACTCGAACCGTTGCTAAACTCTTCTGCGAGCTGCGTCGATAGCGCCGCGGGTGGCAGGAGGAGTCTATGCTGTTTCGGTTGCTTTCCTTCGTTCTGGTCGTCATCACACTGACTGCCTGGTCAATGCCATTACCAGCACTGGCGCAGTCCATCCCTGGACGATCCGATTTCGGCGTAAATACCCACCTCGCTTCGCGCTACCCGGTTCAGGCCGGTTTTGATGCGCCGGTCGATCTGGTCGCCGGAACGTCAGCCGGTTGGGTGCGTGAAGATTTCCACTGGTACTGGCTCGAACCGGAGCCGGGTCGCTTCGATTGGGCGATCTACGACCGCGCTATTTCGCGTCTGGCAGGCAGCGGCGTCAATATCATCGGCGTGCTCAACACAGCACCGGCATGGGCTACGCCGTTTGGTGGTGATGTGGCCGGTCGTCCTTCCTACTACGCTCCCGATCCTGCCGCGTTTGCGCGTTTTGCTTCGGCGGTCGTGACACGCTACCGCGATCGGGTGCGCTTCTGGCAGGTGTGGAATGAACCGGAGAATGTGCGCTACTGGCAGCCGCAACCTGATCCTGCGGCCTACGCTGCCTTGCTGCGTGCCGCCTATCCTGCAATCAAGGCGGCAGACCCAAATGCTATCGTTTTGAGTGCGGGCATCGTTCCCACCAACAGTGGCTTCATCCGTACTATCGCCGGGCACGGCGCCTGGGATTCGTTCGATATTCTGGCACTGCACCCGTATGTTGATCCTTTCAGCCCGGAGAACGGTCAGATCGGCACGGGTGATGTCAGCGCAGTGAAAACGCTGGTGGACAGTCTGGGGCGCAAACCGATCTGGGCAACCGAGTTTGGATGGTCGACCGGTCCCGCCGATCGCGATCCCCGCGGTGTTGATGAAGAAACGCAGGCGAACTTTCTTGTGCGTGCAGCCGCACTGCTGCGCGCAGCCGGTGTGGAGAAGGTCATCTGGTACACTCTGAAAGATACCGAGCCGCGTAATCTGTACGGATTGTTGCGTTCAGCCGGCGGTCCTGCCGATCTGAGTCAGCCCAAGCCATCACTGGCGGCATTCCGCACGCTGAATCGCCAGCTTAGCGGCGCGACGCCGGTTGGTATGGTCGATCTCGGGGCGCAGCAGGTGGTGTTCGATTTCGAGCGTTTCGGTACATGGCGGCGCGGCGACCAGCCAAACGGCTCATTCTCCGCCGATGGTTCGCAACGTCTGAGTGGTAGTACCGCCGGACGCCTCGATTACACCTTCCCCGGCGGCGGTAATGATTTTGTCGTCTTCACACCGCGTCCTGCCATTGCAGTCCCTGGTGCGCCGGGACAGATCGGAGTCTGGGTCTACGGTGACGGCAGCGGTCACGCGCTGAAAGTCTGGCTGCGCGATGCCGAAGGTGAAACGCTCCAGTTCCGCCTGGGGTTCGTCGGCGCTCCAGGCTGGTCATTGCTCTCTACGCCGATCAACGCTCCGGTCGAGCCATACAATCGGATCAGTGGCGGCGGTAATCTGCGTCTCGACTCTCCGGCGACGCTGGTTGCCATCGTGCTCGATGATGAACCGGATGCCAGCAGTGGCGCTGGCTCGATCTGGCTCGACGATCTGACGGTGCTCAGTGGTCCTGAGGCGTATGGTGTGCGCTTCGCACGCGGCGGCGATACGATCGATGTGCTCTGGTCGCCAGGTGGCGCGTTCGTCAACCTGCCGACTGCGGCGCCAGTAGGAACAATCGTTGATCGCTGGGGCGGAGCATCGCAGATCGAGGCAGTCAATGGCGCCTACGGGTTGAACCTCGGTCCATCACCGATCTTCGTGACCCATCGTGCAGCCACTGCACCCGCGCCGCCACCGGCGCCAGCGCCTGCCCCTGCGCCACAACCCTCGACCGGACCATGCCGTCCGTTTCCTGAGACCGGCTTTACAGTATGTGGTCGTCTGCTCGAGTACTGGGAGCGGAACGGCGGCCTGCCGGTGTTCGGGTTCCCTATCGGTCCTGAGGAAGATATGGTGATCGAAGGGAGGACGGTGCGGGCACAGTGGTTTGAACGCAACCGTCTCGAACTTCACCCGCAGAATGCGCCGCCCTACGATGTTCTGCTTGGACGGTTGGGCGCCGAACGGTTGGAAGCCAGCGGGCGCAACTGGTTCGATTTTCCGAAAGCCGACCCGCGCACACCGAAGTACTTCGCGCAGACCGGGCAGGCGATTGCGCCTGAGTTCCGTCAGTACTGGTCGTCGCACGGCTTGAACCTCGATGGTCGTCCGGGGTATACATTCGAGGAAAGTCTGGCGCTGTTCGGTCTGCCGCTCACCCCGCCGCTCATGGAGGTCAACCCGACCGACGGTAAGACATACCTGACACAGCACTTCGAGCGCGCCCGCTTCGAGTATCATCCCGAAAATCGGGGCACGCCGTATGTGGTACTGCTTGGGTTGCTGGGACGTGAAACAACGGGACGGCGATGATGGAGCGTGGTTTGGGAAGATCAACGAATGCAGCGATCTGCCTTCGATCTGGCGGCTTAACCCATTACACGTTACGCTCCGCTCCTTCTAAAGCCTTCAATCGCCCGGTGCCGATCCGTTCCAGTTTCCGTGAGACGCCGCCGTCACTATGAACCAATGCCTGGATGGCGGCATGCGGCAATGCCAGCACAGTGAGCGGAGTGAGTGCAACGACGCTTGCTACCGGTGGTGCGTTGCGCAACAGTTCGAGTTCACCGAAGAATTCCTGCGGTCCCAACCGGGCGATGGGCCTGGTCGCTGCCGGCGCTCCGTTGGTTGCCGCCTCACGGCGGACGACTGCTACTGTTCCTTTGCGGATGATAAAGAATGTCCCACCTGGCGCACCCTGGCGTACAACAACGGTGCGCGCCGGGTAGGTGCGTTGTTCGGCGATGGCAACCAGACCACGCAGTGTGTTGCGCGGCAGGTCGGCAAACAACGGTACACGTTCCAGCAGACGCAACACTTCGACCGACTCCATCCCGTCTGCCGCATGCGGTGCGCGTTCGGCTGTCAGACGGAAAAACTCGTCCGCCGGCAGGTAGAGCAGGCTCGATGCAACCGTTGCGCGATAGGTGTGGAGACATGGTTTACCGGCCAGCACTTCTTCGACGCCGATCGCGTCGCCACGGTGCAGCTCGACAACGATACGCCCGCCCCGTCGGGCGATAATCTCTCCGGCTTCAATAATCCAGATGCCCGGCGCCGGATCGCCTGATCGCAGCACCGTCGCACCCGCAGCGCAGGTCTGTTCGACAACGCTGGACGCCAGCGCCTCTAGTTCTTCATCATCACAGCTCAGAAATATGTCCACCTGCCGTAGTAGCCGCAGGCGCGCCGCGCGGATGTCACCGAACGAACTCGACAATTCACGTGCCCATGGCGTGTCGGGGAAGCAGAGCCGGCTGGCAGTCTCACGTTCGGGCCAGGGTAGTGCATCGTATGCCGCCTGGATACAACGTCGCGCAAATGCAGCACCGGCGATCTGCTCAATCTCGGCGACGGTGTAGCGTAACACTTCGGCAAACCGTGCACCCTGCTCTGCGATCGGAAGGGTTCGCACCTGCGCGCCAATCCGTGCGCGTTCGTGATCCAGGGTCACATCCCAGTCCGCCGTGGCAGCCAGAATGTCCATCCGATCATCAAGTGCACGAGCGCGGCGCTCACCGTAGACCGAGTGCAGCATTACGTAACACCCATGGTACGTCAATTGAAATGCCCGCGCCAGACGGTCGCTTTCACTCATATTGGGAATGTGTTCCCAGCGAAATTCGCTCAGTGTGAGATGGCGCAGCGTTGCGAGGTGTACCAGCCAGGCTGTTGCCCACAATCCCGATCCCAGCACATCGAGCGCCAGACCACGCCCGTGCAGATCCGCAATGTAGCCGGCAGTCTCGACGAGGGCGCCTGCCCAGAGCAACGCCCATGCCCAGACCATCCGCGAGTCTGCCAGACCGAACAGGTGTTGCAGGAGGAGCGCCAGCGCCAGCGCGCCGAAGTACGCCGGCGCTGCCGTGATCAGGAGCGTGATTGCCCCCGCTGCCGGGTAGACCGCCTGGGCGCTAAAGAGCGCCACCCCACCAGTTGCGAATGCAGCCATGAGCAGGACGGCGGTTCCCAGCAATTCGCGCAGCGGTGCGGCACGCAGATCCACGTCGAGAAGCGCGGTAAAACCTGCCACCAGTAACCCGACAAATGCCAGCCCGTCGAGCACCACCCAGACGCCAGGAGATATAGGGGACATGCGTGCAATGCCGGCAAGCCCGGCAAGCGCCGTTGTTGCGATCAATGCCAGTATTGCCGGGTAGATAGCAGCGCTGCGGTAGTATGGACGAATAGCGAGCAGCGCGTTGAGCGCCACGATCCAGAGCGCCGGTCCGAGTGCCAGTCCAACCCATCTCCACGCGCTTTCCTGGGTTGCCAGAACCGCCAGCGACGCACTGATCGCCAGCAGGACACCGAAGGCCGAAAGAAGTCCAGGTTGCCGTCCATAGCCGCGCCGCACTAGCCATCCGACCGTGGTTTGCCCTGCTTCCCACAGAGCCAGCAGGATTGCCGCAACTACCGGCAGCACAACGGTCAGGATTAGGAGCGCGCCGATCACCTGTTGCCACCAGACACCCTGCAGCAGTTCGAGCGCGGGTTCAAGGATCTGTTCACGCCAGAACCACGCAGCGCCGATGATTGCCAGCGCGGTATAGAGCGCCGTTGCTGCTCCATACAGCGTAAACACGCGCTCCTGGCGACTGAACGGCAGCGTGCGCTCATCCAGGTTGACCATCGTCACCTGCGGATGCCTGGAAGCGCGTCGCATCCAGCGCATCGAGCGCATGCGCAGATGAGCGCCGAGTTTGTCCCACAGTGGACCGCGCACATACGCCAGCGCCTGGCGGCGCAGATCCGGCATCCGCAGCAGATCGACGAGAATGTAGTAGCCGTCGAGTTCGAGCAGTGGATTCAGATTGAAGACACTCGAAACGAAACTGGTAAACGCCAGTTTGTAGGCAATCGACCCAATGGCGGCATCCGGTGAAAAGTACGCTGTAACAGCCGCAAGGCTGCCAACCAGCAGATCTGCCGCAGGACCGGCTGCCGAAACGATAGTGCGTGCAGCGCGCGGCGAGCGCCAGATGTCACTGGTATCCACAAAGGCGGCAGGTAAGCCGTAGTACAGCATCATGCCGCCGCGAGTCAGCGTGCGTCCGAAATGTTTGACCGCCAGTGCATGCGCGCTTTCGTGAATGACAAAGGACAGAAGCGTAACTGCCCAGAGTGCTGCCAGTCCCAGCGTCACCGAACCGTTGAGTCGGATGACCTCATACGTTTCGGATCCACTGCTCATTGCCAGTCCGAATGCGACAATTCCGGCGAGCGCGATGATACCTGCAAGCACAGCAAAGACGCGGGTAAACAGAAATCTGCCGCCCCTGCGATAGATGTTGCTGTAGAAGGAATCGATGCCAGGCAGGGTGAGCGTTGCGCCTGTCAACATCTGTCTGATCCGGCGGCCCCATGTGCGAGTTGTTCCTCTGGCAAGCGCCTCATTGATCGCACGGTATACGCCTACCGGTTTATCGAGCAGCAACCCTTCCGCCTTGAGTGTTGCAACCAGTTCGCCAATCGGCAGGATCAGGCCATGCTGACGGAATGCGTCCAGCCCCAGTTCAGCAATGGTGCGCGTGCCATTCATTGCCCGCCAGACCTCGTGCTGCGCTTCGGTCAAACGGAGATAGGCGCCCTGCGGGGTGCGCACGATATAGTACGTCTGTCCCCCTTCGACAACCGGATCGGCGGCTACCTCGGGAATGGCATGTGGGCGGTACAGTTGCGGATTCGTCCGTTCGCGCAGGATCATCCACAGGCGCTGTTCTTCCGATTGTCGAGCACCACGCTCGCGCAGGATCGTGAAGACCCCGATATGGGTTGTCGGTGGTTCGGTGACACGCCGCCACACCGCAGCCCATATGCCACCCGGAAGCGGTTGGGCGCCAACGGCTGATGGTTGGGATTGGTGAATTGTTGCATCACTGCGCGTCGCCATCGCTACCATTCTAGCATGGCGTTCCAGACGGTTGTATGATGTTTTGCGAGGGGGAATGGTAGGAAAGGCGCAGAGAGCATTGTTCAAAAGAGAACGCCCTGCTTTTCACTCAGCGCGCCTCGTTCTTTACTAAACCTGATTGCTCTAACTAGTTGCTTCGTATGCCTGTATGCAGGACATATCGACATCACCGATCACTGAGGTGACATGGTACGCTTTCGCGCTACCATAGTCATCTCCGAGCGCCGCATCTGGCTCCTAGCGCAACGGTCATTTCACCACCGCGCGTATTTGCTGGTCTCCCCGAGTAGATCCAAAATCTCTCGTTTCCCTCAGCTCACGACAGCCTTTGATAGTACTATCGCTTGCCAGATACGGGTACGTCAGGTTGTTCAAGAACAGGCTCTTCGCTGAGTTACTCTGTCAGGGCGGTAAGGGTAGTATACTCCAGGCTGAACGATTTTACAAGCCCTTAATATGATGCAATTTAATGCAGTTTGTTGTGCAAATGGAGAACAAGAGGATGGTACAATACTGCCATAGTTGACCGTACAGCGACGCTGCGGTAAACTACGTGCGATCGCGCTCTCCAGACCGTTGAAGTAGTTGTATGTCAGACGGCGAGGTTCACGCATGAGTACATTGAATGAGAAGACGGCGTTTATTACAGGCGGTGGGCGCGGGATCGGTCGGGCGATTGCGCTGACTTTTTCGGGCGCCGGTGCGACAGTGGTGGTCGCCGGGCGCAACCGGGAAGCGCTGGACGACGTGTGTGCGACAATTGAGCAGCGTGGCGGTCGTGCCGTTGCCGTTACGTGCGATGTTGCCGACCCGACGCAGGTCTATGCTGCTGTCAGTACTGCGCGCGCGGTAGTGGGTCCTTTCGACATTCTCGTCAATAACGCCGGTATTACCTACAGTGCAAAGCTGACCGATACAGACGATGCACTTTGGGAACGTATCATTCAGGTGAATCTCAACGGCGCTTATTACTGTTGCAAAGCAATCGTTCCCGATATGATTGCGCGTGGCGGCGGGCGGATCATCAATATCGCCTCAATGGCGGCGCTGGTCGGGATGCCGTTTTCTGCCGCCTATAGTGCCGCAAAGCATGGTCTGCTCGGTCTGACGCGTTCCCTGGCGCTCGAATTACAGCGCTACCATATCACCGCGAATGCCATCTGCCCCGCCTGGGTCGAGACCGATATGATGACGAACGCGATCAACGCACTGGCTGCGAAGACCGGGCGTACACTGCAGGAAGCACGTGAGGCGCTGCTGTCGCGCGGCGGTCAGCAACGCGCCATGTCGCCAGAAGAGGTCGCGATTACAGCGCTGCGCCTTGCCGGTCCGGATGGTGCCGCTACCACTGGTGAAGCCATTGTGCTCCATTGAGATGCTATGACTGCATATCTCGTCACTGTCCGTTCGTTGCACGATCCGGCTGCGCCTGATCACCTCTTTCTGATCGATGGTAATCTCGATGGTGCAACGGTTGCCCGTCTGACGACCGATCTGCTCTACGATCCGGTGGTACAACAGGCTTCCTGGACGCGCATCGAAGACCTGGTCGATGAACCGCGCCCAACCGGCATGACGCTGGTCGAAATTGCGTATCGACCGGGAGTGACCGACAATGAGGCTGAAAGTGTGCGGAGTGGCGCAGCCCGTCTCGGCATTACAGGTCTGCGCGCGGTGAAGACGCTCCGTCGCTATCGGGTGGCGCATCCTAGCGATGAATACGATCTGTACAACGATCTGATCCAGACAGTGCTGCGTTATTCCGAAGGTACAGGTGCTGCTGAACGGCGCACCTGGTATGCACATCTGCTCTGTGCGCCTGCTGATCATGAGCCGTTGGTGGCGCGTATTCCGATCACAACCGCATCTGACGATGAATTGATGCGCATCAGCCAGGCGGGGGTGCTGGCGCTCGACCTGGAGGAAATGCGAGCGATTCAGGCATACTATCACGCTGAAGGGCGCGAACCGACGGATGGCGAACTCGAAACGCTGGCACAGACCTGGAGTGAGCATTGCAGTCATAAGACGTTCAAGGGGCGCGTTCGCTACACAAATCAGACCCAACCGGATCCGCAGGATGCAGCGCTGCCTGCCGATCGCTATCCGTCACTGCATTTGCTGTCGCGCGATTGCGAGATCAATAGTCTGCTCCGCACCTTTCTCATGGCTGCTACCCGACGCGTCCTCGATCAACGCACGGATCGCGACTTTGTGGTGATCTCGGCGTTCGTCGATAACGCCGGTATCGTGGCGTTCGATGAACACTACGAGATCTCGTTCAAGGTCGAAACGCATAACCATCCTTCGGCGCTTGAGCCCTTCGGCGGCGCGAATACCGGTGTCGGCGGCGTGGTGCGCGATGTACTCGGCGTTTCTGCCCAACCAATCGCGAATACCGATGTGTTTTGTTTCGGACCGCTCGACCTTCCGGCAGCCGAACTCAGCCCCGGTGTGTTGCATCCGCAACGTATTGCTGCCGGCGTGATCGCCGGTGTGCGTGATTATGGCAATAAACTGGGTATTCCTACGGTCAATGGTGCGGTCTTCTACGACCGGGGCTATGTGGCAAATCCGCTCGTCTACTGCGGCACGGTCGGTCTTGCGCCACGTGATATGCATCCGCGCACTGTGTGCCCTGGTGACGCGATTGTGGTCATCGGCGGACGCACCGGTCGCGATGGTATTCACGGCGCGACATTTTCTTCGGCGGAACTGACCTATACCACCGCTGAAGAGGTTGGCAGCGCGGTGCAGATCGGCGATCCGATCACGGAAAAGAAGATGATCGATGTGGTGCTTCAGGCGCGTGACCGGGGACTCTACAGCGCGATTACCGACTGCGGCGCCGGGGGATTGTCCTCAGCGGTGGGTGAGATGGGCGCCGCCTGTGGTGCAGAGGTGGAACTGGCGCACGCGCCGTTGAAGTATGCCGGCTTGCAACCCTGGGAGATCTGGCTTTCGGAGGCGCAGGAACGGATGGTGCTGGCGGTTCCGCCGCAGTATCTCGATCGCCTGCTGGCGCTCTGCACCGGCGAAGACGTCGCGGCGACCGTCATTGGACGTTATACCGATACTGGACGCCTGGTTGTGCGCTACAACGGCGAACTGGTGGTCGATCTGGCGATGACGTTTCTTCACGAGGGGCGTCCGCAACGGGTACTGGAGGCGCGCTGGGAAGGTGGATCACGACCCACCCCGCAGATGACGGTTTGCAGTGGCGATGATGATCGCGTGGACGTTGCGCACCTGTTGCTGGCGTTGCTGGCACACCCCAACATTGCCTCCAAAGCGCCCATCGTTCGTACATACGACCATGAGGTTGGTGGACGCACGATTGTGAAGCCATTGGTCGGTGCTGCCTGTGATGGTCCCGGCGATGCCGCCGTGCTCCAACCGCTGCCGTCGTCGCTGCGCGGGATTGCAATCGGGTGCGGGATCAATCCGCGCTATGGTCTGATCGATCCGTACTGGATGGCGCTGGCGTGTGTCGATGAAGCGCTGCGCAACGTGGTCGCCGCGGGCGCCGATCCCACTCACGCCGCCATTCTCGACAATTTCTGCTGGGGCGATCCGCGCCTGCCGGATCGTATGGCAGGGTTGGTACGCGCCGCTGCCGGTTGCCACGATGCAGCGGTAGCGTATGGTGCGCCGTTCATTTCAGGGAAGGACTCGCTCAACAATGAGTACCGTGACGCCGAAGGTCGTCGCACGCCGATCCCGCCAACCCTGCTGATCTCGGCGCTGGCGCTGGTTCCCGACATTCGCCGCGCGGTCACCTCGGATTTCAAAGAGCCGGGCAATGCGGTGTACCTGGTTGGGTTGACCAGGGCGGAACTGGGTGGTAGTCACCTGCTGGATGTGCTGCCGCCGTCACACATCTCCCCTGTGCTCTCCGCTGCACTGACACAGATACCGCGGGTCGATCTGACGCAGGCGCCGCGGTTGATGGCGTCGCTCCATACCGCAATGAGCGCCGGTCTCGTGCGTGCCTGCCACGATCTGAGCGAGGGAGGGTTGGGGATTGCAGTAGCGGAAATGGTGCTCGCCGGTAATCTTGGAGTGACCCTGAATGTGCGCGCCGTGCCGCACGACCCGACTGCCGCCGATGACCTGGTTCTGCTGTTTAGTGAGTCGCCGACCCGCTTCCTGGTCGAAGTGCGCCCTGCGGATGCATCAGCATTCGAAATAGCGATGAACGGACACGTATGTGCACGCGTGGGTACGGTAACGGAAGCGGATGTGGTGATCACTGGCTTGACAGGTGAGACGCTCGCTCATCTCCCGTTGTCCGCTGTCAAGACTGCCTGGCAGGGAACGCGGGTCGTCTGAGCGCTTCGGGCGAGGGAGGCAGGTATGCGCAACGGTGATACACCGGTCATGAACGCCGATCAGTTTGCTGCCTATATTGTGCGACGTCTGGGTCTGCACGACGATGTGATCGAGGTGCGCGAGCGACGCGGCGATGAACTTCTTCTGCGGGTGCGGGACAACGATATTACAGTCAGTCTCGGACGTTTCTACAAGGCGTATGTCAAAAATCCCGATCAACTCGATGCCATTATGCACACGATCGTCAGCGCCGTAACGCACGACATACCGGCGCGTGATCAGAGCGATTTCACATCCCTGCGCGAGCGCATCTTCCCTATGCTCAAGCCCCTTGATCTGCTGGCGTTTGTACGCGAGCGCAACCTGCCAATGCTGATTTATCGCCCGTTTCTGGCAGACCTGATGATCACCTATGTGGTGGATGAAGCACGTAGTGTTACCTATATCCACGAGCAGCATCTCGATCGGTGGGGAGTCGGTGAGCGTGAGATTCATGAACTGGCGTTGCGCAATCTACGGCGACGCACCGATGAGCACGTGCCGTACACGATGATCGGCGAAGGGGATCAGCGGCTCTTCATTTTCAACAGCAACGATGGCTACGATGCCACACGTTTGCTGCTGACCGATATTCTGGCAACCTGGGCGCAGCAGGTGAGCGGTCACCTCGTCATTGGCATCCCCAACCGCGATTTTCTGATCGCCCTGGGTGACGCCAACCCCGACATTCTGCGCAGCGTGGCAGCGCAGATTCAGATCGACGTTGTTCAGCGCAATTATGGATTAACCGATCGCCTCTTCACGCTGGTTAACGGGGAAGTGCGTGAGTACGAAATGATCTGATGGAGCCTAGTATTCTTTTGTTCACAATTGGGGCATTTGGTGTGGCAGGCTTCCTCGCCTGGCGCGACCATCAACCGCACTATCTGTTTGCACTGGGGGCAGGGCAGATTGCCACCCTGCTCTCACCGCTCTGGCAAAGAATCTACGGCTTCTCTTACGATCCATCGCTTGGTACGCTCTTTAGCGTGCTGGACCGATCGTTGCCCACGCCGGTCTTCCTGGCGGGATGGACGCTGATGTTGCTGCCGCTGGCGATTTTTTTTCTCTACCAGCGTCGCTGGTGGTTTTCCGGGTATTTCACCAGCGTGCTGACGTTCGTGCTCTTCACGCTGTACCACGTCTTGATCGAAACGATCGGCATCCGTGCCGGATGGTGGGAATACGCTGGTAGTGGTGCATTGCCGTTCAATATCAGCGTTATCCTGCTGGCCAGCCTGATGAATGGACTGGTATCGCTGGGTGGGCTGGCGGTACTGCTGATCACGCGCCACTATGCCTGGCCCATGCTGCTTGCTGTTGTCCTGCCCACCCCGCTGTTCATGAGCGCACTTGTGCACGGCTTGCTGGGTGCACCGCTCTACACGGTCGTGCTGCTTCGCGCCCAATCGTGGGCAGCAGCGATCGGCATGATTGGCACCCTGGGACTTGTCCTCTGGGGTGCGCACATCATTGCCAGTGAACTGGGACGTCAACCGATGCCTGGTCGTACAGCGCCGGTATAGCGCTTCAATCACGCTTGCGGCAGACTCCCACACCGTCGCGCAGCGGCACGATGACCGATTCAAGGTGCGGATGGGTCATGATAGCGCGGTTGAACTCCTGAATGCCGCGCACGATCGGTGCTGCATCGTCTTCGAGCACCAGCGCATTGCACAGCACATTGTCGGCGATCAGCAGGCCGCCGGGGCGCAGGCGCGAGACGCACAGTTCGAGTGCGCGCAGCGAATCGCGCTCATCGTTCAGATGGCGCAGAATATCGAGGAAGATAAGGTCATACGGACCTCGCATCTGCTCGAGGGTGCTGAACCATTCCCCTTCGATGATATTGAAATGGTCACCGTAGCCGGCGTGACCGACATATGTGCGCGCCAGTGCAATCCGCTCCGGGTTACGCTCGATTGCCGTCAGGCGCCCGCCGACCGGGGCGATTGCACGTAACAGCCAGATAGCAGCATAACCGGTGGCAACGCCGATCTCCAGCGCTTCGCGCGCACCGTGCATCTTTGCCAGCAGGTAGAGAAACTGACCTTCAACCGGACCAACCAGGGGCCAGCCATGCTCGCGCGCCTGACGCTCGAGTTCAGCAAGCGCCTGCGGTCGTGGTGGCATCAGTTCGACCAGATAATCTTCGATTGCGATGTTGGTGATATCGTCACGCATACTGCGCCCTCCTTGCACGATGGACGTGATCTTCAATGCCTGTCGATGAGCGCGACAGCGGTCGTCACCATTGCCCACCGCGCGAACGCGCCGCATATCGGCATGAAAATTGTACCACACATGCACGAAGTACGTGAGCGCCACACCACATCTGTGCGCAGCATGTTCCGCTCACTGCACGACGCCCGCATGCCCGGACTCTTCTACCGATGATGTCGGCAGATCGTTGACAGGCATCGCCCGTATGCGGTATCATTGCAAGCCACACAACGCATAGTGAGGATGGAGCGCGTCTCTTCCGCCGTCCGCGAGCGCGGTTGCGTTCGCTGGCATGCGTTTCCTCCTCGCAAGATGGAGTCCTCATGCATCGCGCCTATCATTGCTGGGAAAGCCCGGCGCTCGGCAGACCGATGGAGCTGCTCATCTTCGGTCATGCCGGTGCGCCGGTGATTGTGTTTCCAACCTCACGCGGTCGTTTCTTTGAGTACGAAGACCGTGGCATGGTGACGACTCTCGGCTATCACATTGAGCAGGGATGGATCCAGTTATGCTGCGTTGATAGCGTGGACGCTGAGAGCTGGTACTGCGGATGGGTCCATCCCCGCGACCGCCTGCGCCGCCACGATCAGTACGAGCAGTACATCCTTTATGAGGTACTGCCGTTCATTCGCAGCCAGAACTCCAACCCTTACGTCATGGTGCATGGTTGTTCGTTCGGCGCCACACACGCCATGCTTTTCGGTCTGCGGCATCCGACGCACTTCAACCGTATTCTGGCATTCTCTGGCTTGATGGATATCCGTTCGTTCATGGACGGCTATCATGATCAGGAGGTCTACTTTCACAACCCAGTGGAGTTCATCGGTGGGCTTCAACCGGGGGAGTACGCCGATGCGATCCGCCGTCTGGACATCATTATGGCCATCGGGCGCGACGATGAACTGGCGTCTAGCAATGCCGCGCTCTCAGAGGCGTTCTGGCACAAAGGCATCTGGCATGCGATGCGCTGGTGGGACGGCTGGGTGCACGACTGGCCCTACTGGCAGCAGATGATCCGGATCTACATCAACGGCGCGGATTAAGCCTGTATACATACGCAAGGAGTGGCGTGTGACACTGAAGATCGGCATTCTGGTTGGCAGGGAGAGTACCTGGCCCCCTGCATTTATCGAAGAGGTCAACCGCCGAAATGCGAGGGTTACGGCGGAATTTGTCAAACTGAGCGGCACCCGTATGGCGGAAACGCCACGCTATGCGGTGATTGTTGATCGTATTTCGCACGAGATACCATACTACCGCACCTTCCTCAAAACCGCAGCCATTGGCGGAACGCACGTGGTCAATAACCCGTTCTGGTGGAGCGCTGACGAGAAGTTTACCGGAGCAACAATTGCAACTCGCCTCGGTATCGCCCATCCGCGCACGGTCGCGCTTCCGTCGCATTCTTACATCCCTGCCATCCATCCGGTCGAGTCGCTGCGCAATCTCGAAGCGCGCATTCCCTGGGAAGAGCACGTTGCGTATGTCGGCGGTTTTCCCCTCATCCTGAAACCGCACGCCGGCGGTGGGTTCAAGCAGGTCTACAAAGTGTACGACATGCAGGGATTGTGGTCAGCGTACAATGAGAGCGGCACCGAATGCATGATGATGCAGGAGTTCATCCACTGGGAAAAGTATGTGCGCTGTCTGGTCATCGGTTGCGAGCATGTGCTGGTGATGAAGTTCGATGTAAGTGCGCCGTATCCGCATCGCTACTTCGATGAGCCGGACTATCTGACGCCCGAAGAGTACGAACGTGTGGTTCGTGATGCACTGATGCTCTGCCGTGCGCTGGGGTACGATATGAACACGGTTGAGTTCGCCATTAAGGATGGTGTGCCGTATGCGATTGACTTTACCAACCCGGCGCCGGATATGGATTACTGGTCGCTCAAGGAAAAGTTCTTCCGCTGGGCAGTGACAAAAATGGCGGATATGTGCATTGCAAAGGCGCTCTCCGGTCCGGCAAAACTCGACGAGATCCACTGGAGTCGCCTGCTCAACCCGCACGATGCGCGGGGTGAAGAAGCGTAGGAATGGAGGGCGCGGATGCTCGAAAAGGCGATTGCCGACTATCATGCGGTGCTTCAGGACGAAGCAATTGCGCGGGCGACGTGGGAATCTTTGACGGTTGGGCAACGTGAGCGTAACCTGTTCTTTGGCAGCCGTCCGCTCGCGACGGTGATGCGCCCGCGCTTTCTGACGCGCCTGCAGTACGACCTGATCCGAGGTGGCGTTGGGCTGGTCGTTGCTGCTCTGCAGCGTCTTGGCGATGCACTGCTGGCGGATCCGGCGTTGCGTGCACGTATTGCGTTGACGCCGCAGGAAGAGGCGCTGCTGGTGCGCGATCCGGGGTATCCGTACCATAGTGCTCATTCGCGTATGGATACGTTTCTCACACTTGATGGTGCATCGCTCCAGTTCGTTGAATACAACGCTGAAAGTCCGGCGGCAATCGCCTACGAGGATGTGCTCGCAGAACTGTTCCTCTCCCTGCCGGTGATGCAGCAGTTCACCAGGACGTATGCCGTCACGCCCTTACCGGCGCGCCGACGCCTGCTCGATACACTGCTGGACGCCTGGAAGCATGCCGGCGGCTCTGGCTCGCCACGTATTGCCATTGTCGACTGGAGCGGGTTGCCGACCCATTCGGAGTTTGTGCTGTTTCAAAGGTACTTCCATGATCACGGCATCGAGGCAGTCATCTGCACCCCCGACGATCTGGTGTACCGTGAGGGACGACTGATGGCAACCCGTTTCGAGGCAGTTGAACCGACCACAGCGCCGGCATTTCCGATTGATCTGGTCTACAAGCGGGTGCTGACCAGCGAGTTGCTCGTGCGCTACGGTGCAACCGCCCTCGACCACCCGCTGGTGCGCGCCTATCTCGACAGCACGATCTGCATGGTCAATTCGTTCCGCGCCAAACTGCTGCATAAGAAAGCAATCTTTGCTCTGCTGACCGATGAGTCGTTGCACGATCTGTTCACACCTGAAGAGCGCGCAGCGATTTACGCCCATGTTCCCTGGACGCGCCTGGTGCGTCCAGGGACGACGACCTATCACGGCGACCCGATTGATCTGCTGACCTTCGCGCATGCAGAGCGCGAGCGTCTGGTGCTCAAACCCAACGATGAATATGGCGGCAAAGGAGTGGTGATCGGCTGGGAAACCACGCCCGACGAATGGGCGCAGGCACTGGCTGAAGCGTTGCGTTCGCCTTCTATCGTGCAAGAACGGGTTACCATCGCCTATGAAGAGTATCCGGCAATGGTCGATGGCGCTGTGCAGATCGGGCAGCGTCTGGTGGATAGTGACCCATTTGTGTTTGGCGGCGAGGTTCATGGGTGTTTGTGTCGGCTTTCGACGGTGACATTGTTGAATGTGACCGCCGGCGGCGGTTCGACGACGCCGGTCTTTCTGGTGGAGAGGGGAGCAGAACCATGATGTCGTACAATCCTGCGTCGCCTGATTTTCCGTTTACCATTGGCATCGAAGAGGAGTATCAGGTCGTCGATCCGCAGACCCGTGAACTGCGCTCGTACATTACGCAGATCCTCGATCGTGGGAAGATGATCCTGCGTGAGCAGATCAAACCGGAACTGCACCAGAGTATGGTGGAAGTCGGGACTCACCCGTGCCGCACGATCCAGGAAGCGCGCGCCGAAGTGCTACGGTTGCGTAGCATCATTGCCGGTCTTGCTCATCAGCATGGGTTGATGATCATTTCCGCCGGAACTCACCCGATCTCATCCTGGATGAGTCAGGAGATTACCCCATTCGAGCGTTACAAGGGTGTGGTGGAAGAGATGCAGCAGCTTGCGTTGCAGTTGCTCATCTTCGGCATGCACGTTCATGTCGGTATGCCGGATGATGAGGTCGCCATCGAATTGATGAATGTGGCGCGCTACTTCCTGCCCCACATCCTGGCGCTCTCGACGTCATCGCCGTTCTGGATGGGTCGAAATACCGGCTTTAAGTCGTACCGTTCGGCGCTCTTCGCAAACTTTCCGCGCACCGGCATTCCGCCAAGTTTCCACTCGGCCGCCGAGTTTCAAAACTATGTGAATCTGCTGATCCGAACGAACTGTATCGATGACGCGAAAAAAATCTACTGGGACCTGCGCCCGCATCCCTATTTCGGGACGCTCGAATTCCGCGTTTGCGACGCTGCGACGCGGGTAGACGAGTGCATCGCGCTCGCGGCGCTCATGCAGGCGCTGACCGTCAAACTGCATCTCATGTTCTCCGAGAATACCACTTTTCGCGTCTACCGCCGCGCTGTGATTATGGAGAACAAGTGGCGGGCACAGCGCTGGGGTCTGGACGGCAAACTGATCGATTTTGGTAAACGCGCCGAGGTGGATGCCAGGGCGCTGATGCACGAACTGGTTGCCTTTGTTGACGAGGTGCTCGATGAACTGGGGAGTCGCCACGAGGTCGAGTACCTGTTGAAGATCGCGGAAGGTGGCTCGAGCGCCGACCGTCAACTGGCGATCTTTCGCGAAACAAACGACCTGAACGCAGTCGTCGATAACCTGATTGCCGAGACGCTGGAGGGAGTGCCAGCGTATCAGGAGTAAAGGAGCGCGGGTCGGATTGCCGGTCCTTTTCAGGCAGTCCAGCGGATCACTGCCGACGCCCAGGTGAGACCTCCGCCAAACGCAGTGAGAAGCGCATAGTCTCCCTTGCGCAGTCGCTGTTGTTCAACGGCTTCGACGAGCGCAATCGGGACGCTGGCGGCAGAAGTATTACCGTAGCGGTCGAGGTTGACGAACACGCGGTCCATCGGCACCTCGAGGCGTTTAGCAGTTGCCTCGATGATGCGCAGGTTCGCCTGGTGAGGAATGATCAACGCAATATCGTCAGTGGAAAGCCCGGCGGATTGAAGAGCATCGAGCGAAGAGGCTGCCATTTCCCGCACAGCGTACTTGAAGATCTCGCGGCCATTCATATAGACATACTGGCGCCCCTGTTCGAGGAGCTCCGGTGTTGCGGGGAGTCGCGTCCCGCCGGTGTCGACTGCCAACAGGTCTTCCTGTTCGCCATCGGCGCCGAGCACGCACGAAATCAGCCCTGCCGGTTCATCGGAGGGTTGGAGCACCACAGCGCCGGCGCCATCACCGAACAGCACACAGGTGTTGCGGTCGTTCCAGTTGATGAAGTGGGTAAAGATGTCGCAGGCGACGAAGAGCAAACTGCGCGCCGCGCCGCTGCGGATCATGCTGGTCGCCACGTTCAAGCCATAGACGAAGCCGCTGCATGCTGCCACGAGATCGAAGGCAGCGGCGCGGCGCGCACCGATGCCCGCCTGAACGGTGCAGGCTGTTGCCGGAAATGGACGGTCGGGTGTGCAGGTTGCCAGGATGACCGTATCGATCTGAGTCGCGGCGAGACCGGCACGCTCAAGGGCAGCGCGTCCGGCTGCGATTGACAGTGTGGATGTATATTCGCCGGGACCTGCAATCCGGCGTTCACGAATACCGGTTCGGGTCTGGATCCACTCGTCGGACGTTTCGACCATTCGTTCAAGATCGGCATTGGTCAGCACACGTTCAGGAACTGCCATGCCCCAGCCTGTAATCGCTGCGTAGTTCACCATACCCGCCTCGATAATACAAAAAGGGTTACTGACGCACCAGGATGGCAGGTCAATAACCCCTCACGAAACGCCCGTGATGTGTTATTCCTCCCCGGCTTCGCTCTTCGGTTCGATAACCAGGCGGCCCCGATAGTACCCGCACGACTTGCAGACGTAATGGGCGCGCATCAACGCACCACAGCGCGTGCAGGGCACAAGCGTCGGCATAGCGATACGCTGATGCTGGCGGCGATTGCCGCGTCGGTGGCGAGAGACTTTGGTTTTTGGTACGGCACCCATGACAGACTTGACCCTTTCGGTAGAACACTACTCCGGCTTCAACAGCACCCGCAGTGCGGCGAAACGCTCATCAATACTGACGCTGCCACACGAACACTGCTCAACGTTCAAATCTGCTCCACACTCCGAGCAGAGACCACGACAGTCAGGGCGGCAGAGCGGTTGCATTGGCAGTTCGAGCAGCACGTACTCGCGCAGCATCTCACCGACATCCGCCATATGCAACTCATCGAGGTAGAACGGGTCTTCCTCTTCAGGTTGCGGCAGCGGCGCGCCGGTCGTCACGTCGATCCGTGAGTGAAATTCATCCCGGAAACGTACCTCGACGTGCTGCACCGCAGGGTTGAGGCAGCGGACGCACTCCATCACCACGGTTCCGCGCGCATGGACATCGACCAGCACACCGCTGGCTGTGCGGGTGAATCGCACTTCACCGGCGACATCGCGCATTTCGAGCACATCATCGAGACGCAGAACCGGTTCGGTAAAATCGTACCTGCGTGACCCGCCAGTATACTCGCGGAGCAGCTGCGCAAGGTTGAACTTCAGATCGGTGGTTGGTTTTGACATGTGCATTGACAGCGCCTTCTGCGCTCACAGAGAGCGAATTATAGGTCAGCGACGCCGCGTTGTCAAGATAGATGATTACCTGCCAGAGGAATGCGGCTCACGCGCTACTCCCAGTTCCTGGAGGCCATTCTGGACGCTAGTCATGACTTTCTGCAGACGTCGTTCGAGTTCTTCGAGCACCTGGCGCGCATATTCATCGGCGCCGGCCCGCACGGCGCGTGCCTCACGCTCTGCCTGTTCCAGCAATCGCGCACGTTCAGCCTCGATTGCTTCCAGCAACCCCTGCTCGTGCAACACCTGTTGTACCTGTTCCTGCGCTTCGCGGATCAGGCGTTCCTGTTCACTGATGATCCGGCGCGCCTGACGCAACTCCTCAGGGATCGCCACCCGCATGCGGTCGATAATGTCGAGCACCCGATCTTCATCGATCAGCAACCGACCGCTAAACGGTACCCGCTTCCCCTCGGCAATCACATCTTCCAGTTCATCAATCAACTGATCCAGTTCGATGGTGCATCACCTCCTGCCATATGCGCGTTTCAGTGCGTCTACGACGGGACCGGGAACCAGCCAGGACACATCACCACCAAGTGACGCAATTTCACGCACGGTACTCGAACTGAAGAACGTGTAACGATGACTCGCCATAAACAGGACGATATCGATGTCAGGCGCCAGCGTTTGATTGATCTGCGCCAGTTGGAACTCCGCCTCAAAGTCGCCGACCGCGCGCATGCCGCGCACAATAACCGAGGCACCGACACTGCGCACATAATCAACGGTCAGCGTCGAATAGGTATCGACTTTGACACGCGGGAGGTGACGGGTCGACTCGCGCAGCAGGGCCACTCGTTCTTCTGTACTGAAGAGTAACTGTTTATTGGGGCGATCAAAGACGGCCATAATGACCGTATCGAAAATGCGCGACGCGCGCGCAGCAATATCGAGATGACCATTGGTAACGGGATCGAAGCTTCCTGGATAGACTGCGATCGTCACCCTTTCTCTCCTTCACTGATGCAACAAGGATCCGCAGAGCGCTGCAGCGTTCGATCAACCGTCGGTAGACTTGCCGGCAGCGTCGCCCGTCGTCAGTTCGTAGATCGAGAAGCACGAATCCCCCAGACGACGGAATTTACGGCGGTGGAAACGCTGGTAGCGATCGTTGAGTTCAACGCGCGGCGAGTGACCGACCACCAGGAGGCCGGTATCTTTCAGCAGGTCGGCATCATGCACAGCGCAAATCGTCGCTTCAATTGCAGGATCGGCATAGGGCGGGTCCATAATGATTATATCATACTTCTCGTGGGAACCTTGCCGACGCAGAAAACGCTCGACCGGCATCTGAAAGACGCATGCGCGATCCGCCAGGCGGGTGTGTTCCAGGTTTTCGCGAATGATCCGGCAAACGTGCGCGTTGTGCTCGACGAAGTCGGCCCACAACGCGCCACGGGAGAGACATTCGATGCCGAGCGCTCCGGTGCCGGCGTACAGATCGAGCACCCGCCCGCGGATCGGTCCGTACCCTTCGAGGACGGAAAAGAGCGCTTCCTTCACTCGATCCAGCATGGGACGGGTGCCCAGACCTTTCGGCGCCTTCAGACGGTGCCCTTTTGCTGTACCGGTAATCACACGCATCGTTTATCCCGTCGATCATCTCTCCCTGCCGGTGCCAGGTTGCGGTTGTGCGTTGTGATTGCCAATGGCGTCGAGTGTGGCGGCGAATGCGGTGATAGTAGCGGCAACATCGGCGGATGTGTGTGCGGTCGAAAGAAAGCCGCTGCGTCCACGCATCAGATCGATGCCATGATTGATCATACCGAGGCGTACCAGATGCACCAGACGCGGATCGCCGCCGCGTTTCAGTTCATCGATCGGGGTGCGCAGGTCGAGTTCGCCAGGAGCGAAACCGGTGGAACATCCGGCGACAAGGTGAAAGATCGATCCATCGCCATAGACCGCCCATCCGTTCAAACGACGTTTGCGGATCTCGGCATTCATGCCAGCAATGAGCGTCTCACCCAGTGTAGCGGCATATGCGCAGGGTGCGCCGTCCGCCACGATTTCGAGCATTGCGATCCCGGCGGCTGCCGAAAGCGGCGCGGCGTTGAAAGTACCAAAGTGGCGCATTTTGCGCGTCTGGTTCCATGCAGCATCACCAAACGCCAGATGCTTCAAGATGTCGGCGCGCCCACCAACAGCGCCGCCTGGCAACCCGCCTGCCATCACCTTCGCCAGAGTGGTCAGGTCGGCAACGATGCCTTCGCGCTGTTGTGCACCGCCCGGCGCAATACGAAAACCAGTGACGATCTCATCACAGATCAACAGCACGCCATACTTCCAGGTCAACTGCCGGAGATCGCGCAGAAATCCGGCTGGCAACGGAACGGCGCCATACGATGCACCGGTCGGTTCGAGAATGACGGCTGCCACATCGCTGCGTCTGCGCAGGACATCTGCGATATATGTGAGATCGGTTGGAGCAACGATGGTAGACGCGACCAGTCCGTCGATCAGCCCAACCGGCGGGATGTCGTCCGTTGTATCACGTGCCAGCATATCATGCCAGCCATGGTAATGACCGGCAAAGCGGATGATGATCGGCTTGCCGGTGTAAGCGCGCGCCAGACGCAGTGCCATCATGGTGGCTTCGGTGCCGGATGCGGTAAAGCGCACCTGTTCGATGCCGGTGAAGAGACGCCTGATCAGGTGCGCCCATCGCAGGCTGAGTTCGTGTTCGGCGCCGTAATGAACGCCACGCTCCATCTGTTGCTGCACTGCCGCGACGATCGAAGGATGCCCATGACCGAGCAGGAGCGCGCCATGCCCCATCCAGTAGTCGATCAGTTCGTTGCCATCGACATCCCATTTGCGCGCGCCGGCACAACGCTCAACGTAGATCGGGAATGGCGTTACGTAGCGTCCGTCGTGGGTGACGCCGCTGGGAAACAGTGTTTGCGCCTGATCGAACAGCATCTGCGATCGAGGATGGCACTGAATATACGTCTCGATAATCGACATCAGATGCCGTACTCTAGCCGTGTGATCAGAGCCGCGGGCAAGCGTTCCTCGCGCATCTGGCGCTGAGTTATCCCGATATCGTACCGAACGCGATGAAATGTAATCGTGTCGGTCGATGTATCGAACAAGGCAAACGCAGCACGTGGATCCTGATTACGTGGCTGACCAACGCTCCCTGGGTTAATGATATACCGGAATCCGGGTTTGAGCGTCAGGGTTGCGCCATCATCGGGAGAGGAAGGTCCTTCGCAGCGACCTTCGGGCGTAAGTTGAAAGATCAGCGGCACATGCGAATGACCGATCAGGCAGACCTGCTGCTCGAAGCGGCGAAAGTTGTCGAGCGCCTGATAGCGAGTCAGCAAATATTCCCAGATCGGCTCACGCGGACTGCCATGCGCCGCGAGGAACCGCTCATCGATCGGTTGGAGGGGTTCGAGTTCTTCGAGCAGTATCCAGTGGTCTTCCGTGAGCTGGTTGCCGTTCCAGACGTTGGCCGCACGCGCATCCGGGTTGAAGTCGCTCAGATCCAGCAATCCCAGACAGGCGAGGTCGTGATTCCCTGCAAGCATCACACTTGCCACGGCGCGGATGGTGGCCACGCACTCGTTAGGTCGCGGACCGTACCCGATGGTGTCGCCAAGGTTCCAGACGGTATCGAAAGGATGAGCAGCGGACAGAACCGTTTCGAGTGCCACAATGTTCGAGTGAGTATCCGAAAGTATCAGAATACGCATAGAGAGACGTTTATCCTCATAGCCCTCGGTATCAAGCGACAGGGTGTGATAGATAGAATAAACAACATGATACCACGCCGGGCGCTTTCGCGGAGCATTATAGCAAGCTGCAACCTGGCTGTAAGGTTTCGTTAATGCCAGGGCTTTGCGTCAATTTCTGCCCGCTCCTATAATACGCCTGAAAGTTGTAGCACACAGCGTGCAAGGAGACCCGGCGCGCCATGAGCGAAGCACCGCCAACTGGCCAGGGATATTGCCCATTTCTTGGTCTGAAGCAGAACCGTGCTATTCGCTTCTCGTCACCAACGCCGGAGCACCGTTGTTATGTTGGTGGCGAGCCGGTCGAAATACCGGTGGATCAGAGCACCTTTTGCCTGTCTCGCAATCATGTTCAGTGCCCATTATACATGGGTTTAACAATCCCCTCAACGCCGGCAACGATCACTCCCTCTAGTGCAGCGACCGTCGCCCCCGGCGGTCTGCGCGGATGGCTGGGGACGCTATCACCGCGGGATCGCGCGATCTATGCACTGATGCCGGGGATGCTGGCAATCATTATCCTGGTGTATGTGGTTGCGGGATGGCAGGCGCTGACCGGCGGCGGTCCGATTCCATCAACCCTTGAGGCATCGCCGACGGGCGGTAGTGCGGTCGGCGCGCTGGAGACGGTGACTGCCACGGAAGGGGCGTCGCCGCAGCCAGCACCGTCGGTAACCGCAACCGCAGTTCCGCCCACCCCAACGTCGCTCCCAACTAGCACGCCGTCACCACAACCTTCGCCCACCCCGACACCGGAACCGGTCATTCTTGTGCCGACGGCATTACCGACCCGACCGACCGATGTCGCAACAGTTGTTCCATCGCCGACCCTTCAACCGACGCAACTGTCCGTCACACCTGTAGCGACCGTGATGGATCAACTGGTGAAACCAACCGCGACCCCCACGGCAACCATCGTGCCGCCAACCGCCATTCCAACCACACCGCCGACAGCGCCTCCGCCACCGTCATCCCCGCCTGCGACGCCGCGACCTCCGGCGTCAACCGTGCGCAATGAGCGGTTGTGGCTCTACTTCGGCGATCCAACTGGCACGCTGTTCGTTCCGACTCAACGGCTTGTTCCGGTTGAGGATCGCAAGGTGGCGACTGCTGCCATCAATGCTCTGATCGAAGGTCCACGCAATGGTCTGGAACGGTTGATCGATCCGCAAACGCGGCTGTTAGGTATCACGATCAGCAACGGCCTTGCAACTGTCAACTTCGACCGACCACCGCACCTGAACGGTGATCCGCGCGGGTTGTACTCGATTGTGCTGACACTGACCCATTTCGAGACCATCAATCGCGTTCAGTTCCAGGTCAATGGCGCTAACATCGGCGTTAACGGGAACGGTCCCCTTGCCCGTCTGGTTGTCAATCCGCTGAACCCGGACAATCTGCCGGTCGATTATGCAGCGACGGAGTTTTTACCGACGTACTATCTGGCGAACGATGGGTATCATACGATCCGCATCATTCGCATGGTTCCGAAGACGCGCCAGGTTGCAGAGGGGACAGTCCGCGCTCTGATCGATGGACCCGGAATCTATGAGTACGCGGTACAGCGTACCATTCCGTCGACGACCGAACTGCGCTCGATTGGTATCAACCGCGGGATCGTGCGCGTCGATTTCAGTGCACAGTTCGCCGAAGCGGTGGATCGCACGGCTGCGGTGCGCACACTAGTCGAGTCGCTTACGACGCTGCCGAGTGTCACCGGGGTGCAGATTTTTGTCGAGGGGCGCTCACTGGCGGAGTGGTGGGGTGAGCCGTATGGGAAAGTCTTTCCGAAGCCGTTGATCAATCCGGAGGGGTGAGACCGTATCTCGCGCGCTGCGAACCGCTCTTTTACCACCAGCGCCACTGTGCGTAACTGCGCTCCTGCGGGGGAACGATCCGGCAGCGTTCACACACCCGGAAAGGAATGCCGGTCTCGCGCTCCAGGACGAGATTCTCCCGCCCGCCACAGTAACGACAGATACTCAGATTTTCGATATCATCGGCGCGCCAGAGTTGCGGGATGAGGGTCAGTTCCAGCGGGTGCATGCCGTCGATCACGCCAATCTTGACGCACACCGCTGCGGGGAAGACTGCTTCGACCCGGGCAAAAAGCTGGTAACGATACGAATATACCTCATCGCCGACACGAATGGCGCCTATTCGTGGATGGGTCCGAATTTTCATGGCGTTCTCAACTGCGCAACCAGACTGCGCAATGCTTCTTCTTCAAGGCGAAACGCTGCGTGATCGGCAAACATCAGCGTGTCGAGCACGGCGGCAACAGGCTCTTCGGCGCCTGTTTCGAGTTGTGCCAGACCGAGTTCGACGGCGTAGAATCGGTCGAATGCCCATGCCGCCAGCGTTTCGTCAGTGATAGCGCCGCTCAATCGGGCTTCGATCTGTTCAGCCAGCATGTCGCGCGTAATAACGGTCATCGAGGTATTCACAACGATACTTTATTCAACACTCCTGCGTCTTGTCGGCAATCGTCAATCGATGATCGCCTGATCGCACTGTGATAAGAAGCCGCATCCCCGGCACCGTGCAGGATCATCGTGACTCCGATCACAGTCGTTGTCAAGAGCGTTGCGCATTTCGTCAAGCAGAGTCAGCACCTCTTCGCGCACCCGTGTGGTATACGAGAGGCGGAAGGTGCGCTCTGCGTACCGCAGTAGTCCGTAGGGCGGGGCAACGCCGGTCGTCTCTTCGATCAGCACACAGTATGCCGCCAGTTGCATCAGGTCGGATTCATACGGACGTGCGGCGTTTCGTCCTGGCTTGACTTCTACGGGTATGAGACGTCCGCGCATCTGGATCAGATAATCGGGTTTGCCAACCAGCCCAATTCGGCGCGCAATCAGTGGACGTTCCGGTGTCCGGGCGTCGGCATCGTGATAGACAACCGGCGCCCATGGCAGTCCGGCGGCGGCACGGAGGCGCAGCGCACCGATCAGCGCGATTAGCGCTAGCAGGAACAACGCCAGTCCGACGGTGATTGCCATAGCTCAGCCCGCATATCCGCCGCCGACCATCACAATCAACGCAGCGACGCCGAGCAACACTGCGGCAGCCAGCAACAGACGACTCAGAGCCACCGATCGGGCGTGGCGGCAGTGCAGAGTCGTACCGCGCTCACGCCGTTCACGTCCTTCCGGTTCCAGTCCAGCGACACGGCGCAGCCACCAGGATCGGGCACAGTACACATATTCACCTACTTCGCTGGCGCGAATCTTCGGTAAGCGTCGGTGAGCCATAGCACATCAGCAACAGGCAGAACATCACCCGCCGCCCAGCACCGGGTTTCCGCCAATCCAGTTCGCCACATCGGAAACAGTAATCACGACCATCAACCCCATGAGCATCATGAAGCCGATAGCGTGCACCATCGCTTCACGCTCCGGCGGGATCTTCTTTCCACCGCGCGCAATCTCGATCAGGGCGAACAGGATGTGACTGCCGTCCAGCGCTGGGATAGGCAGCAGGTTGATCAAGAACAGGTTGAGACTGATGAGCGCTGTCCACTGCCAGAAGCCGATCCAACCATCGCGCTGGATAACTTCTCCGGTTCCGCGCGCAATTCCGACTACGCCGGCGACTCCGCCTGGCGGCGCCTGGTTCAGCCCCAGCAGGCTGCCGAGCATTTGCCCGATGCCGCCAATAAAGCGCCCAAGGATCTCGAAGGTGTACGCGAACCCGGTAGTCAATGCCTGAGGCAGGGTTGCCGGAACGATCTGAATGTTGGGAGCATAGGCGAAACCGAAGCCATTTTCGTACACCACACCATTACGCTCCCACCTGCCGGGGGTGACGACGAGGACGATGCGAGCACCATCGCGCTCAACGACCGCCTCGATCGGACGTTCGCGGTTTTCTGCCGCGATCTGGCGAATCACGCTCAGATTGGTGTCGAGTGAACGATCGGCAAGAGAGAGCAGAAGATCGCCGCTGCGCAACCCGGCGCGTTCGGCTGGTGTTCCCGGATAGACTATATCGATCCGCGCGCCGTCGAAGGTGGCAGGAACGCCACGTACCATAAAAATGGCGCTGAAAATGACGAATGTCAGCAGCAGATTCATCAGCGGACCTGCGAACAGCACGGCGATTTTTTTCCAGGGTGACGCAGCCGCCAGACTGCCGACGCCGTAGATCTGATCGCCTTCACCGCTGAAGCGGACAAACCCGCCAATCGGCAACCAGTTGAGGGTATACCTGACGCCATTCCGTTCGAAGAGCACCATTGCTCGCGGCGGGTATCCGAGACCAAACTCTTCGACTTTGATGCCAAACCATACTGCTGTCAAAAAATGCCCCAACTCATGCACCAGCACCAGCAGTCCCAGCATGAGAAGAAAGGCGGCAATGGTCACCAGACCGCTCGGTACACTTTCCAGCACTGCATCTCTCCTGCGATGAACCGGCACACGCCGCTCCCTCCTTTGGATGAGCGTGTTGCGCACAGGGTAGTGTACCTATTGTGAAAGCGCCTGTCAACCGGGGATGTCGAACGTTGGACGTTGGACGTTGAACATTGTGGTTCTGAAGAGCGAACATGTGTGCTATAATTAGTGGCACGATCGATACCGTTCATGTTGAGGCGATCGCGCAGAAATATAGCTTCTTGTTGCTACCGAATGGTGCGTCAGTTTGCGTTCGGCGGCACATCGCGTTATACTCCTCGCACTGGTGTTGCTCGAAGCGTTTTGTTCTGCACTGAAGGCTGGCAATGGCGACCCTACGGGCACAGTCACCCTCCGGCAATGGCGACGCAACCGGCTCGGCGTCGCAGTCGGGTCCTGCCCGCGAACTGCGCAACTATCGCCTCGAACAGCGCATCGGTCAGGACGAACTGGCGGTCGTCTACCGCGCCACGCATCTGACGCTCGACCGCCCGGTACTGGTCTCAGTGCTCCACCGTACCGACTGGGTGTCATCGAGCCGTTTTCAGCTTGCCGGTCGTCTCGCCGCGCACCTGACCCATCCCAACCTGCTGCCGGTGATCGATGCCGGTCACGATGAGCGGATCGGGCACTATCTGGTGACGCCATACCTGGATACGCGCTCGTTGCAAGACGTACTGGCGGGTGGGGCGCTCGATCCATTGCAGGCGCTCCGTATCGCCACGCAACTCGCCAGTGTGCTCGATTACCTGCACGCACAGCAGATCGTCCACCGCGATGTGCAACCGGCGAACATTTTGATCACACCGCAGGGAACCGCATATCTGACGAATCTGAGTCTGGCAGCAGCGCCGGATACTCCCGATCTGTCGAGTATCGACGATACTGACTATCGCACGCCGTATACTGCCCCAGAACAGACGTTGCGCTCCGGGCAACCGACGCCGGCAAACGATCTGTACAGCCTCGGTGCGGTCATCTACCACATGTTCAGCGGCGAACCGCCGCCGCCAGCCGGTTCGCCGCCGTCGCTGGCGCTGCGGAATGGAGCGCTCACTGCGGTTGATCGGGTGATCCAGCGTCTGATGGCGCACCATCCGTCTCAGCGCTACAGTAGCGCGGGTCAGGCGATCACGGCGCTGCGGCAGGCGTTGCGCGTGCAGATCGACGCCGCCACGGTCGATATGGAGGAGTCGCGCTGGGAGCCGATCGCCGAATGGCTCGAAAACCCGCTCGAAACAGTGCTGGGTGATCAGATCGACGCCGATTTCGTTGCCCGCAGCCGTGCCCGTGCCGATGCACTGCACCGGGTCGATGCCATCCGGCGCCTGCTGGATCGCTGGAGTCGCCAGCGCTGGACGCACCGACCGCAACTCGGTCATCTGATCGAGCCGGAGCAGATTGTCAGTTACAACCTCTACTTCTACGAGTTGCGCGTGGCATATGAAACCCGCACCTCGCCGCAGGTGCGGCTTGGTGTGCATCGCGGCGGCGCGCTGACGCCGGTGCGCGAGACGGGTCTATGGGAGACGCCGGTTCCCGATCTGCCGCCGTTTGAGACGCACGCTGCCGAGACGATCATTCTTCCTGGATCGCAGCGGGTGGTTGGTTGCCCGGAATGCGGTGGCGCCGGCAGAATTGCATGCCGAACGTGCGAGGGAAGCGGGACCGTTTTGCGAACGCGCAGGGTGAAGGAGCCAGATGGCACAACACGCGCCGAGCAACTCTCGGAAGAGTGTCCAACCTGCCGCGGATATGGGCGCGAAGAGTGTGAACGCTGCGAGGGAACCGGACAGTTGCTCGAAGAGAAGGTTTTCTCTTGGTCGCGTTCCGCGCGCGCCTATTTCAATGAGGATGACCTGAGCGGCCTGCACAGGCCCACGCTCCAGGCGAAAGCGCAGAAGGTCTTCGAGGGTCCGGTTTCGCTGCGCGAGGGGCGCTGGTATCAGGTTGCACCGCTGAAAGAACTGATCGAGGAGGCGCAGCGTGGTTGCGGTGATGATACCCGCGTTATCGCCACTGAACTGATCATTCGCGGCGTTCCGGTCACCGAGGTTGATTATCGCTTTCGCGATCAACCGCGCACGCTGGCGTTCATCGGCTTCGATAATACGCTCAAAGGCGATATGACCCTCTATGATGTTGAGCGCATCGTGCTATACGCCATTATTCTGCTCATGGCGATCACGCTTGCGGTGATCCTCGCGCTGCGATGAGCGTCTCATCGTGTCGTTGTGCCCCAACTTGGGTGCGTGGCACCCCTGTTTCCCCATTTTAAGGGCAGACAGAACACATGAGCGTCAAGGGGCTTTACGGCATTGGGATGCGCTGGTTGGCCCTCACCCCCAGCCCCTCTCCCGCGTGCGGCAGAGGGGAGACCAGAACCACGCGCCAGGGCGTTCCAATGCGGCAGAAGTTGTGTCAGCTCATATATTCTGTCCGCCCCTAACTTCCCCCTACAGGGGAACCCGCGATGAGTGTCACAGCGGCATTTGTGCCCCAACGATGCGATGCCACGCCTCATCGTTCCTCACTATGTTCCTCTGCACTATGTAACATTTTTCACGGATGCCACGTCTAATAGAGCGGAACAATGAAACAGTCCAACCACAACCCGAAAGGAGGGACAACGATGTTCCATCAAAATGTCGGTCCTTTCGATCGTGGCATCCGGGCAATTGCCGGTATCATCCTGCTCGTTGCCACGTTTGTGCTACTGAGCGGCTTCTGGCAGATCCTTGCCGCTGTGGTGGCAATTATTCTACTGATCACTGCCATTTTTGGCGTGTGCCCGCTCTATTCGGTGCTCGGCATCGATACAACGCCAACTAGACCGGCAGCGAAGCATTGAAGTTGTCGGCAGCCGAACCATGGGATGGGCAGGAAGCTACTGATGGTCAGCAATGCCCTGTTCATGGTGCGGATGATGCCCTTAATGAGCTGATCGACGCCGAAGAGCAGTGAAGCTTCGGCGAAGCGCGCTTTCACGATCTGAGAGGCATACGCGATCTGCCCCGTTCCTTCTGGTATGGGCTGGTCATCCATCAGGCACACTAGTGCTGCAATGTGCCCTGCTTTGACAATGTACAGCAGATACTCGCGGGCAAAGTACAACGCGCCCGACACGAACCCGAAGCCGAACAATCCGCCCCAAAACGCACCGTCTCCTGCGGTGTCGGCATCCCCAAGGATGCTGCCCAGCATGTATCCGATGCCGGCGCCGCCGCCGGTGGCAACGATATACGCGAGCGTGATACCGACATAGATGGCAAGACGAAAGCCAATGAACGGCATGGTGCGGATCATCGAGCTGAATGCCTTGCCGATGCTAAAGTCCCACACAGTCTTTGCTCCTTGTCATTGAATGCATGTTAGGGAATGGAATAGGAAAGCAGCACGATGTCGGTCACGCTCGTATCGCTGGAGTCCCGCGATTTGACCAGCCCCACCCCCGACGCATACCAGGCGGAACCGGTTGCGGTCGTACTCATAGCTGCAGCGCCTGAGAGTGAGATGTCAAATCTGGTCGTGCAGTCAACCCGCAAGGCTTCGAAGTCGCCGCCCGGCACGCTCACCCGTTCCACGCCAATGGCTTTGCACGACAACTCCATCGTGGTGCGCGACTCTATGGTCGTACCGCCGATATTGGATTGACCGCCATAGACGATGGTTTGCGTCCATTCGGCGCCTGGCTGAGGACTGGCGGGGAAAGAGATGCCCGTATTGGACTCCACCGTAAACGTGGCGTTCATCTGGTTGTTGGAGAGAGCGACGCTGGGACTGGAACCGAGTGTCAGACCGATGAGATTGCCCTGCTGACATTGCCAGCTGCCCTGGCGGGTAACGCCGCTGCTGAACACATCCTGATCGTCGAAGCCGTCTTCTCGAACCCGGGTGATTATCCGCACGAACGTATCGCTGCTCGCGCCGCTTATCTGGTATTGCCAGGTGGCGCCCTGAACCACAGGGTAATAGGGGTTCAGGCACTGACCGGCGGCAGACACGGGTTGAACGGTCGGCGTGGGGGTCGCCGCTACAGGCGATGGTTGAACGGTCATCGCCACAGGCGACAGTTGAACGGTCGGTGTGGGGATCGCCACCACAGGCGACGGTTGAACGGTCGGCGTAGAGGTCGCCACTACAGGCGACGGTTGAACGGTTGCCCCGCCGCCTGACGAGCAGGCGAACAAAGCCAGGATCACTGCAACCAGGACAAAGCGAGTGATGGGCATTGTATGTCTCCCTTGCACAAGCGATCCACAATTGACGACAGGTCAATGCCTGGTGGTTTGCTCATCGCCGGTAACCACGTCATCGTCTGTTCGTCAGAACGAGTGTGTATTACTGCATAGTTTCCCTCCGGTCGTTGATGTGCTCCGACATTCCCACCGCAATGATTGTCCCGACGCTTGCCCCCTTCCAGACGGCTAGGAGATGGCTCCTTGCGACTCCTCTCAGCATAGCAGGGAGGCGTCTACAAAACGTCTACAAGCACACCACGATTGCACGGCTCATCACTGTTTCAGTACCACGGGGAGATGAACCCATCGTACTTGAAGCTCATACTCACCGATGTCACACTCCGCTGTGCGGTAGCCATCCGCCAATCACGCCTGTCACTCTGATGATCCAGCCCCAGGTTCGCCAGCAGTGGCGAACACAGCGAATGATGCTTTCCGCAATCCGGATGCCGGGTCCCCTCATTCAGGCAGGGCGGGAACGGTCACTCATACCCCATCCGGGAACGAGATTGCCCGCCAGATGACGCGGCGTGTGTAACGACAGTGCCGTGCTGTGTTGTCCCATACGTCCCTCTTGTGTCGTTGCCGATCGTTTGCGGTCGAGTGTCCACAAGGGGCGTCTACAAAACGTCTACACGCCTTGCGTCCTGGTATGTGAGCAGATACATCTGGCTGGCGGCACAGGAGTCCCGACGCAGTCGCCGGGTTTGATCAGAACAGCGCCCACCACTGCTGGTGAGCAGTGTCTTGAGTCGTGAATCACCTTGCCGGTTGCTCCGGCTGGCGTCGCAATCTTCGCTCTCCGTCACATCCGGTCGCTTATGTGAATGAATGAAGCCGTTTTCGCCGCAACCGGCAGGGTGCGTGTGGAAAGCCGCGTTCCGTTCGTGGTTTTTGCCGGTCTATGAACGGTCACGTCGTTGCAGCAAGAGGAGAGGACGTGGTGCATGGCTATCCCCATCCGTGGCGCAGATTTTGCTACAATACACGTCAGGTACGTTCTTTCCGGCAATCAGATAGCGGTCGGCAGGCAAACGAAAGCAACCGGCAGCGTTTTCGGTGACACAGTTGGTAGCCGGAGTCGCTGTCCATCTGGTTTGTGGCAGGAGCAATCGTGAGAACACCACACCTCATCCTCTCCGGCGCAACGGTCTATCCGATCATCGCGCAGCCGATCCGCGACGGCGCAGTTGCCATTCGCGACGACCGTATTCTTGCGGTTGGTCGGTCTAAGGCTATCAAGAAGCTGGCAGGCGCGGCGACGCGGGTGGTGCGTCCTCCGCCGGAGTATGCCGTCCTCCCGGCATTTCACGACTCACACCAGCATCTGCTGAGTTATGTGCGCAGCCGCACCCGCGTGCCGCTGTGGGATACGTTCAGCATTCCGGAGGTGCTGGAGCGCCTGCGCGCCGCTGCGGAACATCGCCCCGCCGGATCGTGGATTGTTGCCGTCGGGCATGACCAGGGGCGACTGGCGGAGCGTCGCCATCCAACGCTGGCGGAACTCGATGCCGCCGTTCCCGGGCATCCGCTGCTGGTCTATCGCGCCTGTAGCCACATGGCGCTGGCGAATTCGCTGGCGCTAGCGCACGCCGGAGTGACACCACTGACCCCCGACCCTCCCGGAGGGCGTATCGAGCGTGATGTCGATGGTCATCTGACTGGTGCTTTGCTGGAAGCGGCAATGTCGCTGGTGTCTAGCGCAGTCGAAGCGCCCGTTATCGACTGGCAGAGTGGGCTGCGTGATGCAGCCCGCGAGTATCACCGGCGTGGCATCGTCGCTATTGGCGAGGCGGCGCTGGGGCACGTCAATGGGATGCGCGACCTGGAGATCGCCGCTGATGCGATCCGTGGCGGCGGGATCGGTTTACGGATGTATGTGCTGGCGTATGGCGCAATTGCCGGGCACGTGCTGGAGACTGCCGAAGCGGGTGCATGGCGCGCGGTGTGGCGTGACGATGAATGGTTGCGCTTCGGCGCGATCAAGTATTTTGCGGATGGAACGCTCGGTGGCGGCACGGCGTGGCTGACCAGGGGGTACGGCGATGAACCGGACAACTGCGGTTTTCCGCTGATGTCGCCGGAAGAACTCGATGCACTGGTGCTCCGCGCGCACCGCGCCGGGTTTCAGGTGGCGATCCATGCCATCGGCGACGCAGCAGTAACAATGGTGCTCGACGCATATGAGCGTGCACTGACCGTGCTGCCCCGTTCGGATCATCGCCACCGCATCGAACATGTCGAGGTTATCCACCCCGGTCTGCCGGAACGATTTGCACGTCTGGGGGTCGTTGCTGCCGTGCAATCCTGCTTTACCTTCTGGGAAGAGGGGGACGTAACGCGACTGGGAGCGGAACTGGCGCCCTGGGGGCATGCCTGGGGTGCGTTACAGCGCGCCGGTGTTGTGCTGGCAAACGGTTCAGACAACCCGGTGTTGCCGGATTTTGCGCCATTGCAGGGGATCGCGGCGGCGGTGACGCGCACGGCGCACAATGGTCGCCGTATTGCCCCACATCAGGCAATCGGTTTGATGGATGCAATCCGTAGTTACACATGGGGCAGCGCGTATGCTGCATTCGCCGAACGCGAGCAGGGGGCGCTGGCGCCGGACAGGTACGCCGATATTGTCGTCCTTGGCGAGAGTCTGCTGGATGTCGAACCGGAACGCATTGCGCATGTTCCGGTTGTGATGACCATAGCCGGCGGGAAGATTGTGTATGAGCAATAGCATATGTGAGTAAACGATGCCGTTGACCCTTCTGAAGACATCGATCCGCTACATTGTGCGCCATCCGTGGCAGTTTGGTCTGGCGATCCTGGGAGTTGCGCTTGGGGTGGCGGTGGTTGTGTCGATCGACCTGGCGAACGATAGCGCTCGTCGGGCGTTTCTGCTCTCAACCGAGACGCTCACCGGTCGCACGACCCACCGCATTACCGGCGGTCCGTCGGGTATACCGGAGGAGGTGTACCGCCGGGTACGGCTCGAACTGGAGGTGCGCCTGGCGGCGCCACTGGTTGAGGGTGAAGCGGTTGCACGGGATCGCAACGGGTTGACGCTCCGCATCCTGGGGATCGACCCGGTGGCGGAGGCGCCGTTCCGCCCCTGGATCACGGGCGCGTCCGGCGCTAGCGCCGGACTCGACCGTACACCGTCGGCGCAGGAGGGGTGCCAGGGGTTTGGGTGCTATAGCCTGCTGATGACACGCCCCAACGCGGCGCTCATTTCGGCGGAAACTGCGCGTGAAGCCGGTATTGTCAGCGGCGCGCGCCTGCCGCTTATGATCGGCGCAACAACGGTTGAGGCAGAGATTGTGGGGTTGCTGGAGCCTGCCGACGATGCCAGTCGGCGCGCGCTCGACGGCTTGCTGATCGTCGATATTGCCACGGCGCAGGAGTGGATGGGAAGCATCGGCAGGTTGAGCAGCATCGACCTGATCATTCCCGATGGTGCGGAAGGGGAAGCGCTGGTACAGCGCATTGCGGCTGCATTACCGCCAGGTACGCGCATCGAGCGCCCCGAAGAGCGCAGCAATGCCGTGCAGCAGATGACGGCGGCATTCGAACTCAACCTCTCGGCGCTCAGTCTGCTGGCGCTGGTCGTCGGCACATTTCTGATCTACAACACCATGACCTTCTCGGTGGTGCAGCGGCGCGGGATGATCGGAACATTGCGCTGCATCGGCGTATCGCAGCGGCAGATACTGGCGCTGACCCTGGGAGAAGCGCTGCTGATCGGGTTGATCGGCGCACTGGCGGGTCTGGCGCTGGGCGTAGCGCTGGGGCGCGGTCTGGTTGGGTTTGTGACGCAGACGATCAACGACCTCTATTTTGCCGTTACGGTGCGTTCGGTTGATGTCGCGCCCGGTGTGCTCCTCAAGGGGTTTGCGCTCGGCGTTGCGGCGACGCTGGTGGCTGCGGCAGTTCCTGCCGTCGAAGCGACATTGACGCCGCCGCGCACAGTGCTGCGTCGCTCGTCGTATGAGGATCGGGCGCGTCGCGCGGTGCGTCTGGCAGCGCTCGGCGGCGTGGCACTCCTGCTGGCAGGGTTGGGACTGCTCATCGTGCCGGGGCGCAGTCTGACGCTGAGTTTCGGCGGATTGCTGGCGTTGACCGTCGGTGCAGCAGCGCTGACGCCACTGGTGATGCAGGGGCTTGCCGCCGCGACACGACCGGTCGCCGGACGTATCTTCGGCTTGCTGGGACGCATGGCAGCACGTGACATTGTTGCCTCCCTCAGTCGCACCTCGGTTGCCGTTGCTGCGCTCATGATCGCCGTCTCTGTGACGATTGGCGTCGGTCTGATGGTGAGTAGTTTCCGCACGACGGTTGAACGCTGGCTGGAACAGACCATTCGCGCCGATATTTTCGTGTCTGCGCCGAGTGCGCGCGGCAACCGTCTCGACTCGCCACTACCGGAAGAGGCGATCCAGCGCATTCTCGAAGCGCCGGGCGTCGAGCGATATCGGCGCTACCGCAGCGCCACCATCGAGAGTAGCGTTGGACCGTTGCTGACGATTGCGCTGGATGTGACGCCGGCAGATCGTCGCATTTTCCAGTGGGCTGGTGCTGTCGATGAGTCTGCTGCCTGGCAGGCGTTCGCCAGTGGCGCGGCGCTGATCTCGGAACCACTCGCGTACCGTCACAATCTGCGTCCTGGTGATACGCTCACGCTCCTGACCGACCGTGGCGAACGGCAGTTTCCGATTGCTGGCGTCTTCTACGATTATGGCAGCGATCAGGGTGTGGCGATGATCGACCTTGCGGTGTACCGCGAACTGTGGGACGACCGGCGACTCTCATCACTCGGACTGTACGTTGCGCCGGGGGTGAACGTCGATGACCTGGTGCGCGATCTGCGCGCGCGGATGCCGCCCGGTCTTGCGGTCAATATCGTCTCGAACCGTGGGCTGCGCGAGACATCGATGGCAATTTTTGATCGCACGTTTGCAATTACGACAGTGCTGCAACTGCTTGCGACGATTGTGGCGTTCATCGGCATTCTCGCGGCGCTCATGGCGCTGCAACTCGAACGGGCGCGCGAGATGGGCGTGCTGCGCGCCAATGGACTGACGCCGCGCCAGTTGTGGGGTCTGGTCATCGGGCAAACCGGACTGATGGGGTTATTTGCGGGGGTGCTGGCGATTCCGGTGGGAGTGATGATGGCGGCTGTGCTGGTGTATGTGATCAACCGGCGCTCATTCGGCTGGACGCTGCTCTTCGAGCTGAACGGCACACTGTTTGCGCAGGCGGTCGCGGTGGCGATCGTCGCCGCACTGCTGGCCGGGCTGTACCCGGCATGGCGTATGGGGCAAACATCGCCGGCGCTGGCGCTGCGCGAGGAGTGAAGGTAGGTAAAGGCATTGCCTTCGCCTGATCATCAGGAATATGGACAACGCTATCTACCGTTTCGCAGGGGTTTCAACGCCGCCTGTAAGGTCGCCGCAGTGCGCAGTCCTGCCATCGAAGCGCCAAGACCGACAAGCGTTTGCGCAACTTCAGGGCGAATCCCGGCAAGAATGGTTTCGGCGCCCATCAGACGAGCCGCCTCTGCCACCTGCACCAGCGCAGCAGCAACCTGACTGTCGATGACCGCGGCGCCGGTAATATCGATAATCAGGGTGCGGGCACGGGCCTGCTCAATGGCTTGCAGCGCCGAGTTGAGCAGGTGATACACCCGATCACTGTCGATATTGCCGATCAGCGGGATAATGAGCGTGTCGTCGGTAACAGGAATGACCGGTACAGCTAGTTCCGCGATGATCCGGTTCAGGTGCTGCTGTGCTTTGAGACTCTCCTCCATCTGGAGAACAGCCGCGCGCTGCTCATCGGCGAGGCGGCGCAACTCCGCCGTTCGTTCTTCGACCCGCTCCTCCAGCGTTGCATTGGCAATAGCGAGTTGTCGGTTCGCCTCTTCGGCGTGCTGACGGGCATTATCCGCCGCTGCCAGCGCCGCCGAAAGGCTCTGCGATCCGATAAAAGCAATAAATGCGCTGACGATCAGGAGCACCGTCAGATGCGCAGCTGCCAGGTTGAGCGTGGATGCTGTGCGAACTTCAGGAGAGACCAGCGATACAACACTGGCAAGCACCGCAAGGCAGAGACCGAGCACGACCCAGATCTGGCGTGGCGGGAGGAGCACGCTGGCAAGTAACACACTGACAATGAGGTAGAATGTATTGAACGTTGATGAAGGATTGAGCACGACGCCGCTGGTTGCACCGATCACGCTGACAACAATCAGCATGTACGCGCCAACACTGACGAACCCCTTGCGTCCCAGCACTCCCGCCACAGTAAACACCAGGATGGCAAGCCCCAGATTGACAAACCGCCCGATGGACGGTTGCATCAGGGTCAATCCCAATCCAACACTCAGCAAAAGCGCTACGACGCCAAAACAGATAGTGACCAGAATACGTCCGCGCCGTCGTTTGTCAGGGGAGTGGGCATCGACGTGCGTGAGGGCGGCGATCAGGCGTCTCATAGCAGGACTCTCCGGCGATGGCGTGAATTCCTCCTCGATTGAGTTGCATTCTATCACGCAACTTCCGGGATTGCTATTACGAAACCTGATCTGTTCTATAATAGTATTGCACACAATGTGCTTCCTTAAATAGCAATAGCGAGCGCAGATATGAACAACAGCCGTGAACGCATCATCGAGCGCATCCGCGCCGGGTTGCGCACCACCCGCCCGTTCCTGGAGAATGAGTCGGCGCGTGCATCGCACACGCCGCCCCCCTTCGTTCATCCTGTCACCCACGACGACCTGGCGCAGCAGTTCGCCGCCGAACTGACGAAACTCCAGGCATACCCGCATTTCTGCACCAACGACGAAGCGGCGCTGGAAGTTATCGCCGATATACTTCAGCAGCACGAGGCGCGGGAAGTGATAACGTGGGATTTCGATCACATCGCTCTTCCCGGTCTTGCGGCTCTATTGCAGCAGCGCGGGGTGACTCGTCTCGACGGGCAGGTTGCAGGTGCGCCAGATCAGCGCGTGGCGTTATTGCAGGCACACGAGCGCGCGCCGGTATGTATCTCCGGGGTCGATGCAGCGGTCGCCGAGAGCGCCACCCTGGTCATTCACAGTGGCGCCGGGCGACCACGGATGGCATCACTCCTCGCGCCGGTGTTTATCGCCGTTGTGCGTCGAGAGCAGTTTGTGCGCGGGTTGGGTGAGGCGATTGAACGCATCAAACAGACGTATGGCGATGTGCTCGCCGACGCCAGCGCATTGACTCTGATCACCGGTCCGAGTCGCACCGCTGATATCGAACTGACCCTTACGCTGGGTGTGCACGGACCGCGTGAGGTTCACGTGGTCATGATCGGGTGATCAGAGCGTGCCGCGTGCTGCACCGGCGACGCCGGGGTGGGCGACGCTCAGACTTCAACTTTCACAGCGCGCCAGAAGGCGATATATCCCGCAATCCGGCGCGCGCCCTCTTTCGGTTCCGGGTAGTACCACGCAGCATCGCGGTTCACAGCATCGTTGACAACCACATCGTAGTAACTTGCAACCCCTTTCCAGCCACATACCGTATGTGTGGCGCTGTCGCGCAGATATTCGCGCTTGACCGAATCCGGTGGGAAGTAGTGATTTCCCTCGACAACGATAGTCGCATCACTTTCTGCGATGACGACGCCATTCCAGATAGCGCGAGCCATAGAGCGTACCTCCTGGTCAGGTTCTGCACCAATTTTGCATGCTATAATGCGGTACGGATTGGAGCAAAGAAGAGATCTCATGCCCGGGAACGTCACACGGTTCAGTTCGTTCGGACTGGTGAGCGGTATTCCGCAGTCAGGGAGCGACCTGACACTCACAGCCGCGCCGTCCAACCCCCTTGCTCCTGAAGCGCGCAAAGGGCAACTGCATATCGTGGTCGAATCTGATCAGGATGTGTCACGCGGGCGCGACGCCTGCCTGCTCGTCATGCGCACGATTCGCAGGGTGTTTTACGACGATCCATCGTTTTCTGTGACTTCTTCGCTGCGCAAAGCGATCCTGGCTGCCAATCGCGTGCTGTACCAGCAGAATTTCAATGCACCGCCGCCAAAACGCGCCGTCGTGGGTCTGACGTGTGCCGTGATCAAGGATCGTGACCTGTTCATTGCTCAGGTTGCCCCTGCACAGGCGTATGTTATGGCGGAAGGGCGGTTGCGCGCCCTGCCGGCAAATGCCGCCTGGGGCGGAACAGCAACCCTGTTTCGTTCACGCGCGCTTGGCGCTAGCCTCACCATCGAGCCTGACCTGTACCGCGCCGTTTTGCGTCCCGGCGATGGGGTTATTATCTGTACCAGTAATCTGTCCGACCTCTTCTCGCGCGAAGAAGTCACCCGCCTGCTACGGTCGTCCGAGCCGGAGGATGTGGTGGCTGCGATCACGGCGCTGTGCCGCCATCATCAGGTTGCTGATGCGCATGGCATTATTGCCATGACCTTCGCACGGCTGAGTCCTGCGGCTCAGGCATCGCCATTCAGCGCAGCCAGTGTCAACGAACGGACAAAACTGGCGCTCAGTGGGATAGCAGCCTCTCTTGCACGCGCTAGCGCCGATCTGATCTGGCTGGTGCGCGGTCCGGCGGAGCGTGAAGCGCGCAAGCGACGGGAAATCGCCCGTGCTCGCCTGGCAGAAGAAGAGGCGCGCCTGGAGCGTCCATACGAAGAACCGCCATACTCGCCCGATCCGCCGCCGGTTCCACGACCACTCAAGCTGGATGAGTCGCCACACCCGGATACGAACCATCGCTCCGCGCCGGTAACCAGTCGTCCGTCCCGGCAAACGCCGATGACTCCCAGCGCGCTGCTGGGAGAAGTGTCGTTTCGTGATACGCCGGCGCCAGAACGCGTGCTTGATTTGGGAGATGTTCCAGTAGAAATCACATTTGCGCAGCGACAAGGGATGGGAAGGACAGGACGACCGTCGCTATCTTCAGGTGCATTTGAGCAACTGGCAAGCCCATTCACGCGCATCAGCGATGCGATTGTCCGGCGTTTGCGTCCGCGCCCTTCTGCGCCACCACGCGCGTTGCCGCGTCAGCACCGTCCTGCCGGTCTCAGTTACCGGCGGCAGAACCCGCCTTTTCCATGGACGCTCTTGCTGCTGCTGGTCTCACTAATCAGCCTGCTCATTCTGTACGGCATGACTCTGAGCCGAGAGAATGCGCTACGCGAAGCGGATAACGCGCTGACCGCGGCAGAACAGTCGGTCGCTGCGATTCGTGAAGCACCCGATGAAGTAGCCGCACAGGAACGCCTGATTGCAGCCGAAGAAGTGCTGGCTGCGCTGCGCAGCTCGGAAATTATCACAGCAACGACGGCAAATCGCCAGCGCTACGATGAGTTGATGCGCGAGTATGTCAGGGCGCTGGCAGCTGTGCAAAAACAGACTTATTTCAAGGATTTGACCGAAGTCACGCGCCATCCGTTGCCAGGTGGACTGTTCGATACGGTGGTCGTGCCGCCGCCACCCCGCACGGTGACCGATACTGAATCGTTTGGCGCCATTTATCTGCTCGACACGAATGCGGGCGTTCTGTACCGGGCGCCGCGTACCGGCGGCGTGGCGCAGCCATTCCTCCGCCCTGAAGATACCATTGGTCCGCTGAGTGTCGGACGTGTGCGCGCTACAGCCTGGCGCATCGATAACATCGTTGCTGTGGCGCAGAGTGGCGAGAACGGCCCGTTCACCTTCTATTTCCGCAGTGGCAACGAATGGAGATACAGCATTCTGACAGGAAGCGAGGAATGGGGGCGCGTCGGTGCGCGTTTTCGCGCGGTCAACTACGAAGGGAACCTGTACGTCCTTGGCGCTTCGCGCAACAATGTTCTGCGCTACCTGAGCGGCGAGTATGGCGCCTTTCCCCTTCCGTGGATCCAGAATGATGGCGGGCGCGAGGTAGAGAGCGCTACCGATCTGGCGGTCGATGGCAAGATCAATCTTCTGCTGCCGGATGGTCGCGTGTTGATCTTTGCAACCAACAGTACCGGAGAGCGCGCATTTGAGCGAGAAATCCCGGTTCCTCAGATCCGCCCGCCGCTGGTAACCGCAACCCGCTTTTTTGTCACCGGTCCGCCGGACAGCGGCTCGATCTTTCTGGTCGATAGTTTCAATGGGCGCATCATTCAGATCGACAAGCAGACCGGCGAGTTCATTCAGCAGATTAGCGCTCCGCCCGATGGTTCGCTTGCGCTCGATCAGTTGGTCAGCATCTTTATCGATGAAAGCGGCAGTCGTCCGGTGATCTACATGGTCAACGGCGGTCAGATCCTGCGCGGATCGCTGCCCGATCGACCACGCCCCTTCCGAGAATCGGCATCGCCAACGCCGACTGTTGAACCGTAAACATAGCACAGGAACGAAAGGATGAACACACCTGCACCCATCGTCAATCCGTTGCGTTCGGGCATGCGGATGCAACGCACGCCACCGCCGTGCACAGTGGTCATCTTTGGCGCGACGGGCGATCTGACACATCGAAAACTCATTCCGGCACTCTATCAACTGCAGCGAGAACGGTTGCTTCCGCCGGGATTCAGCGTCGTAGGGTTTGCCCGGCGTGATTGGAGCGATGACTATTTTCGCGAGTCACTGTTGCAAAGTGCGCGCCAGCACGCGCGCACCGGTATCGATGATGCGTTGTGGCGGGGTTTCGCTGCCGGTTGTTTCTACATTCGATCGGCGTTCGATGACCCACAGGGATATATTGCGCTTGCCAGTCGTCTCGACCAGCTCGATGCTACGCGGGGCACAGGTGGCAACCGCCTCTTCTACCTGGCGACGCCACCTGAGTCGTATGCCGAAATTGTGCAGCGATTGGGCGAAGCCGGTCTGAACCGGTCGCCAAATGGCGGATGGACCCGTATCATCATCGAGAAGCCGTTTGGTTCGGACCTGGAAAGCGCAAAAGCGCTCGATCGTGTGGTGCATCAGGTGTTCGAGGAACAGCAGATCTATCGGATCGATCACTATCTGGGCAAGGAAACCGTTCAAAATATCCTGGTGTTTCGCTTTGCCAACGGTATTTTCGAGCCGCTCTGGAATCGCCGCTACGTCGATCATGTGCAGATCACCGTTGCCGAAAGCGTTGGCGTCGAAGGACGCGGCGGTTACTACGACCGTACCGGTGCCCTGCGCGATATGGTGCAGAACCATTTGTTGCAACTCCTCTCGTTGACCGCGATGGAGCCACCGGTGGGGTACCGCGCCGATGCAGTGCGGGATGAGAAAGTCAAGGTGTTGCGCGCAGTTCGCCCCATTGAGCCAACCGGGGTCAAGCAGGCGACTGTACGCGGTCAGTATGGCGCCGGAGCGGTTGGCGGCGTGCCTGTGCTGGGGTATCGTGAAGAGCCGGGGGTAGCGCCCGATTCGCATACCGAGACTTTTGTGGCGCTGCAGTTGTACATCGAGAGCTGGCGCTGGGCAGGGGTGCCGTTCTTTTTGCGCACCGGTAAAAGGTTGCCCAAACGTGTCAGCGAGATTGCCATCCAGTTCAAAATGGCGCCGCTCATGCTGTTCGAAAATGGTCCTCTGAGTGGTATCGAGCCGAATGTACTGGCGATCAACATCCAGCCAGACGAGGGGATCTCGCTACGCTTCGACTCCAAAGTCCCTGGTCAGTCAAATATCATTCGTCCGGTCATGATGGATTTTCGCTACAATGCAGCATTTGGCGTCGAGTCTCCCGAAGCGTATGAACGGTTACTGCTGGATGCACTGCTGGGCGACTCGACCCTGTTCATTCGGAGCGACGAGGTCGAGGTGATGTGGTCACTGCTCGATCCGGTGCTCGAAGGGTGGGCAGCAGCGCCGCCGCTGGCGTTCCCTAACTACAGTGCAGGGAGCTGGGGACCTGCGTGTGCCGATGATCTGATTGCGTCCGTCGGGGCGAAATGGAGGCGATTGTGACCGATATGTTCACCACACCCTCGACGCGACTGATACAGGTCGATGCTAGCGCCATCGAGCGTGAACTGTCGCGCCTCTGGAGTGCTGCAACGGAGGCGAGCCAGGCAGGCGGCGTCGCACTCATGCGCGCGTGTGTCTTCAATCTGGTTGTCCTGACCAATACCGCGAAGGTTGCACCGGTCACCAATATCATTGCACGACTGACGGCGCTGCGACCGCATCGGGCTATCGTAGCAGCGCTCGATAGCGACGAGGGCGCCACTGCGCCGCAACCGCGACTGGAGGCCTGGGTGCAGGCGCACTGCTCGCTTGCGCTACCGGGTCGTCCACAGGTATGTGGCGAGCAGATCACCGTCGTTGCGCCACGCGCCGCCGGTCCGTACATTCCGGGGATCGTCCTCTCACTGCTGGAACCGGATGTACCGGTAATCCTGTGGTGGACGCTCGACCATCTCCCCGACAGTATGTTGCTGGCGAATCTGCAATCTGTGGCAGATCGCCTGATCCTGGATACGGCGCGGATGCTGGGGGGAGTGGAGGCGCTGCACGCAGTGCGGGGGTTGATCGATGCAGGACTGGCGGTGAGCGATTTTGTGTGGGGACGTTTGACCCCCTGGCGGGAGCAGATTGCGCAACTGTTCGATGCGCCGCCCGCACGCCGGCGTTTGCAGTCGATTGAGCGCGTCACAATTTCGCACGTCCCACACGGAGCGACTGCCGCTCTGTTGCTTGCCGGCTGGATGGCTGCTCGTCTCGACTGGCGCCTGTTCACAGTACACAGTACCGGCGCTGTGCTGTCACGACCCGATGGCGGCTCGGTGCTGATCGAGCGGGTAGAAGTCGCAACCGAAACTGCCGAAGATCTGGTATCGGCGACGCTGGATGCACCTGACGCCCGGTTTACCGTCACCCGCAGTACAACCGGGGATCACCTGGCAGCGTGCACCATCATCGATGACCTGATGCCGGTTGAGCGTGCCGTGCATTTACCGGTGCTCGATGCAGCAGCCCTGATTGCCGACGAACTGCGTCTGACGCGCCACGACCCAATCTACGAGTCGGCGCTGCGTCAGGCGCTCGACCTGGTAAAACAGCAGCCTACACCAGCGCCTGAATGACCATCTCAATGATCCGGTACGCCGTGTAGACGCCGAAGATCGTTACGACAACTACCGGAACCCATACTGCAATAAGGGTCAGCGTGCGCTCGGCGCTTCCTGCCCGGTCGGGAACGAAGCCGGGAATGATCTGTTCGCCTGTCGAGCGGGCGCCGCCGAAAAGAGTCGCCAGACCGAGCGCAGCGAACGCTACTGCCGCACCAATCGCAATCAGCACACCGAGGATGAACATGACAATCCCTTTCTAGGTGGACACCGGTTGGGCAGACCAGACCGGTGCACAGGTCGAGCCGCGCACGAGCAATTCGGTGGGCAGAAGATGGTGTACCGGCTCACTCTCCTCGTCATCGAGCGCTGCCACCAGCATCTCTGCCGCGAGTCGTCCCTTCTCTTCGATTGGTTGGTGCACTGTCGTCAGCGGCGGTGCTGCGTTTGCGGCTTCCGGCAGATCGTCGAACCCCACAATCGAAAGCTGGTCGGGCACGCGTACACCGTGCGCCTTTGCCGCTTCGAGCACACCCAGCGCTGTAATATCACTCATCGCCACAATCGCAGTTGGCGGTGTCTCAGATCGCCAGAGTCGGATGAATGCCTCGATCCCACCGGCACGACTGGTCGAAACCGTCACGATCTGAATATCGGGATCATCGATAGTGCGACCATACTCCGCCAGCCCTCCGCAGTATCCGGCAAAGCGGGCTGCAAGCGTACCGGTGAAATCCTCATAGCGATGATGCCAGGACTCCAGTGAGACGATCCCGATCCGGCGGTGACCCAGGCTCAGGATGTGCATCATCGCCGCGCGTGCACCGCAACGGTCATCGACGTTGATTGCAGGAATATCTTCCGGCGCGTCACCGTCGACCATCACGAAAGGCACGCGCCGTCGACGCAGTTGCTGCACCTCGCCACGGTCAATTTCCAGCCCGATTACGATGAATCCATCGACGGTTGCGTGGGGAATGGCTTTGAGCATCGAACCCCATAACGGCGGTACCAGCATCAATGTCATTCCTGTAGCGCCGCACACCGTACCAACGCCACGCAGGAACAGCGGGAAGAAGGGGTTCGCCATTGTCGCCGCGATATCCAGCGGCAGCAACACGCCGAGTGCATTCGTCCGGCGTGTCGTCATGCTGCGCGCAATCGGATCGGGCGAATATCCCAATCGTTCGGCAATAGCACGAATATGGCTGACTGTAGCAGGCGAGAGTTGCGACGGATCGTTGAATGCGAAGGATACCGCCGTCTTTGAAACACCAGCCTCTTTCGCGATCTGACTGATCGTCACTTTGCGCGGCGCTGTCCGTTTTGTAGACATACATTTCTCCGTCGAGCGACATTCGGTACGGCGGAGCCTGGATTCTTAACGTTTTCTGTACGCTTAGTGTATCATAGCAAGTTACGAGACGCAATGTGACAAATGGCACAAGTCAGAACAGATGCCAGAAAGAGCAGGTGTCTGTCACCATATATTCCGGATCACTGGAGCGGTCGTCTGGCGTAGCACCAAGAACCTGCGCCGACCTGGATGTTGACCGAAATGTATGGCGGTCACCCGGCGATCTCACAGTTCATCACCACCCGCCACGCAACCGTGCTGCCGGCACGGTATGGCGTCACATCGCCATATCGCAGCGGAACGCTCCATTCCTCTCGCCGGAGGAACACTTTTTTCTCCGGTGGCGTTATGCCATAGATCCGCTGCGCATTGTCCGACACGAAATGCTGCAAGCGATCGAGTGCATCGTGTTGCGCGAATATCTCCGTCAGCAGCGGCAGCGCAACTGGTGCGCTGAAAATCCCGGCTGCGCAGGCGGCGGCTTCCTTGGCACTGATTGGATGCGGTGCGGAGTCGCTGCCGAACATAACTTTTGGGTGTGGGGCGAGTGCAGCACGCAGTAGCGCGTCGCGGTCCTCAGGACGTTTGGCAATTGGCTTGCAGAACAGGTGTGGTTGCAACAGCCCGCCTGCCACGTCATCGAGCGTCATCTGCAGATGGTGCAGGGTAATAGTGGCGTACAGGTTGGGGTACTCATCGAGCAGCGCAACGGCTTCGCGGGTGGTGATATGCTCCATGACAATGGTCAAACGCGGAAAGCGCCGCGCCAGATGCGCGTAGATCGGCAAGAATTCACGCTCGCGGTCGAGCACGAAGCCAGCGGTTTCACCGTGAACGAGGAGTGGAATACCGAGTTCTTCCATCACCACCAGAGTCGGCTCAGCATCGCGAATGCTCTGCACACCTGCCTCGCTGTTGGTCGTGACGCCTGCCGGGTAGAGTTTGATCCCGATGATATGCGGTCGTGCGGCGCGTAACTCGGCTTCGCTGTAGGCGCGGAAGAAGAGCGTCATGTAGGGGATGAATCCTGTACTGCCGACCACTGCGTCGATCTCAGCGCGGTAGCGCAGCAGGCGCTCGAGCGTATCCACCGGCGGAACCAGGTTGGGCATGATTACGCCGCCGGCAAAGTCGTGCGCCGATAGAGGCGCGACCGTTTGCAACATGGCGCCTGCGCGAAAGTGAATATGCATGTCGAGCGGTGATGTGAGCGTATGTTCCATAAGGCATTTCCTGATGTGCAGAACGCTTCAACCCTGTTCCCGCAGTCGCGCTGCAGCGACTGCCGCCTGTCCCAGGCAAAGACCGCCGTCGTTTGGTGGAACACGCCGGTTGAGCAGCACACGAAACCCGGCGCGCTCCAGGCGTTGCACCAGCAATTCGGTCAGATGTCGGTTCTGAAAAACGCCGCCGCTGAGCGCCACCACATTGGGGGCGCCGGTCGTACGCGCCTGTTCGCACGCCTGCGCCAGCATTTCAGCGACTGTGCTGTGAAAACGTCCGCCGATCCGGGCAATCGATGCGCCTGCCCGGATATCTTCCACAATGGCGCGAATAGCAGGCATGACATCGATGCGCGCTGGCATTCCCGGAAGCAACGCAAACGGATATGGATGCGGATCGGGTGTTGCGGTCGTCTCCAATTCGATCGCCGCCTGCCCCTCGTACAACGCAACATCGCGGATGCCGGTGATCGCGGCAACCGTATCGAACAGGCGTCCCAGGCTCGACGTTGGCGGCGCATTGACACCGCGTTCGATCATTCGGGCGATCAGTCGCCACTGTTTGCGGTCGATCCGCTGCACGAACGGGATATCTAGGTCAAGGAACGCATCGCCGAAAGCGCGGTACAGATACGTCGCGCCGATACGCCAGACCTGTCGCACCGCCGCATCACCGCCGGGAAGCGGTACATACGCCAGATGTGCGAAACGGGTGCAATCGCGTAGATCGGCGATTAACACCTCACATCCCCAGATTGCGCCATCGAGACCATATCCTGTGCCATCCGCTGCCACGCCGATGACCGGTCCTGCAATGCCATGTTCTGCCAGAACGCTGGCAATATGGGCGTGATGATGCTGTACCCCGATTTTCAGCGGAATGTCCGCTGCCAGCGCCTCTTTGGTCGCCAGGTACTCAGGATGCAGGTCGTATGCCACAACTTCTGGTTCACAATCAAAAAGCCTGGCAAAGTGGCGCACCCCTTCACGGAAAGACGTCAGCGTCTCCAGGTTTTCCAGGTCGCCGATGTGATGGCTGAGAAAAGCGTCGCGCCCTTTTGCTAGACAGAAGGTGTTCTTCAGGTGCCCGCCGGTCGCTAGGAGCGGTTTGGGAATATCGAACGTCAATGTCACTGGTTCGGGAGCGTACCCGCGCGACCGGCGCAGCAGTTGCACCCCACCCGCAACAATGCGCGCCACCGAGTCATCGCAGCGCATATGAATGTCACGATTGTGGGTGAGCGCACCATCGGCGATCGATCGCAGCCGCACGCTGGCATCGTCGTCGCGGTAGGCAATCGGTTCATCACTCAGGTTACCACTAGTCATCACCAGCACAGCCGGCTTATCTGGCATCGCTGCTGCGTATGCGCGCAGCAGCAGATGGTGCAACGGTGTGTACGGCAACATGACACCGAGCGTTGCGTACCCCGGTGCAACCGACGGTGCAACCGGCGCATCGGGCAGCGCGTCGAGCAACACGATCGGTCGCTGGTGCGCTTCGAGGAGATCCGCCTCTTCTTGATTGACATAACATAACCGTCGGATCGTCGCCAGGTCGGGCGCCATCAGGGCAAACGGTTTGGCTTCGCGCTGTTTCCGGGCGCGCAGGCGCGCAACCGCATCGTGATCGAGCGCATTGCAAGCCAGATGATACCCGCCCAACCCCTTGATTGCCAGGATTGCGCCATGCGTCAATGCCAACACTGCCTGCTCGAGCGGAGACGCAGCGACAGGAAGATTGAGCGATGCTGACGACCACCAGTGGAACGCCAGTGAAGGACCGCACACAGCGCAGGCGTTGGGTTGCGCATGGAAGCGGCGGTTCAAGGGATCATCATACTCCGCCTGGCATGCCGGGCACATCGGAAAGACGCACATCGTCGTCTGCGCCCGATCATATGGTACATCGAGCACGATCGTAAACCTCGGACCGCAGTTCGTGCAATTGATGAACGGATAACCGAAGCGGCGGTCATGCGGGTCGAACAGTTCGCGCAGGCAATCAGCGCACGGAGCGACATCGGGCGAGATGAGGACAGTGCGCGCGGCTGCGGCGCGACTCGTTGCGATATGAAAGGATGTTTCGCCATGCGGCGTGACCATCGTGGTGATCACCGCATCGATCCGCGCCAGCGGCGGCGGCGTGGTGCGCAACGTCTGCTCGAATGCATCGAGCGCACTGACGGGACCTTCAATCTCCAGGGTCACACCGTTGCTGTCATTGAACACGAACCCACCTAGCCCGAAGCGCTGTGCCAGCCCGTAGACGAAGGGGCGAAAGCCGACACCCTGTACAATGCCGCGCACCACCAGGCGGCGACGGGCAACAACCGACTGCTGCAAGGCTTCCATGACATCCACTACATCTGTATTTCGCCGTTATCTGGCGGCACATACCAGGACTGGTGCAGCGCAACCGTGCCAGCACGGTCACCCGCAACAGATGCTGCCAGCACTCCCGCCTTTGCCAGTTCCGCTGTAATCGCCACGAGCGGAACCTTGATACGCCGGATCCAGACGCCGCCGGGCGGTCGCCAGCCCAGGTAAAGGAAGCGACCCTGCGGCGGACCGTGAACGAAGCATCCGCTGATGACCACGCTGCCATCGGGACGATATGCCGCCTGGACCTCGAACGAGAAGAGCAGTGCGCCGTTGGGGAGTGCACAACCAGGCATCAGATGTCCATCACGGTCCTGCAATCCGAACTCAGTCGTCTGCCCATTGTGCTGCGCCGGCGGCGGGTCGATACATGTCAGGTGCAATCGGAGGGTGTGTTTCATCAGCGTTCACCGATGGATCATAGCGGGCAGCAGGCGTGTCACACGGTTGCGCAGCGTGCGATAGGCAATCCATCCGAGCAGCGCAGCGCTGCCGAGCACAATGGTTTGTCGCAGCGCCCAGAGACCGACGCGCGTATACCAGGGGCGTGGTTCCTGCTCTTTTGGCTGTGGAGCAAAACGCCGCAACAGGTAGGCGACCAGTGGGAAGAAGATACCGACGGCTGCGCCAAACAGCAGCGCATCGCGCCCACTCAGCATCACACGCGTCCGATCACCGAGCGTCGCCGAACCTGCCAGCAAAACCCCAACCATGCCCGACTCAACGCGCGCCTCGCGTGCAGTCACAATTCCTGTCGAAGTGTTGCTCAGCCGTGCATCCCGTGCTGCGATCACCAACGGAGAGGCGCTCCCGGTCATACTCACATCGCCGCCGGCATGCACAGCCAGCGCGCCGCTCAGCGTCATTGCAACATCGTCCTGCGCCGTCACCGACCGTACCAGTGCACGTGATACCGTCGCCTTCTGTGCATCGACCGATCCGATCGACGCGTGCTGCAATTCAACCACTTCGGATTCGATATGATCGTGTGACTCTGAACGTTCGATCCGCAGCAATCGGTCGAGCAGTCCGGGTCGATGGTTCGACGTTTTACGTGCCATGATTCACCTCCACGCCATTTCGCGGGACGCGGACAGTATAGCACACGGCGTCAGCAGCAACATGTTCGTGGTAAGATACAGGAAGTGAACAATCACCTTGACGGAGCATATGCATGACCGTGTATCGTGAAGCAGGCGTCGATATCGATGCCGCCGGGCACGCCAGACAGTTGATGGCAGCAGCCGTTCGCTCGACCTACTCGCCCGCAGTCCTGGCGGGAATGGGGGCGTTCGGTGGGTGTCTCGATCTGCGCACCGCTGCGGAGGGCGAGACCAACGATATCGTTCTGGTTGCATCGACCGACAGCGTTGGCACGAAAACGCTCGTGGCAGCGGCGCTCGGTCGCTATGAAACCCTCGGCTACGATCTGGTCAATCACTGCGTCAACGATATTCTGGTGCAGGGAGCGCGCCCGCTATTCCTGCTCGACTATCTGGCGGTTGATCGCCTCGACCCGCAGCGCGCGGCAACGCTGGTGGCAGGTGTTGCGGCAGCCTGCCGCGAGGTTGGATGCGTCCTGCTCGGCGGAGAAACCGCGCAGATGCCGGATGTCTACCGCGAGGGCGCATTCGAACTGGCAGGGACGATCGTCGGTATTGTCCGACGGACGCAGATGCTCCCACGTAACGTTGCAGCGGGTGATGTCATCCTGGCGCTGCCGTCGAGCGGATTGCACACCAACGGCTACTCTCTGGCACGGCGGGTGCTGGGTCCCGGCAGCGCCTATGGCTACAACGCGCAGCCGGCTGAACTGAACGGCAGAAGCATCGGCGACGCACTGCTCGAACCGCACCGTGTCTACCTTCGCGCCTTTGAGCAACTCGAAGCGGCTGGCATTGCAGTATGCGCAATGGCGCACATTACGGGTGGCGGTATCTACGAGAACCTGCCGCGCGTGCTTCCAGAAGGGTGTGGCGCCGTCATCCGACGCGGAACATGGACGATCCCGCCGATCTGCACCCTTGTTGTGCGGGCTGCCGGTCTCGATGAACACGAAGCATTCCGCACGCTGAACATGGGTCTCGGCATGCTGGTGATCGTCCCGTCGGACGCTGCCGACGCTGCGTTGCGCGCCGTTCCCGAAGCATCGCCGGTCGGTGAAATCGTTACCGGCAGCGATGTCCGGTTGATCGACTGATACGAACATGTGTTTGACAACCTGCCATTTCCGGGTTCCACCTCTTCGTGTGGACATGGCAGGCACAGGAGTAGCAGCCAATGAGTGCTTCAACCGCAACCGATCCGGCAGCGCCGCCTACCGGGGCTCAACTGCCGTGTGGGGTGCTGATCTCGCCGCCCGGCAACCTGCCATACGACGATGGAGGACGTATGGAGTCGCCCTGGCATGCGCACAGCGCCGTGATCCTCAAAGCCGCCTATGTTGCGGCGCATGGCGGCGTGATGACCGACTGCTACATTGGCGTCAACATGTTCGTGTACTACAGCTGGAAGCAGATCCGCAACAACGAATACCGTGGTCCCGATCTCTACGTCGTCAAGGGGGTAGACGGCACGAAGCCGCGGCTCTACTGGGTGATCTGGGATGAGGATGGGCGGTATTCCGATGTCATCATCGAACTGTTGTCGGCGAGCACGGAGAGCGTTGATCTTGGGGTGAAGAAGGATCTGTACGAACAGCGGTTTCGCACCCCTGAGTACTTCTGCATTGCGCCGGAAGTCGAGCGTCTGCTGGGATGGCGGTTGGGACCGGATATGCGCTACCATCCGTTGACCCTGAACGAGCATGGGCGATTATGGAGTGAGCAACTCGGTTTCTGGATGGTCCGTGGCGTGGTGTCTATCTGGGTGAGGAGCATACCTGGCCACGTCTGTTTCACCCTGATGGCTCGCTCGTGCTGCTGCCAGAAGAGGCGGAACGGCGGCGCGCCGAGGAACTTGCCGCGCGAGTTGCGGCGCTCGAAGAAGAACTGGCGCGTCTGCGCGAAAGGAACGACCGATGCACCTGGGAGAGAAACTTGCCGAAGGTAAGACCAAAATCGTTTATGCGCACCCTACCGATCCGACGCTGGCGATCATCGTTCACAAGGATGGGATCAGCGCTGGCGATGGCGCCCGTCGCCATATCATTCCCGGCAAAGGCGCGCTGAGCGGGCGCACCACATCCAACGTCTTTGTCATGCTCAACCGCGCTGGCGTCGCCACCCACTTCGTTGCTGCGCCTGAGCCATCGATGATGGTTGTGTACCGTTGCGCCATGATCCCGCTTGAAGTGGTGAACCGGCGGATAGCGACCGGATCGTACATCCGGCGGAATCCTGGGGTTGCCGAAGGAACGCGCTTCGATCCACCGCTCCTGGAGTTTTTCCTGAAGGACGATGTGCGTCACGATCCGCAGATCACGTCGGAAGAGATCATCGCGCAGGGGATCGCCAGCACTGCTGAAGTCGAAGAGATGGCGTCCGAGTCGCGGCGTGTCTTTCTACTGATCGAGCAGGCATGGGCGAAGCAGGATGTTGTGCTGTGCGATCTGAAGATCGAGTTTGGGCGCGATGCCTCGGGCAGGTTGCTGGTTGCCGATGTGATCGACAACGACTCGTGGCGCATCTGGCCCGGCGGGATCAAGGAACGCATGCTCGACAAGCAGGTGTACCGCAATATGCCGGTCGTCACTGAGGAGGGGTTGAAACTGGTGCGCCAGGTGTATGAAGAGGTAGCGCGGCGTACCGATGCCTGGATCGATCAATGACAGCCGCGCCATGCCTGACGTTCTTCTGCGAACTGGAGCGTACAGCACTGGTTCGGCTGTTTGCCGAACCGACGGTTATTGAGCATGTGCGGGCGCTGGGTGCAGGAATATGCATCGGCGTGCTGGACCTGAGCGCAGAACGGGCTGCAGTGCTGCGTCGCCTGAGCGACGCAGGTATTCCGCTGACTGCCTGGCTGTTGTTGTCGGAAGATCAGGGGTACTGGTTCAATGTGAACAATTATCGCCAGGCGGTGGCGCGATACGCTTCTTTTCGAGAATGGACAGCGGAGCACGGATTGACCTAGCGCGCAATCGGTCTGGATATTGAGTTCGACATGCGCGATCTGCGCGCTATTCTCGCGGATCGTCGCCATCTGGCGCGGGTGATGCTGCACAATCTGTTCGATCACCAGCACCGGCGCCACGCAGTTGCCGCGTACCGCGAACTGGCGGAACGGATACGCGCAGATGGATACCAGACTGAAAGCTACATCCTGCCATTTGCGCTCGATGAGCGGCACGTCAACGCAACCTTGTTGCAGTGCCTGACAGGGTTACTGGATGTACCGGTTGACTGCGAACTGCCCATGCTCTACAGCAGTTTTCTGCGTCCCTTTGGGGCAGGCGTGCTGTGGAGCTACGGGCGCGAAGTCCAGGCGCTGGAGATCGGCAGCACAGGCGGCGGGGTGAGCGTCGGCGGCGCTGACCAGATTGCACCGTTGTCGTGGGAAGAGCTGGCGTGTGATCTGCGCCTTGCGTATCGTCTGTGCAATACGATTGCCATCTTCAGCCTGGAAGGATGTGTGTGCGCGGGGTACCTGGAACGTTTGTGCTCGTTCGATTGGGACGCTCCGGTTGATCTTCCGGTGCACGAAGCTCTTCAGGTCGAATGCTTTCGCTTTCTGCTGCGTTCTGTCGTGTGGATGGGCGCCGCTGCACCACAGATTGCGTTGGCGCTGGTATGCGCATGGGCGATATGGCGGGGTCGCTGCGCGCAACACGGCAAGGTGGAAGAGTGATAGACGAGATGGGACCCATGTGCCGAAATGACGAATCCTGAACCCAGCAGGAAGGACGATAGCACAGGTGAGAGACGGCGCGGGTGAGACGACAGTACGGGTGAGAGACGGCGCGGGTGAGGCAATGGTACGGGTGGGACGATGGAAAGGGTAAGACGATGGCACTGCCGTCGTCCACCCCTGCCGGCACTTGCGGCAGACAGGTGTATCGTCGCCGATCTCGCAGTCACACCTGCATACTGGCAACGAACACCGGATTGGCGTACAACCACGGTCTGCCACGACGGTATGCTTCCAGACGATAGACGCCGGGCATGATGACCGAGTGCCGCAGGATGCGCAGTCCACGCGCCAGGATGCGTCCGTCGTGGATCAGATGCACTTCAGCATCGCATCCTACATCGGCGACGAAGGTGAGCGGTCCGCCACGCAGACTGGCGGTATCACCTGGATGCCAGCGTTCAGCACCGCGTACCGCATGAAACGTCAGATTCGGACAATCGCCGTCGAGACGATTGACGAAATAGGATCGCCCATTCGCCAGAGCGTCGAGCACAGTGTGAATTGCCGCGACTGGATCGAGCGATAACCGTTCTGGCAGGAGTACATAGTTGGTCAGCGTACCAAACATCCAGCGGTAGGGAAAGACTTCAACCTTCCCCCATAATGCCTGACGGACGAAAGCATGGGCGTCGACCCCGCCAACGCCAAAGGTGCGCCGTCCTGCCATATTGAGCCGATCCCACCACGCCATGGTTTCCGGTGTCGGACCGCTTATTCCGAGACGCGGAAAAAAGTAGATCAGTTCCTTGTTACGCGAGGTGAGATGCTCACCCCAATCGCTCATCAGATTCCATAATTCGATCCCGACGGTGCGCCCGTTGCGCTGGCGCGGACCATCGATGCCCCAATCGTTCCAACGGTAGATGTCTTTGAAACTGTTTTTCACCCGCTCATCGGGATGGGCAATGATGCCGAATCCGCCGGCGTCGTACACCTGATCAACGAACGTTTGCGGCGGCAGGCGATTGTCGATGACGCGATCAATGCTGAGCGCCAGAAAATGGTTACGCGCCGGCGTAATCTCGTGACCAACGATGACCAGCACATCGTTCTGCCACCCTTCCCAGGGCTTTGCCCGCAAGTCGTCGTGGTCGGTGATGATAATCCAGCGCAACCCGGCGTCACGCGCTGCACGCGCCAGGTCTTCGACGCTGCCGCTACCATCGGAGAAGCGGGTATGCATGTGAAGCGCGCCAGGGTAGTGGTACATGGTGAGAACTGAGAACCGAGAACCGTGGTACACTATGCGGCAATAGTATAAACGATCACTGCCGGTTCCTGATAAGGAGCCTTTACGCTGTTGCGTTTGAAGGGTTGCACACTATGAATCGTTTCGATGCGCACATTGAAGAAAATAAGGGGCGCTACTTCGACGAACTCTGCGCGTTGCTGCGTCAGCCGTCAATTGCAGCCCAGGGGATTGGTATCGAGGAGACGGCGACGCTCGTTGCACAGCGGCTCGAACGGCTCGGTGCACAGGTGGAGATATCCCGCATGCCCGGCGCTGCACCGGTCGTGTATGGCAGTATCGGCAACGGTACGCGGACGCTCCTGGTCTACGATCACTACGACGTTCAACCGCCGGAACCGCTCGACCTGTGGCATTCTCCGCCTTTTGAACCGACCCTGCGCGACGGCAAACTGTACGCACGCGGTGTTGCAGATAACAAGGGCAACCTGATGCTCCGCATTCAGGCTATCGAGTCATGGCTTGCCACGCAGGGCGAACTCCCCTGTCGCATCAACTTTCTCGTCGAAGGTGAAGAAGAGATCGGATCGGTCAACCTCGAGGCTTTCTGCCAGAGCCATCCCGAACTGTTGCGCGCCGATGGATGTCTGTGGGAAACTGGAGGGGTAAATGCACTCGAGCAACCCACCATCGCATGTGGCGCAAAGGGTATCTGCTATGTTGAACTGGTGGTGCGTGGCGCAGCGTATGACCTGCACTCCGCCAATGCAACGATGGTTCCCAATCCGGCGTGGCGCCTCGTATGGGCGCTAGCGACGCTCAAGGCGCCCGATGAGCGGGTGCTGATACCCGGCTTTTACGACCGTGTGCGTCCGCCATCGGAAGCGGACATGGCGGCGCTGGCACGCATCCCCCTCGACGACGATGCGCTGCTGGCGGATTTCGGCATTCCGCAGTTTCTCGGTGGCATGCGTGGGATTGAGCGTCTGAAAGCACATCTATTCAATCCTACCTGTACGATCTGCGGCTTGTTTGCCGGATACACCGGCGAAGGATCGAAGACGGTGCTGCCGTCCGAAGCACGCGCCAAGATCGACTTTCGCCTGGTTCCCGATATGGATCCGGCAGATGTGGTAGCGGCGTTGCGCCAGCATCTCGATGCACACGGCTTCGACGATATCGCAATCATCGAGTATGGGCACGAGAAACCGGGACGCTCCGATCCCAATTCGCATGTTGTTCAGGCAATGACGACCGCTATTCGGGCAACATATCACAAAGAACCCGTCATTTACCCCACGATGGCGGGCACCGGCCCAGTCTACCCGGTTTGCACCACCGTGGGTACACCCATGGCATCGGGGTGCGGCACAGGATACCAGGGATCCCAGGTGCACGCACCCAATGAAAACATTCGTCTGGACGACTACTGGACGGCAATGCGCTGCATGGGGGCGTTCATTCAGGCGTTTGCAGCATAGCAGTGCATATTCTTCACATCTACAAAGACTATCCGCCGGTTTTGGGCGGCATTGAGGGGCACGTGCGCGACCTAGCAGAAGGACTGGTTGCGCGCGGGCATCGGGTGACGGTACTGGTGACCAGTACGGATCGCCGCACATGCATTGAACAATCATCGCCGGCTCTGACTGTGATCCGGGCGGCGCGGATGCTACATCTGGCATCGACGCCGCTTAGCCCGGCAATGATTGCACTGGCGCGCACGATTTTTGCTGACATTGTTCATCTCCAATTTCCCTACCCGCCAGGCGATCTGGCGGCGCTGGCAGCGCCTGGATCGCCGCCGCTGATCGTTTCCTACCAGAGCGATATTGTGCGGCAAAAGAACCTGCTGCGCATCTATCGACCATTACAGGCGCTGACGCTACGCCGTGCTGCCCGGATCATCGCATCGAGTCCAGGGTATATTGTATCTTCCCCTTTCCTCCGTCCTCACGCGACGAAGTGTGATGTCGTTCCTCTCGGCATCGACGTGATGCGTTTTACTCCAGGAAACAGACAGGCGCGTGATGTCCTGCGGCTGCTGTTCGTCGGGCGACTGCGGTATTACAAGGGGCTGCATGTCCTGATTGAAGCGCTGCGACGGGTTGCAGGCGCGGAACTCTGGATTGCCGGAGACGGTCCAGAGCGTATGCGACTGGAGCGGCAGGTTATCGATGCCGGCTTGGGTGACCGGGTGCGCTTTCTGGGGGATGTCGCTGATGAAGATCTTCCGGATTTGTACCGTCAGGCGGATGTCTTTGTGCTGCCTTCGCACCTGCGCGCAGAGGCGTTTGGCATTGCGCTGGCGGAAGCGCTCGCAAGCGGTCTGCCGTGCATCAGCACTGCCCTAGGAACCGGAACCGATTTTGTGAACATCCATAACGAGACTGGTCTGGTTGTTCCACCAGGTGATGTGACGGCGCTGGCGCAGGCGATCCAGCGGCTGCTGGACGACCCGGCGCTACGTCAGCGCTTTGGCGCTGCTGGCGTCCGCCGTGTACGGGAACTCTTTGTGCGCGAGCGCATGATCAATGGTATCGAACGGGTCTATCGTCAGGTAGCGAATGAGAGGTGTTGCAGCGTTGTGTGAGTTTCCAGGCGCTATCTGGTTCAACGTTCAACGTTTCCGGGCATTCCTCGCCCGCAGTAGTACTGTATGCAGACAATGGGGGACCGAAACGAATTTCGGATAGGCTCTTAGTTCATTTGCATTCATAAACAACCTCCCTGAAATACCCCTTGATATCTTTCAGATCGATGACACTTACCGGTCTATCGATCTCCATGAGGCATTCGGCGACAGTACGGAAATATTCGTTGTCGGGAACGCCCTCCACACCGAGATCGATGTCGGACTCCGGACGGTAGTCTCCTCTTGCCAGTGAGCCGTACAGAATGATCCTCTGCGCTCCGTGATGAACCAGGATCGACTTCGCTTTTTCAACGTCGTCCAGAATATCCGGAGGAAGGTGCGTTTTGGTCAATCGCTGCTCTGCTATACTACCGGCTTCTTACTGAAACAGTAGTCGCCCCAATTATACCCGCTCGATAATCGTCGCGTTCGCCATGCCGCCTCCTTCACAGATGGCGATCAATCCGTAACGTCCACCGCGTCGCTCCAGTTCGTACAGCAGCGTCGCCATGATCCGCGCACCGGTTGCACCCAGCGGGTGACCAAGCGCAATTGCACCACCGTTAACGTTGACTCGCTCCCACGGTGCGCCGATCTCACGTTGCCACGCAAGCACAACCGGTGCAAATGCTTCATTGACTTCGAACAGGTCGATGTCGCCTACCTGGAGACCTGCACCCTCCAGTACACGGCGCGTCGCCGGGATGGGACCGGTCAGCATGGTGATCGGATCGACACCGACGATGGCAAAAGCGACGAACCGCGCCCGTGGACGCAGCCCAAACGCCTGGACAGCGAATGGCGATGCGATCAGCGTTGCGGCAGCGCCGTCCGAAATCTGGCTGGCGTTGCCGGCAGTAATCAGATCCAGACCGGGGAAGGCGGGTTTGAGAGCAGCAAGTTGATCGGCTGACGTATCGGGACGGATGCCTTCATCAGCGTCGAAGTGCGCACCGTCTCTCAACGACACCGGGATAATCTCGGTAGTGAAACGTCCGACAGCGTGCGCGCTGGCAGCCAGATGATGACTGCGCAGGCTGTACCGGTCGAGATCTTCGCGGGTAAAACCCCATTCGCGCGCGATCCACTCTGCGCCGCGCGCCTGATCGAACCATCCGCCCTCCAATCGGTAGCGGGTTGCCAGCCCTGGGCTGAGTGGCGTGCCAGGACCAGCCAGTAACGAAGCGCCGATCGGCACACGGGTCATCGACTCGACACCCGCGGCAATCACCAGGTCGTACACGCCTGCCATAACCCCCTGCGCAGCGAAGTGGATCGCCTGTAAACTCGATCCACACTGCCGGTCAATGGTGGTTGCTGGAACCGATTCGGGCAGACCGGCGGCAAGCCAGGCGTTCCGTGCGATATTGGCAGTCTGTTCACCCGACTGACCAACGCAACCGGCGATCACATCGTCGATGGCGGCAGGATCGACACCGGTGCGCGCCAGCAGCGCCGCGATGTGCTGCCCCAGCAGATCAACCGGATGCATATCGCGCAGCGCCCTGCCACGCTTCCCGATCGGCGTGCGCACCGCATCGATGATCAACGCTTCCGGCATGGCTCTTCCCCCTATTCCTGAGCATACACCGGTGTGCACCAGGCACGATACTTCGGCGCCTGACCACGCACCACTGCACCGTACAGTTCCACCAGACGCGCCGTTATTCTGCCAACGGCGCCATTCCCAACCGGTCGCCGGTCGATCTCGATGATCGGCTTGACCTCGGCGCCAGTGCCACAGAAAAACGCTTCTTCGGTAACATACAGTTCCGTGCGGTCGATCGGTCGTTCGATCACCTGTATCCCTAACTCCGCCTGTGCCAGTTCCGCGACAACCCGGCGGGTGATCCCTTCCAGAATATCGCTGGTGATCGGCGGGGTGACAAGTGCGCCATGACGCACGATATACAGGTTTGCCGCGCTGGCTTCCGATACCTGCCCATCACTGCCAAGGACAATCGCTTCGTCGTAGCCGTTGAGCAGCGCCTCAGTCTTTGCCAGCGCCGAGTTCACATACCCGCCGGATACCTTCGCCCGCGATGGCATGATGTTATCTTCGATCCGGCGCCAGGAAGAGACGCAGGCGCGCACCGCCGATCCGGGAATGTACTGTCCGAAGGGAACTGCATACAGCGCAAATGCGTCAGTCATATTGTTGAGACGAACGGCAATGGTGCGATCACTTTTGAAGACCAGCGGACGGATGTAGGCATCCTCACGAAACCCCTCGCGTCGCAGGAGTTCGACCGTCAGATTGCACAGGTCATCAACGCTATACGGCAGTTCCATGAACATAATTGCGCACGAACGCTTCAGACGCTCCATATGTTCACGCAGATGAAACACGTAGAGTTGTGCTTCATCCGCATTCCAGTAGGCGCGGATGCCTTCGAACACGCCAAGACCATAGTTCAGCGCAGCCGTCATAACGCTGACCTGCGCCTGGTCGATCGGGATAAATTCGCCATTGAAGAAGGCAAAGCGATTGGCGCTCATGGATGACACCTCGGATGGGATGCAAGAAGGCGGACTGGCAACAGTCTGTTTATCATATCACAGAGTCGGTCTTGCAGAACTGCCGGTCTACCCGTATCATACGCCAGCGCGCCTGTCCTCTGGATAGTCGAAGAGTCCCCTGGATTTTGGATGCATCGATACGTGCTATGCCATTACTCATCGAACTGACGATCATCGTGGCGGCAGCGGCGCTCCTCTGCATCTACGTCGGATGGGGCGTGGCGCGGCTGGCGCTGCCCCGTGCTCTTGCACCATTTCGCGCCCCGCTGACGCCGCTGATCGGCTATGCAACAGTGCTCTGGATCGGGTTCATGCTTGTGAGTCTGGCTTTGAACCTGCGCTGGACGCTGGTGGTAATTCTAGCAGGCGCGACTGCGTTCAACGTCCTTGCCTGGCGCGCCGAAGGACGACCACGACCGCTGGCATGGCTGCGTGCACAGCCAGAGGCGCTGGCGCCGCCACTACTGGCGCTGTTGACCGGCATCCTGCCCCTGCTGAGTTACGGATACCCGACCATTATCGGGCGTGGATGGGATACCGAGTCCTACCTGCCGATGGCGCAACACCTGATCGACTATCCCCTGCCACGGATCATGGACGCACCAGCGGGTCTGCTGCGCGACCTGGTAGCGCACCCGCCGCGGATCGGGCTGACGCTCGGATTCCCGGTGTTCCATGGGATGACAATGATCCTGACCACGACCAGTGCGCTGGTTTCGTTCGCAACGGTCATTGCATGGATGCATGCCCTCAGTGTGCTGGCGGTGTACGTCTGGTTGCGCGCGACGATGGGGTTGGGACGAACCGGATCATTCTTCGGCGCACTGCTGACCGCGCTGGCGTCGCTGCCGCTCTGGATTGGCTACTTCAATTTCGGGATGCAGATGTCCGCCTGGTGTCTGTTGCCCCTGGCGCTGACTGTCGGGTTGGCGGCAGTGGATGAACTGGCGCAGCACCGATGGACTGCGTGGCGCAGTGCCATTCTCGCGGGAATTCTTCTTGCGGCTCTACCGGTTGCCTATTACCCGGCGCTGGTTGTCGCCGTACCGCTGATTGCCGCAACCGGCACGGCGCGCCTGCTAGAAATACGGCGTCACCCGCAGCAGCGGATTACCCCGGTTTCGTTGACCCTGGCGGCGCTGGCGCTTGCTGGTCTGACGTTCATCGCTGCGATCCTTGCCATCCTGGATTATTTCGAGGGATTCAGTTTCCGATATTCGCTGATCGAACCGAAGATCGGACCTGACCGGTTCATCGGTCTGGACGAGATTGCCGGACTGACCGTCTTTCGTCTGACGATCGGCGGCGCACAACCTCCAGCACCGCTGGTTGGCGTTGCGGCACTTGCAGTCATGCTGCTTTCGGCTGCGGGTCTGGTGCTGCCATCGCGCAGCAGTGATGTGTCCCGCTGGCGCTGGATACTCGCCGGTGGAGCAATTGCCGCAACATTGCTCTGGTTGCGCTTTGGCAGACCGTATGAGTACGGCTTTATGAAAGGCGCCGCCTATACTACATTTGTTCTATGGGGGCTGGCAGCGCATGGGACTGAACGGCTGATCGACTATGCCCGCCGAACCGGTGTGGTATTGGCTTCCGGCGCTGCGTTGCTGGCGCTTGTCTGCGTCGGGTGGTCACACATCCTGACGGTTGGCGACCATATGCGTGGACCGGCGATCTTCACTCGTGATCTTGTGGCATTCGAACCGATAGCAGCGCGCCTGCCGCAAGGAGCGCGGGTTCTGCTGAGCGGTGATGAGACTCTGACCGGTCCGATCGATGGGTTGCTGGCAACGATGCTGTATGGGAAGGAAATCTGGGGACGTGTGCCTGCTGCATATGCCTCACAGGCATCCTGGCCACCTGGTGGAACGCCGGACTATGTTGTGCTGGCAGCGCGTGAAGCGCCGTGGCCACTGGAGATCGGCGGACGGGAACTGTGGCGTAGCAGCGTCGTCGCACTGTACGAGATGCCGAACAATGCCGTATTCCTGCCGGGACGCAGTGAGATTCATGACAATACTCCGGTCGATCCCAAATCGCCTGCGTCCCTGGCGATCTGGCGTCGCGCCGGGCACAACCGCGCGCTTACACCTGAAGACCCTCTGAGCCTGAACCTTACCCAGATCACGACCATTCATCTGAGGCTGGCGTCGCTGGCGCCGCAGCGCGTCCTGGTGCACACTGATGACCGTATGCAGACGCTCACGGTACAGGCGGGGATAACAACTGTCGAAGTGACCGCCGGTTCGACAGTGCAGGTGACTCCTGAAGCGCCGCTCGCACTGATCTCTGCCGTCTTGCGTCCGGTGGCTTCCCCATTGCTGCTGCCGGTCGCCGTCCTCGATGCGACTCAGAGCGCGTGGAGCGTCACTGCCGAACAACAGGGCAATCAGGTGGTGATCACCACGCGCCTGGCAAATCCAGGTCGGTACGCACTGCGCTACGAAGTGATTATCGTTGAGGACACATTCAACACACCCCAGCGCATCGCACGTGTGCTCGGCGCTGCACCGCCGGCAGGCGAATGGCGACTGGCGCTCGATCTAGCGCGCGGCGTGTCCGAAGCGCGGGTGAATGGCAACCCTACGCCGCTGTTGGAGGCGGACATCACAGCTGCACCACCCGACGGACGGTACTTCGGTGTCCTGACGATTTACAGCGGCGGTGCTGCAGTCGCTCAGGCGCCAATCGTGGTGATGAGCATCACAGACGGCGCGATCACAACCTTCGAGCCGGTGGCATTCTCGGTTGAGAACGCTCGCGTTGGGGCTGAACCCCTCCCGCTGCCTGCCAACCGACGTGCACTTCTCGACGGAACACCGTTGATATGCGATGCGTTACGCATCGTGATCGAACAGGTACTCCTCGAACGACACGCGCCTCCTCCCGGCGTCATCCCGGATATGCCGATCGTTCCCGGCGAACGTCTGACCGTGCAGATATACTGGCGCGCAGCAGAGGAGCGCGCGTCTACCGTTAATATGCCGATGGTGTCGTTGCAGATACTGGATGAAGAGAATCGCAAATGGGCGCAGTGGGATGGGTTGCCCGGTGGAGACTGGCGACCTGCGCCGGTGTGGACGCCGGGGGAAGCCGTGCGCCAGGATGCGCCCCTCACGCTCGATGCAACTACCCCCCCTGGCGATTACCGTCTAATCCTGGTCATATACGATCTGGCGACCGGTCGCCCTTTATCCCTTAATGGACAGGATGCGGTGCAGATCGGGTGGGTGCAGGTACGTTAGAGACTGTTACGCATTCGTCAACATTGATCACCCGTCACTTTTTATAAGCCAGACACATTACGTATAATTAGGGGCTATGAATATTACACGCTGGATCACAAACATCCGTGAGCGACTGCAACAACCAGTACCGGTCACAGAAACACGCCGGATCGGGCTGGCGCTGAGTGGGGGCGGCGGTAAAGGAGCCGCGCACATCGGTGTCCTGCAGGTCATTCAGGAACTCGACATCCCTGTCGACCTGATTGTCGGCACGTCGGCAGGAGGCGCGGTAGCAGTATTCTACTCTGCTGGCTTTGATCTCGCTACTATTCAAAACATCTTTCGCCGGAGTGCGCTGCGCCGCATTGCCACACCTGATCTGACCGGTACCGGGATCATCGGTCAGCGGCGGCGGGAGAAGATGTTATATCGTCTCCTCGGCGATCGCACCTTTGCCGATCTCACCATTCCGTGTGCGGTTGTAACCACCGACCTGATAAGCGGCGAGATGGTTGTTCTCCACGAAGGGCCACTCGTCCCGGCATTGCTGGCTACCACAGCGTTACCGGCGCTCTTCCCGCCGGTGCCCTACGGCGATAGGCTCCTCGCCGACGGCGGTATTCTCAACAATTTACCGGTTGACGTCGCATATGAGATGGGGGCACAGCGCGTGATCGCCGTTGATCTGCGCGATGCCCGTGCCAGCTTCTCACTCCAACCCGAAGAGAACGATAGATTACTGGCACGTTTTATGTCCGCACCGAAGCAATTTGCCGTCGCCCAACGAGCCTTGGGTTTGCTGATGGCTGAAGCGACCGAGTTGCGTCTACAACGGTATCCACCCGATGTGCTGATTCAACCTGATGTTGCGGCTATTCCTACGCTCGATTTGAGCACACCCGAAAAGGGGTACGCGACTGGGTTGAAGGCTGCACGCGAGATGGCCGGCGAGTTGATCGATCTGCGGCTGTGGCGGAACGGCGCCCAACTGGTATCGCAACAAAAACAACGCCATCCATGGAAAGGTGAGCGGAAGAGAGTCACGACGAGGGGCGCAAACCGGCTACCGGCTCATCCAGGTGCGACAGGTACGATGCAGGCGGAGGGCAGGAGATGGGAGAGCGCACCTGGGACGTGAGCGATTCGCTGGTGAAGCCGGGTAGGGCCGCACCAGGTGGGATTCACGATGTGTACTCTTCCGCAAGGCTTCGACAGGCTCAGCCGGCGGAGGAGTCATCGTGTCGCTATTCTTCGGGCCAGTAGGAAATCAGACGGCCCGCAGCATCGTACAGCGTACCCGGATCACGTTCATTGTTGTTCCAGATAAAACCAGAACCCGTATACGAGAAATCGCGTATCTCGCCGGGCGCCAGTGTGCCGCTAACGCCGGAATGCTCTTGTCCGCCCCTAATTGAACACATGCACCAGCCGGTAAGATCGACCGGGAATGCGCTGACGTTGTGCAGGCGCACCGTCTCAGGACTGGCCTGCTTGAAAACAGTCACGATGCGTACCGGATAGTTGATCGCACTCCCCGGATCGTTGCTGCAACTCGTGAACGATGGAGGTGGCGGAGTCGGCGTGGGTGTCGGTATTGGGGTCGGTGTCGCATTCGTTGTCTCCGGTGCGACGATCTGTGGAAGAAAGACGACCCGCACGGACGTTACGTGTATTCCATACATTGCGCTGGTCATTGTGCCGAACTGCGCATGCACAAGAATGATGGCGAACACGACTGCCATTAAACCCGATCGCATACTCTCTCTCCTGTCTATCGGGATGTGTGCCAGCCGGATTACTGCCTGACACGATCCGTAACACCATTATACGTGCAACCCACCAGGGCGCCCCTCCGTCATTCCTGTCGTTCTGCCAGTGGGATGTGCTACAATGCACGGTATGAAACCAGCATGCGACGTCATCATCATCGGACTCGGCGGCATGGGAAGCTCCGCAGCATACCACGTTGCGCGGCGTGGACAGCGCGTGCTTGGCATCGAGCGTCACACAATCGCCCATACCCTTGGCTCCAGCCACGGTCGGTCGCGCATCATTCGCCAGGCGTATTTCGAGCATCCAGCATATGTGCCATTACTCTTGCGCGCCTATGAACTGTGGCGGCAAATCGAACGCGATAGTGGTACACACCTACTGACTATCACTGGCGGTTTGATGATCGGTTCTCCTGAGAGTCATACCTTCGCCGGGGCGCTGCGCAGCGCGCAGGAACACGGGTTGGAGTACGAACTGCTCGACGCCGCCACGATTCGGCGCCGCTTTCCACCGCTCCGTCCGATGGAGGGAACCGTCGCACTGTACGAACACCAGGCTGGTTTCGTCCACCCCGAAGCCAGTGTTGCTGCACACCTGCAATGCGCGTCTGCGCTTGGCGCTGAGCTGCACTTTGAGGAGCCGGTGCTGACATGGGAAGCCAGTGCAGGCGGGGTGACGGTGACGACCACACGCAGCCGCTATGCCGCGGAGCGGCTGATCGTTGCACCTGGTCCCTGGGCGCCGCGTCTGCTGGCGGATCTCAGCCTGCCACTGGTTGTGGAGCGGCAAACACTTCACTGGTTCGAGCCAGAAGGCGGCCTTGAGCCGTTTCTTCCCGATCGCTTTCCAATCTATATCTGGGAAGCGGAAGACGGCACGCAGTTCTACGGCTTTCCACATCAGGAAGGACCACCGGGCGGCGTCAAGGTCGCACTCTTCCGCGCCGGTGAACCGTGCGATCCCGATACTGTCGATCGCGTGGTGCATCCGGCTGAGATTGCGGCTATGCGTGCAGCCATAGCCGATCGTATTCCAGCACTCAACGGCAAACATCTGGCGTCGGTGGTCTGTATGTACACAACGACCCCAGACCAGCACTTCGTTGTTGGTTTACACCCGCAGCATCCCAACGTCGTCATCGCCTCGCCGTGCTCCGGTCATGGTTTCAAATTCGCCAGTGTGATGGGAGAAATCCTGACAGATCTTGCCATTGACGGCGCCACCCGCCATCTGATCCAGTTGTTCGACCCGCAGCGGTTTCACGCGAATGGCAGGCGTTGAATGTTCACACGCGCTCAGGACCATATGACGTTCAACACAGGCACAAGAACCAGAGAGAGGCACCGTGAAACATCGTGTTCTCATCCTTTCCACCAGCGCCGGTTCCGGGCACAAGGCTGCTGCTGCCGCGATCGAGAAGGTTTTTCAGCGTTCGCCGCAGATCGAAGAACTCGTCAACCTCGATGCGCTCGAACGCACCAATGAACTGTACCGCGCCTTCTATTCCGATCTCTACCTGCGGTTGGTTCAGGAACGCCCGCAACTGGTTGGATGGTGGTATCAGGCAAGCGATGAGCCGTGGAAAACCGACGCATTCCGCCTGCTGTTCGACCGGATCAATGCCGACCCGCTGACCCGCTTCATTCGCGAGTTCCGTCCCACGATCACTGTCTGCACCCACTTTATGCCCGCCGGGATCGTCGCGCAGTTGCTGGCGGAAGAAGCTGTCGACACCCGGCTGGCAATTGTGACCACCGATTACGACTTCCATTCGATGTGGCTCAGTCCGCGCTTCAACCGCTACTTCGTCGCGCTGGAAGAAACAAAGGTGCATCTGATAGCGCTCGGTCTGCCGGAGGATCGTATCACTATCTCCGGCATCCCGGTCGATCCTGCTTTCGAGGCACCGATCAACCGCGATAAGGTACTGGCGCGCTACCATCTCCAACCCGATCTGCCGGTGATCCTGGTGTCGGCGGGCGCAGCGGGCATCGGTCCGGCGCGCGAAGTGGTGCAGCAGATCATGACGATGCGGACGTCATCACAGGTCATCGTAGTATGTGGCAGAAACGAAGAACTGCGTAGAGAACTGATCGAACTGACCGAACCGCAGGCGAAGCGCTTCCGTTTACTGGGGTTCACCGACGATATGCCATCGCTGATGAAGATTGCTACGATCCTGATCGGCAAGCCAGGCGGATTGACTTCCTCCGAAGCCATGGCTGCTAGCTTGCCAATGGTCATCATTTCGCCCATTCCCGGTCAGGAAGAGCGCAACAGTGATCATCTCCTCGAAGAAGGAGCAGCGCTGCGCTGCAATCAGATGACCACACTCGCCTACAAAGTTGATCGTCTGCTGCAAAATCCTGAACGCCTGGCGCGCATGCGCGAAAACACCCGCAACATCGGGCGTCCCGATGCCGCGCGCGTTATTGTCGATACATTGCTCCACGAAGTGAACGAGCCGGTGGTGATCGAAGAGCCGCCACCGATCCGGATTCTGCCATTTCGCATCAACCTCGCCGACCTGTTTGATCCGCCGCTGGCGAACGATGACCGCTTTACCATCGCCGATGCGCAGAGCAACGAGCCAATCGGCGAAGTCACCGGCAGGGAGATGCGCGTTCTGTTCGACAACCTGGAGATCGAGAGCACGACTGACGCTGATTTCTACATCAACCGCGACACCCTGGCGCTGCTCGTCAAACGTGGTGCGAGTCCGCACCTGATCGACGTGTTGCGACGCGCCCTCGGCAACCGCGATGAGTGCGATATCCGCTGGCGACGCCAGCCCTCGTAGGATCGTGGCGCTGCTGTGTCCGATGCCTCTGCGCGTAGCCTGCAACTTATTTCGATCCCCCCATTCCTCGTACCTGGCGCACCTGCGGGTGGGGATGCCTGGAAACGTTGAACGTTCAACGTTACAACGTTCAACGTTCAACGTTCAACGTTCAACGTTCGACCTGACACCCCCTCGTTCTCACACCCGCTGCGCAAAACCTTCACATACCATTCTCGGAATCTCCACACATGCCCGGTAGATGATATGGTTGTGTTTTCTTAACCAACAATCGCGCTCTGCTTCTGCTTTACCACACGTGCCACCGGTGAGCGCCCTGTATACTTAAGGCTGCGCACTGTCTGCAACCATAGTTCGGCGAGGACGCTATGAGAACGCTCACCTTCATTCTTGGCATGGAGCGCTTCAACGCTCACATCTGGGAAGAGGTCGAACAGAACCTGCGTCAGTCTGGTGTCGAGGTGCGTCTGCTGCGCTTCCACGACGGGCATGTCGAGCGACGCGATCCGGCGCTGGTTGATGCCATCACACAGGCAGACGTTCTCTTCATCACCCTGATCAATACGCGCGACCAGGCGCAGTGGTTGAAGGAACAGATCGACCGCGCCGGTACGCCGACGGTGTTTGCGTTCGAGAGCATGCCCGAAGTTATGGCGCTTACCCGCGTTGGCGAGTATCGTGTGCAAAGTGGCGGGCGGGCATCGATGCCGAAGCCGATGCAGGCAGTGCTGCGCCTGATGACCCGCGGACGCGAGGAAGATACCCTCTACGCCTATACGAAACTGACCAAACTCACGGCAAAACTGTTGCCGCTCATGCCACCCAAACTGAAGGATTTCCGCACCTGGCTCAGCGTCAATATCTACTGGAACCAGCCCGATCCCTACAACCTGACGCAGATGGTCCGTCTGATCCTGCGCGACTGCCTGGGGCAGCGCCTCGATGTGGCGCCGGTGCGCATGATCCCGATGATGGGGTGCTTCCATCCCGCAACTGACGAACTCTTCCCCAACCCCGACGCCTACCTGAAGTGGTATCGGAAACAGCGTGACCCGAAGCGCAGAAGGGGCGCTGCGCTTCCCGCCGATGCTCCACTGGTAGCGATCCTCGCGTTCCGCAAACACATCGTTCAGCGCCAGCAGTACGTTGCTGACCTGATCGAAGCGCTGGAGACGCAGGGGATGGCGGTGCTGCCGATTGTGGTTAGCGGTATCGAGATGCACGTCGCAGTGCGCGAATGGGTGGCACGGCAGAAGGTCGATCTGATCATCAATACGATGGGTTTCCCGATCATCGGTGGTCCGGCAGGTTCGACCAAACCGGGGCAGTACCGTGAAACGGCAATCAGCCTGCTTGCAGGCATTGATGTGCCGTACATGATCGTTCAACCGCTGCAAATGCAGGAGCTTGAACACTGGCATACTCACGGCGTCGCACCGATGCAGGCAGTGATTATGTACGACCTGCCGGAAATGGACGGCAGCACTGCATCGGTGGCGCTGGGCGCAATCCGTGAACAACGGATCGTCGCCACACCCGATCGTCTGGCGCGCGCGGCGCGTCTGGTAACCGGATGGGTGCGTCTGCGGCGCAAGGCGAATGCCGAAAAGCGGTTGGCGCTGGTGATCTACAATTTTCCGCCCGGTCTGGGGAAACTCGGTACAGCGGCGCTGCTCGATGTACCGGCAACGCTGCACGCGATCCTTCAGCGCCTTGCCGCCGAAGGGTACCGTGTGGAGGGCGTTCCGGCAACAGTCGAAGAACTGGCGCAGCAGATCGCCGCTCTCGATGCCAACGATGAACCCCATACCACGACCTCGACGCGTGCGGTTGTGTCACTGGCGGAGTATCACGCTATCGTTCCTGCCCCACACGCCGAACGAATCGATTGCAAATGGGGATCGCCTCCCGGAGAAATCGCCCCACACGGACGTGATGCGATCCGGCTCGACACCCTCTCCTTTGGTAATGTCATGGTTGCGGTCCAACCGCCGATGGGTGTTCCTGGCGACCCGATGCGCCTGCTGTTCGACCGCGATTTCACGCCGCACCATCAATATGTGGCATTCTATCGCTGGCTTACCCAACGCTGGCGTGCCGACGCTATTGTGCACGTTGGTATGCACGGTACCGCCGAGTGGATGCCGGGGCTGCAACTGGGGTTGACCGAACATTGCTGGCCCGATCTGTTGCTTGGCGAAGCGCCGCACCTCTATCTGTATCCGCTGAACAATCCGGCAGAAGCGGCGATTGCCCGGCGACGCGGCTACGCAACGATCATCAGCCATCTGACGCCGCCGTATGCGCGCGCCGGTTTGTACCGTCAACTGGCAATCCTCCGCGCCGAAATAGAGCAGTACGAAGCGCGCAGCGGCGATTATGACGCACATACCCTCTACGAGCGATTGCCATTCCTGAGTTCACAGTTCCCTGACCTGGCGCCGCTCCCCGGTGAGGCTGCCGACTCCTTCTTACAGCGTGTCCGCCGGTATCTGGACGATGTTGAGCAGCGGTTGATCCTCGATGGTCTGCACATTTTTGGCAAAGCGCCGGCGCCGGATCGTGCAGCCGCGTTGATCGAAGCAGCCCTCGATGTGTCACGCGAGGGTCGTCTGGGGCTTGCCGACACGTTACGCGGTGTTGGCGTCCCTGAGACGCAGGTTGCTCAGGCGCGCGCCGATTTTGTGCGGCGCTTCATTATCGAACGGCAGATGCTGAACCTCGAAGAATGGCTCCACACTTTTGGACGACCTGCCGATGTGGGGGTACTGTTCGATCCACAGTTCTACATTGATTACGGGCATGCCATGCTCGATGGTCTCTCACAGGCGCCTGGCGAACTCGACGCGCTCATCCACGCTCTCAATGGCGGGTATGTCCCTCCTGCGCCTGGCGCCGATCCGGTACGCGCCGGTGTGTCCGCCCTGCCGAGCGGTCGCAACATTCACAGCATCGATCCATGGCGCCTCCCGTCGGATGCTGCGCTGGCGCGTGGTCAGCAGATGGCGGAGCGCTTGCTAGAACAACACCGTGAGCAATCGCCGAATGGGGCGTACCCGCAGATGATCGCGCTTACACTGTGGGCGCTCGATACTATCAAGACCGAAGGCGAAAGCATCGGTGCAGTGCTGGCGCTGATCGGTGCGCGTCCCGAACGTGATGGGCAGGGCAAAATCTGGCGCTATGAGCTTGTACCGCTGGAAGAACTCGGTCGTCCACGGATCGATGTACTGCTCGACGTCAGCGCCATTTTCCGGGACACGTTCCAGATCAGTCTCGATCTACTCGACGACCTGTTCCGCCGTGCCGCAGAAGCGGACGAACCGCCGGAGCAAAACTTCGTTCGGGCGCATGCACTGGAGCAGCAGACACGCGGCTTGAACTGGGAAGAGGCGACCGCGCGCATCTTCACCCAGGCGCCCGGCAGGTACGGTACCGGCGTGGACGAACTGGTGGAAGAGGGGCAATGGCAAAACACGAACGACCTGGCAGACATGTATGTGCGCCGCAACGGGTTCGCTTACGGCGGCAGACGTGGCGGACAGGAAGCTGCCGCAGCGTTGCGCGGTCTGCTCAGTATCGTCGATCACGTCTTCCAGGCGATCGACAGCGTCGAGTATGGTTTGACCGACATGCAGCACTACTACGGGCACAGTGGTGCGATCCGACTGGCAGCCGGACGCGCGCGGGGGAGCGACGTACCGCTGAGTTATGCCGAAACCCACACCGGCGTCGTGCGCATCGGGTCTGCGGATCAGTTCATCCGGTTGGAGGCGCGCACCAAACTCCTCAACCCGCGCTGGTATGAAGCGATGCTCCAGCATGGATACGCCGGCGCTGCCGAGATCGGCAATCGCTTCACCTATCTGCTGGGATGGAGCGCCACCACCGGCGCAGTAGAAAAATGGGTCTATGACCAGATGGCGGAGACATTTGTGCTCGACGAAGCGATGCGTGAGCGACTGGCGCAGGCGAACCCGCGCGCTGCACACAACGCCGTTGCCCGCTTGCTCGAAAGCCACGGGAGAGGGCTGTGGCAGGCTGATGACGAGACCATCGAACGTTTGCAGATGATCTACGCTGATCTGGAAGATCGCCTCGAGGGGGTGACATTCCCGTAGGGACGCTGCGCGACTGATATGCCTGTGCCCGGCTGCGTCGCGTCTCCGTAGGGACACCTGCGCAGCTGCGCCCCTTCTCACACCTCGATACTCTCGGCAGTTGTATCGATCATACGAAGCAATTCATCGCGCGAGACTCGTCGACCGCGCGAGCGGATCCAGCGTGCGAACCAGCGCAGGTTGTTGTGAAACGCGATGATCGCTTCTTCTTCGGACAACTCTGGCACCTTCTGGCGGAGCAAAGCCAGGATCGCCTCCCGATCCTCGCTATCAATCTCCGGGATGCTCATAAGAATGCGCTCCGCCCGCAGGAAAAAGATCTCGCGCTCCAGCGGCGGAAATTCATCGCCAATCTGCCGGATATTCCCCAGATAACAAATAGTCCGCTGACGCGGTGTGTCTTTTTCGTCACGATAACTTTCCACCAGATAGGCATCGTGGAACGAAACATTCGCCGCGCCAGCGTTCTTGTGTTTGCGAACGATCCAGCGTATGTACATGGTTACCCCTGTGATGCTTCTCCAGCACGCGGTCTTCTGAAAGAACCTTGCAAATCTACCCTGCTTCAGTAGTATAACATGCTCTGCCGCGCCACTTTATCCACCGTAGCGCGCTTTGCTGGAGCGAATCTCTATCAACCACGGACGCTAGGGCAATCCCCTGTGCTCTCGATCAGCGTGCGGAAGCATGGCTCCCACACGCCAGAGGAAGCGATTCGTGCATTCCGGCGTGTGCAATCCTCGTGGGAAGGGTAGGCGAAGTCACAGCCTTCACCTGCCCTTCCCGGCAGAATGGTTCGGTTGAGATCCAACGTACATGACAGCCTCTGGCTCCCGCACACGCTCTCATGTTCTATCCGCCTCTGAACCCAGGGCAGCCGGGAGTACGCTACACTCCTGCGACGGGTCTTCTTATTGCAGCGAGGGTTGATGCCTGCGTACCGGGGTTGTGTGCAAAACGCGCTGCTCCAGTGCACCAGGAACACGCCGGAAAGACCAAGGATTGCCTACTCTCAGGCAGGCACGCTGCACTGCTAACGATAACGTTCCACACCGATCCGTGCGCAGAGATGCGCCAGCAGACAAACGCTACAGCGCGGCGAGGTTGGATGGCAGATATTCTGCCCCAGGGTCACCAGCAACCCGTTAATCTCCTTCCAGTATTCCGGCGGCAGAATCTCACGCAGTCTCATCTCAGTCTCTTCCGGCGTTCTGGTGTGCACATAGCCCCAGCGATTACAAATGCGGTGAACGTGAGTATCGACACAGATCCCCGGTAGATCGAAACCGGCGGTAAGTACCAGGTTGGCAGTTTTCCTCCCGACTCCGGGCAGCGCCAGTAACGCATCGAGATCGGCAGGAACCTCGCCGCCATACTGTTCGATGAGGATCTGACAGATCGCGCGGATCGTGCGCGCTTTGTTGCGGTAGAATCCGACTGGATAGATCAGTGCAGCAATCTTATCTTCGCTGAGCGCCAGCATTTTCTCCGGCGTATCGGCGGCTGCAAACAAACGTGGCGCAACCATAGCGGTCATGGTATCTTTGGTGCGCAGGCTAAGGATTGTCGCAATCAAAATACGAAACGGGCTACGCGCCTCTTCCTCACCCATGCCATCGATCAGCGGCTTAGGAAAACGCGGCATCTCGGCGCGCAGGATTGCCATCGCAGTGTGGATGTCGAATCCAGTCAACGTGAGCCTTCCTGTCTCGCCTCAAGTGCAAGCAGACCGATGAGCGCCACCTCGATGAGTTTGTCGAGGTACGCGATCAAAGAGCGTTCACCCACAATCGCCCATCCGACGACGGTAATCGCGGTATAGGCTATCAGCATCCATCGCAGGCTACGACGATATGCAGCCAGTTGTGGCAGATAGAGCGCCGCCGTCAATCCGATATACCCCGCGCCATTAAGATAAAACATGATCAGGTTCGTCGGCAGCGCCAGAACGATGTGAATGATCGCCGTCGCCAGCGCCAGCAGAACAACCCCAACTTGAACCAGACCAAACGTTGCCTGCTTTTCCATATGCCGTTATCTACCGTTGAACGTGCAACGTTCCAACCTTCAACGCCCAACGTTCCAACGTTCCAACCTTCAACGTCCCACCGTTCAACGTGCAACGTTCCAACGTTCAACCTTCAACCTCCACCCCCAGCGCCCGCGCAACAGTGAAGATGTCTTTGTCGCCGCGACCCGACAGATTAATCAGGATGAGCTGATCCGGGCGCATGGCTGGCGCAATCTTGATGGCCTCGGCAACCGCATGGGCGCTCTCCAGCGCCGGGATGATTCCTTCGAGTCGCGCCAGCATCTGAAAGGCATCGAGCGCCTCTTCGTCATCGGCAGTGGTATAGATGGCGCGCCCCTGATCGTGGAGCAACGCATGCTCCGGTCCAACCGCAGCATAGTCGAGACCAGCCGAGATGCTGTGGGTCAACCCAATCTGCCCATCGTCGTTCTGCAACACATACGTATAGGTTCCCTGCAACACTCCCGGTCGTCCACCGGAGAAGCGCGCGGCATGGTCACCAAGGGTCGCGCCGCGTCCTCCTGCTTCAACGCCACGCAGTTCAACCCCCTGATTGGCAATGAACGCGCTGAATATGCCGATGGCATTCGAGCCGCCGCCGACGCACGCCAGCACGACATCGGGCAGGCGCCCGGTCGCTGCCAGAATCTGCTCACGCGCCTCCCGCCCGATGATGCTCTGAAAATCGCGCACCATGGTCGGGTAGGGGTGTGGACCGAGCGCCGAACCGAGAAGATAATAGGAATCCGGGTTGGTCACCCAGTCGCGCATGGCTTCGTTGATCGCATCCTTGAGTGTGCGCGAGCCGCTGGCAACACCGCGCACTTCCGCACCCAGCAGGCGCATGCGGAAAACGTTCGGTTGCTGGCGCGCCATGTCGTCCACACCCATGTAAACCACGCATTCCATTCCCAGCAGGGCGCACACGGTGGCAGTTGCAACGCCGTGCTGCCCGGCGCCGGTTTCAGCGATGATCCGCGTTTTGCCCATGCGTTTTGCCAGCAACCCCTGACCGAGCGCATTGTTGATCTTGTGCGCGCCGGTATGCGCCAGGTCTTCTCGCTTGAGGTAGATCTGCGCTCCACCCAGATGTTCCGTCAGACGCCGGGCAAAGGTAAGAGGAGTCGGTCTGCCGGTATAACTGCGATGCAGCCGATCAAGATCCGCCCAAAAGGCAGGGTCTTGACGCGCAGCCATATACGCCTGTTCGAGCGCGGCAACTGCCGTTGCCAGCGTTTCGGGGATATAGGCACCGCCATAGGGACCAAAACGACCAGATCGGGCAGCAGCGATGGTCATATCCTGATCAATGCCGGACGTCATACGCTCTCCTCAGCAGAAGTTCAGGATGCGTCGCCGAGTCGGCGAGTCGCATAGATGAGTTCACAGGTAACGATGCTGGCGGCGCGACCGTTACGTTCGATGGTCGCTGCCTGTTCACGGGCAGCGGCGGCAAGCGCCGCTTCGCCGAGTTCCTCGAAGCGTGCGGCAGCGGCGCGCATCAGACGCGCCGTCTCGTTCGCGTTGGGTGCGGCGATAGCACGGCGCATCAAACGGGCAGCCATTGCCCGCGCTGCTGCCGCGCGCACGTCGTCGCTCAGTGGCGGGGCATTGTGCGCTACGGTCGCTCTGATATCTGCTTCCGCCACGCGCACCCCTGCCGACCGCGCTGCAACTCCGGCAATCCACAGCGGTCCGGGGTTTGCCGCCGGCACAAGGAATTCCAGCAGCAGCGTCACCAGCGCTCCGGCGGGGAAATCTCCCAGCAAAACCGAAACAACATCGGACGCCCCGGCGCCGGTCGGCTCGGCGAGAATTGCCAGCACCGGTCGCGTGCGGGTGACCCGCCGCAGCACGACACCGCGCATCGGGGCAATCGCAATGTCCACTGCCGGTAGCGCAGCAGTACGCGCCGACTCGAGTTCGGCGCTGATAGTGCGCGGGATGGCAGAAGCGTGCTTCAAAAAGAGCGCGTTTCCCCCGCTCCGATCAGCAATCGTCGTCAGCAGATCATCCTGAAACTCGCCGCCTAACCCGATAGTCGTGATAGCGATATGCTCGTCCGCTGCCTGGTCTGCCAGCGCCAGACATGCTGCCGGATCGCGGGTGAAGCCATCGGTCAGCAGCAGAACCCGGTTGGCGCGGCGTGCATCTCGGTTGGCGCGGATCTGATTGAGCGCCAGTGCTACTCCGTCCGCCAGATTTGTGCCATCACCCAGATCGAGACCGGACAACCGTTCGATGGCGCGTACCAGCGTGACCCGCTCCGAACCGACCATCCCCGGTATCAGGAGGAGCGCGTGATCGGCAAAGACCACCAGTGACAGCCGATCATCCCGGTCGAGCCGCTCGACAACGGTGTGCAGCGCATGGACGACATGATCGAGCGCGCTCGATGCCGCCTTGCGCACCTCCTGTGGCACTGAGCCGCTCAACTGCCATACCGGGACACCATCGATCAACATCTCCTGCGCCGAGCCGTTGCGCAACAAGGAACGAAACTGAGTTTCGTCAACGATTGGAATACGCATCGAGCGGCTCGCGTCCGCGACCAGCGCCCAGTTGACCGGGCGCGTGCCAGCGTCGCCGGTTGCCGCAGCGCGCACCGTGAGTAATACATAGCAGACCTGCGGTTCGCGGCGCGCTTCGAGAGTCAGGGGTCCTGGGCTAGTGGAAAGCGTCAGAGTTGGCATATCCTCCATTATACTATAGAGACTGCAGACCGCAGTATGACTGGAAAGGATGCAGGTGTGTCCAAATCTTCGGTTCTCGAACAGACGACTGAACGCCCCATCACCCGTACGACGCGGGTGCTGCCATATCTGGTGCTGTTCGGTGGGGTGATGGTCGCCGCCGCTGCCGCGATCATGATCCGCTATGCGCAGGGAATGGAGATGCCCTCGATAATCATCGCCACCGGTCGTTTGGGGCTAGCGGCGATCATCCTGCTGCCCATCGCCTGGTCACGGGCAGGGAATGAACTGCGTCGCCTGTCAGGCCGCGATCTTCTGCTTGGCATCGTTTCGGGCGTCTTTCTGGCAGTCCACTTCGCTGCCTGGATCTCATCGCTGGCATATACCTCAGTTGCATCGTCGGTTGCGCTCGTATCGACCAACCCGCTATGGGTGGCGCTTCTGTCGGTGCTGCTGCTGCGTGAGCGCCCGTCACTCCTGACGATGGCAGGAGTGGTCCTGACCATAGCGGGCAGCATCCTGATCGGCATCAGTGACAGCGCCGGTCCTGACAGCGGCAATGCGCTGTTGGGAAACCTGCTGGCATTGGTCGGCGCATTCGGCGGCTCGATCTACTTCCTGGTCGGGCGCAGTCTGCGACAACACGTCTCGGTGCTGGCGTACATCTGGCTGGTCTACACCAGCGCTGCCGTAGTGTTGCTACTGATGGCGCTGGCGTTTGCCGGAACGACAAACCCGGTCGTCTTGTTTGGCGGCTACCCGCCGCTCGCCTACCTGTTGCTCCTCGGACTGGCAGTCGGACCACAGTTAGTCGGACACACTGCCTTTAACTGGTCGTTGCGCTACCTCTCCGCCACCTTCGTCACCGTGGCGCTCCTGGGCGAACCGATTGGGTCGGCGATCCTGGCGCTGATCCTCTTTGGTGAATGGTTTGCACCACTGCAACTGACGGGCTTCGTCCTCTTGCTGGCAGGCATCGCCGTTGCAGCACGCGGGGAACGCGGCAACCAGTAAGCCTACTACGCAAAAATATCGATAGCACCGGGAATAAGTTCGGCTGTTACCGAACGCGCACGAACGGAAAGCACCTCGCCGTCGGTAGCGACCGGGATCGGTGCGGAACTGCTGATGGCGACATGCCGCACACGCGCCATCGTCACCTGACGCAGTTTCGTGTGTGTCCCTTCGAGCACCTTTGGAATATGGCGAATGATCTCATCAATGCGCAGATTATCGACCAGGCAGGCGTCGAAGTACCCATCATCGATGTGCGCGTCGGGAGTGAGCAGAAACCCGCCCGCCTGATAGCGCCCATTCGCAATGCTGGCGAAGAGCAATCGCCGCTGAACCCAACGCCCGTCGAACTCGACGGTCATCGGATGCGCCCTGTAGTTTGCCATTGCTCGAATGATCGCCAGAAGATAGACGGCAAACCCCTTGACGCGGGTGATCTTCAAGGCTTCGGCGGCTGCCTGCGCATCGAAGCCGGTGCCGAGCGCATTGATGAACCACCGCTCCTGTGTATTGTCCACCCGAACCAGACCCAGATCGACTGTGCGCGTCTGCCCGCGCACAATACGCTGGACACTGCCATAAATGTCATTTGGCACAAAACCATCGAGCGCCTTGATGAAATCGCAGCCGGTGCCCAGCGGGATGATCCCCAGCGGCACACGTCGCCCACCTGCCGCTTCGGCGCTCTTGATGCCGTTGACGGCTTCGTTGAGCGTTCCATCACCGCCAACAGCAACGACGGAATTGTAGCCGCGTTCGATTGCCTGACGCGCCATTTCGATTGCACCACCCCGCGTGTGGGTCATCACCATGTCGTAATCGACGCCGGCCCGCTCGAGCGCCAGATCCAGATCGTGTCGTCGTTCACCGGCATGCCCCCGACCAGCCCAGGGATTCAGAATGATCAGCGCCTTGCCCATATGCTCCTGCCCACTGTCCCAACAGCGCAGAACACGCCGTCGCCGCGATTATACCGGATGTGAAAAGTTCCCCTATCTTTTTCAGGGGAATTCGTGTATAATCTTCCATACTTCCCCTATCTTTTTTCAACGATTTCGAGTATAATCTGTCAACTCTGGCGCGATGGCGCGTCTGTAAACTGTATGGATAGAAAGGGGTGAACAATGACAAACGAGGACCTTCTGGCGCTCATTGAGGAGGGCGTGGAAAACGGTCGGATCTCGCCTGCGCTGGCTGCGTTTATCACCGCAGAATTGCTGGGTGTCGAGGCTGCCGAGACGGAGTATGCCGAAGACAGGTTGATGGAAACAATCAGTGCATAAGTGGCATCGGTCAGAGCCAGCACGAGGGAGCCGCCCGATCAGGCGGCTCTTACTGTTATTGTCGCTCCTGTGCCATAGGATCACCCGGTCAGTTCGCGTCGAACAATGCGTGCTCCTTCCACCATCGCCCTCAGTTTGGCGCGCGCCGCCCAGCGCGCCGTCTGGCTGAACCCACAGTCGGACACGATCGTCAACTTTTCTGGCGGCACATACTGTAATGCAATCCGGATCCGCCCGGCAACATCTTCCGGCGTTTCGATGTAGTAGTTCTTCACATCGACCAACCCCGCAGCGAGTTCCTTCTCATTTGGAAATTCACGCCACAGATCGATTTCAGCCAGTTCGCGGTTGGCGAATTCCAGCGCATACTGATCGGCGCGCGCGTCGAGAATGTGCGGAAAGAGTGGACGATAGGTACGCTTCGCCGTGGGACGCCCGACATAGTTCCCGAAACAGAGATGCAGTCCGATCTTCGCATCGACCCCGGCAACCGTGGCGTTGAACAGTTCCACAAATGCATGTGGATCATCGGGGCGTACCGCAATCGAGGGTTCGTCGATCTGGATGAAGGTGCATCCTGCGGCGACCAGCGCTCTGAGTTCGGCATTGATGATCGGCACAAGCGCCTCTGCCACCTCCCGCCGCGTTTTGTAGACTGCACCGGGTTTGATCCGACCAGCGAGCGTGAAAGGACCGGGACACGGCATTTTGATCGGGCGTGTCGTTTTCTGCTTGACATAAGCAAACTCAGCAAGCAAGCCCAGACCGTTGGGCGCCGTGATCGGCTCGACGGCTTCGTAGTGCTCACGCTGATCGTGACCGGCAACGCCAATTCGGCGCTGCGGCGGCAATTCGCGCAGTCCTGTCAGAAAACCATAGAATGCCGCCGTGAAAAAACCGGCGCGTCGCATCTCACCATCACTGACGATATCCACGCCGGCGTCTTCCTGATCGCGCAATGCCATATCGACCGCGTCGTCCTGCGTCTCGCGCATGTCTTCCGGTCCGAGTTCACCGCGCTGCGCCGCCCACAGAGCGACGTGCAACCATGCGGGCCAGGCGTAGGAACCAATGACACTGGTTGGGAGAAGAGGGAGATCCATGCGTCACCTCATTGTGTTATGTAGTGCATCTTCACCATGCAGTCCACCCGCCATCGACCGGTAACACCACGCCAGTTACGAACGCCGCATCGTCGGATGCCAGATAGACAGCCGCTCCGGCTACATCGTCGGGTGCGCCCATCGCACCGGTCAGCGGTTGCAGGTGTGTCAACCGCTGCTGAATACGTTCATTCTCCTGCGCCCGTCGGCTCATCGGCGTTGCGATCAGCCCAGGGGCAATGACGTTGACCCGCACGCTGTGCGGTGCATAGTACACTGCCATTGCGCGCGACAGTCCAATGATCCCTGCTTTTGCCGTAGCATAGGCATGGGTGGCGAAGTCGGCATCTCCACCGACCATGCCCAATACAGAACTGAGATTGATGATCGATCCGCCGCCAGCCGCCAGCAGATGCGGCAATGTAGCGCGACACATCAGGAAGACGCTAGTCAGGTTCACATCCAGCGTCCGCCGCCATCCTTCGAGTGTACAGGCATCGGCAGGTCCATCACCCCAGCGCCGTCCACTCGCTCCGGCGCCGTTGAAGACAACTGTGAGGCGTTGCAGGGTCGCCATTGCGTACGACACACCCTGATCCACCTGGACTGGATCGGTCAGGTCGCACACGACCGGAAGGAACGCATCTGCCGCACCGCTCCGTGCGCGCGTGTCGTGCAAACCATCGGCATCGATATCGAAACCCGCCACCTGCGCGCCTTCGGCGAGGAAGCGCAGGGCAACGGCGCGCCCGATGCCACTCGCAGCGCCGGTTACAAACGCGGTTTTTTCTACCAGACGCATCGCACACCGGCCGTTCAACACGCCGTCTGATCGCAGTCACACCTGCCGCCGTACACCTGAGCCACCCGCGCCCGATAATCGTCGTAGGTGCGCTCGAACAGTTCCGCCGACGCAGCGCTCCCGATCAGCACGCCGCTCGTCAGCACCAGCGGCGGTTGACCACGTTTCGTCAGTTCGGCGGCAACCAGGCATTTGAGCGCATTGACCACAGCCGCAAACCCGATGGTCGAGCCAGGACCAACCGGGTATGCCAGACCCTCGACCGTCACCAACGCATCGCCGGCCGGTGAACAGATATCGATGGTCACATCGGCGCAATCGATCAGGCGCCTGCCGCTACTGTGACGCGGCGACGACGCCAGACAGTGGGCGACCGACACCACGGCGATCACCAGCATGCCGTGTGCTCTGGCTTCGAGGGCAACGTCGATCACCACCTGATTGACCCCGCTATTCGAGAAGATCATGAAACTGTCGTGTGGACCGAACACAAAATTGCGCAGGATCACCCGACCAAACCCCTCGACCTTTTCGAGGAACATCGCCTGACGTTGCCCATTTGCTCCAACCACCGGATTGTGATAGGTGAGCGACAGTTCAACGATGGGATGAAAGCCGGGGAAACTGCCGTGACGCGGAAACATTTCCTCCACCGGAATGCGCGAGTGCCCGGTGCCGAACAGATGCACCAGTCCACCAGCAGCGATCGAGTCGGCACAGATCTGCGCTGCTCTGACGAGCGCAGCGATCTGGGTCTCGCGCACCCGGTGCACGATCGCTTCGGCGCGTTCCAGATAGTCGAGAGCGGGAGCAGGGTCGAGGGTCATGGCAAGGCTCATTCGGAAGATTACTGAATATCGATCACCCGTTCGATGATCCGACCGGTGGTTTTATCGGAGAGGATCTGTTTCAGTTTGTTGCCGTGCATGCGTTCTTCCTTCACCAGCGCAAACCCGTTGATTTCCTGGGCAACACGGCGGAGCGGCTTCATCGGCTCAGTTGCGCGCCATTCGATATCTACTGCTTCCCACTGTCGTGACTTCGCCGAGCAGTACGCGGCATCCAGGATGGCATTGACCACATAGCCGTCGTAGAAGGTTTCCATCGGCGCACGATTGTTGTCCATGGCCTCGAACATATCGGTGAACATGTGGTTGTACCCCAGTTCATGCACCTCATCGCCAACCGGGAAGAGCCAGCCGGTTTCGGTCTCCGCCTTTTCGGCAACGTATCCGCCACCGGCTGCGGTAAACATCTCGAAGCCGGTGCGCAGAAAGTGGTTGAGCCAGATGGTGCCATTCGTTCCGGCAACCTCGTCGCGCAGGTCCATGCCGCCACGGAAGGTCCAGCTTACTTCAAACTGCCCGACCGCGCCGTTCTCGAAACGGATCAGTGCAATTGCATTATCTTCGGCAGCGATTGGATGCACCAGCGTATCCGCCCAGCACATCACCTCTACCGGTCGGTTGTTCTTACCGGCGAAATTACGAATGATTTCGGCGCAGTGGCACCCCAGGTCGATAATCGCTCCGCCGCCTGCCACATGCGCATCCCAGAACCAGGCGCTGTGCGGTCCGGGATGCGTCTCACGCGAACGAACCCAGAGCACGTCACCCAATGCGCCAGCCCTGACCGATTCCAGTGCCTTGAGTGTTTTTGGGGTATAGACCAGGTCTTCCAGATACCCGGCGAACACGCCTGCCTTTTCGACGGCTTCGAGCATCTGCCGTGCTTCGGCTGCGGTGCGTCCCAGCGGTTTGGTGCAGAGCACCGCTTTACCGGCTGCTGCCGCCATTTCCGTCGCCAGCACGTGCTGGTCGTTGGGCAGGCCGATAATGACCGTATCGGTATCCGGGTCTTCAATCGCCGCCTTGAGATCACTGGTGGCTTTCGGTATGCTCCACTGCGCAGCGAACGCCTCAGCGCGCTCCGGGGTGCGTGAGTAGACCGTCGTGATCCGATCACGGCCACGATGCCCGTGGAGCGTCATGGTGTAGAACATGCCGATCAGTCCTGTGCCGAGGAGGGTGATGGTGTGCGATTTCATATGCGCTCCTTTGCTCACCGTTCATCACCGAACGTCTATTCTACCGGGCAGGATAGCGTTGCGCTGCCCACACTGCTGCGCCGATCACGCCTGCTTCGCCGCCCAGTTGCGCCAGCGTGATCTGAACACGGTCGAGCGGCGTGAGATGGCAACGTGCGGTCACCTCGGCGCGCGCCGGTTCGAGCAGCCATTCACCTAGGCGCGACAGTCCACCGCCTATCACGATACGTTCGGGGCTGAAGATCGTGATCAGGTTGGCGATGCCGATGCCGAGATAACTTCCGGCGCGATGAAGAATCTCACACGCAATGGTATCGCCGTGCTCGGCAGCGCGCGCAATAACGCCAGGCGTGATTTTGTTCAGATCATAGTCTACCAGCACGCCGATCTGTGTTGTCATCCCCTGGGCAACGGCGCGCAACCCCATCGCCGTTATTGAAGGACCACTGGCGAATGTTTCCAGACAGCCACGGTTACCGCACCCGCAGCGCGGTCCGTATGGGTCGATCGTCATATGCCCGACTTCGCCGGCAGTGCCGTCGATGCCGAGGTGCAGGCGCCCCTGGAACACAATGCCGCCGCCAATGCCGGTGCCCAGCGTTATGCCGACAACGCTGGACGCATCGCGTCCGGCGCCAAAGGTTGCCTCCGCCAGGGTAAACGCACGCGCATCGTTGATAATCGCCGTCGGGCGACCGGTAAGATGGGTGATGTTGGCGGCAAGCGGAACATTCCGCCAGCCTGATGGCAGATTGGGCAGCAGCAGCGTGATCCCCTGCTCCAGGTCGATAACGCCGGGCACGCCAATGCCAATTGCCGGAACGTGTTCAGGCGCCAGACCGGCTTGCGTGCAGACCTGTGTTGCCAGCGCAGCCATGCGCTCAATAACTGCCGCCGGTCCTTCGTGGGCATTGGTGGGGACAATCAGTTGCAGCAGGTGTTCACCGGTGCGTACATCAACGGCAGCAGCGGCAATCTTGGTGCCGCCCAGATCGATGCCGAGGTAGACTCTCATTTTATTCTCTATTTTGAAGATTTTGCAACGTACCGATACTAGCGCATCAACAAAAGGCTGTCAAGCGGTGCGGACAAAGCATATGTCCGCACCAGACAGCACAACTGCTCTGCGGGGACTGCAATATTCTGAGAAGAAGTACTCGCCTGCACTTTCGTCTAACCGGCGCCTGATCTACGGCGACATCGTGACCACTGGAAGATACACGCGACGTTGGTCGGTCGGCGCGGGAGATTCCGGCGGAGGCGCTGGCGAGAGTGGCGCTGCCAGGTTTTCGTACAGAATGACGCGATTGTGGGACCACCCAATCGAAATGATGTCGAGATCGCCGTCGCGATCGACATCAACCAGCAGCGCCCCGTCGTGGTGCTCGTCACCGGTGTGAACCACCCAGCGTCGCCATCGTGATCCGTACCCGTCATCGTTCTCGAAGATCAGCAGACGGGCGCGATCCGGGTGGTATGGATCGTGCTCGCCGACCACGACGTCCAGATCGCCGTCACCGTCGATGTCGCCGACATCCAGGCTCATAGGACCGATCACATCAGCCGCGATGATATGTTCGGTCCATCGCGCTGCCGGATCGTCCCCCTGCTCATACCAGGCGAGTTTGCCAGGAACGCCAATCGCTTCAAACCCTACCACAGCATCCAACCGTCCGTCACGGTCGATATCCGCCAGACGGTTACGGTCCGGGTTACCGGAACTATCGCTCAGTGTCAGTGATGTCCAGGTGTCTCTATCGTTACGCAACCAGCGCGTACCTTTGAGCAGGTCAAGATCGCCGTCCTGGTCGACATCACCAGCGCTGAGGTCTTCGTCCTGCGATAGGGATGCGATCGTGCGTAGTGGCCATACCGTGCGATCCGGATCGTCCGGGATGCGCACCTTCTGAATGCCGTGCCCGGCTTCGTGCCAGGAGAGCGCGATTTCGAGCAGACCGTCGGGTATGAACCGTGCGCCAGCCACGCCTTGTAGAAAATCGCCGTTACCGACATCCAGATTGGTGAGGACGGTAAACGTACCGCCATCGTTCCGCGCCCAAGCCAGCCGTCCGTTGCGCTCTGACCCGCGACCCTGCGTACCAAAGATATCCAGATCGCCATCGCCATCCATATCTGCTACAAGCGCGGCATTGTGCAGCGGCGCGCCGATGGCCATGCGCACCCACACGCCATCGGCGCGCCCCGGATTACGATACCACCATGCACCACTGACGACATCCGGGAACCCATCACCATCAAGATCGCCGTGCAGCACAAAAATGGCGCGATCTGGGCGGGCATCATCGATAACATGCCGTTGCCAGCGCGATAGACTGAGTTTGTCGGGGTTGTTCGTTCCGTTCAACCAGATATGCAGGCGCGGCGTTTCAAAGTTGTATGGCTTGCCGAGAATATCCAGGTCGCCATCACCGTCGATGTCGCCCAGCCGTGATTCGTGATGATCGACCCCCAGTGGTCCTTCGGCAAGGTGGAAATCACCCGCGCCATCACCGAAGAGCACCATCATGCGCGAGTCGGGATTGCCTCCGTCGAGCCGCATTTCCCCGCAGAAAATATCCAGCGCGCCATCATTGTTGAGATCGGCCAGCGCCAGGCTATGGGCATCCTCTACACGATCGATCAATACCCGACGCTCCCAACCGGCGCCGGTCCAGCGATAGAGAGAGAGCGTCCCTCGCCCATGACTGGTGCTCGTAACCACTTCCGGACGCCCGCCGGGGATGATCTGACCGGCGATAACGCGAATGCCATGTTGGGTTGCATCAATTACTTCGGCGACATACCGGCCGTTCTCGAAACGAAACCAGTACCCACCGCCAACCAGATCGGTCACGCCATTCCCATCGATATCGGCAGTTGTAAGTCCCTCGGCATAGACCGTGGATGTAAAGACTGCTGCCGATGACCAGAGTTCCGCCTGACGTGGCTCAAACGGGATCACAGCAATGTACAGAATCGACGGCTGGTTCCGATTCCCCTGATTCCAAAACGCCAGCTCCATGCGCCCGTCACCGTTGAAATCGCCGAATACCTGGTCGTGATGCCGATTCTGCCCGCCGCTCTTGATCATTCGCCTGGTCCACCCGGTATTCGGATCGTAGTTCGGATACGGATTTTCCCACCAGAAGACGCGGTTGCCGCTGTAATCCTCTCCGGCGACGATGTCCAGATCGCCGTCGCCATCGATGTCTGCAAACGCACCACCGGCTTCGATACTCAGGCGTTCCGGTTCAATCAGGAAACGCTGCCATCCGGCTGCCGTGTAGCGCAACCAGACAAGCGCTGGTGCTCTGCCACGCCCGCCAACGACGATATCATCACGCCTGTCGCGGTCGATATCGAGTGAGAGCATCATTGTTTGCTCCAGGGGACCTGCCATCAGAGGGGCATCGCTACCCGCGAGATAGGTCCATTGAACCAGTTCGCGAGTGGAAGCGGGCGGGAGTGCCGGAGACGTACTGGCGGGCGCCGAGCAGAAACCGGTGAACGTCATCACTATCAGAACGCCGATCACAATCGAACGCAATCATCACCTCCCTGCAACACTAATGCCTGAAGAACCCGATCCCACGAAATATCCGCCACCCGCGTCGGACCGGCGGCGCCGAGGCGTTGTGCAAGTGCCACATCATCGAACAGTGCATCGATATGCGCTGCAAGCGCGTCGGGGTCTGGCGGAGCGACCAGTCCTGTAATACCATGGGTCACAAACTCCAGCACACCGCCTGCATCGCTGGATGTGATCACCGGACGTGCAGCAGCCAGCGCCTGAACCGCCGTAAACCCGTAGTCCTCATCGAACGGCGCATAATAGACGGCGCGCGCCGAGGCATACAGGTCGATCAATTCGTTATCAGACACAAAACCGCGAAACTCGACACGCGCACCAAGGCGCAGGTCGGATGCTAGACGTTCCAGCCGTGCGCGCTCCTCGCCGGTGCCGATAAACACGCAGCGGACAGCAAGCCTGGTGCGGGCAAGCGCCCGAAGGAGCAGATCGAGTCGTTTGGCAGCATCGAGACGCGCATCGGAAAGAAGGTAATCGCCATACAGACCGGAGCGGAGACGTCCGGCGTAGCGGCTTGGCGGGTAGAGCGGTTGCGCCTCTAGACCGGTGAACCGCTTGAGACGCGTTGCAACATTCTGTGAGATAGTGAACAGGCGCAGCGCTTCACTCAGCGTTGTGCGGTCGACTCGCAGCAGTTGATCGCGGATGGCACGGTCTTCGGGGGTATTGGCAAAATCGGAGAGCGGAGTGCCATACCAGTCGTATGCCTGACGGTGCTGATGGACCAGCCAGACGACCTTTCGTGGATGGCGCGCGGCATACGATGGGAATTTGGTGCAAATGATCTGATCGACCGGCACACCGTTGACATGCTCAAGATCGAGGAGCCGCCATGCCAGCGCCGACCGGATGAGGCGTTCATGCGGTTGCCAGGCGTAGGGGAGCGCAACTACATCCACCAGATGACCACACGCCTGAAGGGCATCCCGCAGCCCATCGACCAGCAGTTCAGCGCCGCCACGCGCAAAAGGCACCTGTGCCGTACAGATCACGATGCGCCTGGACATGTGCCCAGTATAACCGAAAACAGATTACCGGGCGCTGTTCGCATACTCAATGCCGCTCTGAAGGGTTCCGCGCGTGACAATACCCTGCAGACTCACCCCCATCCCGACGAGCGTCTGGGCAACTTCGGGGCGAATACCGGTCAACACCACTTCTGCTCCCAGCAACCGCACCGCCTGCGCTGCCTGCATCAGCGCACTTGCCACGTGTGTATCCACAATCGGCACGCCTGTGATGTCGAGAATGACAACCGATGCATGGTGTTCAGCAACGCCGTGCAGCAGACGATCAACGGTCAGTTGCGTCCGTTGCGAGTCAAAAGCGCCGATCAGCGGCATCAACAACACACGCTTATTCAGCGGAATGAGCGGCGTTGAAAGTTCGGCCAGCGTGCGTGCCTGCATTTCAATAATCTGCTCCTGAAGCCGCAAGCGCTCTTCGTTTGCCTGCTGAAGTTCCAGTGTCTTGGTAGCGATTTCGTCGAGCAAACGTTGCTGACGCTCACGCTCGCGCGCCTCACGCAGGATGGCGATCTCGCTCTCAATCGTGCGGTTCGATTCATACACATGGAACTCAACAGAGGTCTCGTCTCCGTCGGTTACCATGTTCTTCTCGTCTGCCCAGCATGGGACGCCGAAGGCGTGCGTGAACAGACCGATGATCTTACCCTGGAGGAACGGGCATCCCCAGTTGACCGGCTGCCCGCGCTGCATGTCAAGCTCCCACGGGTTGCGGATACGCACAATCGCTCGCCGCTGCTGCATATCACAGAACGGCAATTCTAGGCGTCCCCATCCAATCGTACTGATGACGCCGCCCCAAGCGAGAAGGCCCTCCTCAAAGGTGGCGCCCAGTGCTTTCACCACGTCGTTGTAATCTTCAGCCGTGCCGAAACTGCCACTATGCGCCACCAACAGGCGAAAGAGCGGAATGCCGATCTCGTCTGCCAGCGGACGCAGAATCTTCAACAGCGAAGGATTCAACCACAAGAGCACGGATGGTATACCAAAGAAACGCAGTCGCCCTTCATTGACTGACCACTCAAACGGTGCGCGATTGAGCACTACTGCATAGTGATCAGTAAATACGTCGTTCGACATAGCGTGCCTCCCGCAACCGAAAATAAACCAGACACGCTCATATGTTAACACACCGCAGACGACAATATGGACTCGAATTTGAAGCAAATCTATAACGAACCTGTTACGTTGGTCGCCTTTACCCGCTTCAGTCGTTGACAGAACGGGTGTGCTATAGTATGCCAGGCGTCATTATCTGTGCATCTTCTGCTCGACGTTGACCCACGAGCCGGAATGAACGTCGTTGTGCGCAAGATCAAAGGTTTCGCGGTTGCTTGCCTTTAGGCGTGGAAGCCCACAGGCTTGAGCGGTGGGAGTAGTCACAATGGTTCGCCGCATGTGGTATAATCTACGAAGTTATACACCAGCGACGCACGTATCACCCTGCTTCCCGCCTGTTTGCAACAATGGACGCTCCAGTTTCACCTCAGCCTGCTCTGATGCAACGGATCGAACGTGAGCGACGCTCCTTCGAGCAGCAGCGTCGTCGTATCTACCGCGTTGCAGGAGTGCTCGGCATGCTGGCAATCCTGTACACGCAGTACATGATCCTCATCGTAACTGGGGAGACGCCGCTATACGAAATCGTCTACACTATCAACCATATCGCGTTTGCCGGCAGTTGCCTGGCAATTGTCTGGATGCTGGGACGGCAACAGGTGGCACTGGAGCGTGTCGAACGATCCATGCTCTTCCTATTCATCTTCCAGTCGCTGGTCTTCAACAGTATCGTTCCGGCGCTGTTGCAGCCGGATCCCGAAAACCTCTTTCTCAACACGATTGGCGATGACATCTGGTTTCTGCTAATCGTCTGCGTGCTGGCGGTTCATCTCTATGATCTGCGACGCGGCGCACTGATCGCAGGCAGTGTGTATGGATTGTCATTTGCTCTTGTGGCAGCGCAGATTGCATACTGGAACATGATCGGCGCTGGTAGCCAGGGTAGTGACCATGCTCTCAGAGCCTATCTGATGGGGGGTGGACTGCTGGCATTTCTGGTTGTCCTGGCAATGTATCGTTCACACATTGATCGCCTCCGTACCGGATACGAGTTGATGACAAACCTCGCCTATACCGATACTCTGACCGGCCTGCCCAACCGTCGGCGCCTGTATGAAGATCTGTCCCGGTTGATCAGTCTGGCGGAGCGGTACGGATCGGGGTTCTGTGTTTGCCTGTTCGACCTGGACCACTTCAAGCGCCTGAATGATACCCATGGTCATCTGGTCGGCGATCAGGTCTTGCAGGAGGTGGCGCAGGTAACGCGGCTGCACCTGCGCGCAGCCGATCTCTTTGGGCGCTGGGGCGGCGAAGAGTTCGTCGTCCTGCTGCCACGATCAGGACTCGGCGATGCACAGACGGCGATGGAGCGGGTGCGTCTGGCGCTGCACAACATCGCTATCTCCGATTCGCGTACCATTACTGCCAGCTTTGGCATCGCTGCGTATCTTTCTGGCGACACTGGCGAATCACTCCTGCATCGCGCCGATCAGGCGTTGTATCTTGCCAAAACCACAGGACGCAATCGGATCGTCCTGGAAGGCGATCCCGTCGAGGTGAGGAGTGTGTGATCGGTTCTCGGTTCTCAGTTCCCGGCTCACAGCGACAGGCCATCCGCGTGCAACCAGTGCTCCGACCGAACACGCGCCATCGCTCGTCTGCACTCAGCCTGGCAGCACTTTTCGCAATCGCGCTGGCAGTGCGTCTCTATCGTATCGGCGACCAGAGTTTCTGGTACGACGAGGGATTGACAGTCGCACTTGCCGTTCAACCACTCGACGCCATCGCGCGCGCCGCTGCCGCTGATGTTCACCCGCCCCTCTATTACTGGTTGCTTCACGGGTGGGTGCTGCTGATGGGAACCGCTGAAGCGGCGGCGCGCGCGTTCAGTGCGGTATGCGGCGCTGCTACCGTGGTAGTGACGACGATCCTCGGACGGCGCTGGTTCGGCGATAGCGCTGGATGGCTCGCCGGCATCGCCGCCATGGTCTCCCCTTTCGCCATTCATTATAGCCAGGAAACCCGCATGTATGCGCTGGCAATGCTGCTGGCAACCTGCCTCTGGCTGGTGTTTGACGCGGCAACCCGCGAACAGGAGACGACCGGCGCACCACGTGTTCTACGACGATCGCGCTGGATGTGGTGGATACTCTACAGCCTGACAGCACTGGCATCCCTTGCAACCCATTACTTCATGGTTGCGTTTGTAACCGCAACGGCGCTTGCGGGTGTGCTTGTGCTGCGACGCACTGCATTGCTGCTATGGATCGCTCTGCATCTGACGCTCGCCAGTGTCTTCCTTTTGCTTGTCTGGGGCAGTCGAGAGCGTCTGCTCGTCTGGACGTTTGCCAAACTATCAACCGATCCGCTCTTCATCCTGTCCGATGTGCTGCGCGTATTCAGCCTTGGACCGGCAGCGCCGCTGGTGTTCTGGTTCTGGCTCACCGGTTTCGTGGCGCTGCTGGCGCTGGCGTTGACGACATGGCACACATCGCCGCGCGCGACCGGCATGACGCTTGCCTGGCTGGTCGTTCCACTGGTGGCGATCATCGTCCTTTCTCTCGACCAGCCGTACTACAAAGCACGCTTCCTGCTCCCAGCGCTTCCGGCGTTCCATCTGCTCCTCGGCGCTGGCGGATCAACGCTGGCGCGCAGAATACCGGCACATGCCGGTATGCCGCTGACCGCAATCTGGCTGATCGCTGCCGCTGTGACTCCACTGCGTAACGAGTGGTTTGATCCGGCCTTCCAGCACGATGACTACCGCAGCCTGACGCGAGCAATTGCAGCAACTGCACGTCCCGACGATGCCATTCTGCTGATCGGTCCGGGTCAGGTCGATGTGTTCGACTATTATTTCCACGGGCCACAGACCCGTTACCTCTTGCCGCGTTTCCGCCCTCTCGATCCATCTGCCACTATCGCCGAACTCGAACATATGGAACAGCAGCACCCGCGTGTCTACGGCGTCTTCTATGTTCCTTATGAAGCCGACCCCCAGGGAGTGGTGAACGCCTGGCTCACCGATCACGCTCTTCGCGCTGAAAACCGCTGGTATGGCGGCGTCGAACTGGTTGTCTATGAACTCGGATCGGTCGACGCACCACCGCGTGCGATCAATGCACGCTTCGGCAACACGGTGCTGCTCGAACGTGCCGCAGTCTCGGCACTGAATGTTTCGGGTGGCGATGCCGTGCGGATCGAACTGTACTGGCGTGTGATTGCACCACCTGGACGCGACCTGATGCTCTTTGTTCATCTGCTGGATGCCGACAACCGGATCATCGCGCAACACGACGGTCCCCTGGCGCCGGTTCCCACAGCCGCGTGGCAGCCGAACGACATCTACTCCGGTCGGGCGGCGGTCCTGCTCCCGTCCGGCGCGCCACGAGCGACATACCGCCTGTTCATCGGGGTCTACGACCCGCAGACCGGCGAACGGCTACGACTCGAGGATGGCGGGGATGGGATTGTGTTATAGTATCAACATCATTCGGTGGTGTTGCCAGGGTCTGCTCTCCTTCTCTCCCCGGCGGAAGCAGGTGCGCATGGCTGTGCGCACCTGCTCTTCATGCCCGTGCCATGCCTCGATCCAGTATAGCACGCTGGCATCGGCAGTGATCCCTTGACCCCGCTGGTTGTCACATCAGGCTGACACAGCGTGTGAGTGTAGCCAGACGGGTGTGGCGACGCTGGTGAACGCAGCTACTGTGTCAGGATGCCACAGCGCGGGTCTCTCGTCCCCCCTCTCCCGCGTGTGCAGGAGAGGGGCCGGGGGTGAGGGAAAAAGAGCATCAGGATTTGGCAAACACCCCTCTATGCTCATCCCACCCGCTCTTCCACCAGTGATGTCGCCACGGTCGGGCGCGGTACACGCAGGCGCATCCACACCAGCCCGGCAACACCGATCAGCAACAGAACAACAAATAACGTCTCGTACCCGGCAATTTCGGCAAGCCACCCGGAGAGCAGCGGTCCGGCGGCTGCGACCGGCGCCATCACGATGTTCGACACGCCGATGTAGGCGGGTCGTTGAGCAGGAGGCGCAAAACTGAAAACCAGCGTGAACCCGGAGAGAATATACCCTGCCTGCGCAAAGCCGACCAGCACGAAAATAATGAGGAACCAGACTGGCGCCGGCGCAACCAGCGCCATCAGGATCGCCGCCAGCCCCACGGCAGTTGCCAGTTCCAGCACCTGTTTGTGCCCCCAGCGATCCGCCATCCCACCCAGGATTGGGTCACTGATCGCCTGCGCCGCCAGCAGCGCCGCCGTAAATCCGCCTACCTCTGCGCCGGACAGGTTGAAACGTTCGAGCGCCAGCGCAGTGATGAAGTTGTGCCCGACGAGCGCAAGCGCAATGCTTACCCGCCCGATCAGGTAGTTCCAAAAAGGAATGTCGCGATCCAGCAGCGGACGCACACTGCGCAGGAATGCTGTCAACGGCTGAGCCGGCTGCGGCGGCAGGGCTGGTTCGACTGTCGCTGCCAGAAAGACAAACGACACAACCATCGAACCAAAACAGATCAGCGACAGGATCCCGACACTCTGTGGAAATGGAAATGCTGTCAATACCCATGCAGCGACCGCAGCGCCGCCGATACCGAGCAGTCCGCCAAGCCCGCTTTGGAGACCAAAGAAGATGCCCCAGCGTTTGCCAGGAATGACCCGCGCAATGAAATCCTGCCAGGGAATGGAAGCGAAACCGGCTGCCACTGCGTGCATGGCATAGCAGCCAAAAAAGATCGCCAGCAAACCGGCACCCGGCAGATCACTCCAGAAGAGAAGCACCAGCCCCAGGATCAGAAATGGCAGGCGCTCGAACAATGTCGCCGTCAACAGGATCGGCTTGCGCCGCGGCATCGCTGCTATCAGCGGCACAATAAACAGACCGGGCAGAAACCATCCGGTATAGTTGATCGCCGGGATCAACCCCTGCAACCAGCGATCGGGCGAAAGACGCTCGACGAAGAGCGGCAGCACAGTGAAACGCGACACCATGCTCAATCCCAGGTAGAACGTGCCGCCATCGAGAACATTAAGCCAGAAGTTGCGCGTAGCATGGCGCCGGACGACCGCTTCAGCCTGAGCGGTCATCGCTGATACATTGTCACTCATACAACCCTTCTGTTTGTCTACGGAGCGCTGGGGTGTTGATCGGGCGCGCGCCGTTGATAGTCGGAGATTGCTCTGCGTACCTGTACGCCTGTCATTTCGCCCCTGTATCAACGCCAACAGCGCACATCATCATAGCACATCCGGCGCGTGCCCGTGTGGGTCGTTGCCATCCTGCAGGAGCGAAAGGCGTATAATACCGATACACGTGGTTGACACCCTCGGGAGGTTCAGAGTGGAGTCTATGTGATAAAGGAGAATGGCTGTGGCAACCCGGATCGCACAGCAGACAGAACGGACGTTTACTGGTGAAGAACTTGCAGCACTGAATGATACAGGACCGTGTGAACTGGTTGTCGGGAGTATTGTGCCGATGACGCCAGCAAGTGACGAGCATGGCAGGTACGAAGCGAACATCGTCAGCATTCTGCTCTCATTCATACACGCACACGGTCTTGGAAAAGTGCGCTCAGGCGAGGTCAGTGTCTACACGCGTCGGAATCCGGATACTATTCGTGCCGATGTTCTGCCGGGCTTCAGGGTGGCGGTCAGAGATATCTTTACCGATTGAGCGGAACAATTCGCGTAACAGTCCCCTTCACGCCAGGAATATGCCGTTGCAGGTTGCGCCCGCTGAAGACAGTCCCTTTCACACCAGGAATCTGCCATTGCACCCCGATGATGTTTGCTAGACGCCCTGATACGTCCCCCATCGGCATTAACTTCCGTGTTTTGCTGCCGGATGGCCCCCGACTTCACAACGCTCACGCTCGGCGCTCATCTGTGCGATCTGCCCGCGTGGCGCAAGCAGCGTCACCAGCAATCCCAGCACGGATGCAATGAGTCCCACAATAAACACGCCGCGGATACCGGCGCTCAAAGCGTCGCGCAGCGTCGCCTGCACTGCGGAGTCGCTTCCTGGCGAATCGATTAGGCTGTTGAGCGAGGTAGAGCCATCGAGACCGGCGGCCACCAAATGTTCGACCACAAAAGCGCTAAGGATTGCCCCCATGACGCCAATGCCAAAAGCGCCGCCGATGCTGCGACTGAACTGAAGGGTTGAGGTGGCTGTTCCCAGTTTGCTGCGATCAACTGTGCTCTGAACCGCGATCAGGAACGCCGGGATCGAAAAGCCCATGCCGAAACCCATCAACCCTAGACTCGTCATCAGCAGCAGACGGTTGGTTTGCGTATCGAGGAATATGAGCGGAAACGCGCCGATAACTAGCGCCACCATGCCCGTAAGTGCGATGGTATGGTATCCCAACCGAAGTAACAGCCGCGTGCCGAGGATACTCGAAAAGACCCACGCCAGCAGCATTGGCATGAGCGCCGCTCCCGCCTCTGTTGCGCTCGTACCCAACACTCCCTGCACGTACAATGGCACGAATGTTGCGCTGCCAAACACGGCACAGCCGGCGAGTATACCGTGACCGCAGGCAACCAGAAACATCCGGTCGCGGAACAACCCTATCGGCAACACCGGATCGCTCGCGCGACGCTCGACCCAAACCAGCGCCCCAAACAGCACCAGCGCCCCTGCTAGTGTCGGCAGCGCCCACGACGCGCCTAGATCGGTCAGGCTCATCAGTAGCGCGACTGCTCCAGCAGTCAGTAGCAATGCTCCGGCGTAGTCGATCGAACGTGACGGTGCGTCGTGGGCGCGCGCACGATCAATCCAGGCAAACCAGACGATTGCCATTGCCACCAGACCAGGAATAATGTTGATCCAGAAAATCCACTGCCACGACGCCTGATCAACAATAAAACCGCCCAGCAACGGTCCCGCAATCGACGATATGCCCCACACGCCCGAAAACAGCCCTTGCAAGCGGGCGCGCTGCTCTAGTGAGAACAGGTCGCCGATGATAATGAAGACTAGCGGCAATAACCCCCCTGCACCAATTCCCTGAATGGTACGGAAGGCGATCAGTTGCGGCATTGTCGTCGCTAGACCACAGAGCGCCGATCCGCCCAGAAAGATTGCCATGGCTGCCGCAAACACCGGTCGTCGCCCGAAAAGATCGGAGAGTTTGCCGTACAACGGAACGGTCGTTGTCGAAGCGAGCATGAAGGCGGTGAATACCCAACTATAACTTTCAAGACCTCCCAGTTGACTGATGATTGTCGGCATGCCGGTGCTGACAACCGTCGATTCCATCGATGCAAGAAACAGGCTGAGCATCAGCCCGACCGTGATCAGGATCGTGCGCTGCGTTGACACCCATGATCTCCAGACAAAATGGCGAAACGCGTATTATTATACCATGGGAACTGCTAGAACCCCCTGTGTATCGCCGGAGGCGAGCCGAGTGATCAGTCAAGTATTTTTCTGTACATTGACGCGTGGTCTACCAACTTGACGTTGCGATTTTCGCACAAGCGTTCA
>DAOUBK010000047.1:0-9327 GCA_034432635.1 Roseiflexus sp.
CGACCCCCAGGTCGGCTTCCAGGTCGAGGTCGAGGTCGAGCATCTCCGGCGGGTAGCCGGTCTTCTCGGCCACGATTTGCAGCACTTTTGCCGTCACCCCATCCATTTCGGGTGCAGGTGCGACCGGTGCAGGTGGCGGTGCAACCGGCGCAGGTGCTGGAGCGACTGCTGGTGCGGTGACCGGTTCAGGGGCAGGTGGCGGTGCAACCGGCGCTGTCTCAACCGGTTTGCCGTTGATTGGAGCAGGAGCGACCGGCGCAGGCGACGGCTCGACCGGTTTCGGTGGAGGAGGTGGTGTGACCGGCACAGGCTGGGGCGCAGGTGCATACTGGATCGCGACCGGCGCAACGGTCACACCGTCGCCGGGTGCAGCCGCGCGCAGCGTCGGTCCGGTGCCGGGCTGCCATGTGCTGGGTGCAGGACGTCGTATCGGTGCACCCTGCGCTTTGATGCGCAACACACGTTTCACCACTTCCGTTTCCGCGCGATCATATCCGCTCACCTGATCGAGCCAGTAATCGTAGCGTGCACGGTTATCGATCCGCTCCACACTTCCAGGGATGCGGCGCAGCAACGTCATCGCAATCTGCGAACCGAAGCCGGCCGCCAGGTGCAACGCATACTGAACCGGATAGCGTCCGCCACGACTCAGGTTCAGCGTGCCCAGATCGGGATCAACCTCCTTATAGTTCGGAACCGGAGGCACGATGCCATATTCGAGGATCTTGACAGCAATAACATCTTCGATGCCGACACCCATCGGGTGTCCGGTGAAGCCTTTAGTGTTGGCGACAATTACCTGACTCGCCGCTTCGCCGAAGGTTCTGCGGAGCGCGACCACTTCTGCCGATGCACTGCCGCCGCGCGCCGGGGTAAACGTTTCGTGCGAGACAAAGACCAGGTGTGGCGCAATTGTGCGGCGGTCGATGCCGAAGCGACGTTCGGCAGCGGTCATCAGGCTGTTCATGACGCCAGAAATATGCTCGACATCGAGGCGCGTTCCGTGGAAGGCGCTGTTCGCTGCTTCTGTGCTGAGCACCTCAACGATGCCGCGCATACCGCGTTCGCGCACCGCATCTTCGCTTTCGACCACCAGCGCACAGGCGCCCATCCCCAGAATCATGCCGTGGCGCCGGCGGTCGAAGGGGAGCGCCGCCTCTTCGACGCGATCATCGGTCGCGGCTGCACCGGTTGCCAGGAAACCTGCGCCGATCCATCCCAGCAGGTGGTCGCTGGTCACATTATCGGCGGCAATCACCAGCACGCGACGGCAACGCCCGGAGCGGATCCAGTCTTCCGCAAGGGCGATTGCCTGGGTGGTTGCAGCACAGGCGGCGTTGACGTGCGTGTTCGGGCCACGTGCGCCGATGTATTCCGCAAACTGGCTGTGTCCCATCGCCAGAATACGGAAGAGGAACCGCCGGTCGAAGGCATACGGCTCACGTTCCAGCAGGCTGCGCAGTTCACCGATGCGCCGGACGATTTCGTTCAGTGTTGCCGGGTCGGTCGTTGTCTGGCGAAGCGCTTCCAGCATCTCCAGTTGTTCGCGACGGTGTTCGTAGGTGGAGTAGCGCTCGAACTCTTCTGCAAACCGATCCAGACCCGGAAATGCCGAGGCGAAGATCACGCCGGTTTCATCGCGCAGCGCCTCCGGCAGCATCCAGCGATCCGGCAGGTCCTTCCCGGTGGTTGTCCGGCGGTAGGTCTGCACCAGTGGAATACCCGCTTCGCGCAGCGCATCAAGACCGGCAGCCATCGCCAATTGAGTGGTCGAGTCGAGCGCTTCGACAAGTTTGGCTGGCACGCCATACTCTTCACTGAGGTTGAACGGTCCGGGGCGACCGGCAAGGCGAATAACTTCGTCGGGTTCGGTAAGCGTCTCAAAACTGCCGCTGCCGTCTTCGCTCTTGACGACGCGCGTGATATTGTGCGCCAGCATCTGGCGGCGGAAACGCTCCGGGATCAGGTCGATGAACTGCTCGCCGTGCAGGATGCGCAACGCATTCTGCTCGTCCATCACCGGTTTTTCGGCGCCGGGTAGACCCAAACCCGTGCCTGAGATAACGACCGACCCGGTTAGTAGCAAGTTGCGGTCGTACACCGGAGCGCCGGGTGTCGCAGGGTGGACGGCCTGCGCACCCTGAAGCGCCTGGACGAGAAGTTTCCCCAGCGTATCGATCGGGATGCCGTTGACCATATTCGCCTCTTCAATGGTTGATCGTGCGGGTGCACCGACGACCGGTGCAGATGCGGACGCGGATGCGCTGACGACCGGTGCGGATGCGCTGGCAACCGATGATGCAGCTGCCGACGCAACCGTTGCTGCGGCTGTCGTTACGCCGCTCTGTGCCGCGCCATCCTGGCGAGCGTCAATCGTCTCGGCGAGACCATACCCTGCCGCATAGAGGCCGCAGAGCGCCTGATTGAAACTCTGAAGCGTACCGGTCTTTGGATGGTTGGTGAACAGCGACACCACCTCGGGCTTACTGCCCAGCACGTCATCAACGAACCCCTTGAGCGCCTTCTTGGGACCGACTTCGACGAAGCAGCGCACTCCCTCACGGTAGAGGGTTTCAAGCCCCTTGACCCACTGAACCGGTGATGCAATCTGCTTTTCGAGAATATCCTTGATTTCTTCGACCGTGGTTGGGTAGAGTTCACCGGTCACGTTCGCAACCAGCGGGATGCGAGGCGGAGCGATGTGGAAGCGGTCGAGTTGCCTGCGCAGCGGACCGGAGGCAGGCGCGACGATCCGGGTATGGAAAGCGTGGCTGACCGGAATGCGCTGCGCCTGATATCCCTTCTGTGTGAAGACTTCGATGGCCCGCTCGACGGCTTTGCTGGCGCCGCCAATCACCACCTGGTTGTACGAATTGATATTGGCGGGAATAACATACCCATCGATCTCATTCAGAGTGCTCAGCACCACATCGAGTGGCGCCATTACGGCTGCCATCCAGCCGTTATCATCGACCTTCACTTTACTCATCTCGGCGCCGCGCGCCGCCGATGCCTCCAGCGCCTCGGCGAACGGCATGATGCCGGCTGCATTCAGCGCGGCATACTCACCAAGCGAGTGCCCCATCACCATATCCGGCTCGAAGCCGTATTCCTTGAGCAGGCGGCAGAGCGCAGCGTCGAGCATCAGCATCGCCGGCTGCGTGATCGCCGTCTGCATCAGATCGTACTCGGCTTTCTTGAGTGCTTCGGGGTCATTGGCATCGATATAAATATAACTGGTGAGCGGTCTGCCCAGGATCGGCGTCATGACCGCATCACCCTCTTTGATCACCTCAGCGAACGCCGGCTCACTGAGGAGTTCTCGCCCCATATTGACGTACTGGCTGCCCTGACCGGGGAAGAGAAAGGCGATCTTGCCGGGTCGGGGACCACTGCCGCGGAAGACACCCTGCGCCTGCAATGCCTTCCAGGCTGCGGGACTGTCGAAACCGGCTGCTTTTTGCGCTTTCTTCAGGCGATCGAGCAGTTCGTCGTGGTTGCCGAAGTCGATCACCACACGCTCCTGCTGTGCCAGTTCATTCGGGTCGGGCGGCGCAACCGGCGGCGTCCAGCCACTCTCGACTTTCTGGTAGATCGCGTCGATCCTGTCCTTCAGCGCTTTTGGCGTTGGCGCCCCAATCGCCAGAATGCCGCGCAGCGGCGCCTTGGGAGAGCGCAACCGCAGTCCAGCTGGAGGCGGAGTAGTGGCAGTAACCGTGGATGAAGCAGCGCCCATTGCCACGGTTGCACTGCTCGTTGTGCCGGTTTGCGGAGCGGCGGCGCTAGCGTAGACCTTTGGCTCTGTGCGGATCATTCCTGGAATGTACTCCTCGAGAACGACGTGGAAGTTGGTGCCGCCAAAGCCATAGGCGCTGACACCGGCGCGTCGCGGCATGTTGCCGCGGCGTTCCCACTCGCGCGCTTCGTGGAGCAGGTAGAACGGCGTCGCGTTGAAGTTGATATTCGGGTTCGGCTTTTCGCAGTTCAGAGTTGGCGGCAGAGTCTTGTGATAGATCGCCATAACCGCCTTCAGCAGTCCGGCTGCGCCGGCCCCCGCCTTGAGGTGACCGATATTGCTCTTCACCGAACCAAGCCCGATGCTGCCACGCTCCGCTCGACCGAAGCAGGATGACAGACTTTCGATCTCCACGACATCACCGACGCGCGTGCTCGTACCATGCGCCTCGACCAGTGTCGCCGTCGCAGGGTCGAGACCCGCATCCTGCCAGGCACGCTCGACGGCGAGAATCTGCCCAATCGGGTTCGGTGCGGTGATACCTTTCCCCTTGCCGTCGGACGAACTGCCGACGCCACGGATGACGGCGTAGATCCGGTCGCCGTCACGTTCGGCATCGGCAAGCCGTTTGAGCAGGAAGGCGGCGGAACCTTCACCCATCACAAAACCATCGGCACCGTCTCCGAACGGTCGGGTGCCGGTGGCAGAGAGCGCGCCGATCTTGCAGAACTTTACAAATGTGCTGGCGCCCATATTGCGGTCCACGCCGCCGGTCAACACCGCGTCGCACTGATGATGGATAAGTTGTTCGCACGCCGCATCGACTGCTGCGAGGGTCGATGCGCAGGCGGCATCGGTGATGAAGTTCGGTCCGCGCAGGTTCAACACGTTCGCCACGCGCCCCGAAACGATATTCGGCAATTCGCCGGGCATCGTATCCTCGGTCACCGGAGGGAGACTGCGATCGAGTTCGGCGTGCCATTGCGCGATCAGCACCTGCTGCACGTCTTTGGGCAGGCGGCGCCAGGCGTCGGTGCGTTCGAGCAGATGGACATAGTCGGGGAACACAATACGCTGGTGCGTAATATAGTGCAACTCACCACCCATTGCCGTTCCCAGGATGACGCCGGTGCGGTCGGTATCGAGCGGACGTTCGGGGTGGCCGTAGTCGGCAAGCGCTTCCGCAGCGATCGTGACCGCCCACTGCTGTCCTTCGTCCATTGCAGCGGCGACCCGCGGCGGTATCTTGAAGCGCTTCCAGTCGAAGGTGAAACCACGCACCCAACCGCCGATCTTCGAGTAGGTCTTGTCCGGTGCAGCGGGATCGGGATCGTAGTAATCTGCGATGCTCCAGCGCTCCGGCGGCGTTTCGGTGATGCTATAACGCTTGTTCAGGATATTGTTCCAGAAGGCGGGCGCATTGGGGGCATCGGGAAGGATAGCGCCCACCCCGACAATTGCAATCGCCCGTTCTGCTGAGTCACTCATCGTCGTCTCCCTTTCAGGTTGCCGGGAATGCCTCGATCAGTTTCGCTGCAACAAAGTCCATATCTGCGATCTGTCCTGCCTGCGCCGCAAAGATGGCGAGCAGGTTAAGTGTATTTGCCAGGTTCGGATCGGTCTGCCCGGCGCCGATCAGCCAGGCAAGCCCATCGGTGGCGACCTTGTACGCTGCCATGCGCGCAAAAATGCGTGCCAGTGCCTGTTCAGTCGGCGTATCAAGACCGGAAGCGACCGTCGGTTTGCTGGTCACGCGCTCGCTGAAGATGGCTGCGGTTTCTGCCCAGGCGATCAGTTCACCCAGGCGGAACAGGATATGCTGATTGCGCGTCAGGCGGTCGATACGGGCGCGTTCGAGGATATTCGCCAGTGCGTGCATCGCCAGTGCAGCGACATTCGCGCCGTTGTTCGGTTCGCGCTGATACACCTGTTCAACCCGCGCTGCCCAATCGTGGTAGTACGCACCTTTGGTCTTCAGATGAAGTTGCCAGCGATCGCGTGCAATCGTCCACTCCATAATTTCGGACGTACCCTCATAAATGCAGGTAATGCGCACATCTCGCTTGATCTTCTCGACCATGTACTCTTTGGTGTAACCATAGCCGCCGTGGACCTGAATGGCATCTTCGGCAGCCTTGTTGCCGGCTTCGGTCGCCATATACTTCGCAACCGCGCCTTCGGTCTGCTGCTGATCGTTGCCGCCATCGATCGTTTCGGCGACCCACTCGATATAGTGACGCGCCGCTTCAAGACGTGCGACATTCGGCACGATCAGTTTGTGGGTCAAACCCTGCTGCTGACTGAGCGGCTTTCCGCCCTGAATGCGGGTTTGCGCGTAGCGGATGGCACGGCGCATCGCTTCCCAGCCGGCGCCAAGTCCAAACGATCCGACCATCAGGCGGGTATACCCGAAGACCGCTGCCGCCTGCGCCAGTCCTTTGCCTTCCACCCCGCCGACCAGACGATCGGCAGGGACAAAGACCTCATCGAGGAACAGTGCAGCGGTATTCGATGCGCGAATGCCGTGCTTATCTTCCGGTTTGCCTTTGGTGAAGCCAGGTGCGTCGTGCTCGACGATAAACCAGGAAATGCCGCCTGGCGCATGTGCGAGAATAGTATAAATCCTGGCGACGCCGCCATTCGAGATCCACTGTTTTCGCCCACTGATCTTGTAACCGATCACTTTGCCGTCTTCTTCCACCGGCACGGCTTTGGTCGTGAGCGTCGCCAGGTCGGAACCGGCTTGTGGCTCGGTTGCTCCGTAGGCAACGAGCAAGCCCTCCTCGGCGATGCGCCCCATCCAGTATTTCTTCTGCTCCTCGGTGCCGCCAACTGTGATCGGGTCGGTGCCGAGGAACGTGGCAAGAACGCCGGTGGCGATTCCGAGGTCAATCGCAGCCATTGCCTCCGAAACCCGGTAAATATCGTAGGCGCCGCCGCCCAGACCGCCGTACTCCTCCGGAATGAACAACAGGTGGATGCCCAGTTTATCGGGATCGTACAGGTCTTTCAGAACTTCGGCGGGGAATTCGTCGTTATGATCGAGATGGCGGAGATATTCGGGTGTCAACTTTCGTGCTGCATATTCACGCAGCGTCGCCAGAACCATATCGAGCGTTTCAACGTCCAGTGTGGTCATTGCCTGATCCTCCTCACAACGTACCGCACGGTACACTTTGCACCTGACTTCACGGAAATCCGTTGCAGATTGTAGCGATGCGCACTGCGCCATGCAGGAAAGAACCATCTATCGTATGGAAAGAAGTCTTCACCTGTCTGTAACTTTTGCGGTACACTGCGCATCATGAAAGAGACCCGTCATACCATGCTGCTCATCACCGGATTGGCGCTGCTTCTGGTTCTGTTTCTCGCTCTGAGCACCTGGATCGGCGCTGGCGAACGGGAACGCCTGATCAATGAGTGTGAACGTAGTGCGGCGCGCGCCTTGTGGGAAGGTCGTCCCTTCCGCGATTACCGCCTGGTGGTTGAGGATGGCGACTGTACCTACGATGTAGTGGTGCGACAGGGAAAGATTGCTGGCAGGTACCGCGATAGTTGCAATCTTCGCGCGCGCACGATCGAAACGCTCTTCCTCGTGGCCGAAGGTGACGGCGTTAGAACGCCGGTCTGTGGCATTCACGGATGTGTATGTGAAACGCACATTCGTGTACGAGCCACATACGATCCGGTACTGGGTTATCCGCGTTCACTCGTCATCGAAGCGACGCTCCGACCAAACTGGCGACATCAGGACTTCTGGCGCAATGTTTTATCCGGTGGTCTTGCCCTGTGCCGTGGCGCAAACCAACGAACAATCAACGTGTTGTACCTTGCTGCTGCGACCTGAGTCGGCAAGACAGCAATGGTACCGGATACCGATGTGAGATGAAAGAACTGGCGCTTGGTTCGGAATGTCGTGACGTGGATCATGCAGTACGACGCTGACCGGGTTCGTTGGCAGTTCTTATTCTGACATAAAGCGCGCAAGATTGCAACCTTTTTTTGTGGTCATCAGACTACGATCGCGGGCTGCATACCGGCTATCCCCTGATTTCAGTCTTTTGACATATTACGATCCAGATTCGTACCTCGTGCACACCAGCACGTATCCTTCCGGCGTTTGTCTGCATTTGTATTCAGTAGAAAGATTGCAAGGGAGGAAGCATACATGGGACGCATTGTTTGCCTGTCCGACACGGTCTCGCTGGTGCGTGCGGTGTGTGAAGAAATCGCTGCCTGTGGGCATATCCTGTACCCGTTTCCATGCTCTCGTCTCAATGACACGCTTCGGCAGGCGGTGCGACAGGCATCGCCGGATGTTGTCCTCCTCGAACTAACCAGCGCTACCGATAATCCGCACATCTACTTCTTCCTGCGCGCCGATCAGTCCACTCGCAATGTTCCAGTGATCTTCCTTTCCGCCAATCCCGATCTCGATGTGTTTGCCGATGCGCTTGGCGCAAATGGAAGCCTTCGCTTCCCCTTCGAGCGTTCGATGCTTCGCCGCGTGCTGGGCAACTATCTGGATATGCCCCGCCCGGTGGATGCGCCACGTATCGAGGTTCCTCGTTCGACAATCCGGCGCTACACATCGTTGCTGCAACGCCCGCAGTTGATGACACGCGCTGCACCAGCCTGCTAGCGCGCCAGCCGGGTATGATAGCGCCCCCCGAGCCAGGGCCGCTGGTCTGGAGGGTGTCTGTTGCTCAAGGTTATTCCACCGCAAAGACGTACAGACTCGCGGCGTTATGAAACTTTAGTCCTATCTGGCAACCCACCATCTGTCCAGTTGTATCTGGACACAATGACCTCTTTTATGAAACACAGGTTTCTAGTATCCTGACGCCCGAAGCATGCAGCGCTATCGGGGTCTTGATGTGAGTCGCAACTCACCGTTGACTGCAATCCGGCAATAACTGATGATACGAAAGGAGCGCCATGATGGCTCCGCGCCCTCAGTCAGCAGCCAGCCGTGCCCGTCGGGCACAGGAACGTCTCCGTATGTGCGGTGGTGGCGACACCCTGCCTGTTGTGCTGACCTCGCACGAGGCTATCGCCTGTCTTGGACGAGCATGGTTCCATCACCTGTTACGCTGCAATGCCCTGCCGGGTGTGCAGGTGATACGGTTCGGCGTGTGGCGCTGCGCCCGCGAAACGTTTCTTACATGGCTGGCGGAGGTGGCAAACGAAGATACCCTGCTGGCAAGAGATACGGCTGGCACATCCGCACGCAACGCTGGCGCCATGCGCACAACTGCCAGGACGCGCCGTCGTAGCGCAGCAATGTGTGAACAGTGCAACAACGCTGGCGCAGAGAAGCCCCGGAATGTCGCCGCTGCCTTCAAGTCTTGTGCACATGATTGTGGTGCACAGTGCGCGCAGCAATCACCGTGCGCACGAAATGCAGGTCAACGCAGGGCAGACATGCCACAGTAGCAGCAACAGGGACGCAGCGCTGCTGTGCCTGCGCATCACTATGCCAGTGGCATCTGCACTTTTTCGCGTTCTGCGTCTCCGCATCCCTCTGTCTGAGCATCCGGGGTTTGCCTGCGCCGTGAGCGGCTGGCGTGCGCCCGGCGTCTGAGCATCCG
>DAOUBK010000048.1:0-7405 GCA_034432635.1 Roseiflexus sp.
CAACGCTATACACCCGCACCCGCCCTCCTCGGTCAGGCCCGTTCCCGCAATTTCCAGCAACAAGGATACACCTTCGCTGATAAACAAACCGGCTCTCTTGGTGATATTGAAGTATGTCTTGAGAATGACGATCACGTGGTTACAGTCTATGAAATGAAAATGAAGCAGGTAACAATTGATGATATTAGCCGCGCCCTTTGAAAGAAGCATTTTTGGTTCTTTGGCAAGCGGCAGAAGCCGATAGGTAGCGGCCTAACATTAGCATCCAGCCGACCGCTTCGCTCGCTTCGAGGTGGCTGAACTTGACCGATGGAGTGCCGATCACGATCTATCGTGTTCGCTTTCACGCACGCATACCATGGATGAAGCAACGTATCGCTTTGTGTTCGATTGCCGTGTTCTGCAGGAGATGCAATGAAGCCGGAGTATCTGGTCGAGATCGATGAACATGGGGTTTTCTGCCATCATCGGGATGGGCGGATCGATGCGGTGCGCTGGGATGAATTGCGTACAGTTCTGATCGAAACGTCTGATCGCGGTCTGTTCGAGCCGGACGTGTTCTGGATTCTGGTAGGCGCGCGCGGCGAGTGCGTTATTCCGCAGGGTGCAAGCGGTGATGCAGAGTTGCTTGCGCGTTTGCAGCGTCTCGATGGTTTCGATAATCTGTCAGTGATCGAAGCGATGTCCTCGACCGTGAACCGGCGATTTATGTGCTGGACTGCTCCAGCGTAGCATGCTCATCTGACCAGGATTGTCGTCTGCTCATTCAACCATGCCGTCACACGGTCGAGCCAGTTCTGCCATGCAGGGCGACGGCTGCGCTGAATATCAGGGAGGCGTTCACCGGTAATGCCGATTCCGCGCAGCACCAGAAAACACACCTTTTCCCCCTGTTCACATCCAATCCAGCCATGCACCGTTTGACCGTCTGCCAGGTGCACCTGAACTGCAGCATTGAATGCACGCAGATTGACACTTTCCTCCCATGTTTGTGAGAATGTGATCTCCCGGTAGTTGACACCGCGTTGATGCAGTACATGGGCGATCGAGTCCCTGTGGGTACGCACCGCTGGTGGACGCCGATCGAGAGTGAGTATTGCAATCAGCAGGAAGAGCAGCACGCCTCCCGTGATCCCCGCCAGCAGGTAATGTCGTGCTGCTCTGCCAGGCATCGGCGCACCTCCACGATTGACCAGCCGCCTGCCTTCGAGTATACTACACTCTACCGCAACAATCTTTGCGCCTTCTGCCATGGGGAAAGGTCCAAGTTGCACCGTGCCGGAACTGCGAACAGGCAGTCCGGTCAGGCGCGCCATACCCGGCAGCGGCTTCCTTCGATCGATGTTACTGTATCACAAGGAGGTTGGACATGTGCCCCCCGGAAACTCTCGCCAGCATGCGATCCCCTGAGATCAGCCGACGCAACCTGCTCAAATTTGGTCTGGGCGCTGCTGTCGCTGCGGCGTTGCCGGTTGGTTCGGCGCAGGCGGCGACGGTACGGCGCACCACGTTTCGCAACGTGGTGGATCTGACCCATGTCCTCGGTACGCAGTTCCCGCTCTTTCCCGGCGCTGCGCCATTTCGTATCGAACAGGCAGTCTCGCATGACAAAGACGGCTACTACGGCAGCATTCTGACCTATTGGGAACATTCAGGCACCCACATGGACGCACCGGTGCATTTCGCCCCCAATGGGTTGTTCGTCGATCAGTTACGCATCGAGAATCTGGTCGTACCGGCGGTAGTGATCAACATTACCGAAAAAGTACGCCGTGATCCGGATGCAGTGGTGACGCCAGACGATATTCGGGCATGGGAACGACGTTACGGTCGCATTCCCGACAATGCTGCCGTGCTCATGGCGAGCGGTTGGGGAGCACGTGCCGGTTCAGTCGAGGCTTTCCGCAATACCGACAGCAGTGGGGTGATGCACTTTCCCGGTTTTGGCAAGGAGGCGATCGATTTTCTGCTGACGGAGCGACGTATCGCCGGCATCGGCGTCGATACGCTGAGCCTCGACTATGGTCCTTCGACGACGTTTGCAGTGCACTATACGTTGCTGCCGACCAACCGGTGGGGTTTGGAGAACCTGGCGAATCTGGAGGCGATCCCGCCGGCCGGCGCGACACTCTTTGTGGGTGCGCCGAAGATCGCAGCCGGTTCCGGTGGACCGACGCGCGTCATGGCGGTCTGGTAATCATCAAATGATGACCGCGTCGAACTCCTGCACACCGGTCATCCCCATTCGCGTCGTGCCCATGTCGTGGAAGCAGCGCTCCTGGTACGTGGCGCGTACCTGGTCGTAGATCTCTTCGCGCCGCTGGGGATCGTCGAAACTACGGGCAAGACGTTCGATGTGCAGGCGCTGTTCAGGTGCAGTGGTCAGACGATACATTGGTTGACCACTGCACTCCGACTTGCTCAGCAACCCGGCGCCTGCCAGTTCATCAAGAGCGTCGGCGATTGCCCAGGGGCTTTCGCGCAGGCGTTGCTGCGCTGTAGCAGCGCTCATGTGCAACCAGGGATATTCGGCGAACAGCAGAACGAGGCGCAGTTTCAACAGCGAGTCGATCTGTCCAGGGGAAACAAGCCCGGATTCATAGTGTTCCATCGCTCACCTCATTGTGAGAACTGTTGCAAGGCGACGTCGCCTTGTCTTCGGATGGGGCGGATGCGGTCAATCGTCCGTGCCTCTTCCGCCACAACGATGTCGATTGCGGAAATACGAAAGACCTGCACATGATCAGGAGTAACCCCGTGCATTCCCCCTATGCAGTCGAAGCGTCCCCCTCGAACGCTTATCTCCTGAGATGTATGTATCGTAACACGTGCGCCACCGGTCGAGGGGCGGAACGTCGCTACACCTAGTAAATATTCCGCAACACACGCCTGTCTTGGGTTGTGTTACCTGTGACAACTCCCACAAACCATGGCGAGGAAGCGTCACTCTCTGTTGTGTCTTCTTCACCCCCTGGCTTTCTGATGCGGCGTATACTGTCAAGTGTGCTACACAGCGTTTTGTGTTCCCTGCCGATCATGTTTTTTGCCAGAGTCGGCTGACGTGACAGCATCCGCCGGGTCGCCTCTGTGTCGCACGCTCTGGCTTGCGAGGAGGATTATATGAAACGGAGTTGGGTCACGCTGGAAGGCAACGAGGCTGCCGCCAGTATTGCGTACCGTCTGAGTGAAGTTATTGCTATTTACCCGATCACGCCTTCCACACCTATGGGTGAACTGGCGGATGCCTGGGCTGCTGCCGGGAAGCCAAATTTGTGGGGCACGACACCCCTGGTCATTGAAATGCAGTCGGAAGGGGGCGCAGCCGGCGCCTGTCATGGGGCGCTGCAACGCGGCGCACTGACGACGACCTTCACCGCGTCGCAGGGATTGCTATTAATGATCCCGAATATGTACAAAATCGCCGGTGAACTGACGGCAACGGTCTTTCACATTGCGGCGCGTTCGATCGCGACCCACGCTCTGTCAATCTTTGGCGATCATCAGGATGTGATGGCGACACGTCAGACTGGCTGGGCGCTCCTAGCATCGTCGTCGGTGCAGGAAGCGCACGATCTGGCGCTGGTGGCGCACGCGGCGACACTGAAGGCGCGTGTTCCCTTCCTTCACTTCTTCGATGGGTTCCGCACATCGCACGAGATCAACAAGATCGAGCAACTGACGGATGACGACCTGCACGCGATGATTGACCCATCGCTGATTGCGGCACATCGTGCACGCGCCCTTACCCCTGATCAACCGGTCATTCGCGGCACGGCGCAGAATCCCGATGTCTACTTCCAGGCGCGGGAGACGGTCAACCCCTTCTATGCAGCAACGCCCGGCATCGTTCAGGAAACGATGGACCGCTTCGCGCAGTTGACGGGGCGTGCCTATCATCTGTTTGACTACACAGGTGCACCGGATGCCGAGCGCGTGATTGTGATCATGGGTTCCGGTGCGGAAACCGCGCGCGAGACGGCGACGTTCCTGGCGGAGCGTGGCGAAAAGGTTGGGGTTGTCTCGGTGCGACTCTATCGCCCGTTTTCGGTGGCGCACTTCGTGGCGGTGTTGCCGGCGACGGTGCAGCGTATTGCGGTGCTCGACCGCACGAAGGAGCCGGGCAGCAGCGGTGAGCCGCTCTATCTCGATGTCGTAGCGGCGATGGCGGAGAGTGGACGCCATCTGCCGGTGATCGGCGGCCGGTATGGTCTGTCGTCCAAGGAGTTCACCCCTGCCATGGTAAAGACAGTGTTCGATGAACTGGCGAAGGATCGCCCGAAGAACCATTTCACCGTCGGCATTATCGATGATGTGAGCCACACCAGCCTGGCGTTCGATCCGTCGTTCTCGATCGAATCACCGCGCACGGTGCGCTGTCTGTTCTATGGGTTGGGCGCCGATGGCACGGTTGGCGCCAATAAGAACTCGATCAAGATCATCGGCGAAGAAACCAACAACTATGCGCAGGGGTACTTCGTCTACGACTCGAAGAAATCCGGTTCGATGACCGTGTCGCACCTGCGTTTCGGACCCGATCCGATCCGTGCGCCGTACCTGATTGATCGAGCGAATTTCGTCGCCTGCCATCAGTTCTCCTTTCTCGAACGCATCGATGTACTGAAAGCGGCTGAACCCGGCGCTGTCCTTCTGTTGAACAGCATGTACGGACCGGACGAGGTCTGGTACCACCTGCCGCGTGAAGTGCAGGACGACATTGTGCGCAAGAAGTTGAAGTTCTATGTGATCGACGGCGACCGGGTAGCGAAAGAGAGCGGTATGGGGCGGCGCGTCAATACCGTTATGCAGACCGCGTTCTTCGCCATTTCGGGTGTGCTGCCGCGTGAGGAGGCGATTGCCGAGATCAAGCGCAGTATCAAGAAAACCTACGGCAAACGCGGTGAGGCGGTGGTGCAACAGAACTACCGGGCGGTCGATACCGCACTCGATCGCCTGTACGAGGTGGATGTCGAAAAATTCGCCGGGTTCCGCTCACCGCTAACCCGCCGACCGCCGGTACCCGAACAGGCGCCTGAGTTTGTGAAAGAGGTGCTCGCGCCGATGATTGCCTATGAAGGCGACTCGCTGCCGGTAAGCAAACTGCCGGTCGATGGCACGTTCCCCACTGGTACGGCAGCATGGGAAAAGCGTACAATTGCGCTGGAGGTACCGGTCTGGGAACCCGACATCTGCATCCAGTGCGGTAAATGCGCCTACGTCTGTCCGCATGCGGTCATTCGTACAAAGGTGTATGAATCGGCGCTGCTCGAAGGCGCTCCTGAAACGTTCCTCAGCGCCGAAGCGCGTTTCAAAGAATTCCCCGGTTATAAATACACTCTGGCAGTTTCACCGGAAGACTGCACGGGATGCGGTTTGTGCGTCGAGGTGTGTCCGGCGAAGGACAAGCGCCAGGTCGGACGTAAGGCGATCAATATGAAACCGCTGGTCAAGGTGCGTGAGCGGGAGGTGCGCAACTGGGATTTCTTCCTGCGCATCCCCGATGTGCCGCGTACCTCATTGCACCTGGGTTCGATCAAGAACTCGCAGTTGCTCCAACCGTTGTTCGAATTCTCCGGTGCGTGCGCTGGATGTGGTGAAACGCCATACATCAAGTTGCTGACGCAACTCTTTGGCGACCGGGTGCTGATTGCCAATGCCACCGGCTGTTCGTCGATCTACGGCGGCAACCTGCCGACAACCCCGTACACAAAGAATGCGGAGGGGCGTGGTCCGGCGTGGAGCAACTCACTCTTCGAAGACAACGCTGAGTTTGGATTGGGCATGCGACTCGCGCTTGACCAGCAGATCGAGCATGTGCGCGAACTGTTGCCGCTGTTCGCGCCGGTCGTTGGGCAGGATCTGGTCGATGCCCTGTTGAATGCCGATCAGAGCACCGACGCGGGCATTGCCGCACAGCGTGAGCGGGTCGAATTGCTGAAACAGCGTCTCCACACGCTGGATCGCAGCCAGTTCCCGGACGTGGTGGAGCGTGAGCACGAACTGCTCAGCCTGGCAGACGTACTGGTGAAGAAGAGCGTGTGGATCGTGGGTGGCGATGGTTGGGCGTATGACATCGGCTATGGTGGTCTCGACCATGTGCTGGCGTCGGGGTACAACGTCAATGTCCTGGTCCTCGACACCGAAGTGTACTCCAATACCGGCGGGCAGGCGTCGAAGTCCACCCCGATCGGTGCGGTGGCGAAGTTTGCCGCGAAGGGCAAAGCCTCGCCAAAGAAGGACCTCGGTCTGATTGCGATGGCATACGGCAATATCTACGTGGCGCGGGTGGCAATGGGCGCCGATGATGTACAGACCCTACGCGCCTTCATGGAGGCCGAGGCGTATGATGGACCATCGCTGATCATCGCCTACTCGCACTGCATCGCTCATGGCATCGATATGCGCAAGGGGCTGGATCAGCAGAAACTGGCGGTTCAGACCGGCTACTGGCCACTGTACCGCTACAATCCGAGTCTGGTGGCTGAAGGGAAGAATCCGCTGATTATCGACTCGAAAGATCCATCGCTGCCACTCGAAAAGTTCGTCTACAACGAGACCCGTTATCGCATGTTGATGCAGAGCGATCCGGAGCGTGCCGAGACGCTGCTGCACCGGGCAGAGGCGTCGGTTCGTGCGCGCTGGCAGCACTATAAGGAACTGGCAGCGCTCAGTGAGGTGAAAGCGGAGCACGACGGGCATTGAGCACGATGCTGTGTACCATCGGAGCCGGTCGTTGCGCTGAGGATGGGACGTCCTGCTGATGCGAGACCAGGGAGGGCTAAAAAGGGCGCGTAAGCGCCCTTTTTGTTTCGAACTCTTGCTCAAAGATGGACGTCGTTCAGGTGGCATCCGCGTGCTGCGTGCTGCCAGGTGCGCCACCGGCGCATCGCTGGAAGATCGTCGCAGTGCGGGAGTGCTAGTGTAGCGCATTCGCGAGCGGGTTCGGTATTCCGGGTGATGGTTGGAGAGACTGTTCCGTGTGCTCTGCTCTCAGAGATGCTATGAGATACGCCCCCACCCCAACCTGTTCAAGGGCAGACAGTGAGCGTCAAGGGGTTTTACAGCATTGGGAGGCGCTGGTCGGCCCTCACCCCCTGCCCCTCTCCTCTCAGGTGTAGGGTTTTGGGGTTGTGAGCCCCCAGGTGGAAAGGCGTATTGAAGGCGCGGCGTCCGTCTGGTCCGATGCGGGTTACTATGACCAGAGCCGTACCAGGAGCACCGCATGCCTCGCCTCCCCGGATTACCGCCAGGGCAGCAGACGGTGTCAACCCACCTGCCGCAGCTGAGCAGACCCCAGGTCGGCATGCTCAGCCAGTGGCGTCGCGGCATCCTGCTGGCCCGGCGCGGTGGTCTGACGCAGGTCGCGGTGTTCCTTGCCTACCTGCTGCGCGGCCGCGAGCAGGCGGTG
>DAOUBK010000049.1:0-9609 GCA_034432635.1 Roseiflexus sp.
ACCCTGTGGCGTCGTCAACGGGTAACGTTCGAGCGCGAGGAGATGGCGTGCCGGGAACGGCAACCGGTCAAGGTCGTCATCGAGCGCTAGGAGCGCGCACGCAACGAGGCGCTTAATTTCTGGTGAATGTGGCAGTACACGGTTGAGTTCGGCAAGTGCGTGTGATGCCAGCCAGGGCGGCAAATGGTCGCGCACCCCTAGCGGCAGTGGCAGCACTGTTCCGCCAAAGGTGACGCGCCCGGCGACTGCCGCAGCTTCTGCGATAGTATCAGCGGCAACGATGGTCACCTGTGGTCGGAATGCCCGGATTGCTTCCAGATAATCTGCGCTAGGATCGCTCTGGGAGAGTGCATGGTCATATATGCGAACAATATGACGCTGCTGTTCAAAGAACGCCGCAACATAGCACAACGGCAGCGGCGGCGTTGCGTGAGGTTCGTCAAGGCGGGGAAGCGCAACTAGAGCAATCTTCACGGGTTCCTCAACCGGGTCACAAGCGACAGGCGTGTCACATCTATACAGAAACGATCATAGCCGTCTTTATTAATGACCGGGTGAACACCCGTCTATGGTATGGTAAAAGAATTGTCACTCACACCTGCCCGTCTGCCAGTGGCAGGGTGAAGGTAAAGGTCGTGCCGACACCCTCTTCACTCTCGACCCAGATGCGCCCGCCGTGCCCTTCGACAATCTGCTGACAGATTGCCAGACCCAGACCGAGATTATTGCTGTGGGTGCGCCGATGTTTCGCTACCTGATAAAACCGCTGGAAAATCTTCCCCAGTTCGCTTGCCGGAATACCCACGCCGGTATCGGAGACGCGCACCCATACTTCCTGGTCGTGAACGTCGGCGGAGATGCAGATCGTACCGCCAGCCGGGGTTGCCTTTATCGCATTCTCGATCAGATTGGTCAACACCTGTCCGATCCGCTGACCGTCGAACCGACACAGCGGCAGGTGCGTCACGTGATTCACGAGCGCCAGTTGTTGCCGTTCCGCCTGCAGTTTCAGCCGGTTAACCGTACCTGAGATGAGCAGCACAAGATCGCCGACTTCGGGCTGTAGCGCTAGCCGCCCGGCTTTGAAGCGGTTGTATTCGAGCAATTCAGCGATACGCACACTCAGTTGTTCGATCTGCTCATCCGCCATCTTGAGAAAATCCTGCTGCAACGGTGTGAGCGGACCGGCGCGTTCCTGCAGCACCAGTTTGACAAAGCCGTTGAGGGTATGAAGCGGGTTGCGCAACTCGTGTGACACCATCGAGATGAAATCCATGCGGGCGCGTTCTTCGGCTTTGTGATCGGTGATGTCGTGCAGCACAACCGCCGTCAGATCGGGCAGATCATCGTCGGTGTGCACCCGCGACGCAACCGCCTGATAAACGATCTGACCTTCCTCTGCTTCTGGATTGCCGACAACCCATTCGGGCGACGCCACCGGACGACCATCATCGGAGAGGCGACATGCCAGTTCACGCATACGCTCCAGCCAGAGTTGCGGCGCCGATGTATCGTTGAGGAGCGCCTGACCAACCGGATTTGCCAGCACGACGTTGCATTCACTATCGAGCACAACCAGTCCGTCATTAATGTCGCGAAGCACCGCCTGGAGCAAATGCTGTTGCCTTCGCAGCCGACTGTGCAGTTCGGCGTTGCCGATGGCGATACCGGCCTGTGCGGCGAATGCCGCAAGATGGCGCGCATCGCTGCTGGAAAACGCGGCAAACGTAGCGCTCACCACAGTCAGAGCCCCTCGTGGCGGGCCATCACCGATGAACAGTGGCACACAGACGACCGAGCGCAACCCGCTGCGGCTGATGGCGCCAAGTTCGGCATCAAGAGCGGCATCGGCAACTACCGCCGGCACCTGATCGCGCATCACTTGGCGAATGAGCGGCTCGACCCACTGTGGGCGCATCTGTCCATCACGGGCATACAGGCGGTTTGTCAACGTCCCGTCGGTTGCCAGGGTCAACACCACCGCGTAGGTGCGTTCGGCGCCGAACGTTTGCACAGTGCTATCCAGAATCTGCTCGAGCACGTCGTCGAGGCTAAGGGTGCTGGTAACGGCGCGCAACCCTTCTTCGAGCGCATGGCGTTCGCGCATCCGCAACCGCAGTTCGTTTGCCAGATGCTCCAGTTCTTCGACGCGGGCTTCGCGAGTGTTGCGTTCACGCTGCAATTCGTTGCGCAGCCGGGTAATCAACTGCTGCTGCCGCGCGCCGGTTATGATTGCAACAATACCGCATCCCAGGCTGACCGCAAGCACCCCTGCTGCGCTCCACTGTTCGCTCACCGTCAGCGACACACTGCCGGCGCGACTCAGCAGGAACTGGAAGAGGAAGAGCGGACCGATGGCGAAGAGAGGGACAAGAGATGCCTGATTGCGCCCGTATCCGGATAGTGCGCGCCAGGCAACGAGCGCGTAGACCGGTAAGAACGACGAAAGGTCGGTTGTGCCGCTCACCACAACAGCGCCCAGCAGTGTGTCAGCGCCAATTGCAATCCAGACTGCGCCCGGCATCCACTGATCGATGTCCACCGGACGATGATATGCAACCCAAAACAGCCAGAGATGCACCAGCGCGTAGGTGATCAGCACCATCCAGAGTCCCTCGGAAGGCGCAGTAACACTCAGCCACAGCGCCAGCGCCAGCGCCAGCGCCGACGCCAGCGCCGGCCCCAGATACGCGCGGCGTTCGACCAACCAGTACGGAAGTTGTCGTGAGAGTGCGTCTCCAGCGATCATGGCTGCCTCTTCTCCTTATCAATGCACACACCCCGTCTCAGACTCCGAATGTGTACGCCAGATTGCGCACCCCCATCAGCGACAGGCGTGACAACGAAACAATCGAGTTTAACCAGTCTCAGGCTTCGAATTTGTACCCCAGATTACGCACAGTCAGCACATGGCGGGGATGCTCGGGATCGCGCTCGATCTTCGTGCGCAGGCGCCGGATATAGACTGCCACCAGATTGCTCTCGCCTTCGTAATCGTATCCCCAGACTTTGCTCAGAATCTGACTAGTGTTCAGCACGCGACCGGCATTCTTCATCAGATAGTAGAGCAACCGGAATTCGAGAGGCGTTAGTTCAACCGTGCGCCCATTGGCAAACAGCACCTTGTGTTCGACCGGATCGAGCGTCAAGTCGCCCTGGCTCAGGCGCGCCGATGGGTTGAGCATATCGCTGTTGCGCCGCCGCAGGACTGCTTCGACACGCGCCAGCAATTCGGAAGGCTCGAACGGTTTGACCAGATAATCGTCCCCGCCGATCTGTAGTCCGGTTACCCGATCCTGGAGTTGCGAGCGGGCAGAAAGGAAAATGATCGGTACGTCGGACGTGCGCCGGATCTGACGGCACACATCAAAACCGTTCGTCTTTGGCATCATCACATCGAGCAGGATCAGGTCTGGATTGTACTGCTCGACCGATTGCAGGATCGACGGACCATCGTAGGCTTTGATGACTTTGTAGCCTGCCTCTTCCAGGACGAATGCAGTCAGTTTGACGTTGGGAAGGTCATCATCGGCAACCAGGATATACATATCTTCCCTCTCCCTGCAATACTATCGACAGCCGGGCAACAGCAGCGTGGTTGCTCCTTCTCTGGCGGCTATCCGTATCTCAACTTCCTTGCGATTGCTCTCTACAATTATGAACAGCATCTTTGTCAAAAAAGTTACGCGGCGGCGATAAGTTACGAACACTTCATCCCGTTCGCGCCGGGCATCTCGCGTTTGCAACGCTTAAGTGTGCCGCTATCTCGTGGTGCATTGCGAAGCCCTCTGCTTCCGGGACTACTTCCGCTTCCGTTGCGTAAGTGTGCCGCTATCTCGTGGTGCATTGCGAAGCCTGCTCTGCTATAATGGTACTCGTTATGATGACTGGACTGCCATCGCGCCCTGCGCCCTGGATCGATCGAGCTGCCGCCTGGCTGTTTCGCCACTGGCTTGCATCGTTGAATCTCCTCACTGGTATCTACGCCGGTTTGCCGTGGATCTCGCCCTGGCTGAGGGCGAACGGGCATCCATTGGCAGGCGAGATTATTTTTCGCATATATACGCCCTTGTGTCATCAACGTCCTGAGCGTTCGTTTTGTTTCTGTGGGTATCAGGTGGCATTTTGCCATCGTTGTACGGCGTTTTACGGCGGTCTGTTCATTGTCGGCATGCTCTTCTCTGTCGTGCGACGCTGGCTCCGTCCAGCGCGGTTGACGATTGGCGCGCTCTTGCTCGTTCCAATGGCGCTCGATGCCGGTTCACATATGATCAACGATCTTTTGAGCCTGGGGTGGCGCAGCGGCGGCGACGACATCGGTTCGCTCAACTTCTGGCTGCGCATGATCACCGGCGTGTTGGCGGCGCTGGCAGTGATACTGGTCGTCTATCCGCGCCTCGAACGCGAACTTCCGGCGCAGGCGCAGGAGATCGGAGGGACGCAATGATGCAATCATCCGATGCTGGCGATCGGCAGACGCGGCGACCAGTATGCCTCTGGGCGCTGTTGATCGTGAGCCTGGCGCTGGTGGGATGTGGTGGACAGCGTGGCGCGTCGCCTGCGACGGATAACGTGGCGGTTGATATTCCGCCGGGTATTGCCGTTGAGTCGCGGATGATCAACCGTGGCGGCAGATTGCCAGCGCCGGGCGATCCTGCGCCGGATTTTGTGTTTACCTTTGCCGATGGTGAGACGCGCCGCCTGAGTGATCTGCGTGGCGTGAAAGTGGTGCTCAACTTCTGGGCGACGTGGTGCGCGCCATGCGAGGAAGAAATGCCCGACCTCCAGCGGATCGATGCGCGCGATGATGTGGTGGTGCTGGGAGTGAACCGCCTCGAACTGCCTGATGTCATCGTTCCATTTGCACGTGAACGCGATCTGACCTTCACGCTGATTGCCAATCCAGCGGGCGACATTGCCGAGCGGTACGGCGCAAAGAATCTTCCGATCAGTTACTTTATCAACAGTGATGGCACGATCAACCACCGTCAGATAGGAATCATGAGTTTGGAGATGATGCAGGAACAGGTGGAACGATTGCGCTGATGGCGAGGTTGCATGGAACGTTCGAGCGAAGAGATCATCGAACTGGCGCGACGTGAGATTGCCGCGCGCAGAGAGCGTGAACGCAACAGGCGCGAGATCCCCTGGCGCTTTGCGTTCATCGGGATGCTTGGCGCGATCCTGGCGGGTATGCTGCTCTGGCCCGGCGTGCCGCTCAACTGGAAGATGTATGCCGCCGTTCACGGCGTCTGTGCTCAAGTGCACAATGTGTCGCTAGGGGGTGAACAACTCCCGCTCTGCGCACGCAACACCGGCATCTACAGCGGCTTTCTGCTGACATTCATCTATCTTCTTCTGCTCGGTCGGGAGCGCGCTGCGAAACTGCCGCCGCCTGCCATTGTTGGCACGCTGGCGCTGCTGGTCGTCGCTATGGCAGTTGATGGGTTCAATTCATTGTTCGTTGATCTCTTTCTGCCCCATCTCTACACACCACGCAATGAACTGCGCACGCTCACCGGTCTGGGCATGGGCGTGGCCATGGCAGTCGCCATTCTGCTGGTGCTGAACCTTGCGCTACGGCGCGATCCCGACATGGATCAACCGGTGATCGGCAACTGGCGTGAACTCGGCGGTGCGCTGTTGCTTGGCTTTCTGGTGCACGCCGCGATCTATGGAAATGTCGCTATCACCTACTGGCCCATCGCGATTGTCGCCTGGACCGGCATCGTCGGCATTTTGTTCGCGGTCAACCTGCTGATCGTTGCGCTGGCGATGAACTACGAGGGGCGGGTGACGCACCCGGTCGAACTGGCGCGCCCGGCGACATTTGCCCTGCTGGTGACCGCCATTATGCTGGGGGTGATGGCGTGGGGGCGCTTCTGGCTCGAAGGGCAGGGGTTGATCGTGTCGTAGTCGTGATTCACCTGCGACGCATACCGGGAGATGTGTCTCCCTGCACCCACCCATAGGATCGCGTCCTAACCATTGCATCGTTTTGGGCTGCACCACTCTCAGGCATTGCCAACCGGTTCCTCCGTCCTGCATGCCGTAATATCAAATCTGGTGTCATATGTACGCAGGATCTGGTGTGCCCTCTGGAAGCGCGCGCCGCTAGCTGCCGCCCCACGTTGCCCAGGGGTCCGTCCTGTCCCCGGCGGGGGCAGGCTGGGGTGGGGGTCTCCTGCATTGCGACGACCCGTCAGCGACGTGCTGGCGGGTCGCCTGGCAGCACGCAGCATGCGAATGAACCCTGAACGATGCCCATCGTTGAGCAGATATGAGCCAACACAACTTCTGCTGCATCGGGACGTTCCGGCGCAGGCCGCCGCTTCCCTCTTCCGCGATGCGCTATGCATTCCCCATAACTCTTAGCCCGTGTGCGGGAGAGGGGCCGAGGGTGCGGGCTGGCGAGTCGGCGGGTTCAAACCCTGCTCACGCCGTGGAAACCCCTGCGGGGCTGACCTGGCGGTGGGGAGCGGCGCCGGGCGTGCTGCTGAATAGCACCGGCAGGGCGGGCGTGCCGTCGGCGGGGGAGCGCCGATCGGCGGGGTGTGGGGCGCAGCAGGGGGACGGCGTGCCAACCTGTGGGTCAGGCGTCCCGCTTGGGCACCATCGGCCACGGCCAGCACCTAACAGCGGCGGGGATGACTGCACACCACGGGCGTCCCGTACCCCAGGAACGGTCGCGCTGGCGTGCAGATCATGCCGCAGGACGCTGCGGCGCGCATAACCGCCTGGTGTGCGTGACGAACGATGCGCCGTGTCCATTACGCTGTGCGATGAGGTGTCATTCCGGCTGCTGGGTGAGATGTGGGTCATGCATAGCCCAGCGAGGGCGGGCTAGGGGTGAGGGCTTCCAGAGCATCCCCAAGCCCTGACTCCCACACGCTCGCACGTTCTTCCGCCCTTGAACGTGTGCAGGACAAGGGTTGCGTGAAGCATCGAGGGTGAACGGTTTTCCAATCGCCTCACCAGTATTCCCGCCGACCGGTGCGGAGATTGCGGTTCAGCAGGGTAACCAGACAGGCGGCTGCCCGCTCCCACCTGGAGCCTGTCCGAAAAATCCTGCCGAGACAGGCGAAGGCACTGCCTTCACCTACCTATCAGATACATATGAGTTATTCGGAGCCCCGGTCGGCAGGTTTACGCAAAGACCTCCCGGAACGGACCCAGGAAGCGTCTTTCGGGCGTCCAGTCGCTGATGGCAAACACCACTTCGGAGAAAGCATCCTCGAATTCGATCTCCAGAGCGTGGCGAAAATCCAGGGCGGTGCGATACGGATCGTTGCCGAAGGCGCCGCAGCCCCATGCGCCCAGCACCATTACTGAATGGCCGCAGGCGCGGGCAATAGCCAGCACTCTGTGAATGCGCCGTTGCAGCAGGTCGCCGGAGCGGGGTTGACCGATGGTGGGTGCGTAGGGTGCCGCGCAGGTGATGAAACTCAACAACCACGGTTGATCCAGCGGGGCGCCATCGTCGGTACGGAACACTGGCACATTAGGGGAATAGATAGCCCAGTCGGTGGAATCGGGCAGCGGGCGCTGGCGATGAGCCTGGTACATCGGGTCGCCGACCAGCGTCTGGTAGAGCGCACTGGATCGGCAGAGGGTTTCCTCCTGAGCAGTGGCGCCGTGTAGAAATCCACCGCCCGGATGGACGCCGTTGGCAAAGTTCAAAGCAACCGGCTTCAGTCCCCTGTCCACCATGCGCCTGGCAGCGCCGAGGGTCGTTTCGTTGGTTACCTGAACGTGGGTAACGGGATAGGCGATAGTCGCGTGCTCCGGCAACGGTTCCTCAGGAGGGATGCTCACCTTCGCGGCGCAGGCCTCCCGCACAAGGCGGCTCCAATCGACCCGTGCGCCACCTGCCTCATAATACCCTCTTTCCACCGCCTCGACAGCCTGGCGTCCCCAACTCTGCGGCAACATGGCGCGGGAAGCGCCAGTGCCCGCTCATGAGCCATCGCCATCTCCTGCGAATCGAGACAGGGCAGTATGTTGAGCATGCTGAACACCCTCTCTTGAGCAATTGCGAGCAGCTGTTCCTGCGAAGTGATGTCCCGGATGGTATGCAAGGTTTCGATGAGCGTATCTTTTCGCCTGGCGGCTGCTATGTACGATTGATCTCGACCGAACCATCCTGCCGGACGGGGTGGGCGAAGGCATTGCTTTTGCCCACACACGCGGACGCCATGCGTTCTGTCGGTCGAGGGCGAAAGAGATAACCCCGGCGCGCATCGGCAGGGACGACGCATACATTGCCCCTGCCCGTTCCCCTGACGTTCCATGATTGACGGAGACTCCTGGCAGCACGGCGCGCCATAGTGGAGGATGGGCACAGGCGCTCGCATGTCCGGGATGCACGTTACCGCGTAAGTGCGATCAGCAGATGCCGCATACATCAGGGATAGAAATTCACACCAGGCTCGAGAGCTAGTCAACGCTTTAAAGGCGATATGTCCCACACCCGAGCCTGCACACACGCGACGTTCTGCCAGAGCGCCGCATACAGTCATCAAATGTAGTACATCACATTCCCAGAGCGCTGTGCCTTGCGCTGGCAGAGATCTTCGAGGGTGATGCTCGCCAGATAGCGTTCCAGTATCTCGCGTGCTCCCTCCCAGACTTCGCGCACCAGTTCGCGATCCATCGGCTCTGTCGGGATCGGCGCATCACGTCCACTATCGGCTGCCAGGAGCGGACCTTCGAGAGCGAGAAGCGCCTCGAGAACGGTAATCTGCGATGGCGGACGCGCCAGACGATGCCCGCCCTGTGGACCACGAATACTCTCGATCAATCCGGCGCGACGGAGCAGGATCAGAATCTGGTTGAGGTAATTTTCGTCAATCCCCTGACGCAGATGGATATCGTGGCTCTGAATGGGTCCTTCACCGATGCGCTGCGCCAGATCGAGCAGCGCACGCAGACCATATTCGCCTTTGCTGGAGATGCGCATAGGTGGTAGTCGAGTCGTTTAGTCAACTTTTCTCCTTTGTAGCATAGCATGGTTTAGAGGGAGAGGCAAGGGAGAACACAGCGGCGCCTGCCTGCGCTCCCAGGCGTTCGGTCCCAGTTGCCGGGTTTCTCATTGTCATGATCTCGCCGCGGCGTTCCGGCAATCGATACAGCGCCGCTTTGTGCGTCTCCTGCATGCGCCCCTCCTCGACCCGCACTGTGAACTTCCCTGCACGTACCCACGCCAGAATTGTCTCATCGTGCGTTCGCGCGGTACGACGCTGATACCTCGCGCACAGTCATACGATCCTCCTGTCACAGGATGACGCGCGCCAGTGCGTTCAGCGAACGTACGGGCGATGCCCCTGTACCTTCACCCGACGTTGCAGCATTGCCTGTACTGGCGTGCTCAATGAACTCCAGCATCAGCGTGATCTCATTGCCTACCTTCGTGAATTCTTGCAACGACGGTGCGAGAGCACGCGACATCAGCGATCTCTAGGCATGATCCTGATACTGCCTGCCTGGACGCATCATCCCTCTCTCAGGTGTACGGTTTTGCGATTGTGAGCGCCCAAGTGGAAAGGCGTATTGAAGGCGAGGCGTCCGTGCGGTGTTCCTTGCCTACCTGCTGCGCGGCCGCGAGCAGGC
>DAOUBK010000050.1:0-24660 GCA_034432635.1 Roseiflexus sp.
GAGACTGGGGGGCGCCAGGACGAGAATGGCGGTGAAGGCGATGGCGACGACGCGGTTGTCGGTGAGTTGCGACTGTACCCCCCACCAGTACGCTGCAGAACCTGCCATCGCCACGAATGCCAGAATGGCCAGCAAGGTGCGGGCAGTGATCTGAAACCCGCTGGAACGACGACGCTGCCCACGGAGCATGTTCAGGTAGTTACTACTCACAGCCGATCTCCAACGTCGTACTACGGCGCCTGGACGGCGTCGGATTCCAGTAAAAATGCTTCGACGCTCACCGTATATCCGGCGGCCTCCATTCGTGATCGAACAACCTCGGATATAGCGGTCAGCCCGAAGTCGTTATTGATACGGTAAGGCACTTCGAGTGCAGCCTGACCGGTCGAACGCAGACGAAACCGCGCCTGAACCGGAACGTCGCCGCGCAGTGTGCCGATTTCGAGTATCTGACCGGTCATCGGATCGTACCAGAACAATGGTGTGTGGCTGGTCACCCGATAGATTTGTGGCGGATCGATGACCTGTCGATCGATCTGCTGAGCACGCCAGCGCGCCTCGTTCGTTTGCGGCTCGGGCGTGGATGGAATGATCTGAACCGTTGGCGGACGTACGATGGTTGGCGACAGCGTCTGGATTGGCATTTGCGTTGTTCGAGGTGTCGCTGGAACGACCGTAGCACGCTCAGATGTACTCGTAAGCGTGGCAGACTGGGCGAGAAGCGGTGTGCGCGTTCGCCGTGAAGCATCAAGTTGCAGGGGCTGTCCACATCCAGCGAGCACCAGAAGCATACCGGCAAACCACAGAATACGTTGTATCACTCTATCTATCGTTTGCGAACATTTGTTCGCTTTCCATTTACATGATTATAATGCCTGAACGGGCACACGTCAAGTCGATCCGTGCAATCGGCAACTCTACCCATTGTAAACTTTTGTGTGCATACTGTCAAGCATTTTCTGGCGCATGCAGCGTTGCAATGCCTCGTCATGTCACTCGATCATCGACATATGATGCGAATGCGCCTGGAATAATACTCCAGATCGACGCTGGTTGCAATGCTCTGCCTGCTGTTGAAACATCGACACGACCACGACAGGGGCGTACAGAACCCCAATCGTGATCGTGGCATTATCGCGCTAGCGTATGCGCTGCACCGGCTGATGATCTTCGGCGGGTGTCGCTGCCATCATCTGCTGAAGGAGCGGTCGGGCAGGCGGGATCAGCGTTACTCTGGCGCGCCCCTCGATGATGTTTTGCAGTTCGAGTATTTCGAACAGTGCGGACGACACCTCTGGATCGGCTGCAATCTTGTTGAGTGCTGCACCGACTATCTGCGGACGGATCGCCTGCGCCCTGGCAAATTCGATGGCAGCCTGACGTTCTGCCGAACTAGTGATAATGCTCACCTGGTTGGCGCCATCCTGTTTGATAGCCGCGGTTACCTGGCGCAAACGGTTGACGACCTTCTCTTCGATCTGCCGGATCATGCCGATGTCGCGGAAGTGCACCTTACGAATATAGACCGAGCCGAGTTGATAGCCCCATTCTGCCGACTTTGGTGACACCTCATCGCGCACGGTGCGGCTCATAGCGTGGCGGTTCTCCAGCATCTCGGCGAGCGGCAGATTGCTCAACGTGCGCACCACGGCGTTGCTTACATTCGCCGCCAGCGAACCGTCGGGATCGGCATTCTTGAACAGGTAGGCAATCGGATCGCTGATCTTGTACTCGTACCAGATACCCACTCCCATCGGCGCCCCTTCCTCAGAGTTGACCGGCTGGCTGCGCAGGTACTTCTGGTCGAGCCGCATATCGAGCACATGGCGGCGTCCAAGCCAGTTGACCACGAATGCCGCTAGACCGAGGTGTACCGGCAGGAAATACAATCCTGGCTCGCGCAGAATGCCGACGACATTCCCAAACAGGACGTACACGTGGCAGGTTCCCTCTTCCACGATCGTATACAGACCGAAGGCGCGCAGCAGGCCAAGAATGGTCGGCACTGCGATCAGGCAGAAGATGAACGTGATAACAGCGGCGGCGGCGAACTCGATCATATCTGTTCCTCCAGTATGACATGCTCAGCCTGGTTGTAGAGCTTCAGACGGACGTTGCGCAGGTATGCCTGGAGCGCTTGTGGTCCACCGATGCGCTTCAGATCGCCCAGTTGCTTTGCCAGTGCCATCAGCGGCTCAACTTCCGCCTGTGCTTTCAGGGTTTCGATCTCAACGGCACGCTTCGATTGCACAATCTTCTGGTCGGCTGCCGCCTGCGCCAGGCTAATGTCCGATGATACCTGGTTGTATGCCGTATTGATCGCAGCCAGCGCCGATTCCACCTCTGGCGGTGCGTCGATGCTGGTGATCAGCGAGGCATCGAATTGAATGCCGTAACGCGCTGCCGCCGAAAGACACTCGCGATCCATCAATTCGTTCAGGTCGCGCAGGTTCTTGCGCAGATCGTTGATCGAGACGCTGGCGACCATGTTGCCTTCCATGGGCGCCGTTTCCGTCGTTATTGCGCGTTGCGGCGCCTCGAAGTTGGCGATCCGCTCGCGCAGGATGGAGATAAAGTATCCCATCACGTGGACGATCGGATTTTTGACGCCCCACAGATAGGCGTACAGGTTGCGCTCGTAGACACGGTAGCGGATTTGTCCCTCCAGCGCGATGTTCAACTGGTCTTTCGTCACCGCTTCGAGTTTGGTGCCGCCCTGGTTCGCCATCGGGTTTTCCAGGTCGAGCGCCATGTTCATGGTTTGGGTTGCAACCGAAACCTTGTAGATCCGCTCCCATGGCCACTTGAAGTACGGTCCGCCGGGTGGTATGACGACCACCTGTGGGTAGCGGTACCGTTCCCGTTCTTCCGGGCGCAGATATTCGGCGTAGGGGTCATCAATGGCGGCGTCGGTGAGACGCTCGGCGCGCCCGAAGATGGTCTTCACCGCGCGTTCGTTCTGATCGACGGTGTAGATGCCCGCAACGAGGTAGCGCATCAGGAACCACACGATGAAGCCGAAGACAATGCCCGCCAGTACTGACATAGTGTCTCCTTGGTAACGAGGGTGCTTGTTCATCACTCGAATATACGCGCCGCGCCGCAGTAATGTTGCAGGTCTATGGTACACCAGTTTGCGGGGAATGTGGTAGCATGCCTGTGGATCGAGCATAGACCGGCAGTGTGATCAGGGAGGCTGCGATGAGCGTAGCGGAGGCGACAACAACGGGCGCCATCGTGTATCCCGAAAGCGATGGGCAGCCGATGGAATACGCTTCAGTTTCGCTGGATTGTGACGCTGCAGGGAAACGTGGCGGCGCTGTTCGCCGAACGGACGGATGTGTTCGTGGCGGGGGACTTGGTCTGGTACCCGGTGGAAGGGCGTCCGGACATCCGGCGGGCGCCGGACGTGCTGGTGGCGTTCGGGCGACCGAAGGGCGACCGGGGAGCGTATCTGCAATGGGAGGAGGAGGGGATCGCGCCGCAGGTGGTGTTCGAGGTGCTGTCGCCGGGGAACACGCTGAGCGAGATGGCGCGCGAGTTCGAGTTCTACGACCGGTACGGGGTGGAGGAATACTACCTGATCGACCCGGAGCGGGGGGACGCGAGCGGATGGGTGCGACAGGCGGGGCGACTGACGGTGATCGAGACGATGTACGGGTGGGTGAGTCCGGCGCTGGGGGTGCGTTTTGTGGTGCAGGGCGGCGAGGTGCGGATGTTCTACCCGGATGGACGACCGTTTCTGACGTTCGAGGAACTGGCGCAGGCGAAAGCGGAGGCGGAGGCGCGGGCAGCAGCAGCGGAAGCGCGGGCAAAGGTGGAGGCGGAGGCACGAGCAGCAGCGGAAGCGCGGGCAGCGCGGCTAGCGGAGCGTTTGCGTGCGCTGGGGATCGATCCGGATGATCATGCGTGATATGCGTCTCTTCGCTTCCCTGAATTCCGATCAACGCACTGCTGTCGTTGCTCCTCCGGGTCCCATCCTGGTACGTGCCGGCGCCGGCAGTGGCAAAACGCGCGTCCTTACCCTGCGGATCGCATATCTGATCGCGGAATACGGCGTGTCGCCATCGAACATTCTGGCACTGACATTCACCAACAAAGCAGCGCGTGAAATGCGTCAGCGTCTGCGTGATATGCCCGGTGTCTCGATCCGTGGTCTTACTGCCGGCACCTTCCATTCAGTATGCGCTTCGGTGTTGCGTGAATATATTGCCGGACGAATTGGCAGTTATACCGCCAATTTCACGATTTACGCCGAAGATGAGCAGGTGCAACTGGCTTCTGCGGCGCTCGACGCAGCCCCGGAACGCCCGCCTGTGCTTCTTGAACCGGCGGAGTTGTTGCGTCATATCTCGCGCGCCAAGAGCCGTTTGCTCACGCCGCGTCTGGCAGTGCGTTTCGCGCGTGATGATCTGGCGCGCTTTGTGGCCGGTTGTTATCAACGGTATCAACGCAGCCTCGAGCGTGCCAATGCGCTCGATTTTGACGATCTCATCCTGCTGACCCATCGGCTCTTCTGTGAACATCCCGATGTGCTGGATGCCTGTCAATCGCGCTGGCGCCACGTGTTGATCGATGAGTATCAGGATACCGATCCGGCGCAGTATGCACTGGTGGAGTTACTGACACGCCCATCGCTGGCAAATGGCGGTGTTCGATCATTGTTTGCCGTCGGCGATGGCATGCAGGCGATCTATGGCTTCCGCAACGCCGATCACGCGATCATTTCACGCTTCGAACGGGATTTCCCCGATGCGCGGGTGATCGAACTGGCAACCAGCTATCGTAGTCGTCAACCGATTCTCGATGCTGCGTATGCGGTTATTCGTCACAGTCGAACCGTTCAACCGATGGCGCTGCGCGCGACGAAACCAGAGCCTCCCTGTGGCGCCAGGTATGTGCCGCCGCTCCAGATCGTCGATGCGAAGGATGCCCGTGACGAAGCCGAACAGGTGGCGCGTAGCATTGCCGATCTCCTGCGACGGGGTCGTCGTCCACACGAGATCGCAGTACTGTACCGTTCGCGCTATATGAGCCGTGTCTTCGAATCGGCGTTGCGCCATATGCGCGTTCCATATGCGCTGCGTGGCGCGACCGGATTCTTTGATCGGGCTGTGGTGCGTGATGCGCTGGCATACCTGCGCGTCATCAACAACCCCGCTGATGCCCTGAGTCTCAACCGGATTGCCAATCTACCGCCACGGGGGTTAGGAGCGAGTTCGCTGGCAGCCCTATCCGTTTTTGCAGCACAGCGGGGTTTGACCCTTGCCGATGCGTTGTTCCATCCTGAAGCGCTTGCGTTGCTTCCATCGAAAGCCGCGGAAGGGGCACGTCAACTGGCTGCGCTCCTCACCCGCTGGTGTCGTCTGGCGGAAAGCGCGATGTCGCCAGATCATCTGCTTGCCGATGTGCTGGAACGCACCGGCTACCAGGCATGGCTGGAACAGCGTCTCGAACCAGAAGATGTGCTGGATGCTCGTGCACATTTGCAGGAACTGATGGATGCTGCTGCTGAGCATACGGCGCTCAACGCCTTTCTGCAAGAGGTTGCCCTGCTCACCAGCGCCGATGACGACCAGGAGCGCGATCGGGTGCAGTTGTCCACCTTTCACGCAGCGAAAGGTCTGGAGTGGCCGATTGTGTTCGTGACGGGGCTGGAGGAAGGCGTCCTGCCCCATGAACACAGTCTGGTCACGCCGGAGGGGGTGGATGAAGAACGCCGGCTCTGCTACGTCGCCCTGACCCGTGCCAGTGAACAACTCTATCTGTCATGGGCAGCGAGACGTGTGCGAGGGAAACCGGCAAAACCGTCGCGGTTTCTCGATGACATCGAGGCGTATGGTCGTGAGCGGGCGAGGTTGAGGGGTGAACGTTGAGCGTTGAACGTTGAAGGTTGAACTTGAAGGTTGAACGTTGAACGTCTTGCTCCTTGCGTGTCGTATCGGTTATGTGACAGGTGAACGTTGAAGATACGAGTGTTCTGTGTTCTGAAATGACGTTCAGGAGTTCTTGCCAATGCCCTGGCTAAGTGTCAACGGAGCGACGATCTACTACGAGGAACACGGGACCGGTCCTGAAACGATTGTTTTTGCACACGGACTCCTCTGGAGCGGTCGGATGTTTGATCATCAGGTCAATGCGCTCAAGGATCGGTACCGCTGCATCACCTTCGATTTTCGTGGGCAGGGGCAGAGCGAAGTGACCGCATCGGGATACGACATGGACACCCTTACTGCGGATGCTGCTACGCTGATCGAAGCGCTACACTGCGCGCCGTGTCACTTCGCCGGTCTCTCGATGGGTGGCTTTGTGGGTATGCGACTGGCAATCCGGCACCCGGAGTTGCTCGCGTCGCTCATTCTGATGGAGACCTCGGTGGACCCGGAGCCGCGTGAGAATGTGGGACGCTACCGTCTGCTCAATTTCATCGCCCGCTGGCTAGGATTGAATCTGGTTGCCGATCAGGTGATGCCGATCATGTTTGGCGCGAAGTTTCTGAACGATCCGGCGCGAGCGCAGGAGCGGAAGTTGTGGCGCGAACGGATGGTGGCAAATCATCGTATCGGTATTTCCCGCGCAGTGCAGGGTGTGATTGACCGTCAGGGAGTGTACGATCTGATCGACAGGATCACCCTGCCGACGCTCATCGTGGTCGGTGATCAGGATGTTGCAACGCCGCCGGCGAAAGCGGAGCGCATCCATGCGCGCATCCGCAATTCGACGCTGGTTGTGATCCCGGGGGCGGGTCACACCGTGACTGTTGAGGAACCTGATGCCCTGAATGCAGCGCTGGAGCGCTTCCTTGCGGCGCACACACGCAGATCTGCACCCTGCTGAGCAGTATGGTATACTTTCACCTGTTTTTTTGTGACTCTTACGAGGCGAAAAGTATGCGCTTGATACGAATCGTTGCTGTTGCTCTTGTGGCGCTCCTGAACCTTGCCGCCTGCGGCGGGGGCGATGTGACCGTCCCGCCGCCGCCGAATGCGCAACCGTTCGAGAGCAGCGGAAATCCAAAGGTCGATCAGATCATTGCTGCGTGGCGCAACGTTGCCGTTGAAGAAATGAAGAAAGATGCCGTCAAGGAAGAGACGCTGGTCGAAGAGATTTTCATTATCGAGGATGGTTCGCTGGAGGATGTGCAGAACCACTACACGGCGCTGACTCAGAATGGCTGGTGGCACGTGCGGCGGATGCCCGGCCTGCAGGGCGATGTGCTGCTCGACGGGTATGAGCACGGCACAACAGCGCTGGTTATCGGCGCCGTCGATGCGTCGAAATTCAATGGTAGGGGAATTGTGGTGTATACGTTGCGGGGAACGAAGTAGCCGGCATCCCACAGGAGATACAGCATCCTTCACCGATACGCACGCTGCTCTGCATTGCGTGTGACGAAAGGGATGCTTTTTCAGCGAATCTGTTTTCATGCACGGATGCCACTGTTACAGTCATCAGCCTGGACAAAGCGTTTGGCGGTATGTTTTGCGCGTATCGATGAAGATACCCCGAGCAGCCTGATCGATGAACACTGCAGCAACGCTCGACGCCGTTAGCCCGAGGCGCGGGGGCAGACCTTCACCGTGTTCGGAAGGATGAACCAATGCTCCCGCCGATGATTGGGCGTTACCAGATCCGTGGCGAACTGGGTCGTGGCGGTATGGCTGTGGTATACCGGGCATACGATCCGGATGCTGATCGTGAGGTTGCGGTAAAGACACTTCCCCGCGAGTTGTTGCACGATCCCACCTTTCGCGCCCGTTTCCGGCGCGAGGTCGAAGCAATTGCAACGATCGAACACCCGGCAATCGTGCCACTTTACGACGCTGGCGAGCACGAAGGTCAACCGTTTATGGTGATGCGCCTGATGACCGGCGGCTCGCTGGCATCTCGCCTTCGGTGCGGATCTCTGTCTCTCCCTCAGGCAGCGCAGATTGTCGGTCGAATTGCCCAGGCGCTCGATGCGGCTCATGCTGCCGGGTTGATCCACCGCGACGTGAAACCCGATAACGTGCTCTTTGATCATACCAACCAGCCGTACCTGGCTGATTTTGGGATCGTCAGTCTGGTCGAGCCTGCAACTATTCTGACCCGCAGTGGTGTGATTGACACGCCCGAGTACATGGCGCCTGAATTGACCAGACCCGGCGGTCTCTAACCGCCGGTTGATGTGTATGCAATAGGCGCAATGCTCTTCGAGATGCTCACCGGACGCCCTCCTTACCGCGCCGATACGCCCGTTGGCGTTCTGGTGGCGCATGTAACCGAGCCGACCCTCGCGTGCGAATGCTGCAACCCGTGCTTCCCGACGCGGTTCAGATGGTGCTGGATCGGGCGCTGGCGAAGAACCCCCGATCGCTACCAGTCGGCGACCGAACTGGCGGCAGATCTGGCAGCCGTGGCGGAGAAAAACACCGGCTCATGTTCAAACTCGGTGCACTGGAGTATGCTCCCATGAGACGCGTTGTATCACAGGTGAGCCGATGGAATTTCCGATTGATGACCTGGTCGCTGAGCAACGCAGTGAACAATGGGTGATGGCGTATTTCCATGTTGCAGGGGACTCCAGGGGCGCTACGGTTGAACGCTGCCTGCAGCCGCGAGCGTCACGCGCTGTACCAGATCGATCGCGGGTGTCGGCAGGAATCCCAGCAGCAGCACCCCCGCAGTTGCCAGAACCAGTCCTGCGCGCAGGGCATGATTCATCGGCAGGGGCGTATCGCGCACCGGTTCAGCCATGAACATCTGTGCGACGATACGGAGATAGTAGAATGCTGCAATGGCGGCGATGATGACGCCAATGACGGTAATCCAGCCGATGCCTGCCAGCCACGCGGCAGTGAACACGTAGAACTTTCCCCAGAACCCGCCGGTGGGCGGAACCCCTGCCAGTGACAGCATACATACCGCCATAGCGACCGCCAGCCAGGGGCGGCGGGTCCACAACCCCGCCAGATCGCTCAGATCCCACGCCGCTTCGCCGCGATGTTCGAGCGCAATCAGGACGCCAAATGCGCCAAGATTCGTGAAGGTGTATGCCATCAGGTACAACAGCACCCCCTCAATACCGCGCTGCCCTGCAATCCCTCCCGGTGCACCAGCCGCAATCACGCCGAACAGGATATACCCGGCATGCCCGATGCTCGAATACGCCAGCATGCGCTTGACATTGCGCTGCGTCAGCGCCCCAATGTTCCCCACTGCCAGCGTCGCAATCGCCAGCGCCGTCAGCACCGGCGCCCATATCTGCCATTCACCTGCCAGCGCCTCGACCAGGAAGCGCAGCAGCGCCGCAAATCCGGCTGCCTTGCTACCGACCGAAAGCAGCCCGGCGATTGGTGTCGGCGCGCCTTCGTACACATCCGGCGCCCACATATGAAATGGCGCCATCGCAACCTTATACCCAAAACCAACCAGAACGAGCGCCGACCCTGCCAGCAAGTAGGTTCGCTCTTCGAGCGTCATCGTCTGGCGCGTGAGTGTTTCGCCGATGATCTGCAGATTCATACTACCGGTTGCGCCGTACAGCAGCGCAATGCCGAAAACGACAAAACCGCCGGCAAATGCACCAATCAACAGGTACTTCATGCCCGCTTCTTCCGAAGCGTTGCGCGGATATGCAAAACCGGTCAGCACGTACAGCACGATCGACAGCATTTCCAGCCCCAGAAACAGGATGATCAGGTCGGCACCCTGCGCCAGGAGCATCATGCCGCCGGTTGCGAACAGCACTAGAACGTAGTACTCACTCCGCTCGATCCCCTGCCATGGTAGGTAGTCGAGCGACACCACAATCGTGATTGCCGCAGCCGCCAGAAAGAGCCAGTTCAACGTCAGACTGTACGCATCCAGGCGTAGCATGCCGCTAAACGTCTCGGCATTGACGCCCCACAGCGGGATGCCGACGCCAGCCGTGACGATTGTCCCGGCAATTGCCAGGTATCCGACAATCCGGGTACGCGAATGTGGTATGAACAGGGCAACGATCAGCAGCAGCGATGCCCAACCGAAGACGATGCTGAGTTGCGCTGCCACGCGCCAGTCGATTGGCGGAATGATAATATCTGTCATTGGTGTGTCATATTCCACAGCGAACGTTCAGCCCTGTGCCATCACGAAGCTGCCGTTCAACGACTTGCCAGATACTGCAACGTTCCCCCGGCAATTTGTATCGCCGATTGCTGCATCGGACCAAACAGCAGATTGGGATACAGCCCAAACACAACGACCGGTGTCGCCATGATCACCAGCAGCGCCAGTTCCCGCGGTCGCACATCGGGCGTCTGCGCGAGTTCCGGTGGTGCATCGCCCATGAAAGCCATGCGATACATGTGCAGCAGGTAGACCGCTGCCAGCACCATTCCCAGCAGAGCAGGCAATGCGTAACGCCATCCGAGACCGGGTGAGCGCCATGCGCCTTGCAGCACTGCGAATTCACTGACGAAGCCGTTCAAGCCGGGGAGTCCGATCGAGCCGAGCACTAGGATCAATGTCAAACTGCCGAGCACCGGCGTCGCTTTCCACAACCCGCCATACGATTTCAATTCACGCGATCCACGCCGCGCGACGAGCATGCCAACGACCAGGAACAGCGCACCGGTCGTCAGGGCGCTGTTGACCATATGCGCTACTGCTCCGGCGATCCCCTGGGGGGTCAGGGCAAACATGCCGAGCACGATCAATCCCAGGTGACTGACCGACGCATACGCCAGCAGTCGTTTCATATCGGTCTGCTGATAGGCGATCCAGGCAGCGTACAGCACACCGATCACTGCCAGCACGCCGATCGCCGGCGCTGCCCAGGCAGCAGTCGCCGGGAAGAGCTGAATTGTGTAGCGGATCAGACCGTATGCGCCGATCTTGATCAGCAACCCGACGATATCGATCACGCCCGACGATGGTGCTTCAGCGTGGGCTGTCGTCATCCACGTGTGAAAGGGCCAGATCGGCGTTTTGACTGCGAAACCGATAAAGAACAGCCCAAACATGAGCTGTTCAGTCGCCGGGTTGAGTTGCAACGTACCGAGTTGCAGGCTCGCCAGGATCGTCGCAATATCGAAGGTATAGACGCCGGTCGCCTGACCGTGCAACAGGTAGAGACCAATAATTCCCAGCAGCAGGAAGACCGAGCCGGTGAATGTGTAGGCGAAGAACTTGATCGCCGCATAACGACGTTCCGCACCGCCCCAGATGCCGATCAACAGCGCAGTAGGAACCAGTGTGAACTCGAAGAACACATAGAACAGGAGCATGTCCTGCGCTGTAAAGACGCCGAACAAGCCGCTTGACAGCGCCAGAACCAGCGCGTGAAAAGCGCGCTCCTGACGTTCGACCGTTCCCCAGCTGGCTGCCAGTGCAACCGGCGTCAGAAAAGCGGTCAAAACCACCAGCCAGAGACTGATACCATCGACCGAAACGGTATAACTGATGCCCCACGATGGAATCCACGCCACGCTTTCGACCAGTTGAAATCCGGCGCGCGCAGGATCGTAGAAGAAGACAACCCCCAGCGCAGCAGCAAGCGCCAGGAGGGCGACGCTCATCGACACACCGCGCTGCGCAGCAACATGCTCACGCGGCAATACTGCTACCACCAGTGCGCCCAGCACCGGCAGCCAGATCAGAAACGAGAGGAGCGGTGCAACGTTCATATGTCCTAACCGCGTAATGCGAAGAATGCAACCACGATAATCACGCCGAACAGAAACATGAGCGCGTATGTGCGAATATATCCGGTCTGTAATGTGCGCAGCCCGTGCGCCAGTCGCGCCAATCCGCGTGCTGTGCCGTCGACCAGCACCTGATCGATTGCTTCACGATCGACCACTTCGCTGAGAAAAATCGATGCTGCACGGTACGGGCGGACAAAAACCCGCTGGTAGAGCCAGTCGAGCCCCCAACCGATCTCCATGCCACGCCACAGATCGCCAAGGTAGCGGAACAGGGGGTCTTCCTTCCCCACCCGGATGCGCGGCTCCAGATCGCGGGCATAGGTTTTCCAGCCCAGGTAACCGGTGCCGGCACTCAGCAGGGTTGTGATCGTGGCAAGAATGCCCATCCCGACGGTGTAGATCACTTCCGGTTCTTGCAGCACCGGACGCAGATAACTGTTCAGCCAGTGCAACCCCGGAAAATTGATCAGACCGCCGATGACAGCGCCGCCAGCCAGCGCTACCATAGTCCAGCGCATTGCGGCGCCGCTCTCATGACCGTGGATTGCCGGGTCACGCGGTCGCCCGAAGAACACCATGCCGATCTGACGCCCCATGTAGAACGCAGTGATTGCCGAGGTCAGGATCAGAAGAATGGCAGCCAGCGGACTCCGGGCGGCAAACCAAGCGTGAGCAATGATCTCGTCTTTGCTCCAGAACCCCGCGAGCGGGAAGATGCCGCCCAACGCCAGTGCGCCAATGACATACAGGCGGAAGGTCATTGGCAGTGCGTAGCGCAATCCGCCCATCCGCCGCATATCCTGGTAATTGCCAATGCCATGGATGACCGAACCGGCTGCCAGGAAGAGCAGTGCCTTGAACAGCCCGTGGGTCAGCAAATGGTACATACCGGCGACATACGCACCCATCCCCACGGCGGCAACCATATAACCGAGTTGCGACACGGTCGAGTATGCCAGCACTCGCTTGATGTCGAGTTGCGCCACAGCCGCAGTAGCGCCGATGAACGCCGTCATCACGCCGATCACCAGCACCCACGGCGCTGCCGACGCCGGTTGATCGAACAGGGTGTGGTTGCGCACAATCAGGTACACACCGGAAGTCACCATTGTCGCCGCATGGATCAGCGCCGACACCGGTGTCGGACCGGCCATTGCGTCGGGCAGCCAGGTATAGAACGGAAACTGCGCCGATTTGCCGGCAACGGCGACCAGCATGAGCAGCGTGATGCCGGTCATCAACGGTAACTGCCCAAATGCACCGAGATCGACCGTTGCGCCGGCAACAACAATCGCCTGCTCAAGGTAGCCGCTGATGCCAAGTTGCGGATTGTCGTAGAACGACAGCGTACCGAAGTTGGTAAAGATCGCAAACAGCGCAGCCAGCATTGCTGCATCGCCGACCCGATTGACCACAAAGGCTTTCACGGCGGCTTCCGAGGGATTGATACCCGGTGGCACGGAGCGACGATCGAAGTAGTGCCCGATCAGCAGGAACGAGCACAACCCCACCCCTTCCCATCCCACGAACAGCAGCAGCAGATTGTCCGCCATCACCAGCATCAGCATGGCGAAGACGAACAGGTTCATGAAGGCGAAGAAGCGCACCGGACGAACATCGCCGTGCATGTAGCCGATCGAGTAGATATGGATCAGCCCGCCGACGCCGGTGATCAACAGTGCCATGACCGCTGTAAGCGGGTCGAACAGCAACCCGAACGCCACACGAAAATCGGCAATCCCGATCCATTCCCACAGCGTCCAGGTCAATCGTTTTGCCCCGGATTGCGTACCTTCGAGCAAGACCATCGCTGCAATGGTTGCTGCGAACGACAGCCCCACCATAACCGAGGCGAGGATACCGGCGGCACGCTCACGGCGCACAATCAGCGCGTTGAGCAGAAAGCCGAGCAGTGGAAAAGCAGGTATCAGCCAGATGATCCAGTTCATCGCGGAACGTATCCTGTCAGATGAGAGGCAAATAGCGGAACAGAAGCATTGTAATTGCTCGCTTCGCCAGCATTCAGCCTTTCAATGCATGAATCTCATCCACATCGGTGGTGTGTTTGGTCCGGAAGATCGCCACCAGCAGCGCCAGACCGACGGCAACTTCAGCAGCAGCGACCACGATGACGAAGAAGACGACAATCTGTCCGGCGACATCCTGTCGCGCCATTGCGAATGTTACCAGCGCCAGGTTTGCCGAGTTCAGCATCAACTCGATCGACATGAACAGAACCAGCGCATTGCGCCGTATCAGAACACCCGCAACGCCCAGAGTGAACAACAATGCGCTGAGTGCAATGTAGTAACTCGTTGGCACCATAGCTCTCGGTTCCCGACTCTCAGTTCTCGGTTCTCGGTTCTCTACTCCCTGCCATGTGCAGGACAACAACGCCGACGATCGCCGCGAGCAACAAAAATGCCGTAATCTCGAAAGGGAGCAGGTACGTTGTGAACAGCGCTTCGGCGATACGTTCTGGCACTGCGAATTGCTGGTCGGCAACCACAACCCCGGATGGCGGATTGCGCAGCGCAAGGTACCCCAGCAGACCCAGCAGAATCGCTGCGAGGGTCACTCCCAGCGGACGCTGCCAGGCAAACCGTTCGCGTGTGTCCTCAGCCCGTTCGGCGCCAAGCAGCATCACCACGAAGAGAAAGAGCACAATAATCGCGCCGGCGTAGACGATCAACTGAATGACGAACAGGAACGGAGCGTACAGCAACACATAGAGCACCGAGATGGCAACAAAGTTGATCAGCAGAAAGATCGCACTGTGGATTGCATTTGGGCTGAGCAACATTGCTACCGCCCCTGCAATCGCCACTACTGCCGTGATCAGGAAAATAACAAGTTCCATTGCAGCCTCGTCATTACAGGTCGATCTGCGCTGGTGGGCTGGGGCGGCGGTTCAACTGCTCCAGGATGGGCGGAATCTCACCGTGCCCCTTGTCGGGCGGAACCAGGAGATCATCTTTGGTCAGAATAGAACTCCGGCGGTCGTAGAACGAGAGTTCATACTGATGCTCGAGCACAATTGCATTGGTGGGGCAGGCGTCTTCGCAGTAGCCGCAGAAAATGCAGCGCAGCATGTTGATTTCATAGCGCTCTGCATACCGTTCACCCGGCGAATGCGGTGCAGCCGGATCATTCTCTGCCGGCACGACCAGAATAGCATCAGCCGGGCAGGCTGCTGCACACAGCGAGCAACCGATGCAGCGCTCCATGCCATTGGCGAATCGCTTCAGCTGATGCCGACCACGGAACCGCTCGCGTACCGGTCGCTTGACTTCCGGGTACTCGACGGTAACCGGCTTGCGAAACAGATACCTGAGCGTTGTTCCCAGACCCTTGAACAGTGCGCCGATCATACACGTATCTCACTTTACTGTAGACGACTGCATTTCGGGGGCTGCGCGTCGGGCGCGTACGGCGCGCACGCAACTAGTTCGTTATGACGCACCGATCTCCACCAGTTTGACCGTTCGTTTTTCCTTGCCCGGTCTCCCGATGACTGCGGTGATTGCCAGGATAACGACACCCGCCACCAGACCGATCAGCGCCGTGATGGTCGGATTGTCGGGCAGCAGCACATTCACCACTGCCGTTATGGCAACGTTGATCAGCGCAAGCGGCAGCAGCACCTTCCATCCCAGGTTCATCAACTGATCGTAGCGCACCCGTGGCAGGGTGGCGCGGATCCAGACCGACACGAATGACAGCAACAGCACCTTGAGCAGGAAAGCGCCGAGTGATGTCAATCCGAGCACAGCGTTGCCGATCATCGCGCCATACTGCTGCGTTGTAAACTGCGTCAGCGTCTGCAATCCCGGAAACTGCCAGCCTCCCAGGAAGAGCGTGACCGCAATAGCATTCATTGCCACCAGTTTGACATATTCTGACATGAAGAACAGCGCGAACTTCATCGAACTATACTCGGTATTGTACCCACCCACGAGTTCCTGCTCGGCTTCGACCAGGTCGAACGGTGCACGCACCACCTCGGCAGTAGCAGCGATGATGAACACGACAAAACCGAGGAACTGCGGAACGATGTTCCATATCTGCGTTTGTTGTTCGATAATCTCTGCCGTACTGAAGCTTTGCGCCTGCATTACCGCGCCGAGAACAGTCAGACCGAGCGCGAGTTCGTAGGAAATGACCTGCGCCGAAGCGCGAATACCACCAAGCATCGAGTATTTGTTGTTCGATGCCCATCCTGCAATTGCGATGCCGTACACGCCGACCGATGTGACTGCCAGCAGGTAGAGCACACCGACGTCGATCTCGGCGAGTTGCAACCAGTTGCCCCCCTGACCATCGGGCCACATCCCGACCGGAATAGTCGCCCAGATGATGATTGCCGGAATGAGTGCAAATGCAGGAGAAGCCAAGTAGACCCAGCGATCTGCCAGCAGTGGGGTGACATCTTCTTTGAAAAAGAGCTTAACTGCGTCGGCGAGCGGTTGCAGGAAGCCGCCCGGTCCAGCGCGGTTCGGTCCGACGCGATTTTGCAGGCGCGCGACGGTTCGCCGCTCAAAGAGCGTGAAATAGGCGAAAATCGTTGTTGCTGCCAGCGACAGCACAATGCACTTGATGAGCAGAATACCAATATCGATCCAGGTCATCGCATTTCCACAGGTTCACTGATATGCAATGTGATAGCAACGCGCGTCAACGGACCGGTTTGAATGTTGCTGAGGGGTGCGCCATCGACATCCGGCATCAGCGCCAGTCCGCGCTGCAGATGCCGGTCGATCTGCACCGACAGCACCGCCTGTCCAACATCGGAGGCAATCTGCACCAGCGTGCCGGGTGTCACCTCCAGCGCAGCAGCGTCTGCCGCGCTCAGAATGAGGTGCGGCTTAACCATCCGCGGCAGCAGTTTCGAGTCGCGTACCCATGCCCGACCATCATAGGCGCGTGGCGCCGCCAGCAGGGTGTATGGACGGGCATCGTCCGTCGGCATCGGCGACGGCACACTCGCCCGCAGCGTAAACACAGCTTTTGGATGATCGGCTTCAGCCGCGATTTGCACGCCGACCCCCTCCGTGTTTTCGTAGGAGGTGCCGTCGTAGAAGATCGCCTCGTTTGGCTGACGCCCCCACTGCGGCTTGCGCGTCAATCCTAGGCTCTCATAGGTTGTATCGGCGTACCCGCGCACCCTCGCCGCAATTTCGTCCGCTACATCACTGGCGACCACATAGTCCCATGTGTCGGTTTCGGTATGCGCCGATGGGCGCTGTGCAGCGCGCCCATCCGCTGCATCGGCGGAGATGATCGCTTTGCCATTACCGGACGACAGCAGGGCGCGTGCGATGCGCTGAGCGACATCCCAGCCAGCCGGTGTGTTGTATTCAGGAATACGTGCCTGACGAAAACGCTGTACCCGTCTTTCAGCGTTGGTGAACGTTCCCTCACGACCGGCGATTGAGGCGGTTGGCAGGACGACATCGGCATATTGCGCCGTTTCGGTGAGGAAAATATCCTGCACCACCAGAAACTCGAGCGCATCGAGCGCCGATGCGACTGCCGGGTTGTCGCGCACCGGATCCATGCCGGCGATGAACATCCCACGCAGACGTCCTTCGCGTGCTGCCACCCACATCTCGCGCGCTTTCAAGCCGCGCTTCTTTCCGGTTCCCGGACGCACGCCCATATCGAGAGTTCCACGCGCATTTGCGCCGGGAATGAGCGGAATGAAGCCGTTGTTCGGCCTCCCGATGTGACCGGTCAGCAGTGCTAGGTCGGCAAGCGCATCGAGCAGATCTGCACCGGCGGTCAGCGCCACCCGTCCATACAGGATGATGCCGTGCTCTGCCTGGGCAAAGGCGCGCGCCGCAGCACGAACTGTATCTTCCGCAACTCCTGCTGTATCGCAGAGTGACGCAACACTGTGTTCACGCAGACGCGCCTTCAGGTCGTCGAAACCCTGGACCCGGCGCGTCACAACCTCTTCCGCCACCAATCCTTCATCGATCACCACCTTGATCAGCGCCAGCGCGACGAATGCCTCAGCGCCGGCACGCGGATGGATGACACGCGCCGGGGTGCGATCCAGTTTCGTGGGATACGGATTGATCACCGTCAGGTCGCCGCCGCGCGCAACGATCCCGCGCAGACGCAGCACATAGAGCGGTGCTTCTTCCTCCGGGTCGGCGCCAACCACCAGCACTGCTGTACCCGTTCCCAGGTTTGCCAGATTTGTTCCCTTGCCGACACCAAGCGTCGCTCCGAGATCGATGATATCCGGTTCTCCTGGTGCGCCGGTGCAGCAATCGATGTTGGGCGATCCCAGCACCTGGCGGAACAACTTCTGGAAGAGATACAGGTCTTCGTTCGGCAGGTCGGGACTTGCCAGACCGCCCAATGCCGCTGCACCTGCATGGGTGCGAATAGCGCGCATCTTTTCGGCAACCAGGGAGATCGCTTCGTCCCACGTCGCCGAGGTGAGAGTATCACCCTTGCGAATCAGCGGATGGCGCAGACGCTCCGGACTTTCGATGAAGCGCATACCAAAGCGTCCTTTGTCGCAGATCCAGATTTCATTGACGTACTCGTTCTCACGCGGCATGACCCGCATCAGCCGGTCGTAGCGCATATCGAGTGAGATTGTGCACCCAACCGGACAGTGCGGGCAGATGCTGGGAGTCGGGCGCAGTTCCCACACGCGCGCCTTGAAGCGGAAGTCGGCGGTGGTCAATGCGCCAACCGGACAGATATCGGTGGTATTGCCGGAAAACTTCGAGTCGAACGGCGGGTCTGATTTCGAGATAATTTCCCAGGCGCGACCACGGCTGTCGAAGCCAAGCACCGGATCACCGGCAATATCATCCTGAAAGCGCACACACCGCGAGCAGAGAATGCAGCGTTCCCGATCAAGGTAGATCAGATCGCCCAACCGGACCGGTTTTTCAAAATGGATCTTATCGGTATAGTCGAAGCGTGACGTACTGGGACCGAACTGCATCGTCAGGTTTTGCAGCGGGCACTCACCCCCCTTATCGCAGACCGGGCAATCGAGCGGGTGCGATGTCAGCAAAAGCTCCAGTTGCCCTTTCTGTGCGAAGCGGACCTTCGGTGTGGTCGTGCGCACCTCCATGCCCTCACTGACCGGCGTGACGCAGCCAGGTTGCAGTTTCCCCATCATCAATACCATCATCGGCTTCCCATCCTCACCCATCACCACCTGACGGGTCGCCGGATCGATCTTCGGTGTCCACACTTCAACTAGACACATCCGACACATGCCCACCGGCTTGAGTTTGGGATGGTAGCAGAAAACCGGAATAGCGACGCCAGCCATGCGAGCGGCATCGACAAGATTGGTTCCGGCAGGCACGGTCACCGTTTGTCCATCGATGACCAGGGTTACATCAGGCATATGCACACCTCTAGCGCCGCGTTGCCACAGGCGAGATATTATATCGCACCGAAGCGTTTGAGTTTACAGAAAAAGCCAGGGGTCAACAGAAAATTGCGGCCATCGCCGGATTGCAGCGTTGCAACGTGTCGCAGCGCCTCGTCATCGTGGCGGAAGACATTGGCGGTCATCGCTTGCCGGTCAACGATCCAGTCCTCAGCAATTTGATAACGGTCGTCGAGCGTAAGTTTTGTTGCGCAATCTCCCTCTCTCTGGTTGTCGCGATTAGACGCCTCCGCCGCTCGACTCACACTGGTCGTCGGTTTCCTGCTACCGGAGGTGGTGGTAGTATCGTGCGGTATTGGATGGTACAGATATAACTGTACGTACCATTTGCCTTCGATCATTGCACCCCATCTGCTTTCCAGTTGCGGCAGCATCTCAACGATCTCGACTGTTCGGTGTGTCACCGTGGTCATGGCGCGGCCTCAGTGGACTGACATCACCTTGATGTTGCGACGTCCATTGCCAGCCTGCGCGATTGCCTGTTCGAACTCGTGCGGGAAGAGGCGCAGTGCACTGCGGATCGGTACGACAGCACTTTCGCCGAGCAAACAGAAGCAATTACCGGCCATCTGATTGTATACATCGTGCAGCAATGGGATGTCTTCCTTGCGCCCATGGCCGTGGGTGATCCGGTGGAGCACTTTCACCAGAAAGTACGTCCCCTCGCGGCATGGCGTGCACTTGCCGCACGACTCGTGCTTGAAGAATTCGTCCATCTTATAGGCGACCTCGACTGCACTGACACTCTCGTCGAGAACAATTACGCCGCCGGAGCCGAGCATGCTCCCCTTCGCCGCCAGCGCCTCATAGTCCATTGTCACATCGAGATCGTCCGCCGTGAGCCAGCCAGCAGACGCACCACCGGGTACCACAATTTTGACGTTGCGGCCGCTCCGCATTCCCTGACAGTAATCGGGTGAAAAGATCAACTCGCGCAGCGGTATGCCGAATGGCGCCTCATAATTGCCGGGACGCTTCACATGACCGGAAATCGAGAAGACTTTGGTGCCGGGGCTTTTTTCGGTGCCGAACTGACGGTACCAGGCAGCACCGTGGCGGACGATCATCGGTACATTGGTTAACGTCTCGACGTTGTTGATGATCGTCGGTTTGCCGTACAGACCGGCGACTGCCGGGAAGGGCGGGCGCAGGCGCGGTTGACCGATTTTCCCTTCGAGCGACTCCATGAGCGCCGTTTCTTCGCCGCAGATATATGCCCCTGCACCGCGATGCACATACACGTCGAGGTCGTACCCTTTGCCGAATATATTCCTGCCGAGGAAACCACGCTCATACGCCTGCGCGATTGCGCGTTCCAGACGCCGTGCGGCGGCTGCGAACTCGCCGCGAATATAGATGTATGCCGTGTGCGCCTCGATTGCATAAGCAGAGATGGCAATGCCCTCGATCAACTGATGCGGATTGCGATCGATGATCTGATGATTGTTGAACGTACCCGGTTCGCTTTCGTCGCAGTTGCACAGCAGGTAGCGTGGATAGACCCCTTTGGGGAGAAACCCCCACTTGACGCCCGTTGGGAAACCGGCACCGCCACGCCCGCGCAGTCCCGCATCCTTCACCGTCTGAACAATGTCGGCGGGGGTGCGTTCGGTCACTGCAATGCGCAGCGCCTCGTAACCGCCATGGCGCAGATACACGTCGAAATCCGCAATATCTTCGATGTCCAGGTCGCGGAGAACAATGTGCCCGGTAAGCGGAGACATAGGCTGATAACTCGCTTTCCAGCGTTGACATCGCCATATAATGGCGTATACTTACTCTACCACTCCGCAGGCTTTGTGTCAAACGGCACAAAGTATGAGCCGGGAAAGATCTATACTGCCAGATAACGGCGTATACTACGAGGGACTCAGGTGTGTTCTAGGGGCAGAGCACGGTCAGAGCGTCGAACCAATCCCCCGGACTCAGCTGGCTTGCTTCGAACAAGACGCCGGCGTGCTGGTTGAACACGTTTCATTGAGCAGTGCAAAAGAGTGTGCGTGGCAGACAGGACCTGTGCCTGTGTGTTCGGATCATCGGCGCCGGAGAAGCCCATGGACGCCTGTCGGAAATATCTTACAGCAATCATCGTGTGCGTCGATGACCGAGGAGATCGGACCGATCCATGAAAATCGCGCTTATTTCCGAGTCGCCATCGGTAGCGACCGGATTTGGCATCCACGCGCGTCATCTGACGCGCATGCTCGCCGATATGGGGCACGAAACCGTTGTGTTTGGGGTATGTGCCGATGGACAGCCGTTCGACCCGACGCGCTACTCGTGCCGTATCGTGCCAATGCCGCGTGACCAGAAGGAAGCGTTGCCACTCGTGCCCGACTTCCTGACCACCGAGCGACCAGAACTGGTTTTCATCCACTACGATCTTGGCGCCGTCGCCCGATTTGCTACCGCTATTCGTGCTGCGGGATGGACCGGACCGATGATCTGTCACTTCGTGATCGATACCATCCCGTTTGACCGCGATCTGATGCAGGTACTGCGCGATTTTCGCGCAGCGATGACCCCCACCTTTGCAGCAGCAAACTACTGTGCATCGCTCGGTATTTCCAACGTGATTGCTGCGCCGCACCCGGTTGATGCTCGCCTGTTTCGTCCCTTGCCGTACCGCGATACGCTGCGCCACGCCGCAGGTCTCGACAGGCGCTTTGTTATCGGCGTCTTCGGGCGCAACACCGAGCGCAAACAGCAGCCACGCGTGATGATGGCGCTGCAACAGTTGCGGGCACGCGGCAAAGCCGATGATATTGTCGCCTATTTCCACTGTCAGCCAGTGAATGAAGACCCCTGGCTCAGCAGCTGGAACCTCTTCCATGTTGCTGATCATCTGGGGGTTGCCGATCTAGTTTTGTTTCCGCAGAGTGATTTCCGGCAACTGACAGGCATCCCCTACGACGCTGACGCCCCTTCGACCGCCGGACTGCCTCCCACACGTCCCGCCATTCCGCCGGGCTATACGTATGTCGAGCGGTTGAATCTGTGTGATCTGGTTGTGAACGTGCCCCACTCCGGTGCATTCGAACTGGCGCCGCTCGAAGCAGCGCTTTGCGGTATTCCCACAGCGGTGACGAACGACCGCAGTGCGATGGCGGAGATTGTTGGCGATGGCGCCTACCTTCTTGAGCCGATTGACAGCGCCATCCATAGTTCAGGGGGATGGCAGCATTTCGTCGGCGCCTGCACGATTGCCGAGGCGATCCTGGAGATTAAGGAGAATGCTGCGCTGCGTGCAGAACTGATCCGGCGCGGGCGCGCCAATGCGCTGCGCTACACCGACAAACCGTTGCGGCATGGGTTACGCCAGGCGCTCGAACGCGCCGTCGCAGGGTAAAAAAGGTGCACATTCCGGTGATTGCTCACCCCTTAATGATCAGTGCGGTGCAGAGATCGCCCCATACAGGCGGATCACTCAACACGTTGGCGTCCAGTCCGGCGCGTACCAGAGCGGGCGCTGCTTCCGCACGGCTGAGCGGCGCCGTACTATCACCGTCAAGGGTCGGCAGCGGCTTGGCGGAAGAACCGGCAACACGCAGCAGTGCGCGCAACACGGTAGGCGCATCGGCCCGGTCGATAGGGGTGTCGGGGGAGATGTCGAGCAATGCAGCACGCGGTCCGTTCCCTTCCAGCGCCCCTTCCAGCAGCAACAGCTGGATAGGGATGAAGTACGGGTGTCCGGGCGGAACATCGACTGCCCACACCAGCGGTATGCCTTGTTCGAGCAAGTGACGCTGAAACGTGCGCAATGCTGACCCTTCCCACACCTCGCGCGGTTGCATCGCGTGCGCCAGGCAGAATGCTGCCAGTGCACCCGCTGCCTCGCCGATATTCCATTCCACCGGATGGAGCCGGTACGAGCCATTCGACAGATGGGTCGTGCCAATGTTCTTGCATGCCGCCAGCAGATTCACCGGACGCTGCGGGATCAGTGCTCCGAGCGGTATCTGAAACGGTAGTGTCGGTGCGAACATGCTGCGCGGATTGCCAACTGCCGGATGCAGGTCCATAAAGTACCATCCCACGCCACACGAGTCGGCGAAGTGCGCTGCACGGGCTGTCGTGCGTCCTGCTGCCAGGATATCGCTGGCAGTGATGCGTCGCAGCGCTCGAATACGTCGGGACTCGCGGATATAGGGCGCTTTTGATAACCCATCCCTCGTCCCCATAACGTCGGGGAGTAACCGTAGTCCCGGATAGCCGTAGCCGCTGCCGTCGTCGCGTGGAACCTCGGTTTGCAGCCAGTAAAGGAACGAGAGAGAAAGGCACCGGGCTTCATCCAGAATGCGCTCACGTTCCTGTGGTGTTGCGCTGATCAGATCGGCGTGGTGATAATCATTGGCGTTCCAGTTGATCATCGCCACATCGCGCATCGTGCCCGATGGGTCGAGCAAGTGTCCCGCCAGCAGACGGCGGTATGTCCAGAATGGCGGCAGACCAGTCGGACCGTCCGTGAAGACGCGGAACGGGCGTGGAGTGCCGTCAGTAGCGGTCAGTGTCAGAGTGAACGGTTGCGCATCACGCAGACGTTCGTACCCTTCCGGTTTGGGGATCGTATGATCCTCGCCGGGACGATATTCGACCGCAAAGCAGAAGGTGAACCCCTGCACCTCGCCGGGGCGTGCCTCTTCCGGTGCGTCAGCCTCACCGGTATCGCTCCGCGCCTCCGCTCCCGTCACCCACGGAGCGTCCGTTAGCGGCAGCAGATCGCCGAGATCGGTAGCATCGAGGAAGAAACGCGCTTTGAGGGTGACAGTTTCATCCGCACTGGTGACTGTAACGCTGGTAATCGTATTATCGTGCACGCTGGCGGAGACCGGCGCGCAGTTATACAGAATGGTCAACCGACCGGCTGCGATATGCGGTGCCAGCATCGCTTCGATCACCAACACGCCAACCCGCGGCTCGAAGCATAGCGAAGAAACCCAGGCGTCGCCAGGATTGAGCGGCGAACCATCCGGCATGGCAGCGATTCCGTAGCGATGACGATAATAGTCGCGAATCGCCTCGCGAAACGCTGCATATCTGCGAGTTGCACCGAACGTCTCAATGTAGCGGTGCTCATCGAGAGCGCTGACACCCTGACTGGTCGCCTGACCGCCGAGCCAGTCGGTTGCTTCGGTAAGAACGACCGACGCGCCCGCGTTACAGGCGGCAAGTGCCGCTGCCACTCCGCCGAGACTGCCGCCGATGACGGCAATGTCGCATGAAAGGGTTCTGTTGGTGACCATGCTCTGAATTGCAGATTGCTCAGAAAAGTGTTCCGCTGTGGAAGTCGATAAGCACGACCGTTTCCGCTACTACCCATCGCCGCGCAAACGACGCAGTTCTCTCTCCAGTTCGCGTAGCCGTTCCTCTGCTTCGGCGCGCGCCGCCGCTTCCCGCCGCGCCTGCTCCACCATCGTCACATAGTCCCCGATCTCCCGCCCCGCCGCATCGCAGCCCACCACGTGGCCGCGCCGCAGCCCCAGCCACACGTCGGCAATCGCCAGGTGCACCCGCCCCTCGCCGTCCGGCGCCTGCACCCGGTATACCCCCCCCTTCCAGCCG
>DAOUBK010000051.1:0-38342 GCA_034432635.1 Roseiflexus sp.
GAGTTCGAGGATGACCGCCTGCATCGTCGTGCCAATGATCTGATACTCCATCCCCGTAACGCCGCGCCCCCGCGCAATCACTGTCAGGTCAGGCAGGTCCAACCGCTGACCCATCTGATTTCCGTATGCATACAGATCCCCCGTTGATGGCGGCGGCGTGGAAGGCGGTGGCGGCGGCGCAGCTGGCGACTGTGGCGCTGCGATGCGCGTACCGCAGCGGGAGCAGAACTTGGCAGTTGGTGAAAGGTCAGCACCGCATGTCGGACATTGCATGGATACCACTCCTTGCATGCACTATGATACGGGTACGAATAGATCGACGTATCCAGAGAAACGTATTCTCCCTGTAGACATGAACAGCATGTTCCGACGATCTTGATGCCTGATTCCCAATTGCTAATCCCCGGTTCCCGGTTCCTGGTTCTCTAATTCGCCTTGCTCAACGTCGCCAGGAACTCGGCATTATTCCGCGTCTTCATCATGCGGGTGAGCACCAGTTCGGTACCCTCGCCTTCGCCAAGCATGCTGACCATACGGCGCAGCGTCCACACCTGACGCAGCACATCGGGTGGCAGCAGCAGTTCCTCACGGCGCGTACCACTGCGGGTAATGTCGATTGCCGGGAACACACGCTTCTCCGCCAGTTTGCGGTCGAGATGCAGTTCCATATTCCCGGTGCCCTTGAACTCCTCGTAGATCACGTCGTCCATACGGCTGCCGGTATCGACCAGACAGGTGGCAATAATCGTCAGTGATCCGCCATTCTCGATATTGCGCGCAGCGCCAAAGAAGCGCTTGGGCGGGTAGAGCGCCACCGGATCGATACCACCGGAGAGCGTGCGCCCGCTCGGCGGCATGTCCAGGTTGTAGGCACGCGCAAGACGGGTGATCGAGTCCATGAGGATCACCACGTCCTGCCCGCCTTCGACCAGTCGCTTGGCGCGTTCCAGCGTCATCTCGGCGACTTTGGTATGGTCTTCGACCGGCTCATCGAACGTTGACGAGATGACATCACCCTTGACCGAGCGCCGCATATCGGTGACCTCTTCAGGGCGTTCGCCGATGAGCAGCACCATCAGGTGAATGTCCTGATAGTTGGTTGTGATGCCATTGGCAATTGCTTTGAGCAGCAGGGTCTTCCCTGCTTTGGGTGGCGACACAATCAGACCGCGCTGACCACGACCAATTGGTGCCACCAGGTCAACCAGGCGCGTTGCCAGCAGGTGCGGTTCCGTTTCGAGTTTGATCTGCTCGTTTGGGAAGATTGGCGTCAACTGATCGAACGATGGGCGTTTCCGCGCCGTTTCCGGGTCCATCCCATTGATCAACTCGACGCGCAGGAGCGAGTAGTACCGTTCGCTCTCCTTCGGCGGACGAATCTGCCCCCAGACACGGTCGCCGGTGCGCAGCCCAAACCGCCGAATCTGCGATTGCGACACATAGACATCGTTCGGGCCGGGTAACATACGCTCACCGCGCAAGAACCCATACCCATCGGCGACAATGTCGAGAATGCCGTCGGATAGCGTATGGCCCGCCTCTTCCGTTTGTGCTTGCAGCAGTTTGAAGATCAGATCCTGCTTTTTCAGATTACTGACGCCAGTAATACCGCTCGCTTTCGCCAGTTCTCGCAGATCATTGAGCGTTTTGCTCTCGAGTTCGGCAACATTGATAATCGGTTTGTCGCGAACGGGTTCGGTGTACTCGGCGATCGGCTCGCCGCCGTTGTTGGTGGTATTTTTCGTTCTCATTCTTGGCACAGAAGACTCCTTGCCGACGCGGCTCTACGCCGGCCATAAAGTAGCGGATGCTTACTCAATCGTTCCAGATAAACCAAAACGTGCGTCGTTGTGGCATGGTACGTTCTGTTGACACACAGCACAACAGCGCTATGTGTTTCAGACTTCAGAGGTGATCGTACTGCGCCGATTCTATTGATACGGGAATAATGTATGTGCCAATCAGCAACTGGCGCGTTGTTTTCATAGACAAGCTACATGAACGGCGATCGACCATACTGGAGGCTTGCAGCCGCATTTCTTACGGAGAGCTACGCTATGACTGCATTATGAAACACAGAGTTACACCACAGTATGGTGGACGCCTGGCGCTTCCCAGGGGAATGTCTGACTTCTGGAGTCGCGTCAGATGCGAGATTTGGAGGATTGCCAATGCAATGCTTCACTCGCACCACAATTATAGCACACCTGTCAAGATTTCGTGCAATATCTGACGGCAGCATTGTTGACGCAGCGCGCCTGTATGCCGTACAATGCATACGACATTACCGCATATCACTTCTTCCAGACGCCTCCTTAGGGCAATACGTCTGACAAAGGTTATCATTGCTATGAAAAAACTTTCCAGCGCTGCAATTCGTGAGCAGTTTCTCTACTTCTTCGAAGAACGCGGTCATGTCCGGGTGCCCAGTTCATCGCTCATTCCCGGAAACGATCCAACCCTGCTGTTTACCAACTCCGGTATGGTACAGTTCAAGGACACCTTCCTGGGACTGGAGCAGCGCCCATACACCCGCGCCACGACAGTTCAGAAGTGTCTGCGCGTCTCGGGCAAACACAACGATCTCGAAGAGGTCGGTCCGTCGCCGCGCCACCATACATTCTTCGAGATGCTCGGCAACTTCTCCTTCGGCGATTATTTCAAATCCCAGGCAATTCCTATGGCATGGGAGTTGTTGACGAAGGTGTTCGAACTCCCGGTTGAACGTCTGTGGTTTACGGTCTTCGAGGGCGATGACGAGGTGCCACCTGATGACGAGGCAGCACAGTTGTGGGTCGCAGCCGGCGCCGACCCGGATCGCGTCCTGCGCTTCGGACGCAAGGATAACTTCTGGGTGATGGCAGATACCGGTCCGTGCGGTCCGTGCTCCGAGATTACGATCTATATCGGCGACGATCTGCGGGCGATGAGTGCGCAGGGTGTCAATTCCGACGATCCGAACTATGTCGAGATCTGGAACAATGTGTTCATGCAGTTTGAACGCAGCACCATGCAACCGCTCCATCGCCCCTCGGTCGATACCGGTATGGGTCTCGAACGCATGGCGATGGTGATGCAGGGGGTTCACTCCACCTATGAGACCGATCTGTTCATCCCGCTGATTGAGCGCCAGTTGACGCTGCTCGGCGCGGACGAATCGACCTACCGCGCGCGGGTTGCGCCCTTCCGCGCCGTCGCCGACCACAGTCGCGCGGTGGCGTTCCTGATTGCCGACGGCGTACTTCCGGGCAATACAGGGCGGTCGTATGTTCTGCGCCGCATTCTGCGGCGTGCGGTCTACCAGGGTCGCACGGTCGGCTTCGAGAAGCCGTTCCTGGCAGAGATTGTCGCCACAGTGATCGAGCAGATGGGCACAGTCTACCCTGAACTGCGCGAACGCGCCGATTTTATCTTGGAAACGGTCGATCTAGAAGAACGCCAGTTTCTGCGTACCCTTTCGGGTGGAATGAGCATTTTGAACAACGTGATTGAACGGGTGCGCGCTAGCGGCAGTACGGTCATTCCCGGCGATGATGCGTTTACGCTCAAGGACACCTACGGCTTTCCGCTCGATCTGACGCAGAAAATCGCCGCTGAACACGGTTTGACCGTCGATGAAGCCGGGTACGAGCGACGCATGGAAGAGCAGCGCGACCGGGGCCGTCGCGCGGCACAGTTCAAGCGCGCAGCCGAGGCAGAGGTGTGGGCGGGAATCGATCTGCCGCCAACACGCTTTACCGGCTATACGGCGGTTTCTGGCAGCGGCGTGGTGCAGGCGCTTGTCGTTGCTGGCGATCAGGTCGCCGAAGCCAGCGCCGGCCAACAGGTGCAGATTGCGCTCGACTGCACGCCGTTCTATGCCGAAAGCGGCGGTCAGGTCGGTGATAGCGGCGTCCTGATCGGTCCGCGTGGTCGCGTCCGGGTCGAAGATGTGCAACGACCCGTGCCCGGCGTGATCGTCCATTACGGTATCGTCGAAAGTGGCAGTATCATGCTGCACGATCCGGTCGAGGTACACGTCGATAGTGCGCGCCGCGCCGCGATTATGCGCAACCATACGGCAACGCACCTGCTCCACCGCGCGCTGCGCGATGTGCTCGGCGAACATGCCGCTCAGGCTGGCTCGCTCGTGGCGCCCGATCGCCTGCGGTTCGACTTTACGCATACGCGCCCGCTGACACCGGAACAGCTGCGCGAGATCGAGCGACGTGTCAATGCCTGGATCCGCGCCGATACGCCGGTTGTCTGGCAGGAAGTGAGTTATCAGGCGGCTATCGAAGCCGGCGCTATCGCGCTGTTCGGCGAAAAATATGGCGATGTGGTGCGCATGGTTACGATTGGCTGTGTCAATGGTCAGGACGCACCCTCGACTGCTGCATTGGCGGAACGCGAACTGGCAGGATTTTCGATGTGTTCGCGTGAACTGTGCGGCGGCACCCACGTCGGGCGGAGCGGTGAAATTGGACTGTTTCGCATTATTTCGGAAAGCAGCGTTGCTGCCGGAGTACGACGCATCGAGGCATTGACCGGTTCCGAAGCCGAAGCGTGGGTCGATACCCAGATTGCGACGCTCCAGGCAATTGCCGCTCGTGTCGGAGCGCCGCAAACGCAACTGATTGAGCGTATCGAGACGTTGATCGCCGAACTGAAGCAACGCCAGCGTGCACTCGATGAATTGACCGCCCGTATGGCGCGATCCAACCTTGAAGGTTTGCTCGGTAGCGTGCAATCGGTAGGCGACATTCGCTTCCTGGCGGCTCAGGTCGAAGTGCCCAATGCCGCGCGATTGCGCGAAATGGGCGACTGGCTGCGCGACAAACTAGGGTCGGGCGTGGTAGTGCTGGCAACGGTATTCGATGGCAAAGCCCAGATTCTGGCAATGGCAACGCCCGATCTGGCCGGGAAACGGATCCACGCCGGCAATCTTGTGAAGGCGCTCGCGCCGATCATCGGCGGCAGCGGCGGCGGTCGCCCCGATATGGCGCAGGCTGGCGGACGTGATAGCGCACATATACCTCGAGCGTTGGAGCATGTTGCCGCAGTGATAGCGGCGCAGGCAGGGGTTTGACCCCAGGGAGATCCATAATATGTCGGATGAGACGTCACCAACTCCTCTCGCGCCCAAAACACCACCGACAGGGATCACAGCAGTGCTCAGCGCCATTCTGGCTTCCAACCCGGCATCAGCAGTTGTGCCGGTTGTGCCTGCTGATACACTCGATGGCATCGTCGAACATGTACGCGCGGCTCGCGCCAGCAGTGTTCAACTGCTGGTGCCTGAAGGGGTGCCGGCGCTGCAAGGACGGCGGAGTTTTACAGCGCTGCGGTTGCTTCTCCAGCGCGACGGTATCAGTGTGCTGGTGATCAGCCCTGATGCAGGTGTGCTCGAAGCGGCGCGCTCCAGTGGCCTGGAAACGATGACGGTAGGCGATCCGCCATCCCCGCGACCGGCAACACCTGCTCCGATGCCTCCGCCCGCCAGACCGGTAATTGATGAACGCGACGCCGCCTTCCTGCGTGCCCTGGACGATGTGCCATCACGTGACCCGTATGCCGATCTGTCGGAGAAAGATGCGGCATTTGCCGCCTCCCTCGACGACTTCTCCGATGCGGTTGCTACAGTTGCGACGCCATCGGCGCAACCTGAAACGACGCCACCCTCCGCTGCTCCGCCGCCCCGCAGGGTCAGCGCCGCCGATGTGCGCCTCAGCGCAGACGAGGAACGGCGCGCATCCGCCCATGAAACTGCGCGACGCAGCGGATCAGTGCCACGACGACAGCCGCAATCGCGCCCCACGGAGCGAACCACGCCACGCATCGCAGGCGCCCCCGCCCGTACAAACGATCGCACGATGATGATTGGCATCGCGGTCGCAGTCCTGATAGTGGCGCTGCTGATTGCGTTCGGCTGGTATCAGGCGAACCGGGTGTCGATCATCGTCGGACCACCGGTTATCCAGAGCCGCACGCAACCTTTCCGCGGAGAAGTTATCCCGATTACGACCGCCGACCCCGGTGCGAATCCGTCGTCGATCCAGGCGGCGGTCGTGCAGGCGGAAGCGTCCTTCACTGTTCAAGGGCAGGTGATGAGTGAAACACTGGCGCCCGTCGGACGGGCAACCGGTCAGGTGCGCATTATCAACACCATCGAGCAACCCTTCCCGCTCCCTGAAGGTACGGAACTCCTGGGATTGAATCCTGCTGGCGCTGAGGTGCGTTTTGTTATCGAAGGACCGGTTACTGTGCCGCCGGCAATCACTACTGTGAGCGATCGCGGGCGAAGCACCACGTATGGCGAAATTGTGGTCAGTGTCGTTGCCCGCTCACCCGGCAGTGCGTCGAATGTCGCAAGCAATGCGTTGACGCAGATCCTTATTCCCGGTATGCAACCGATCATCAGCGACAGAGGAAATCTGCTGATTCGACATGAAGCGATAGGCGGCGGCAGTGAGCAGTTGCAGCGTATCGTCACCGAAACCGATGTACAACGGGTCCTCAGTGAGGCGCTGACTGGTCTGTATAACGCCGGTATGGAACAACTTGCCCGCCAGATCGATCAAAATGTGCTGGCAATCGATCCGACCACCATTACTCCCGACACGATCGAACTGGCGCGCCCCGAGGCGTACAACCCGCCGCTTATCGAACCGCCCCTTGGTCAACCGGTTGATCCTGCCAATCCGGTCTTCCGTGTGACGGTGAGCACACGTTTCAGCGCTCTGGCTACTCCCCGTGATCGCCTGGTCAGCAAGCAACTCGAACAGGTTGTACCGCAGCATTTTCTGCAACGCGGCGCTCCGTGCAATCTAGGCGAGCAGGTTGGATTCGATGTCGCCGGATGGCGCTGGGACGGCTCGAAACTGACGATCAATGGCGCGGTCGCCTGCACCGAGTATGGAACGCTGACGAACGATATGCTCAGTCAGATCAGAAAAGACCTGGTCGGTGCATCGCGCAGCGATGCCGAAATGCGGCTTCAGCAGTTCGTGCAGCAAGGAGCGATCAGCACCTACAGCCTGCCGGTAATCGAGACGCTGCCAGGGTTCGACTTCCTCATTGATGTGCAACCTGCCAGAATATCGTGAGCAAGGAGTGAGAGGGCAATGAGCAGCGAACCCGGACGGGTCCTGGCGCTCGATGTCGGCGAGCGTCGTATTGGCGTGGCATTGAGCGACCCGACCCGCACACTGGCTTCGCCGCTGACCACGATCCGCGCCGTGCCGCGCTCGACCGCTCTGAAACGGATTCTCACCCTTATTCGCGATTATGAGGTAACGGCGTTAGTCATTGGACTGCCGCTAACCATGAACGGCGACGTCGGTCCGCAGGCGACACAGGTGCAGCAGTTCGTCAATGAACTCCGTCCACTCATCGATATTCCGATCTTCTTCGTCGATGAACGCCTCACAACGGTTGCCGCCGAGCGCATGATGATCGATCTCAAAATCAAGCCGGAACAGCGCAGAGTGCGCATCGATGAGGTGGCAGCATCGATCATCCTGCAGGATTTTCTCGACGCTCACCGCTAAACCGCTACCGGCATACGGACTCGACCCACTCCAGGATCGTGTGGATCACGACTTCAAGCGGCGCATAGGTATCGACAACCAGGTGGGGTTCTTGAATCGGGTAGTTCGAGGTCTCAGCCCGTCGGCGTAGATGATCCTGAAGGTGATCCCACGTTGTCACGTGATGTGCCGGCAGGTGCAACGCCGCCCGTTGTTCGATCCGCCGCCGCCATTCCGCCTCGGACGAACAGATACATTCGATGACCAGCAGACGGGCGCCGGTATCGTGCGCCACCACGCAGGCGGTTGTGTACCCGCCGATTTCGCTGAGCGGGCTGTCGCAGATGACGCTCAGATGCTGTAACAACTGGCGACGCGCTACGTTGAACATGGCGATGTACGCCAGCCCGCCCGCATCCTCGACGTGACCATCCAGCACATCCTTGATGTCGTCCTTGTCGATCAGAGGGATACAAAGACGACGGCTGAGCGCGCGCGCCACTGCACTCTTGCCGGAACCGGGATGTCCTTTCATTGCAATCAGTAATGGACGCTGGAGGTCCGTCATATGTGTTGCCCGACACCTGAGCGCCAGAGTCCTGGATCAGGCATCGATCTCACAGACTCGGATGGAACGTCAGTGCAGTCGCTGTGTTCATGACAGGCTTTCAACCTTCAATGCTGTACCTTCCCCACCAAGTAACCGGGAAAGCGCCTGCGCCTGGGGTTCGGGAATATCATGCACTAGCGACAGCGCAACACGACCCAACTCGCGATAGATCGGTAACAACGCTGGCATATGCGTCGCAAGCGCGGCGATGTGACGCGCCACGGTGCCATCATCACCGCGCGCAATCGGTCCAGTCAGCGCCACATCCGGCGGCGCGTGTTCCAGACTTTCGACGGCGCCGCGCAGTAAAGGCAGCAGTGCATGCATCCGCACTTCTTCCGGCAATCCGATACGTTCGAGCAATGCCGTTCCGCAGGCGTAAAGCGCGACGGTGTAGTTGGCGACCATAACGGCGGCAGCGTGGTACAGGGCGCGATGACGCGCATCGAGATTGAACGGAGTTGCGCCAATCGCGTGCGCCAGCACGTGCAGGGTGGTGGCAAGCGGCGGATCGGCATCGATAGCGATGTACGCGCCACGTAGACGCGGCACCGTTTTCGCCCCGGTAAGTGTTTGCAACGGGTGAAATCCCCCGATCCACGCGCCACTCGCAGCCGCATCGACCAGCGCTTCACGTCCGAATGCGCCACTACAGTGAACAACACACTGTCCGGCACGCCATCCTCCGGCTGCGGCAATCATGCGACACACGGGTGTCACTGCGGAGTCCGACACGGTGAGAAATACCAGATCAGCGGCATGGGCGACAGCAACCGGTGTCTCCGCAATGGTCGCGCCAATCTGGTTTGCCAGCCCGGATGCCGTCTCAACGCTGCGATTGTAGAGTGCAACGACACGGTATCCGGCGCTATGGAACGCTGCCGCCAGCGCGCCGCCAGCCCTCCCGATGCCGATGAAGCCAATTGTTATCGAAACGTTCAATGTTCAATGTTCCAATGTTCAACATTCGACGTTCCAGCGTTCCAGCGTTCCCAACGTTCAACGTTCAACGTTCAGCCTTCAACCCAACCACGCCTCCCAGCGACCACGCCTGCGTCACACTCCGTTCAATAGCGCGTGCTAGAACATCAGTCGCAACCGCAGCAAGCGGCAACAGCCCGGGTGATGCGCGTCGTCCCGTCGCCAGCACGAAGACCGTATCGCCATCGAACGGAGTATGCACCGGGCGGATCGTTCGCGCTAGCGCGTCCTGCGCCATCTGCGCCACCTTCGTCGCTTCTGCCTTCGTCAGACGCGCATCGGCCGCCACCACTGCCAGGGTCGTGTTTTGCCCTTCCGCAGGCGGTGTACCTACCATTGCGCGCAGGAGCGCCATAGTATCGGCGAGCGACCCGTCATCGGCGCGCACACCTGCCAGCAGGCAACCGCTGCGTTCGTCACAAACGTCGCCGAACGCATTGCAGACAGCCAGCGCGCCGACGGTCACACCATCCGCCAGGCGTTCGCTCCACGAGCCAACTCCAGACTTCATCGCGTACTGCATGCCCCGGATTTTCCCCACCGTCGCGCCAATCCCCGCACCGACGCACCCTTCCGCGATACCTGCGCCGGAAGCGTTGCACGCTGCATACCCCATAGCAGCATCGGCAAAGCGTTCAGCGCTACCGATTGCAAGATCGAAGATCACCGCTGCCGGCACGATTGGCACATTGCGCACCCCGGTTGGAAAGCCAATGCCGCGTTCAGCAAGCCACTGAACCACCCCTGTCGCTGCTGCAAGACCGAACGCACTGCCGCCACAGAGCGCCACAGCATGGACGGTCGCAACGGTAGCGACAGGCGAGAGAAGATCGGTTTCGCGTGTCCCCGGAGCACCACCACGCACATCGACGGCGCCAACCGCACCTTCGGGAGTCAGAATGACCGTACAACCGGTCAACGCTTCATCGTCCTGCGCGTGACCCACGAGGACGCCAGGAACATCGGTAATCGAAGGATTCATGGTTTTTGTGTGCTCAGGATACGCTCAAAGATCTGTTCCCAGACCTCGAAGGGCTGTGTGCCCACGAGCAACTGACCGTTGATGAGGAATGACGGCGTACTGCGAATACCTGCCTGTTGCGCTGCGAGGATGTCTTCCTGGATCTGTGCGCCGTAGCGATCGCTCTCGACACACTGTTGCACCTCGCCAGCATCGAGTCCCAATTCCTCAGCATACCTCAGGAAGGTGCGAAAATCATTCGCATCACCCGATGACCACTCGCGCCGGGTCGTCCCCTCAAAGATTCGGGCATGCATCTGCCAGAACGCCCCCTGTTCACCGGCGCAGTTGGCGATATGCGCTGCGAGCAGCGCCCCCGGATGGATGCTTATCAACGGGAAATCGCGGTAGACGAAACGAACCTTGCCGGTACGAACATACCGCTCTTCGATCAGTGGTCGAACTTCACGTGCAAACGACGCGCAGAACGGGCACTGAAAATCACTGAATTCCACCACCGTGATCGGCGCATCGGGCGCACCCTGCACGCGCGGGTTATCGGAGAGCGCAGGTTGCGACACCGGCGGATCGTCAGGAATGGCTGTCGGCGTGGGGACCGGTGTGACACCCGATGGTCGCGGGCGATCCGCATCGGATGGAGATGGACGCGCCACAATCGCCTGACGGGTAGCGGTTGGACGTGGATCGGTCGCCTGGGGCACTTCAGGACCACACGCGGCGACGAACAACAGCAGGAGGGTCAACAACCCAGGCAACGCCAGGAAGCCGCACTGGCGTCGGTTGTAGCGTGGCGTGTCATCGATCATACAGGTTCATTCGTTCCGTCTCGACCCGCTGGCGATAGGCGGAGCGCGGCAGTGAGCCGGTGCCGTCATCACCGCAGTAGGGGCACACGCTCCATGTCAGATCGATGACCCGATCACACGCAGCGCAACGTCGGCGCAGCGCCGTCTGACAATGCGGGCAGAGGATAAACTCCGGTTCGACCGATCGCTGACACGTCGGGCAGACGTGGGGGTCTTCCAGATTGCGGCGCAGATACTCTTCTTCGAGCATGCGTTCATACTTCTGCGCCAGCGTCTGACGGGGACGGAGGATCAGGTGCAGCAGTACGCCGCCAAACGGAAGCACAAACGCCAGCGCCACTGCCAGCACCTGCACCGCCACATCCTCGCTCCGACTGTGGATATCACGGTACGTCCACAGCACCGACGCTGCCCAGAGCAGGATCAGGTAAGCGAGCAACATCCATGCCAGCACCGATGCGACCGGCGCCAGATTGGCAATGATCGCGCGAAAATCCAAAGATTCACTCCTTGCAGATACATCCTGGACACAGGTTGATCGCCTGCGGGAAATGTCTTCGACACCTATGACGGCGTGAGACGACGCACATTGGCGGCACGCACGACAAACACCGTCGCGCCGCCAACCTGCACCTCAACCGGCGTTGGCGGGTAGAACTCACCCGACTCGGCAACCGGCGGCAGCGGCGACACGTAGCGCGTCCGCGTGTAACAGTGCTCTCGCACAATGTTCAGAATAGGATCGACCTGATAATCCTCGGCGGCAATCAACAGCGTCACGTTTCCCTCGCGCAAGAAGCCGCCTTCGCTGCTGATGCGCGTCACCCGATGACTAGCAGCGGTGAGCGCCTCGATCAGGTCCCCGGCGTCCTGCCGCTGAACCACAGCGATGATCAGTTTCACGGGTTCACCTTCCCCATCTATCTATGGCACGGTTTCCAAACGCGCGATCGACGCCAGATACGGCTCGACGATTGCGGCAATCTGTTCTGCCAGCGCGTCAATCGACTGGCGTGCATCGAGCACGCGCCAGCGTTCCGGGTCCCTGGCGATCAATGCGCGGTAACCGGCTTCGACGCGCTGATGGTACTCCAGTTCCCGCGCATCGAGGCGGTTCCACTCATCCCTGGCGCCACGCTGCCCGCTCGAACGCGCGCCTTTGCGGCGCTTGCGTTCCAGCCCTTCTGCGGAGCTAACATCGAGATAGAACGTTATGTCGGGGCGCAGGCCGCCCGTAGCGGCAGCCGTAATCACGCGCAATTCCGCAAGATCGCGCCCCAGACCATACCCCTGATAGGCAAAGGTCGAATCGGCGTAGCGATCGCACAGCACAATGCCGCCCTGCTCCAGATACGGACGAATCACCTCGCTGACCAGTTGTGCCCGCGCCGCCGAGAAGAGCAATGTTTCGGTCGTCGGCGCTATTTCGGTATACTGAAGATCGAGCACAATTCGCCGGATCAGGTCGCCGATTCGCGTCCCACCCGGCTCCCGTGTGAGAATGACCGGGAAACGCCGCGTGTGCAACGACTCGTACAACAGACGCGCCTGCGTGCTTTTCCCGCTGCCTTCAGGACCTTCGAATGTTACAAACAGGCTCATCGATCATCGCCGATCATAGTGTAGCCCTAGCGAAAGATTTTGACCCGTCGGTTCGGTTCACGCCCGCGACTCTCCGATTGCAGGTTGTAGCGCTCCGCCATCTGATGCTGCAACCGGCGCACATAACTGCTCTGTGGTTGCAATTCGACCGACGAACGTTCACCGTTGAGCACCTGAGTGATCGCCGTTTCGACTTCCAGCAGCGCCTCGGTCATTGCGGCATCCTCGTTGCGATCCATCCGGCGCTGCATTCCATTGTCGGTCAGGCTGAGATTGAACACATCAGCGAGTTGACGCTCCATCTGTGCCAGCGTATTGTTCCGCAACACATAGACCGGCACACCGCGCTCTTCAGCCTGACGCACACGCTGCGACCCCTGACGATAATAATTCTTCAGGGTCATCACCATTGTCGCCTCGCCCATGTCGCGCACAATGGTTGCCGGAACATGGAGACTGGCAATCGCCCGCTCCAGCCGATCACGACTGACACCGAACGGGTAGATGCGTTGCGGCGTCATTCCGGCACCAGCAGCGGCAGGCGGCACCGATACACGCATGCTTCGCTCCCCACGCTCACGCCCGCCGCCACGACGCATGGCTGGCATCAGCGAGGTCGCCTGCTCATCGGTAAAGGCCGGGAAGACCTCAATCTGACCGTCGGCGGTACGTCGGCGCACTTCCGCCTGTGGCGGCTCAGAACGCAGCAGACTATCCACTGCACTGGCAACGTCGGGATAGACCGTCACCTGATCCCAGTTCTGAATTTCGACCAGAATATCGAAAGTTGGCGGCGCCTTTCGTTCGAGCACCGTCTTCTGCGTCCCCCGCCGACGCGCCTCTTCATCGCCAAGCGTCACCGCCTGAATGCCGCCGATCAGATCGGACAACGTCGGGTTGGACAACAGGTTCTCGAGCGTCTGTCCGTGTGCTGTACCGATCAACTGAACGCCACGTTCGGCGATGGTACGCGCAGCCAGCGCTTCGAGTTCCGTCCCGATCTCGTCGATCACGATCACTTCCGGCATATGATTTTCGACGGCTTCGATCATCACCGCATGCTGCTCCGACGGTCGCGGCACCTGCATACGGCGCGCCCGCCCGATGCCGGGGTGTGGAATATCGCCATCGCCAGCAATTTCGTTCGACGTATCTACGATCACAACACGCTTCCGCAAGTCTTCTGCCAGCACCCGCGCCGTTTCACGCAGCATCGTCGTCTTGCCGACGCCGGGCCGTCCCAGCAGCAGCACGCTCTTCCCTGACTCGATCAGATCGCGCAGAATTGTGATCGTACCGAAGACAGCGCGCCCGACGCGACAGGTCAACCCGATCACGCGACCGGTACGATTGCGGATCGCCGAGATCCGGTGCAGTGTACGCGGGATGCCGGCACGGTTATCTTCGCCGAAGGCGCCGATACGGCTGATGACATAGTCGATATCTTCCTGCGTAACTTCGCGGTCGCTGAGAAAACGTTCGTGATTCCGGTAACGCGCTTCGGGGAGTCGACCAAGATCCATGATCACTTCCAGCAGGTCTTCCCGGTCATCGGGACCGGTTTCAATCGCCTGACGAATAGGTGCCGGAAGCGTCGCCAGAAGTAATTCGATATTGCTGGTAATATCCTGTTGCACTGCCATAGAGTCGTCGATCCTCACATTGAGAGGAGATAGTTGGTATCGGCGGGTGGGTCTCCGGGCTTTCAAGCACGGGGGTCAGCAATGAGCGCCGCGCTCCAACGGTCGTCTGTTTGCAGAGCAACGTATAATCGGCAACTGGCTGAAAGCCAAGATCACCCGCAGGAAGAAACAGTTCCTGCTGATAATCGCGCAGCACCAGGTACACCGGCAACGCATCGTGAATCTGCGCTAACCCGAACCGCAGCACATCGGTCATCTGTTCACGCATCTCGGGTCTGATCAGCAGTGAGAAGACGTGCCCCATCGGACCGGTGGTGCGATGGAGATACGCCACCAGGCGGTCGCCGGCGCCCAGCACCCAGGCATTGCGATATGGACGACGCCAGACGCGATCGAGCGGCAGCATCCACGAGCGAGCATCACGCGCCTCGAAGAATTGCACCTGGCGTGGGGTCACAGCGCCGTAGAGTTTATGAATCACCCACACATCATGGTTCGACTGCGGGCGCATTGGCGCCAGCGTTGTTCCCTGATCCCAATCCGGTCCGTCGAGGCGCAGCACCGACTGCTGCGCATACCCGATGAACCCTGCCTGGCGAAAGATCTCGCGCAGTTCGTTGTGTCGTTGTGGCAGCGCTGCATAGATCCGCTGGATGCGCGCCGCACCAACCTCGGCGCACAATGACTCGAGCAACCGGAACCACACGTCCGGGTCGGTCGGATGGCCATTCCCACCGCCATACGCAGCCATCAGGGCAACATCATGCTCCGGGCGGCTACGTCGCCCTATCGACTGCACCACAGCGCTGAGCACGCCATCACGATAGACGTAGGTTGCGCAATCCTGCACACTCCCTTCCAGCCAGCAGCGCAGAGCGAACCAGAAAGGACGATGGGGCAACGCCAGCATTGCCTCGCTGTACAGCGTCACCTGGCTGCGTGGTTTTCGTCTCAACGTCCAGATATCGCTCAACGTAACCGGTCGGATCATGCGCGCTCTTCGGCGTCAGGCGACGCCGTTCACATTGCGAGAAAATACCGATGCATGCGCTCATCCGGCGTCAATTCCGGATGAAAACAGGTTGCCAGCATGGTCCCCTGCCGGGCGGCAACGACTCGCCCATCATCAAGGTACGCCAGCGGTGTCACATCGCGCCCCAGGTCTTCGAGCACCGGCGCTCGAATAAAGACCATGCGCAGCGGTTCGTCCCCCAATCCCAGCACCGGCAGATCGATTTCAAAACTTTCGAGTTGACTGCCGAACGCATTCCGCCGGGCAGTGACATCCATCAGACGCAGCGACGGTTGATCGGCGCGCCCATCGGCAATCCGCTGCGCCAGCAAGATAGCACCTGCGCATGTGCCCCATACCGGCATTCCATCGCGGATACGGGCGCGCAACGGTTCAATCAGCCCGTACATCGCCAGCAATTTGCCGATGGTTGTACTTTCGCCGCCGGGAATGATCAGGCGTTCGACCTGCTCAAGGTGTTTCGGCAGGCGTACCTGGAGGGTTGGCGCACCGATGCGCCGCAGCATCTCTTCGTGCTCGCGAAAATCCCCCTGAAGCGCCAGAATTCCTACCGTCATAGACGATTCTGCTGGCAGCGGTGCAGGCGCACGCCTGCACCCTACATGCGTTACCAGCCACGCTCCGCCATCAACTGATCGTGTGGGATTTTACTGATCTCGATGCCGGTCATCGCTTCACCCAGCCCGCGGCTGACCTCTGCAATGATCTCCGGCTCGTTATAGTGGGTTGTCGCCGCGACAATCGCGCGCGCCCGCCGCGCCGGATCGCTCGATTTGAAGATCCCCGACCCGACGAACACACCGTCTACACCCAACTGCATCAGGAGCGCCGCATCCGCAGGTGTGGCAATCCCGCCAGCCGCAAAATTGACAACCGGCAGGCGCCCGGTTTCCGCTACCTGACGTACCAATTCATAGGGCGCCTGAATGCTCTTGGCGTAGGTAAAGAGTTCATCCTCGTCCATCGATTGCAGGCGGCGGATTTCACTGTAGACTGCGCGTGCGTGGCGCACTGCCTCGACCACATTGCCAGTGCCGGCTTCGCCTTTGGTGCGCAGCATGGCTGCACCCTCCGCCACCCGGCGCAACCCTTCGCCCAGGTTGCGGCACCCACACACGAACGGAACGCGGAACTTGTGCTTGTTGATGTGATGCTCTTCGTCCGCCGGTGTCAGAACTTCACTCTCGTCGATATAATCGATCCCCAGCGCCTCCAGGATCTGGGCTTCGACAAAATGACCGATGCGCGCTTTTGCCATCACCGGGATGGTGACCGCTTCTTTGATCGCCAGGATCAGTTCTGGGTCGCTCATGCGCGCCACGCCCCCCTGTGCGCGAATGTCGGCAGGAACCCGCTCAAGCGCCATGACCGCAACGGCACCTGCCTCCTCCGCAATCCGCGCCTGCTCCGGCGTGACGACATCCATGATGACGCCGCCTTTCAGCATCTGCGCCAGGCCGACCTTCGTTGTCCAGGTCGACTTATCCATGGGTCCGACTCCTCATACAACAACCGACCTATGCTGTCTGGTCTTTTACTGCAACGATAATTATTTATTATTGTACCACAGATTGTCCATGGTCGCGGATTGGAGAAACAAGAAGGTCAGAAGCGGCGGCGGCGCCTCTGACCTCTGCGTTCGCCGACGACTTGTATGCCCGGATTTACTGTTCAAAGCGCGCGGCAACTGCTTCCCAGTTGACCGTGTTCCACCAGGCGTCGATATAGTCGGGACGTCGGTTCTGGTACTTCAGGTAGTACGCATGCTCCCATACATCAATGCCCAGCAGCGGGATGTGACCCTGCATCAGCGGGCTGTCCTGGTTCGGCGTGCTGTAAATGTGGAGTTTACCATCCTTATCCTTCACCAGCCACGCCCAACCGCTGCCGAAACGCTTGACGCCCGCATCCTTGATCTTCGCCTTGAATTCGGCAAAACTGCCAAACGTGTCGTTGATAGCGCGCACCAGTGCACCGGTCGGCTCACCGCCGCCGTTTGGACCCATGATGGTCCAGAAGAGCGTGTGGTTATGATGCCCGCCGCCGTTGTTGATCACCGCCTGGCGAATACTCTCCGGTACATCATTGATATTGCTCAGAATTTCCTCGATCGTCGCGCTTTGCAGTGATGGATGCCCTTCGAGCGCTGCATTGAGATTGGTGACATACGCCTGATGGTGCTTGCCATGATGGATCTGCATGGTCATGGTGTCGATGTGCGGTTCCAGCGCCGAAAAATCATACGACAGCGGCGGTAGTGTGAAAGCCATGGACAATCCCTCCTTCTCTCGACAATCAGGTATGGGCGTTGCGAATCATTGATCGGTAATGCGGAAGCGACAGCACCGTCCGTCGGCAGCAATTGTCTGCTGCCGCTCGACCGGGACGCAGAGCAGGTCCTCGTACAGTGCACGCTCGTGGGCGCAGGCCTGGGGGTAGTCACGTGCCACACAATCGATGGGGCAATTATGTTCGACCAGTTCGATCGCACCATCTGGCAGGCGATGCCACTCGCACATATACCCGTGCTCGTTCAGGATGGCCGCCAGCGCAGCCACCCGTTCCAGCAATGGACACCCTTCCAGGCGTGGTGCGTATTCAGCGTGCAAACGCTTTCGCCGCTCCTCGAACAGGCGATTGATCGCCTCCTCGCCTCCCTGCGCCTTAACAAACTCTAGCGCGTCGATCAGCAGATGGTCGTATGCTTTGGGGAAGAGCGCCTCAGCAGCAGCAGTAAGCGCGTACAGATGACTGGGCCGCCCGACCGAACGCCGCACACCGCTGGTTTGCACCAGCCCGTCGCGCTCCAGCAACGCCAGATGCTGACGCACACCCACCGCGCCGATACCGAGATCGTCGCTCAACTCGCCAGCCGTCATCGGACCCTTCCGCCGCAAAAGCAACAGGATCTGCTGGCGCGTTTCCCCCTGTTCGCGGTGTACTGTCAGCATAGCGACGCTCCACGACGCCAGTACGAGTACCTAATGTCAGTATAGCACCCACGTTCTGGCTTTGTCAAGCAAATACTTTCGTAAATCGAGCAGGGTAGTTCGCAAATGCGAAAACACTTGACAGATGAACCATCAGGGCGTAGACTCTCGTCGCTATACGGACTCAGATGCGCGTCGAGGCACGCCGCCCATGGAATCACTGACAGGTCGGGTCGTTGTTATCACCGGGGCATCGAGCGGTTTTGGCGAGTTGATCGCCCAACGGTGCGTCGCCGCAGGCGCGCGGGTCGTCCTGGCAGCGCGAACGGCGACAAAACTTGAGCAACTTGCCGCCAGCCTCGGTGGTCCTGCTCACGCCATCGCCATCGCCACCGATGTCGGCAACCCTAATGACGTGGCGCGGCTGGCGCAAACCGCGCTCGACCATTTCGGTCATGTCGATGTGCTGGTCAACAACGCCGGATTCGGTGTGTTCGACCGGCTGGCAGAAGCCCGCATGGACGACATTCGTGCTATGATGGAAGTGAATGTCTTTGGTGCGCTGGCGTGCACCCAGGCGTTCCTGCCGCACATGCTTGCCCGGCGCAGCGGGCAGATTGTGATGATGGCATCGATAGCCGGACTGGTTGCCGCTCCCAATATGGGCGGCTACACTGCGAGCAAACATGCGCTCGTCGGTCTTAGTCGCACCCTAATGCTCGAACTCGAAGGGAGTGGTGTGCGCTGCGCGCTGATCTGTCCAGGCGTCGCTGAGACCGGTTTCCAGCAGCGTGCCGGCGCCGAAAAGTATCCCCGCATCGCCCGTCTCTCGGCATGCACCGCTGAACAGGTTGCCGATGCAACCGTGCGGGCGATTGCGCGTCGCACTCACGGGGAAATCGTTGTGCCCTGGTATGGGCGCCTGCTGGCTCTGATAAGTTATCCGCTGCCCGGCGCTACCCGCGCTGTGATGCGGCTGATTGGCTGATAAAGGTGGTGTATGGCTCGCCAACGTATCGCCCGACGCATGGACCGCGTTCCGGCGTCCGGTATTCGTCGCTTTTTCGACATTGCTGCGCAGATGCCCGATGTTATTTCGCTCGGCGTCGGTGAACCCGACTTTGTGACCCCTGAGCCGATCCGGGCTACTGGTATTCGTTCGCTCAAAGAGGGACGCACGGCGTACACCTCGAACTCTGGCTTGCTGGAGTTGCGCGTGGCGCTCGCCAGCCACCTAGAGGCGCTCTACGGCGTGCGCTACGATCCGGAGAGTGAATTGCTGATGACTGTCGGTGTCAGCGAGGCGCTCCAGATCGCCGCGATTGCGACACTGAATCCGGGTGATGAGGTCATCATTCCTGAACCCTGTTTTGTCGCCTATCCGGCTGCGGTGATCTTCGCCGATGCTGAACCGGTCTTTGTGTCCACCACTGTTGCGGATTCGTTTCAGGCCGATCCTGACCGGATCGCTGACGCGATAACGCCACGCACGCGCGCCATCCTGATCGGATACCCCAACAATCCGACCGGCGCCGTGATGCCGCGTGAACGCCTGCTGGCAATCGCCGAACTCGCCGAACAACACGATCTGCTGGTCATCTCCGATGAAATCTATGACCGTCTGGTCTACGGCGTGTGTCATACCTGCTTTGCCGCGCTGCCGGGTGCGCGCGACCGCACCATCCTGCTGGGCGGATTCTCCAAAGCGTACGCCATGACCGGCTGGCGCCTGGGCTGGATGGCGGCGCCCGCAGATATTATCGCAGCTGCACGCAAGGTTCATCAGTACGCCATCATGTCTGCGCCGACGGTGGCGCAGTACGCAGCGCTTGAAGCATTGCGCAACGGTGAGCCGTATGTGGCCGCAATGGTTGCCGAGTACGACCGACGCCGGCGCGCAATCGTCGCCGGGTTGCACGCCATCGGTCTGCCGGCTTGCGAGCCACAGGGCGCATTCTACGTGTTCCCGCACGTGGCGCACCTCAGTATGAGCAGTGATGCGTTCGCCGAACGCCTGCTGCGTGAGCAACAGGTCGCCGTCATCCCCGGCGAAACGTTCGGACCGGGCGGCGCAGGATTTGTGCGTATCTGTTACGCCGCGTCGATGGACAAAATCGAAGCCGCGCTCGACCGTATCGAGCGTTTTGTGCGTGCACATGGATGATAAGCAGCGAAGGACGTGCGATGTCTGCCGAACAGCCACCAGCCGAATCATCACACAATGCGCAGGTCGTCGTTGAAGAACAACTCTACTGTTCGCTCACTGGTCGCCCGATCAGCCGTGATGAGGCGTACTGGGCGCCGCCGCTCATCACCGCGCGCGAACTGGTGATGACCATCCTGACGACGGCGTTTCGTGCGCCACACCAGCTCGGCTACATCCTGTTCGCCGAACAACCAAACGTTCCCTACGCCAGAGATGTGCGTGAACAACTTGCACAACGCCGCAGCGCCGAACAACTCAAACTGCTTATCGGTATGCTCGTGGTGCTCGGATTGCTCCTCTTGCCGGTCATTCTTCTGATATTTCGCTGAGAAACGATGCTGCTCTCGGTTATTATCCCGTGCTACAACGAATCGGCGACCCTGCCCGCTATTCTGGAGAAAGTGCGCGTCGTCGATATCGACAAGGAAATCATTGTGGTCGATGACCATTCCAGCGATGATACCTATCGCATTCTGTGCGAAGAGGCCGCCCGCGACCCGTCGATGACAGTCATCCGCCATCCACGCAACCGGGGCAAGGGCGCTGCCGTTCGCAGCGGTCTGGCGCGCGCCCGCGGCGAGATCGTCATCGTCCAGGACGCCGATTTGGAGTATGACCCGAACGACTACTACGAACTGGTGACTCCTATCGCTCAGGGGCGTGTCGATGTGGTCTTCGGCTCACGCTTCCTCGGTCGGCATACGGGTATGTACTTCTGGAATGCGATCGGCAACAAAGGGTTGACCTTCCTGACCAACTTTCTGTTCAACTGCTGGATCTCGGACATGGAAACCTGTTACAAAGCCATGCGCACCGAGATTATGCGTGATTTGAACCTGGAGAGCAACGATTTTCGCATCGAGCCGGAGATCACCGCCAAGGTGCTGAAACGCGGGCATCGCATTTATGAGGTGCCGGTCTCCTATCTGGGGCGCACCTACGAGGAAGGCAAAAAAATGAAGCCCAGTCAGGGCTTCTACGCGATCCTGGCGCTGTTGCGCTATCGACTGTGGGACTAGAGCGGGTTGTTATTCCCGATGGATGCGACACCGGCTGGTCACGTTCACGCCGCGCCGGGGATGCACGGCGCGGCGATCGTGGGTTGTGGTCGGCGTGGCAGGGGCACAGTATGCCGTGCCCCTACGATTCTGCCAGATTTGAGAATGATCCTTATGGGGAGGCGAAACGGAGAGAGGCGAAGGCGCTGCCTTTGCCTCTCCGCCCGGCAGGATGGTTTGGTCCGGCGTCAACGTCGATAGCAGCCTCTAGGCGCACCTTTCCGTCAGCAGCCATTCGAGCGCCAGCAGGTAGCCGCGCCATCCCAACCCCGCGATCTGCCCCGTCGCCACCGGCGCCACCACCGAGGTATGACGGAACGGTTCACGCCGGTAGACATTCGACAGGTGCACCTCGATAATTGGCGCCTTGAGCATCGCCAGCGCGTCACGCAGCGCCAGTCCGTAGTGCGTCAGCGCGCCGGGGTTGATGATGATCCCGTCGGCGTCCCACCCCTCGGCATGCAGAAAATCGATCAGCGCCCCCTCGTGGTTCGATTGTACGGTCAGGATCGTCGCACCTGCCGCCGCCGCCCGCTCACGCAACGCTGTATCGATCTCGTCCAGCGTCGTCCTGCCGTACAACTCCGGCTCACGTCGCCCCAGCATGTTCAGGTTCGGTCCGTGGATCACCAGGATTTTCATCGCTGCACCAGCGGCAGGTAGATATCATACGTCGCCTGCGGCAGCACCGCCGGGATGACGAACAGGTTCTCGACCTCGAACACTTTTGTCGGATCACTCTGCGATTGCGCCCGCACTCGGATGCGGTTGACCGAACCCGGTAGCGCATTCGCCGGTACACTAACATCCAGCGTGATGAACGGCGCCTGCTGATTCGGGTCCAGGGTGCGCTGCGACGGTTGCAGAACGATATTCCAGTTCGATGTCTGGGTGTACGTCAACACGAACGTATCGGTTACATTGCCGGTATTGAGCAGTTGATGGATCAGGCGCACCTGATCGCCCGCCTGAACGACGCGCGTATACGCTGGGGAGATCACCGCATTCACTACCTGGCGAATGGTGGTATACTCGCGCGCACTGGCGGCGACGCCGGGATCCGACACCGACTGGACACTCACACGCATGGCATCGATCGTGTTGGAGAGCACGCCGGTTGGAATGCGGATGCTGACGCTCACCTCACGCTCCTCGCCGGGCTGCAGGAACGTCGCCGGCGGCAGACTCACCTCGTACCCCAGCGGCGCCAGTGCACTGAACACAAAGGTGTCGGCAACGGGACGCACATTGCGCAGTGTGTGGGTGTAGACCACCGTCGCGCCGGGTAATCCGAAGCCCCATTGCATGACTGGCGTCAACAGATCGCCGGTTGCGATCAACTGCGCCGTGGTGGTCAGCGTTGCCGCTGCCAGCACCGGACCAACGCCGTCGCCGCGTAACGCTTCGACCGTCACACTCTGCGTTCCAACCACATCCGCTGGAACACTCACCTGCACCGTCAGCAGCGTCGGCGATGTTGCGTCCGGCGTCAGGATCAGCGTGAGCGTCGGCGTGATGCTTGCCGTCCAGCCGTCCAGCAGACTTGCCGGATTCAGACGCAGCGTATAACTGATGGTGGTATTGCCGGTGTTGAACAGATTGAGCGTGTAGATGGCAGTCGCCGGCGCACCGCTGGTGAAGACCGTTTGTTGCGCCAGACCAACCACATCGATGCGCGCATTGTCAGCCTCGTTCACCGTTACGGTATCGACGACGCTCTGCGCTGCTGCGCCCTGCGTCGAGGTTGCCGTAAGGGTAATGACCCCGGTCGTTCCGGCTGGCGCAGCCGGCGGAATGCGCACCTCGAGCGTGACGAGCCGCGTTTCTCCCGGCGGCACGGCGGCAACCGCTCCCGGCGATGCGGCGCTGAACCCGCCGCCGCTCACCAGCACACTGAAGGTGTAGGTATCGGTCACATTTCCGGTGTTCGTGATACGATGGGTAAACCCGATCACGGTATCCGGCGCGCCGCTGCCGCTCTCACTCGCCGTGAAGAGGAACTGCGGCACTGCCGTCACATTCGCTACATCGGTCACTGCATCCGAAGCGCTGGTTGTGCTTGCCTGCACCTGGAACGGATACGGACCCGCCGGAACCTGGGGCAACTGTGACGGCGTGGTGATGATCAGATCGAATCGGCACGTCGCACCGGGCGCAAGTCCGGTCAGACAGTTCGCCGGCAACAGGTTCACCGGACCGGCAACGCTCCATCCGCCCGATAAACCGTTCACACTGACACTGAAATCGCCGGAGACATTCCCGACATTCGTCAACACATGGGTGAAGGTCACGCTTCCTGGCGGCGTCACACTCTGCGTCTGTCCAGGCGAGAGACGCACCCCCGGCGCTGCCTGCACATTCACCGTGTCGGTTTGTGTCTGCGTCGCCACCACCCCCGCGACGCGCTCACCGGTCACCTGGATCGTTTGTGCTCCGACAGCCTGCCCATCGCGCACTCGCGCCTGCACTACCACCTGCTGCAACGCGCCTCGCGCCAACAGGAATGGAGTGGATGGCATCACGATCAGGTTTTCCAGCCCGCTGCTCAACGTTGCTGTCACCGCAAATGTATCTGCCCCATTGCCGGTGTTGGTCAGCGTATGGGTGAAGACCGCCGTTGCACCCGGCGGCAGGTCGAGGGATGGAACGGTTGCCGGACTCAGCGTAAATCCGGGAACCAGCCCAACGCGCGTCACACTGACGGCGTTCGCCGATGCACCGCCACCTGACAGCACCGTAAGCGTCGCCGTCACCAGCGTGCTGGCATCGGGTACCGGTGTAGCCGGCACAGTCACCGTCAGGGTCACCACCCGCGACTCGCCCGCATTCAGGTTGAACGGCGCCGGATCAGTCAATCCGCCGCTCCACGGGCTGCCCTGCGACAGGGCGAGCGACGGTGTAAAAGTTCCGGGACTCTGACCGATATTCGTCACCGTGTGCGTGAAGGTCACGGTTTCACCCGGCAACGCCTCCTTCAACTGTGAAGCGGGGGCAATCTGCGGTGCAGCGCCCGCCGACGCAGTGTCGGTCGCTGTCGCCTGAACAACAGGGTTGCCGCTCGACTGCGCAGTTACCGTCACCGTGTAGAGCGATGAACCGGGATCGACAGGAATGTTCAACTGAATATCTCGCGTGCACGACGAAAATGCCGCCAGACTCACGCAGTTGCCGCCAACCACGCTCACGGTAGCGCCATCGTTCGGCGAAACACCGGCTGTGACCGCAATCGTGTCTGTAACATTGCCGGTATTGGTGATTGTATGCGTAAACGTGATCACCTGCGGTCGCGCAAACGTAGCGGTCTGACCGGTTGGGACAATCGCCACACCGTACACCTGAGCGACGGTCGTAGTCGTATTGACAGTACGCTGGGTCGCGCCGACCTGCGCCGTCACGCTGAAGGTGTAGTTCCCTGACAGTGCATTGGCGGGGACCGCGAAAGAAATGGTGAATGTTCCCGACGCCCCGGCGTTCAGATTGAGCGTCGATGGCGACGGCGTTGATGCCCATCCGGTTGTATCGTTGCGCGAGATGCTGACCGTGATCGGCGATGCACCGGTATTCGTTACCGTGTAGGTATAGATGACCGTCGTGCCTGGATTGACCGCACCGGTTCCCGGCGGATTGCGCCCCGTCTGCGCCAGTGTGAAGTCGGTTTGACAACTGAAGGGCGCTTCGAACATCGTGGGGTTGAACTCAGAGGTATTCCCGGTCTGATCGGTCACCGTCGCCGAAAAGAAACGGTCGCAGTCTGGCACCGGCACACTGACCGTCGCACCGGCAGCAGCACCATCGAGAAACGCCAGGTAGCGCGGACCTTCGGCATCATCGCGGGCAGGGCTGGTAAACACTTCAACGCGGCAACCACCGGTGCCACAGTTTGCGCTCACCGGGACCTGCACCTGGAGGGTGGGAGGACTACCAGCGGTAATGCCGCTGATCGTTGGCGGCTGCGGTGGACTGCCAGCACGGTTGATCCCCTTGCCGCTATTCTCGCGCGTTTCTGTTCCGGAAATGCGCACCTGGGTGACGGTCGAATCGACCATTACACCGTGACCACCCGTTGTACCGCCGTTGCTGTGCGCCAGGTTGCGCAACAGCGTATTTCCGTTCGCATTTGCGCCAACCAGAATGCCGTGCAGCGTATTGTACGACAGCACATTGCGCGTATTGTTCACCCCCACACCGCCGGTTCCGCCAATCGTATTACCGCCCGTCTGCAAAAGCCAGACGCCATAGCGATTGCCCGCACCGGGAAAACCAATGGTGTTGGCGCTTAATTCATTGCCCGTTGTGAGCGACGACTCGATCTGCACGCCGGTGCCAAGCCCGCCAATCGTGTTGCCGACGATCCGGTTGTTATCCGCCCGCAATGAACCGGCGCCGATGATGTAGACCCCAATCGAACTCGTTGACGGACTGGCGCGCAGCGGTTGACCGGTCGGCGCGACACCGATAAAGTTGCCGATCACCTCGTTGCCTGAGGTCAGCGGAGGCCCTTCCGAACGGATCTGCACCGCAACCGGCGTTGATCCCAGGCCATACGCAATGATATTGGCATCGCCGGGGTTTGTGCCGCCAATCCTGTTCGGCGAGGTGGCGGGACTCGCGCCACGACTGATCCAGATGCTCGCCTGTCCGTTGGCGAAGGTATCGTCGGAAACCGGCGGCGTGCCGATGTTGACCCCGATCCGATTCCCGACAACCACTGCGCCATCGCTTGCCAGACGAATGCCGTTCCCAAAATTATTGGCGATTACATTGTCGCGGATGGTCGTCTGGCGCGCATTCTGCTCAACGAGAATGCCATGACCCAGATTGCCCAGCGAGTCGGTTCCGCTGCGCCCAAACGACGTGCCATTCGCATTCAGACCGATGTGGTTGCCTTGAATGGTTGTGCCGGATACCCTGCTCGACGTCAACTGAATACCATGACCATTCGGTGATGTGGTCCCATTCCCGGCAATGATATTGCGTGATGTCGGGTTTGTGCCACCAATGAGCGTATTGCTTGCGCCGCCGATGTAGATACCCACACTATTGGGCACGCGGCTGGTTGAGGTTCCACCCTTCGTCGTGCCGATCACATTGCCGCTGATCACCGTGTCGGTCGGGCTGCTCGCAAGACTATCACTATACACATAGATGCCGTAGGAGCTGGACGTTGCATTATGCCCCGAAATAACATTGGCATCGATGATCGTATCATCCAGGTACTGATACAGCAGAACCCCGTACCGCTGGTTACCCACATCACCGGCAATCTTGGCGGTGCCCGCAAGGTTCGTGCCGATCAGGTTGCCACGGATAACATTGCCGCGTCCATCAGCATATGCGGAAGCAGTCAGATAGACATTCGCGGCTGTAGTGAGAAAAGTCTGACCATTGCCGGCAATCAGGTTACCGAGAGCATTATCGCCCGCCGTATCGATGTCGGGACCTGTGCCGGGCGTCGGGTTGCCGATGATATTGTTGCCGGCATTCTGCACACGCACGCCGGCAAAATGATTTCGCGCCGCCGAACTGCCATCCGGTGTCGTTCCCAGGTAGCAACCATGAATACGGTTATCTGTTGCGTCTCTGATAAAAATACCGTTGCCGGTCGTGCCTGTCAGGTCGAACGAAGAGGTTACAAAGTTCTGGATCGTCAGGCGACGGATTGCATTCCCCGACGACGTGATTGTCAGACCATTCGCACCACCGGTGATCAGCGATCCGTCCAGCACAATGCGCGGGTGCGCCCAACCTGCATTGCCGACCGGTTGCGTCCTGCCGTCGATAGTAACATTCCCGACGGTAATCGCCGGGAGCGCAATCGCTGGTCGAATGACCCAGTAGCCGGACGCATTGTAACCGGGCGACGCGGTTGGGATGTTGAACCCAATGGTGTGCGGTGCAGGCGTCAGTGCATTGACCTCCTGGATCGCCGCACGCAGAGTACACTGACCACCGGCAGTCTGACAGACGCCATTACCGGGACTGGCATCGGGGTCATCGCCGGTGCTGTTGACGGTGAACGTCGCCGCCAGAACCGACGGCGCTGGCGCGACCATCAGTGCCAGCAGGGCAAGGATGAAAACAAAACGACACGCACGCGCCACGATGCACCCCGTTCTACCGAATGACAAGCGGCAGATAAACTGTGCGGCTGCTGCTCACCACCCGCACCCGATCCTGCGCGAACGCTCCACCGATCACATTACCGTTCAGGTCGCGCAGGTCGATGAAGACAGTCTCGACATTGCCGTTGACCAGTCGCGGATTGACCGTCACCTCGACCCGGATAATCGCGGTTGCGTCCCGCGCCAGTGTGAAGCGCCCTTCGCTATTGACCGTCACCCCGCTCGTCAGCGACGTGAAGCGTACTGTGCTGCCTAGCGCAGGTGTGCCATTCATCTGGAAAGTGTCGGCGCCGTTGCCGAGGTTCGTAATCTCGTGGAGGAACATCACCGTCTCGCCGGGCGCACCTTCTTTCTCGTCGCTCGCCGGGGTCACCTGCGCACGTGACACCTGACCGACGATCGTCCGCGCTTTTGCCGTTCTGGCTTGCGCCGGATCGATTGGAAGCGTCGGCGTGAGCGCCACCGTTACATCGGCATGGGTTCCTGAAACCGGATTGGCGCTTTCCGGCGGCACGGTGACCGTCAACTGGAATGAGCGCGTCTCGCCCGGCGGAATCGTCAATGTTGCATCCGACAGACTCCTCTGCCAGTTGACGCTGAAGACGAGGTCATCGAACGAGGCAGTGATGCTGGTAGTGGCAGAGATGTTGCCGGTGTTGCGCACCTGGAACAAATATGGAACCGCAACGCCCGGATTGCCGCGTCCCTCCGCGAGTGTCGGCGTCAACTCAAGGTAGATGCGCGGATTGACGGTGGTGGTATTCACCAGCGACGCCGTCGCCGTGTAGGTATTGCCGCCGCTGACCGTCGTTCCATCAACACGCACCGTCATCTGATCATCACCTGGCGCTGCCTGCGGTCCGCCACCGGTCGGCACACGCACCGAAACGGTAACCGTGCGCGACGCACCCGGCGCAAGCGTGAACGATCCCGGCGGTTCGATGGCAATCGGCGGCGACAACCCTTCCCAACCGCGCGAGGTCGTCACCACAATGCGCACATCACTCAGTTCGATATTGCCATTGTTCACCACCGTATGCGTATACGTGATCACCTGCCCCGGATCCGCCGTTATCGCCTGGGACGCGCTGATGCTCAACGACGGGCTCGGCGTAAAGATGGCAAAACGCGAGGTATTGCTGACCGGGTCGGTCGCTGTGAGCGTCAGTTGACGCGGGATGCTGCCGACTGTGAAGGTGAACGCGCCGCTGGCATCCACCACCGTCTCGCTGGCAAACTCCTGACCCTGCCCATCGAGCATCGTCTGATCAGGGCGAAATATCTGGATCAAACAACGCACACCACCGGCTGCCGGGCAACTGCCGGGCGCACCTGTAGTGTTCACCTGACCCGTCAGCACCCCGGCTGCATTCATCCGCAGCGACGACTGGAGCGGCGGATCAATGTCGTTGTTCGGATTACCGGCAACGCCGCCAGTGGGAGTTTCGGGGTTGAGCACGATCCCGAGTCCAAGCAGCGTTTCGTCCACCGGGAACGGACCGCCGGGCGGGATGCCGTTGCCGCTGATACTGTTGTTCAGAATCTGCGTCTGCTGCGGGTAGGGTGGAGTGAGCGGACCGCCAACCGGCGCGCCTACCAGCACGCCGAGCGCATTGTTGACGATGAAATTCTTCCGCACCTGCGTCTGCGTCGCACTACCCTGCACATGCACCCCTGCACCAAGATTCGCAGTGATCGAGTTTTCCTCAACCTGCGTGCGCTGCGCATCACTCACAGCAACCCCGACGCCGGAACCGAAGCCGCCCAGACCGGTTGCGCCGTTCTGGTAGATGCTGTTGCCACGAACGATCACATCGATTGTCGTTGGGTCGCGCACCTCGACACCGAGGGTGTTTGAGACGACTTCATTTTCCTTGATAATCACGCTCTCGCTGCCACCGGACACCTGGAAGCCGGGACCGTTGTTGTAGCGCACCAGGTTGCCGTCGATCGTTATGCGATTCGCGTCCGGGAGCAGGAACCCGCCCCCATTGCGCGTTCCATCGACGATATTGTCGGTAACGGTCACTACCTCAGTGCCACCGCTGATCTGCACGCCGAAGGCTGGCGAACTGAAGGCGTTACGGTCAAGCGTATTGTAGGACACGATCACATCGCGCACCGGTGCAATTCCCGGAGTCAGCGTCAGTGCCATGCCAGAGGCGCCGTTGCCGACGATCTGATTGCCCGTAATGGTCATTCCGTCGGTTGTACCATTGATCAGGAAGCCGTTGAGCGCATTACTGATCACCTGGGTCGACTCGATCTGCGTATTCGTCAGCACGCCGGTCAACCACAGACCGTGTTGTCCATTCTGCTGCACCGTCAGCCCGGTCAGCGTCGTGGTGACGCCACCCGTATAGCGGATGCCATTGTCGCGATTGGCGTTGAACTGACCGTTTTCGACCAGGATCGACAGCGCACCGGTCACATCGAGACCATCATTGTTCCTCTGCGCCGTCACCGAACGCAGTACCACATCCGCAACATTCGCCAGGCGCACCCCATCGTCGCCGTTGTTGCTGACAATCACATTCTCCAGCTCGACCAGTTGACCACTATCGATCCGCACGCCATTCCAGCCATTATTGGCGATCAGCGTCGCCGTATTGACGCCGGTGACGCGCAGGTTGACGGCGGACGCAGCATACACGCCATCATAGCCATTGGACACAATCGGATTGTCGCTCAGCGTCGTCGTCAGCACGTTCGTGCCGGTAATCGCCACGCCATAGTTGAGGTTGAACCCGATCCGGTTGGGCGCTTCCGGCGTGCCAATCACCGTATTCGACACATAATTGCCGATCACAATGCCGGAGCGATTGCCATAGCCGGGATTGGCGAGCGAACCACCGACACGCGTGCCAATATAGTTGCCGATGATGGTGTTGTTGGAAGTTGTCGGAAATAGATCAAGACCACGAACGATAATGCCATCGCCTGTATTACCTGAGATCACGTTGCGCTCATTGAGCGTCGTTCCGCCGACGGTCACATTTCGCGCTCCACGCTCGATCACCACACCGCCGCCAGTATTGTTTGACGGACCGACCGGATTGCCCAGGTCATTCAAACCGATATAGTTATTGACAATTGTCGTACCGGTCGTGTTGGAACCACGCAGGACAATCCCTGGACCGGTATTGCCGGCAATAAAGTTGCGTAACCTGTTGGTATTCAAATCAGGTGACGGAAGCCCAATCCGCGTATTCGTGACAGGAAATTCTTCGGAATGCACCTCGATTCCGCCGGCAGCATTCGGAATACTGACGATCAATTGCGACGCGGCATTCGACCCAAGCCCGATATAATTCCCGGCAATCTGAGTATTGCTACTGCCGTTGATCACAATCCCGAAATTATTGTTCCCCGCAATCACATTGCCATACGCCGGATCCGGTTGATCAGGCGTCGCACCGATCACAGTGTCATTCGCGTAGCGGACGATAATACCGGCGCCGAGATTACGCAAAGGAAACGTTGCGGCGCTGAGCAGGCGCCCGACTCCAATATAGTTGCCCTGGATTTTTGTGCGTACACCCTGCACAACGATCCCATCCAGCTCGTTGCCGCTGATAAAATTCGCTTTGGAAGGATCGGTGCGCAACCCGCCGATCACGGTATCGGTTGCGCTCTGCTCAACCCAGATGCCGGCAAAGCCATTGCCGCTCAGGGTCAGCGTTGGTGATACCGGATCAATTCCGACATAATTGCCCTCGATACGATGGTTGCTGCCGCTGACAACATCGATGCCGACCCCCTGACCAAAACTCGGCGTCGAACTGCTGGACTTGAAGTTCACCACGGCAATTTCGCGCACAATATTGTTGTTTCCAGTCAAGCGGATACCACTGCGGTTGATCAGCTCTGAACCATCGATAATGATCTCGGGACCGATCAGGTTTGCCTGTTCTGGCCAGTTGAGCTCCTGGGATTTTCCGTCGATGGTGATGTTTCCTTCAAGCGCCGGAAGTGGATTGTAGATGCTCCTGATCCGAATCCGAATGGCACGGTACTGACCATTTGTCTCGAAGGCAGGACCCTGTGGCGGAATGTGGAACTGAATCACGCCGCCTCCAGCGGCATTTGCCGCTCTGATTGCCTGGCGCAACGAACAGGTAGGCGAGGGGTTGGCAGGATCACCGCTTGTCGAAACCGGGCAGGTCAGACCATCCGCATCCTCCGCTGTCGTTACCACAAACACCCCCGAAGCCTGTGCGACCGGCGTTGACGTGACAGGACCGACAGGCAACGACGCTCCGACGATGATCACAAGCGTGAGCAGCGTGAAGGCGGACGAGAAACGTGACATGGATTGCTCCTGATGAGGCAACAGATCGGCACAGATCTATTCTGGTATGTCAACAATAATATATCACGGCAGGCAAGCGGATGTAGTTAGGATGTTAGTACCAATATCTGCCGCAAATCTAACACACTTCTAACACTGCACATATAGCGGATTAGCAAGAAACGGGTAAACTAACAGCAGTGACAGACGCAGCGGGCGTTCCCGCAGCGCGTATCCCTCCAGTTCACGATTTTGCAGGGAAGGAAGAAGGTGAGAGACTATGCCCAAAATTGTCGGCATTGACCTGGGAACAACCAACTCGGTCGTCGCAGTGATGGAAGGCGGCGACCCGGTCGTTATTCCAAACGCGGAAGGCAACCGCACCACGCCGTCGGTTGTCGCATTCACCAAAAACAGCGAGCGTCTGGTCGGGCAAACGGCGAAGCGCCAGGCGACGATCAACCCGGACAATACGTTCTATTCCATCAAGCGCTTCATCGGGCGCAACTTCGATGAGACTAGCGTCGAGCGCGAAATGGTGCCCTTCAAAGTGGTGAGGGGTCCGCGGAACGACGTGCGCGTCTTCTCGCCGGTGACCGGCAAAGAATATGCGCCACAGGAGATTTCGGCGATGGTGTTGCAGAAACTCAAAACCGATGCCGAAGCGTACCTGGGCGAGCCGGTGACCAAGGCGGTGATTACCGTTCCAGCATACTTCAACGATAGCCAGCGTCAGGCGACCAAGGACGCCGGCAAGATCGCCGGGCTCGAGGTGCTGCGCATCATCAACGAGCCGACCGCGGCTGCACTGGCGTATGGTCTCGATAAGAAGAAGGACGAGACGATCCTGGTGTTCGACCTGGGTGGTGGGACGTTCGACGTGTCGGTGCTCGAAGTGGGTGATGGCGTGGTCGAGGTGAAAGCCACCAACGGCGATACCCACCTTGGCGGCGACGACTATGATCAGCGGATTGTCAACTGGCTGATCGATGAGTTCCGCAAGGACCAGGGCATCGACCTGAGCAAAGACCGGCAGGCGTTGCAGCGTCTAAAAGAGGCGGCAGAGAAGGCAAAGATCGAACTCTCCAGCATGTCGGAGACCGAGATCAATCTGCCATTCATTACTGCCGATGCCAGCGGTCCGAAGCATCTGCAAATTCGTCTGAGCCGCGCCAAGTTTGAGCAGTTGACTGCCGACCTGACCGAGCGCCTGAAAGGTCCGTTCTTCCAGGCATTGAAGGATGCCGGTCTGAAACCGAGCGATCTGGATGAGGTCGTGCTGGTCGGCGGCTCGACGCGCATGCCGGTGGTCATCGATCTGGTGCGCAAACTGACGGGTAAAGAGCCGAACCGTAGCGTCAACCCGGACGAGGTCGTGGCAATCGGCGCGGCGATCCAGGCAGGCGTGCTCGGCGGCGATGTGAAGGATGTGGTGCTGCTCGACGTGACGCCGCTGTCGCTGGGTGTCGAGACCCTGGGCGGTGTGATGACCAAACTGATCGAGCGCAACACAACTATTCCAACCCGCAAGAGCGAAATCTTCTCGACGGCTGCCGATGGGCAGACGGCGGTGGACATCCACGTGTTGCAGGGCGAACGCGAACTGGCAGCCGACAATATGACCCTGGGTCGCTTCCGGCTCGAAGGCATCCCGCCGGCGCCGCGCGGTGTGCCGCAGATTGAGGTGACATTCGACATCGACGCCAACGGCATCCTGAACGTGTCCGCCCGCGACAAGGCGACCGGGAAGGAGCAACGGATCACGATCACCGCCAGCACCAACCTGTCGAAGGAAGAGATCGAGCGGATGGTCCGCGATGCCGAACTGCACGCAGCCGAGGATCGCCGGCGGCGCGAACTGATCGATCTCAAGAATCAGTCGGACAGCCTGGCGTATCAGAGCGAGAAGTCGCTGAACGAACTCGGCGACAAGGTTGACCCGGCGATCAGGAGCCGCGTCGAGGGTCTGATCAAAGACCTGCGCGAGGCGATCAGCCAGGAGAACGAGAGCCGTATGCGCTCGATCTCGTCGGAGCTGCAACAGGCGATGTACCAGGTATCGCAGAGCGCCTATACCGGCGCAGGCGGCGATGGCGCCGGCGCGAAGAAGGGCAAGGACGAAGGCGTCGTCGAAGGCGAGTATACCGTCGAGTAGCAGTGACTCGGTCAGGCGAAGGGTGGGGGGAGACAGGTCCTTCTTCCACCCTTCGTGTTCTCGGTGTCATATCTGGTAGAACCCTGAGCACGGCGCCACCGGTGTTTGTTCACCATCAACTGCGAGTATCATAGAACAAAGCGCGAAACAGTCGAGCGCCGGGATTGCGCTTCTTCTGCGTGTGTGGACGGAACGCCCGCGCTCCCGACACGGAGCCGGTAGCGTACATCGATTGAGATGGATACATTATCTCAATCGATGGTGCCCTTGACTCTACACATCGCTCTAGCGACGGATCATTGCGTCTCACCCGCCGATCGCGCTTGCCACGGAGCAGCACAACCGACCGCAGTGTGATCGCCTGATCGGGTAGCAGCAATCACGCGATGACGATGAACCTTCTCGACATCCTGATCGGCATCATCCTGGCGCTGGCATGCATTACCGGCTACTACTGGGGTCTTGTGCGGCAAATCCTGGCGCTCACCGGTCTCGTGGCGGGTCTGGCGGTCGCCGGTCGGTATGGTTCAGCCGCAGCCGACGCGCTGATGTCGTTCACCTCCAGTCGCGCTGTGGCCGAGGCAGGCGGCGCGCTCGTGCTTCTGGCGCTGGTGAGTGGCAGCGCCAGCCTGCTTGCATCCCTGATCCAGATCTACGTAGGGCTGATCGTGTTCGGTAAACTCGACCATTGGCTGGGCGCAGCACTGGGGATCGTGCATGCCGCACTGTTGATCACGGCGCTGGTTCAGGTCATCCAGGCATGTCCGCTGGAGCCGTGGGCGGCGATGGTGCGCGACTCGCGGCTGGCGCCGCTGCTGATGCAAACCCTAGGGATAGTGACCGGGTCGCTGCTGCGGCTTGCATCATCGTAGAAATGCGACAGACGACGCCTGGCGTGCACACACTTCACCTCGCCAGGATACTGGAGCGGACGACGGCAATACAGTCGTCCACCCTTTCAGCACGGCGAACCGGCAGCGTCACGTTGCAGGTATGCCGCGATTCTGGTAGAATCAGAAGGGAAACAGATGTATCGGTGCATGTCGCATAACTTTGGAAAAAGGAGGTCACTCTGATCCAGGAACAGGCTGTACAGGCGACAGAAATCGCGCGACGAGCAGTGACCCTCGCCGAAGACAAACAGGCCAGCAATATCGTCCTGCTCGATCTGCGACGTTTGAACAGTGTTGCCGACTACTTCGTCATCTGCACCGGCGGGAGCGAGCGCCAGCTCAAAGCGATCACCGAAGCCATCGATGAGGGTCTTGCCCGCGAGTACGATATCCAGCCGCGTATCGAAGGCACAGCCGACACCGGATGGGTACTGCTCGACTATGGCGATGTGGTCGTTCACATTTTTTCGGTCGAACTGCGCGACCGTTACCGGCTGGAACGGCTGTGGAGCAAAGCGACCCCGGTCGTCGTCATGCAATAGGAACGACACATACTATGAATGCCAGCAAGCGCACACACTATGTCATTTTTGGTATCGGCGCAGCCGTTGGCAGCGCGGTTGGCCTTGTGCTTGGCTCGATCCTGACCTACTGGCTCGGTGAAGGGACGGTGCGCCTCGTTCAGCGCGTCTTCCGTCGCTTTACGGGTGGTGATCAGCCCAACTTCGAGATGTTGTTGCAGTAACGGCAGCGCAGCAAAACCCTGCCAGTCTTTCGCTGCGCAGATTGATGACCTCATTGCGAGAAGCGTTGCAGAAATGTAGAAAGCGTGAGGTTCTTCGTCGATTGCTTTCCGAATCTCACTGCGCCGACTCGCCATCGGGCTGAACCAAACCAGTAGTACACCCTGCCCGTTGACCGAAATTCATTTCGGTCGCCCCGCGTTCTCCAGCAGACCCATGCCGAAATGAATTCCGGCGAACCTTTCCGGTCGTCCCGCGTTCCTCTGCGCAGGCCAGACCGGATTTATTCGACCCCACACGCCTACAGGCTCTCCCTGACCAGTTGAGCAATGTCGGTCGGCAGGCGCGCCACACGCACACCTACTGCTTCGAGCGCCGCGATTTTTTCCTGTGCAGTGCCCTCGCCGCCGGTAATGATTGCGCCTGCATGCCCCATGCGTTTGCCTGGCGGCGCCGTCTGCCCGGCGATGAAACTGACAACCGGCTTCGTCACATGCGCTGCGATATACTTCGCAGCATCGATCTCTGCCGCACCACCGATCTCACCGATAAGCACAATCGCAGCCGTCTCGGGATCAGCCTGGAACATCTCCAGTATATCGACAAAGGAGGTTCCAATGATCGGGTCGCCACCGATTCCGACAATCGTCGTCTGCCCGAGACCGATGCGCGTCAATGCATCAACCGCTTCGTAGGTGAGTGTGCCGCTCTTCGACACAACCCCGACCGGACCGGGAGAAGCGATGTTGCCCGGAATGATCCCCACCTTTGCCTGACCGGGAGTCAGCAATCCGGGACAGTTCGGTCCGATCAGGCGCGCGCCGTGTTCACGAATGAAGGCGTAGGTCGCCACCATGTCGTTCGCCGGAATGCCTTCGGTGATGCAGACGATCAACGGGATGCCGGCTGCAGCGGCTTCACGCATCGCATCGGGCGCAAAGGCTGCCGGAACGTAGATGACCGAAACATTCGCACCGGTCTGTTTGACGGCTTCCGCCACCGTGTTGAACACCGGCACCCTGCCGTCAATCGTGCTCTGCCCGCCGCGACCGGGCGTGACACCTGCAACCACATTCGTGCCATAAGCGATCATCTGGCGCGTATGGAACTCACCTTCGCGCCCGGTGATCCCCTGTACGAGCAGACGGGTGTTCTTATCGACCAGAATGCTCACCTGCCGCCTCCTTATCCTCGACTGATGCTGCCCCACGCGATGGTAGCACATCCCCGCCCGAATGACAAATCCTCAACGCTCGCCGAAGATCGCCCGCCCGATGCGGATGATCGTCGCGCCTTCTTCGATGGCCACCTCAAAATCGTCGGTCATACCCATCGATAATTCGTACCACGCGGCGTCGGGGAAGCGGCGAGCCAGCGCGTCGCGCAGGCGCCGCGTTGCGTGGAACACAGGGCGCGTCGCTTCCGGGTCAGGTCCCCAGGGGGCAATCGTCATCAACCCGCGCACATCGAGGTGCGGCAACGTCAGAATCTGTGCAACATCGACACAGAAACGCTCATAGGCGTCACGCCGCTCTTCCCATTTCCAGAGATCGAAACCAGACTTGGTCACCTCACCAGAGACATTCACCTGCAACAGGACCGGCAGGCGCCATCCCGCATCCCGGCGATCCCCGGCGATAGAACGTTCGAGCAGTTGCGCCAGGCGCAGACTATCCACCGAATGGATCATGTCGAACAGCAAAGCCGCCTTTTTGGCTTTGTTCGTCTGCACATGCCCGATCAGATGCCAGATCGGGCGCTGCCGATCGACGGCAAACGCTGCCATTTTGGCTTCCGCCTCCTGCACACGGTTCTCACCAACCTCGCGGAGACCGGCATCCAGTGCAGCGCGTATCACTTCAACCGGTTGAGTCTTCGTTACCCCTACCAGACGAATGGTTTCCGGATCACGTCCCGCCCGTCGCGCTGCGGCTGCGATCCGCTCACGCACGAGGGCCAATCGTTCAATGAGTGACGCCATGACGTGTGGTATACTTTCAGTTATGCGGGTCCAGCGTTTTGAAAGCCATGATACACCAGGAATGCAGATAAACAGCGCCGGCAAGCGGAAGATTGCAGTGCTCTTCGTATGCACAGGGAATATCTGTCGTTCTCCTATGGCAGAGAGCATTTTCCGGCATTATGTCGAGCAAGCTGGATTGAGCCAGCAGATTATAACCGACTCGGCAGGAACGAGTGCGTGGAACATCGGCGACCCGCCGCATCCAGGTGTCACTGCGCTGCTTGCCGAACGCGGCATCCGCTCCACCCATCGCGCGCGCATGATCCAGGCGGATGACTTCGCGCGTTTCGACTATATTGTTGCGGCTGAACGCGCTCATCTCGACGCACTGCGTCGCATGGTGGGCAGTTCGCTGGTACGCCTCAGCCTGCTCCTCGACCATGTGCCCGACGCCGGCATCCGCGACGTGCCCGATCCGTACTACACCGGGCGCTTCCGTGACGTCCACGATCTGATTGATCGCGCCTGTCGCAGATTACTCGACCACATCATTGCCGTCGAGCGCCTGGAGATGACCCCGCCGGCAAGAAAGACGTAGCGCTCCTGACGTGTTCCCATTACGACCGGCAACGCGCTGTTCCGAATATCGATGGGCTAGGAGAGTGTCTGAAAATTCCTCTCACGAGTTGGCGACCTGAAGCCGTGCCAGACGTCTGACCAGGATATGAAGCATGGCCGCACAAATCCAGGCTTCGCTGCTCTCAGGAAGGTATTCGTCGTCCTTACTCAAGCGTCGATACTTGCCCAGCCAGGCAA